>NZ_JAGGQU010000061.1 GCF_018613155.1 Bacillus sp. ISL-55 | reverse complement strand
ATTTTTTGCTTGCCAAATACATTCTTTACTTCATTAGGGTATCCATATACATCAATAACCTGGCTTTTGTTTTTCGGAAGGGAGCTAAGCTTTAAATATTCCGGATAGACTTGCAGTCCAAATACGGAACCATTCTCCATGTTAAAATTCACGCGAACTCCTGCACCTTCGCCATTGTAATAGAGAGACCTGACATTCAGCTGGTCCTCGGTTTTTACAGGCTTTCCGAACTTCTGCAGAAGCTGGCTGTATGTGGAGCCAATGTGTACACCATGAATATGAAGATTGTGGCTTGTTACAATGTAGGCATCTTTAATTCCGTTTTTGCGCAATAAATCTTTTTGCTTATCCGCATTGGCTTTTTTGGAAAAAACACCAGCCTGGATACGGTAATAAGTTTTATCATTAATGACCTTTGTAACGACCCCAGCTTCAATTCCTTTCTTTTTCAGATTAGCTATTTGCTTCGTTGCATTGTCTTTCTTGGTAAAAGAACCACCAACAACTGCATACATCGGCTCCGATTCTGTCACTCCAGGGAGCAGCAGCTTTTGGCCAATATAGATGGTATTGTTCTTTAACCCGTTGTAATCCTTCAACTCCTGGACAGTCAGGTTGTGTTGTTTTGAAATGCTGTAAAGTGTATCACCTTTTTTAACAGTCAGGGAATGATCATTTGCATAACCAAACCCGTTGGCGAAAAAGAGTAATGAAACCATCAATAAGATGCCCAACCCAAGCTGTATAAAACGTTTCGTTTTCTTCATTTTATCACCTCAAATAGTTTGACGAGATCATTTCAACAGAGTTTCGAACGGATAAGCCTAATTTTAGATAATGGAAAAAATGGGTGTTGAAAAGGGGAGAGCTCTTGAAATTACCATTGACAATGCTAACTGTAAAGTTTAATATTACAGTATCGGTAATTTTACATCTAAAAAGATTCTATTGTTGTTTATCTGTAATTTTTATTTTTACAGTTAGACGGAGGAGCTGTTGATCAATGATTACTTTATATATCACATCAAGCTGTGCGTCTTGCCGAAAAGCAAAGGCCTGGCTGCAGGAACATCAGATTGATTTTATTGAGAGAAATATTGTATCTGAGCCACTTACTGTTGATGAAATCAAATCGATTCTTCGATTGACTGAGGATGGAACGGAAGAGATCATTTCGACAAACTCAAAAACCTATAAGCAGCTGGAAATGGATATTGACTCGCTTCCGCTGAATCAATTGTATGAACTAATTAGAAGAAATCCGCAAATGCTGCGCCGCCCGATTATCCAGGACCATAAACGCCTGCAGGTTGGCTATAATGAAGAAGAAATTCGCAGCTTCTTGCCGCGTAAGCTGCGTACATTCACTGGCTTAGAGTTAGATAATATCGCGAACTAGGTGCTTTTTCTTTAAATTCGACTGGATGAAAGGTAATATATAGCATAACAAATAGTTACTGTTGTTAGGAGGCAGGCAATGAACAGCGATTTTACCCTGGCCATTCACAGTTTAACCCTGCTTGCACTGCAGCCGGACAGAATGTCGACAAGCGAAGCTATCTCAGAGAGTGCAGGGGTTCATCCTGTGCGGATCAGAAAAGTGCTGGGCTTGTTAAAAAAGCATGGTTTTATCAAATCAAAAGAAGGTACCGGAGGCGGCTTCATTTTTGCGCTCGATCTAAATGAAGTAAACCTCTGGGATATATATAAACTGACCTCCGAAGGTGCACTGCAGCCAAAGTGTCCTGACTCTAATGAAGAATGTGTTGTCGGAGCGAATATGCACAAGGTCCTGTTTGCTATTTTCCTTGGTGCCGAAGAACACCTGGGAGAATACTTGAAGCATTATTCGATCAAAGAAATAGTGGACCTGGTAAAGGAAACGAACTGTTGTGACTAAGGAGTTCACAACTTCTTGGCTGATAAATGTAATGAAAAATATTACAGATTAAATGAATGAGGTGACTTATATGTTTTCCAATAATAACAGTATTTTAAGAGTAGGCGATTGGATTAAGGGGAAATCCCGGGATGGAGAATTATTCATCGGATATATAGAGTCACTTGATATTTTGGACGAAAAGGTTAATGCAACAATTACATCAAGTGATGACGAATCAATGCTTGGCAAAACCATTCCGATTTCTACAAATGAAGTCAAAAAACTGCCTGATCCGAAGGTGAAAAACAAAGAACAAATTCAATACTTTATTGATCTGGCGCTTGCCACTGGCGATGAAGAATGGTTCCTGGAGCTTTCTGAAAAGCTGAATTCGATGAGAGAATTAGTCAAGGGTGTGTAAAAAATGAAGACGGTCCTTCCTATATAAGGGAGGACCGTCTTTTTGCTATTTCATTCCCAGCGCTTTTTTTGTGGCAGGCCCGGCGATTCCGTCTACCTTCAGTTTCTTCGCTTTTTGGAATTTATTTACAGCGGCTTCTGTGGCTGGGCCGAATACTCCGTCGATCCCTTTTGTGCTGTAGCCCTTGTTTGTTAATGCCTGCTGTAGCTGCTTCACTTCTGCACCTCTCATACCTTTTTTAAGGACAGTGCTTGTTGGTGCAGCGATGACTGGAACAGCAGCCTGGCCTGTAACCTTATATCCGTTAGCGGAAGCGATCGCGTTAAAGGACTTTTTGGAAGAGGTGATGACAACCGGAGTATTGACTTTCACCTGATCATAAAGCCACTGCACCTCGTTATCATACATCCGCACGCAACCCGCACTCACATATCCGCCAATTGATTTGGGATTATTGTTGCCGTGGATGGCATACGTTGTTCCCCATGTTCCTCGCGCATTTATGCCGAGCCATCTGTCGCCAAGCGGATTTCGTGGGTCTCCGCCAGGGATATTGCCACTGTAATAAGGACGATTCTTGATTTTGTTAACGACTTTGAACTTGCCCTCGGGTGTATAAGGTGCCTTCCGCCCAGTTCCCACCTTAAATGTTTTTACGAGTTTATTATTTTTGTAATAAGCAAGTTGATTGTTAGACTTGTTGATGATGATCATGTCACCACCAGCGGCCTCTGCAGGTGCCTCAAAGAACAACAGCGATAAAAGAAGCATCATCGAAACCAGCAACTTTTTCATTCCCCAACCCCCTTGATCTCATATGCAGGACCATCTTTCTCAAAAGGTCTACAGCCGTGCAATATAGGAAAAGTATTATCACTTTTATAAACGGTTTTTTCTCATAAAAGTTACATACTTTACCGTTATATGGAAAGAGAATCGTATGACAAAATAATCAAGTTATTTGTCGTTTTATGGAGGTTTTTTGAAAAAAGCGATTCAACTTCTGCAAATCTTCCCATAATGGTAAGGAAGGAGTGGGAGTGTTGAATCATTATTTATCAATTGCAGTAGAATTGGCGAGTGGATTTGTATTTCTTTTTATCATGACAAAATTACAAGGGAAAACGCAGTTCTCCCAGATTACGCCATTTGACTTTATTTCAGCGATCATCCTTGGTGAGCTAGTAGGGAATGCCATCTATGACCATGAAGTGAAAATCGGGGAAATCGCTTTTGCCGTGACCTTGTGGGGAGTGCTTGTATATGTCACAGAGACAATCACACAAAAATTCCTCGGTTCACGGAAATTGCTCGAGGGCGAGCCGAACATAGTGGTCCGAAAAGGACAGATTAAATTTGAGGCTTTGAAAAAAGCAAAGCTGGATATCAATCAGCTTCAGAGTCTTGTCAGACAGCAAGGCTACTTTTCACTACGCGAAGTAGAATATGCAATCATCGAAACGAATGGAATGGTCAGTGTCCTGCCGAAAGCGGATTATGACACACCTAAAAATAGCGATATGAAAATCAAAGCAGAAGATCCGAACTTGCCGATCAACATGATCCTTGATGGGGAAGTGGTTACCGAAAACCTAAAAGAAGCCGGGTTCGACGAGCAGTGGCTGAAAAATGAATTAGAGAAGCAAAAAATCCACCATTTTGAAGACGTGATATTTGCGGAATGGATGGAGAACGAACCGCTTTTTGTGCTGGAATATGAGAAGACGGCGAACTAATAGGGGCTTGCACGATACTTACGGTCTTAGCCTATCTTAGTCGTGACGGTTTGAATTCCTAGAATTTTGGCAGTTAAAAATTCCAACGGGGATTATAATTGGTCACAAGAAAAACAAGCTGGATTGAGGTAAGGTCTTTCCGAAAAACACATGTGGGACCAAAATCGGTTATAGAACGAGGAAGTTGGTCTAGAATAGTGCGACTAGTAGAGTATCCGATCAATAAACAAGCTAAGCTATCTGGCTAATAATGCTAACTGTTTATAAATAGAGTCTAAACGTATAGAAATAGCGTCCAACTGGAGATATATTAGCTTCAACCGGAGATATAATTGCTCCAACTGGAGATATATTCACTTCAACTGGAGATATAATTGCCCTAACGTATAAAATCGTCCTTAACACTATAAATATTTATGAAAATATATTAGTTCATACAAAAAAGCTTAACCAATGATGATATTGGTTCAGCTTTTTGAATTCAGCCAGAAAAATAACATCGGATTCAGCACACTCAAACCTAAAATGGCGAAAGCGAGGAAGAAAATCGTTGGGTCTCCGCCTAGTCCAATTTCATCGACGATAATCGCATCATAATAGGTGACTTGAACTGTGATGACACCGATCACGATCGACAGGCTTATTACGCTGAAACCATTCAGAAGTTTTTCAGGTAACTTACGTGAAATAATCAATATAATTAACAAGATTGATACAGTCAGCAGGGTGAAGAATATTGGCCGCATAAGTGTAAATGCTCCATCGGTGTCGCAAGTTTCAGTTGTATACCTAAAATTCCTCCAAGTTAAGATAGGATGATTTTACCATAAAATGGAGGGTGCAAGTTGCTCTGCTTGTTTTTCCTGTCATTAAGATTTTACGTCGACCGTTATTTCAGTATGATCATGTATATTACCTTTTTCGACATGGATTTTTACATAAAAATGCTCGTTGGCAGGGAAGCTGTAATCTGCGGAATAGGTGCCAGATGAGGTTTCCTTCGCTTCGATGAACTCATGCTTAGTATCATTCTCGTGCCAGATTTCAAAACGGACGTTTGCAGCAGAAATAGACTGGTCTCCCTGGGAAAGCTTGACTGATAACTCAACTGGCTGGTTGCTTTTTATCGTTGAAGGAGCATGGAAATCGAAGGATACTTCGCTATTATGGTGGTCGTTATGATCGTGATCAGATTGTTGGTCCTGGTTTTCATTTTCTTCATCATGAGTGTGGCTGTGTCCTGATTCGCCACCATCTACAATGACTTCTTTCTTTGGCATACTGTGCATCCGGTTTGCCGTCGTATGAGCCACGATGAAATAATTCCCGCCTTCACTGAATTTTTTCTTAATGGAATAGGTGCCGTCCTTCTCGTTATGTGCAGGTATCATTTCATGGTTTTCCTGACCGGATTTCCAAATTTCAAATTTCACCTCATCGGCATCAATGACTTTCTCCTCACCCTGAATTACTTCCGCTATGATGGTGATCTCCTGACTGGTCTCGATTTTTTCAGGAGTGATAATTGAAACTTCCAGTAGCTCCGGTGGATGATCTAGCGAACCGTCTTTCTGTTCCTGGCCAACAGAACAAGCCGTCATTAGTACCATGATCGATATAAGGAATAAAAATGTTTTCTTCATAAATTTATGACTCCATTCATCATTTAATTTCTCAACAATAATAAGGTGTAAATGTGATAAATGTATGAAAATATGTAGTGGCGCAAAAGTTTTATAATGACAGCTCTGAACAGGGATAGATACGGTTAAATCGGGAAAAAATAACCCAAATATAAATTAGGGTGATGTAGATGCATAAGAAGTTTTTCATTTTTAGTATCATATTATTTTGGATACATAGTGGAACAGCGAATGCAGGTAATGATAAGCCAAGACCATTGGAAGAAATTTTTTCAGAAATAGGCTATAAATCGGTTGAAGAGGCAGTGCAAGAATTTGAACATCATTTCAATCAGGATATAAAGTTACCTTTGAGAGTACCACCTATAGACTTTACGCACCATTTTGGAAGGTTCAATGATTTAGAAGGGGAGATTAATGACTCTTTAGAAATCGAATTAATTAGTGATATGTCGGCTGAACATCATTATATAATCAATGTTCGTCCTGTTAAGTATAAGATTCCATTCAAGGCTAAGAACGTAATTAAATTAGAGAATGGAAACGAGGCTATATATACAAATGTCTCAGGATTCAATCTGTTGGTCTTTGAAAGAGATGGCTGGCAGTATATTCTGAGTATTGATAAAAGAGTAGCAGAACAAGTGACTCCAGATGTATTAGTTGAGATAGCTAATTCAATTAAAATATAATCGAGGTGAATCTTAATGATTAAAAAATACCTGCTCTCAATAGGACTTATCATATTTGCTTTTTCTTCAGTTCCTGCCGGTAATGCAGAAACTGCGACGGAATTCATAGAAACAGGGGAAGAAGTAGAGGTGAAGGAAAGCGGACCAAAGATCTTTATCTATGAGACGCTGGACCCATGGTTGACGCAAGATGCGTCAGACTTGTATTTTAAAAAATATAACGCTAGAAAAAGTGTGGAAATGGAAGGTCCTATGCCGGAAAATGTCCGTGTCTGGATTAAAGAAGTTAAATCAATCGACAGAAAATATACCCATCTAATAACAATCTACTTGCCCCACGAGAAAGTGATTGTTGATGGTAAAAAACCAATGAAAACCGCTGATAAATTTACCTATGCAGTCAACGCAACTCAACTTCCAGTATGTCATGATCAAGAGGGTATGAAGGATTGTGTTAAGCTGGTTGAGTCTTATCATAAAGTGATTTCTAAATAAACAATACATGCTCGCCCTGAGAATTGTTGGTACAATCTTTTAGATAAGAAAAGCACTAAGTTTTTGCCTCCACAGTACCTGGTGCTGTGGTATTTTTATATTATGGAGACAAACATTCTAAGCGGATTTCTTTCGATATTGAAATTTAAGGAAAGGATGTCAATATGAATAAAAAGAAAATCTCAAAAGCTGAAAGAATAAGGAATCGGGAAGTGGTTGAAAGCTATCATAAAAAAGTGACTGAAGAGGAATTACAGGGTTTATTCGATGATTTCACGCGTTGGAAAAACGGTGATATGCCTTATTATGAATTAACGGAAAAAATCCACGAATTTCATAAGGTGAATCAAAAAATTTGGAGCAAGTTTAACTATAATGGGTGGGATGACTTTTTGCTCGTGCTAGAGGCAAAAAAGGAATTAAATCTGCTAACTGAAGATGAGAAAATAGAATATGCTCATTGGTTGCAAGATTAATAGTATTGGCAGGTAGTTCATTTGGCGAAGCAAAGAAGGAAGACTAAAAAAGAGAAGCGGAGAAGACAGGAAGTCTGCAGACAGAGAAAAGGGGAGAGGGAAAAAGCCCCGTTCGAATTTGAAATGGAGTCTGATGAGAATTTTGCTTTTATTGCTGGTTACACGGAAGGTGGAGTGCCATTCGGTGTAAAATACGAAGAAATGGCAGAAATCGAGAAGTTAGAAAAGCTCGATTTTCGTTTTCAATTTTTTGAGCTTGAGCTTGAGCTTGAGGTTGAAGGTGATTGGACAGACTCTATTATCGATGACGATGAATTTGATTTTGAAGATGAGTGGCTATACTCGAGGAATAGAGAGTTGGCAGTTCATTTGCTGGTCGAACAGCAGCAAAAAACTTATAACTGGGAAAACGGTGATAGTTATGATCCATCGTTTGATTGGGAGAACTATTTTGGTTTCAAAGGGAAAGAGGAAACGCGAACAGAATTGATTCATCATCTTAATCTTTTGGACTTGTTAAGAGAAATTAGGAAGAAAAGATAAATAGGCTGAACCACAACATGCTGGCTCAGCCTTTACCATGGAAACTCAATTATCTCAGCTAATTCTGGAAAATCGATGAACGGGTTGCGGTTTCCCTGGATGTAGTAGATGGCTTGGTTGCGGTGCTGTTCGTAGAGTGTTGGGAATTCTTTGTTCCAGCGGACGAGCAGCGGGAGATTCACCTTCTTTTTGAATTCATTCTTTACTCTTTTAGGATACCTCAGGAAAAAATAAAGCATGGCACGAGCGGAGACTCCCTTGCCGTGTTCAGGTTCGAATTCGAAGCCTGTTGTGACTCCGCAGTTATTCTGAATAGGTTCATCTTGACGTTCCGGGTTGTAAAAATCAAAATCGGCAAATGGGTAGTTGGAACGGGAGATGTTGCAATCCGGTTCACAGACAAACAGGTGGTGGAGATCACCTTTCATCGGTTCGGCACCTTCAAACCAGGACTGCGGCACAATATGCTCGGTGTTCATCTTGAAATGGTCCTCAAAAACCTTCAAATCCTTGATTGAATCAAAACCATTCACCTGAATCTTGCGTGATCGCCGCCTGAATTCATCGTATTTTTCCCTAAGTGTTTCGTTATCCTCAATCAACAATGACTCCGGATCCTTCTTCTGGCTGGAATAGACACTCTTCGCGGAACCGTCCGGATATAAATCGACCCATGTGTACAGATACAAATCCTTTGCCAGGAAGTAGGGCAGCTGATTTTTATGAGATTGAAAAACGATTGTATGGAATTTGTAGAAAAGAGCCAGACCAGACAAATCAAGTTTCTGTGCGCCACGGTAATATTCCTTGATATCCAGTTCATCCTGGTCTGGATCATAATAGAGCTGCTGATTACTCTGGATGTTCCTCCGGTTCTCCTTCAGGATTGTCAGCAGCTTTTTCAGATCGAGCGAATCATATTTATGATCCCAGCGGTCTTGACGTTGCTGTTTTTTATATTTAGACATAAAAGTCTCCTCATCCTTGTTTTCTTTATAACCATTTTACCCCTTAATGGTATGTCCTTCAAAGTCCTTGAATGGGAATGGAATTAAATCGAACCAGAATTGGAAACCCGCAATCAACAGGTGGATGTTCTGTTCTAGATCACTTGATCAGCTCAAGAATCATTTCCTTGTTTCTCTCTGAAAATACTTTATTGTGCGATGAGACCATTGCCGCTTCGGAGGCTGCAGGTTCGATGAACTGTTTTGCTTTATTGACTGCGTTGGCTGCATCCTGAAATGTCCCTGCTATTAAATTCAATTTTCCTTCGTGCTTTAAAATATCTCCTGCTGCATATAGGCCGGGGACGGAGGTTTCGCTTGTCGCTGTTCCGTCGATGTAAAAACCATCAATCAACTTCGGTTCAAGCTCACTATTTTGCAGCAAGGATGCGTCCTGATCAAAACCATGATTGACGAGAACGTCGTCAACAGGAAGACGAAGGACCTCGCCTGTATTCTGATTGGTTATTTCGACTTCGGAAATAGACGTCCGGCTTTCGTCTGCAATTAAGTTGGTAATGCTTGAATGAAACACATATTCTACAGAGCTGCTCATCAGCTGGGTCACTTGAGATTCATGGCCAGAGAAGCAATCTCTTCTGTGGACGAGATAGATCTTTTTAGCAACTGGTTCGAGCGCGTTCGCCCAATCAATCGCCGAATTGCCGCCTCCGGAGATGACAATCGTCCGATCCTTGAAATATTTGAGAGAATTGACCATATAGTGAAGGTTTGACACCTCGAATTTTTCCGCACCCTCAAGTTTTAGTTTCTGAGGTTTTAAGATTCCGCTTCCAATCGCAACGATGACTGATTTCGAATAGTGAAATTCTCCCGAAGCTCCTTTTAGTAAAAATAAATCCCGATCCTTGATGATGAATTCGATTTTTTCATTCAAGACAACCTCAGGGCTGAAAGTCATCGCCTGTTCTTTTAACTGTTTGATTAAATTCGCGCCGGTGATAGGACCGATTCCGCCAACATCCCAAATTACTTTTTCCGGATAGACATGAATCTTCCCGCCAAGTTCCGGCTGGGCTTCGATTATTTTCGTATTCATTTCTCTAAGGCCGGCATAAAAGGCAGAATAAAGTCCGGCAGGCCCGCCACCGATAATGGTAAGGTCAAAGTTTTCAATGTTGTCCATGGGAAACACTCCTATTAGTGTATTGAGTTAGATATTTTTCAAAAAATCGGATGGAAAAATAGATAATTCACGAATCTGTCATTGACTGAATAAATTAATAGCTTTATAGTATACATTGTAAACGATACTGATAATCATTATCAACGAGAAAGTGAAAAACTTTGGAGGAATGATGTATGGTCCGCTTATACACAGACCAATTGAACGTGGGATACGGGGAAAAAACAATCGTGAATAACCTGACCTTAGAAATCCCCGATCAGCAAGTGACGATTATCATTGGCCCAAATGGATGCGGGAAATCGACTTTGTTAAAATCGATGTCACGTATCATTCCCCATCAGTCTGGCTCGATATTCCTGGATGGTTCGAGTATCTCTAATGAAGATACGAAAAGCCTGGCAAGGAAGATGGCCATTCTTCCACAAACACCTGAAAGTGCTGCCGGCCTGACGGTAGGGGAATTGGTGTCGTATGGACGCTTTCCTTATCAAAAAGGATTTGGGAGGCTGACAAAAAAGGATATGGAGGTCATAAATTGGGCTCTTGAAGTGACAGGAACGGCAAGTTATAAATACGAGGCCGTCGATTCCTTGTCCGGCGGGCAGAGGCAGCGTGTCTGGATCGCACTCGCTCTCGCGCAGGAAACGGAAATGATATTCCTTGATGAACCAACGACCTATCTGGACATGGCACATCAGCTTGAGATTCTCGAACTGCTGCAAAAATTGAACAGGGAGCAGGGCCGGACGATTGTCATGGTGCTCCATGATCTAAACCATGCAGCCAGGTTTGCTGACCACCTTATCGCCCTTAAGGCAGGAAGGATTGTCAAAACAGGAACAAGCGAAGAAGTCATCAACAAGCCTGTTCTCAGGAAAGTATTCCAGATTGACGCTGAAATCGGGAGAGATCCACGTACAAATAAACCGATTTGCATCACGTACAACTTACTAAAAGGAGAAGAAGAAAATGAAGAAATTACTTATGCCATTCCTGCTTATGCTGGTGCTCGTTCTTAGTGCGTGCGGAGGCGGAGAAACCACTGGAAAATCAAAAGAAACAAAGAAAGAAGATTCCCCAGAAACGATTACCTACCAATCTGAAAATGGTGCTGTAGAAGTACCTGCAAATCCAGAAAGAGTCATTGTCCTCTCTTCATTTGCCGGTAATGTAATGGCTCTAGATGTGAACATGGTCGGTGTTGACGCATGGTCGAAAATGAATCCGCGTTTTGAAAAACTGAAGGACGTGGAAGAAGTGACAGATGAAAACCTGGAGAAAATCATTGAATTAAATCCAGACCTGATCATTGGTCTATCTAATATCAAAAATGTCGATAAGCTGAAGGAAATCGCGCCTACTGTTACTTTTACATACGGTAAACTTGGTTACCTGGAGCAGCACCTGGAAATCGGCAAGGTTCTGAATAAAGAAAAAGAAGCCCAAGAGTGGATTGATAACTTCAAGGCAGACTCTAAAGCGGCTGGCGAAGAAATCAAATCGAAAATTGGTGCAGACGCGACTGTTTCTGTTATCGAAAACTTCGACAAGGAACTTTACGTATTTGGCGACAACTGGGCAAGGGGTACGGAAATCCTGTATCAGGAAATGGGCTTGAATATGCCTGAAAAAGTGAAGGAAGCAGCTCTAAAACCTGGTTACTATGCGATTTCTCCAGAAGTACTGTCTGAATACGCTGGTGATTATGTGGTATTCAGCAAGAATGCAGAGGGAGATACATCGTTCCAGCAAACCGAGACATATAAAAATATCCCTGCCGTAAAGAATAACCGTGTATTCGAAGTGAATGCGAAGGAATTCTATTTCAATGATCCTCTAACACTTGAATATCAGCTGGAATTCTTTAAAAAATCATTTTTAGAACAATAAAAATCAGCAGGAGGAATTCTTATGGATTCCTCTTCTTGCTTTAAGAAAGATGAGATGCATTATGATCAACCAAAACAGCTCGCTCTCTATGCTTGCCAGGTTTGTTGCCGGGATGCTCATTCTGTCCGCAAGCTTCATGACGGCAATGGTCTTCGGAGCAGCAGATACATCCGTCAAGGAGATTTGGCTTGCGATTACTTCCACCGTTAAAACAGAAACAATCACCATGATCAGGGAAATCAGGCTTCCAAGGGAGGTTGCGGCAATTTTTGTAGGTGCTGCCCTTTCTGTTGCTGGTGCGATCATGCAGGGCTTGACGAGAAACCCGCTCGCTGACCCGGGCTTGCTTGGTTTGACGGCTGGAGCAAATGCTGCATTGGCACTGATTATGGCGCTCAGTCCTTCGGCCGGTTACCTTGCCATCACATTTGCATGTTTTATCGGCGCAGCTGTCGGCGTTATCCTCGTGTTTGGGATTGGTGCCTTGAAGAAGGGCGGATTCTCCCCATTGCGTATCGTCCTTGCCGGAGCCGCGGTCTCCGCCTTTTTGTTCGCTGTAGCTGAGGGAATCGGTTTGTATTTTAAAATTTCAAAAGATGTTTCGATGTGGACAGCAGGTGGCCTGATGGGAACTTCATGGACTCAGCTGAAAATCATTGTTCCGTTTATCCTGGTTGGAATGCTGATTGCTTTTTACCTAGCCAGACAGCTGACGATCTTGAGCTTGAGTGAAGAAGTAGCAGTAGGACTTGGCCAGAAGACAAACTTAATTAAATTGGTATTATTCATTGTTATTGTTTTACTGGCAGGGTCTTCGGTTGCGCTAGTAGGGAACATGGCCTTTATCGGGCTGATGGTCCCGCATATCGTCAGAATGTTCGTCGGCACCGATTATCGATTCGTCCTGCCGATGTCAGCCTTATTCGGCGCGTCGTTCATGCTGATCGCAGATACGCTCGGGCGAACCATCAACGCTCCATATGAAACACCGATTTATGCGATTATTTCCATGCTCGGGCTGCCGTTCTTCCTGTTCATTGTCCGCAAAGGAGGGAAGAGCTTCACATGATCCACCCGTCTATTATCAAGAAACAGAGATATATTGTGTTGACCTTGTTTGTTTTAATTATTTTAACAATCTTAGTCAGTCTGGGACTGGGCTATTCCTCCGTATCGTATAACCGGATCTTGCCGACCATACTTGGAAATGGCACATTTAAAGAAGAGTTTGTTTTGTTTTCGATCAGAATGCCGCGAATTATCGTGACAGTTCTAGCTGGGATGGCCCTGGCACTATCCGGAGCGATTTTGCAGGGGTTAACGAGAAACGATTTGGCAGACCCTGGAATCATCGGGATAAACTCTGGGGCTGGATTGGGAATTGCCGTGTTCTTTCTTTTCTTCCCAATCGATGCCGCTTCGTTTGCGTATATGCTTACACTGGTCGCGTTCGGTGGTGCGCTGGTGACCGCGATCCTGATTTATTTGTTTTCCTATAAAAAAGGGATCGGACTTCAGCCTGTCAGACTGATACTTGTCGGTATTGGTTTTTCAATGGCACTGTCCGGTGCGATGATCGTCATCATTTCAGCAGCAGAAAGGCAAAAAGTCGATTTCATCGCCCGCTGGCTTGCCGGCAATATCTGGGGAACAGATTGGCCGTTCATACTGGCACTTCTGCCATGGCTGCTGATCCTGATTCCATTTACGCTTTATAAAGCCAATCGTTTAAACCTTCTGAGCTTGAGCGATCCTGTCGCGATTGGCGTTGGAGTATCGATTGAAAAAGAAAGGATCGTCCTTCTTTTAACAGCAGTTGCATTGGCAGCTTCGGCCGTGTCGGTAACAGGCGGGATTGCTTTCATCGGATTGATGGCCCCGCATCTTGCAAAAGCACTGATAGGTCCAAGAAATCAATTATTCCTGCCAATCGCAGTGTTGATCGGCGGCTGGCTCTTATTGTTCGCAGACACCATCGGCCGCAATCTCCTCGAACCAGAAGGCATACCGGCAGGAATCATGACCGCATTGATTGGTGCACCGTACTTTGTGTATTTGCTTTTAAAAAAATAGACGGTTGAGACCTGTGCAAAACTCAGGAATAGAAGGGCGTGGAAACTAGACTTTCCGCGCCCCATTTTCGTATATAAGAGAGGGATTAAACTGTAGAATCCTGCCATAGGTACTGATGTTTGCTAGACTGGCCAATAAGTAAATTGAAAAAATTATACATAGGTGTGTGGAATATATCTACACAGCATTAAACGCGGATTAGTTGAAGATTTAACAAAACATATTCCAATATCAGTGTACCTTAACCTCCATCCTTTGGTTTTTGTAATCGGTAATTGATCGAATGTATGAGGTTAATTTACATTTTTCCCCATAATCATGGTAATACTTAAAGAAAATATGTGATGGGGATGAAAATGTATGGTAGAACATAAACCGAAGATAACATCTGCTGAAATTTCGATGTTGTGGAGTACTTATATAGGTGACACCATGTCTATATGTGTGCTAAAACATTTCTTACATACTTGTGAGGATGAGGATATTAAACCTATCATTCAGCTTGCGCTGGACTATTCAACCGATCATGTTGCTCAAATATCAGATTTATTTTCAAAAGAAGGGATTCCTCTTCCTAAAGGGTTTGGAGAACAAGATGTTAATTTACAAGCGAAGAAACTTTTTTCTGATGTGACGTACCAGCGTTACTTGCACCATATGGGGAGAACGGGATTAAATTCATATAGTCTAGCAAAGTCTATATCTGCTCGTAAAGATGTCCGTAACTTGTTTAAGCGTTTTTTAAATCAAGTAGAAACTTTGTATGACCAGAATACAGAACTGATGCAAGAAAAAGGCGTCTTTATCCGGTCTCCTTATATTTCTTATCCGGATAAAGTAGAGTTTGTTACAGACCGAAAGTTCCTCGGTGGGCTAATAGGACATCGCAGACCGCTCCTTGGGGTGGAAATTGCCCATTTAGGGGTTAATATTGAAGTTGCAAATGTAGCCAAAACTTTTCTATTGGGGTTCAGTCAAGTCGCTCAGTCCAAAAAAATTAGTGACTACTTTAAAAGTGGATATGATATAGGAAAGAAAATGGTTGAGGATTTTATGATCAAACTAAAAGAAGACGATAATTCTTATCCTTCAACCTGGGATTCTACTATTACAAATAGCACTGATGCACCATTCTCAGATAAATTAATGCTTTTCCATACGAATGCTCAAAGTGCCATCGGTATTGGGGACTTTGGTCTTGCCATAGCTGCATCACTTCGGAAAGATTTAACCGTGAAATATGAGGAGTATATCCTTAAGGTTGGTGGATATGCAGAGGAAGGTACAAAAATCTTAATTGAACACGGATGGTTTGAAAAGCCACCCCAATCCATTGATAGAGAATTACTTAGAAATAAAAAAAGAATTTAAGCATGGGTCACAATAGATGCTTATTTTGTTTATAAGATTTATATGAATTGGTAAAAAACATTCGAAAAACTCGTCAACTTTGGATGAGTTATATTGTATTGGATATTCTGTAACTTATTAAGAGTGCGTACTAATAAGTACCGTGTATTAAAGTCATTTATGCATAAGTTAATACAAACAATTAAAGATGGTGACTATATGCAAACGGTTGGGATTTTTTTGATTTTAGCAATATTATCACTTATTTCCTTGTATTTCTTGATAAAAAAAATGAATGTCACAAACTTCTTGGGCTGTTATTTTCTATCCAATATCCTTATTACAAATACAGGTTTGATCATTAATTTAAATTTAAAGCTAACAAAACAAGACCCATCAAGTGAATTAATATTTTGGACACAAAAAATACCTGAGTTAACACTCAAGCCAGCCTTACTTTTATGGTTAATTTATATTTTGTTCTCTAATAGATCTATTTTTAGTAAATCAATCTATTCATTCATCCTTTTAACTGCACTAATTTCAATTGAAATATATTTCGTTCATATTAATTATTTGGAATGGGTAAATTGGAATATATTTTATTCATATTTGAGATATAGTCTTATTATTTTTTTATTGGCTATCTATTCCTTTTATTTAGAAAAACTGATTAATAAAGGCAAAGAGGTGAAAACGATATGATTTTACCTCTTCCTGAGAATTTTGACGCAAATGAAATATTTATAATCTCTTCCACTTTGATTACTTTTGCCTTTATGTTCAAATTACCTAGGCACTTGTCTGCTGTGACCATTACTATCATTTGGACATTTAACATCTTTCTTGCTTTGTTAGCTGACATAACCCTTAGTGTAAAACCTTATGAATTATACTTTACGATCGACCATAAAACCCATGAACTATTTGATGTATTATTGCACTTTGTAACGTACCCAACTCTGCCTTACTTTGTAGTAAACTTTTATCAATATAAAAAACCCAAAGGTTTAAAGAATCTTTCTTATATTGTTTTTTGGTCAGGAGTCGCCATAATTATAGAATGGATATCTGTTAAATTTCATGTTTTTACATATACCGGCTGGAATTTGTTTTTATCCTTTTTGGTTTATTTATTTGTATTTGCCGCTAACATTTGGCTTACAAATTTCATTGAAAAGAAACACCTTTCCAAGTGGACATCAATTAGTTGATACAAAATAAAATAGGTACTCCTGTAAGAAAATAAACCTTCTATATATTGAATAAAAAAAGTCCATTATGGGTAATCGGATCGGAAACCTAGCACAAAAAGTTAATTTACCTACAAAAGTCCGTTTGTTGTATACAAAAAACTAATTGCTAACAAACATGCTGCGTTGATCCAGGAAGGATTAGCGCTTTTTTTGTGGAATAACAATAGTTGATTAGTTTGAAAAAAGGGGGTGATGTCTTGGGTTTCTTTGTTTATTACTTAATAACCCTTGTTATAATCAGTGTGGTTTCGTATTTTTTATTGTTAGTCACTAAGAAACTTAGTTTAATAAAATTACTTCCAGGTTTTTATATATACCTATTTGGAAGTTTTATTTTATCGAGTATCTTTGTTTACTCTTATTTCTATTCTGATGGAGATTATATAAATAGAGGAATTGCCGGCGCATATATAGCAGTAGTATTTGTTGTAATTGCAAATGGATTAGCTTATGTATTAACTCATTACATCGTGGTTAAAAAATATGCTGCTTTTTCTGGGTTGTTTTATATTTTATTACCGTTTATAGGAGTGTTTTACATTTGCGCTTTTATTGTGGTTGCAACGATTTTTAATTTAAAATTATTCTTTAATATTTGTTTTAATTTTAAGTAAAGGAGAAAAATCTGTAATTTTTTGTATGAAACTGAAACATCTTATAAAATAAAACGTAATTAATTTTATAAGGAAGGAGGATGTTCATGAAAAAGTTACTGTCTATGTTGTTATTATTAGTTCCTATGCTCTTATTGGGATGCAGTCAAAATGAGGAAAGGTTTGATCATACGGCACTTAAAGATGAATTGAAAGAGGAAGGGATCGAACCTAAGCTTCCGACGGAATTTCCAATGGCCATAGCAGGGTACGAACGAGTTATTCCTCCTCATGAGTCAAATATACACGAGGTGATATTCAATGGGGAAGATGGAGGAATGAAGTTTTCATTGACGATCCAACCACCCCCGGTTGAATACATCAATGATGAGGAAGAGGATGTTACAGTTAATGGAAACAAAGGCTTCTTTATGGATGGGCCTGGATCCTCGATTCATTGGACTGATGGCGATTATCATTACATCTTGACATCCTATTCAGACGAAAATGGGACCAAGGATAGTATGGTTGAAATAGCCGAGTCTTTTAAGTAAGAAAAAAACAATCTATGTCAACTACTTGGTTTGTTGATCCCAATTGATTAACGACCTTTTTTTCACAAACGGAGATTGGTTGAACAATCAATTAATCTTCATCGACAATGAGTTTATAAATTATCCTTGAGTCTTTCTCGGAAAGAAAAGTATTTTTTTCGAGGTTATTAACCCCGATCCTTATATTATTGTCAGGAGATAGTATCCATATCGAATACTTATTGTTTATCATCAAATCGGGATAACTACTTTTGCCGCTATCGTTTTCCCAATTTGCGTTATTTAAGACGCTAAAGAAAATTTCCACTTTTTCTTTATCAGTAATTTCTTTGATTTGTTGATATTCACCCTGATTTTGATTAATAAGTTCTTGGATTACAAGACTTTCTTCTATATTAAACTTCAATCTTTCGCCTCCAAGCTTCGAACTAACTTCCTCCATGCAACCGCCAAGTAAGATAACTGTTAGCATTAAAATGAGTGTTATAAGTCTTTGGGTCATTGGATTACCTCCCTGACAACTATTCCTTTTTCTAATTAGACGATTAATCAACTTTATTGTAGCAGATTCCAGTAAATTCCTTTAATGAATTAAAAATATTTATTAGACTATATAAATCCTTCTAATTACAAAATGGGTTATTTTATTAAGTTAGTAAGTATGGTATAATATGGATAATAAAAGAGGGCCGGGGTGATGTTAAATGAAAAATAATCCTAAGCTTGGATTATCTGTATCTTTAATGGTATTAGCAGGACTTCCAGTTATTTTTCTAATTACTTCTCTGCTGACTGGAGAGTGGAATTATTTAATATATAGCATGATTCCCTCACTTTTTGCTGGACTCACGGGTCTTATGATAAGTGTTCAACAGTTAAAAAAGGTGCGCCGAATTTAATAAAAGCAATTAACAAGCATTGATCCAGCGACGGATAAATGCTTTTTCTTTTATGTAACCAAAGCAGGTGAATGAAGAAACTTTCTGTAATAAGCATGATGGGAAAACAGTTTTTTAGATAACGCAAAATAATTGCAAAAAACTTTTCACTAAATACAAGGTGATTATATGTTGAACTACCGATGCAAGTTAGCGTAATAAATAGTGTACTTTATATAGCTGAAGAGAGGAGAGTATTTATGCGAGATAAAGAAATTTAAACTAAAATGGCCAGGGTTAAAAATCTAAAGCTTCAAGATTTAGGGGGAACTTATGAAATTCTTTAACAAAGTAAGTGATTTCTTTGGAACTACCAAACTAAAAGAAAAATTATTTTATAAAGATCGCGCGGGGATTACAGAAGCAGATAGGGAATATATAAGTCGTATTAAGGGACAAAACCCTTTCGGTATCTTATCAATGCTTTTAGGTGGGATATCTTTTGCCTTTGGACCTATTTATGTTGCTTTTCCCATAATAACGATCATTTTTTGTTTCTTAACTTATGGAACTTATGATAGAGAAAAAGAAGACAATCCATGGACTTTTTTTATAGGTTTTTGTTTGGCCTTAATAGGCTTATTTATGTATCTAGGCGGCGTCGTCCATGAGCTAATAGTATAAAAAACTTGGCTTAAAGTAGGATGTGTGAGAATCCCGGAAGGATTACTGTTTCATCGAGCTTGTTCTTATACATAAGGGAGATTAGGAGAACGTATCCTGATAACAAATTTCAACAAAGACATCAGAGGGGGATGAAACTATGCTGTTTAAAAAGAACTTTACCCAAGAATCAGTAAATGGAGTGCGGATGGGCAATGGATCCATCTTATTTCAAGGTGTAAAACTAAATGTCCATTGTTTCTCCCTCGACGGAGTGCTCATTGATACCGGGGCAAGGTCATTGGAGAAGGAGTTTATCCCATTTTTTAAGAAACTAGAAATTCAGCAAATAGTGATGACGCATTATCATGAGGATCATACCGGCTGTGCCGCTTTATTGCAGAAAGAGCTTCAAGTGCCGCTTTTGATGAATGACAAGATGATTGAATATTGCACGAAGAGGGCGGATTATCCGCTGTATCGCCAATTATACTGGGGAAGGCGCAGGCCGTTCCGGGCAGAATCGATTGGAGATTCGTTTGCCTCTGAAAAGGCCATATGGAATGTGATTAGAACCCCGGGGCACTCTCAAGATCACCTGGCATTTTTAAACAGTGAAACCGGTCAGCTTTTTACAGGCGATCTCTATTGCCAGGAGAAGACAAAGGTAATCTTAGAGGAAGAAAGCATTCCGGACATTATCGAGTCATTGCAAGAAGTACTAACCCATGATTTTACTGATGTATTTTGCAGCCATGCTGGTTACTTGAATGATGGCCGTTCTGCGTTAAAGCGAAAGCTGGAGTATCTTTTGGACCTGCAGGAAAATATTTTAAAGCTGTATGATGAGGGCAGGACACCCAAGCAAATTAATGAAACACTCTTTCCTAAAAAATATCCTATAATTCGCTTTTCCTCCGGTGAATGGGATTCCCTACATATTGTTCATTCCGTGCTGGCAGAATACCAAAAGATAACTTACTAATCTATAAAATAGATTAGAAAATATCTCCTATAAATATAAAAGGACTTCTTATTTATTAAATCCTTACAAAATAAACGGGCTGGCTATTTCAATAAATCGGAAGGGGAAAGGGATATAAAAAGGGAATTACTTGAGAAACCATACTATATAAAGGAGAGGTTGGTTATGAGTAAATCATTTATTGAACAAGTTCATTATATTAGAATTCCGGTAAAAAATTTGGAGCAGTCTGCACAATGGTATAGAGATATATTAGGGCTTCAATTATTAACCATTACTGAGGATCCATTTGCCATTTTAAAAGTTAATGAGGGACCATTTTTGCTTATCTTAGTTCCTACTGAAGATGATACATTTGCACATTTTACAGTTGGTAATGTCCCAGCCTTTAGCATTGGTTTTACAAGTCCAGAATTATCTAAGTTTCATACACACCTTATTGAAAATGGTGTAAAAGTTGAGGATATAAAAGAAGATAACGGACATGCCTATTTCCACTTTTTCGATTTAAATGGAAATAAACTCCAAGTGCACTGGTGAAACACATAGATCAAGATATATTAGTGAAAGAGCAAGGGGTATTCTTAATTAAAATGCTTTTTTACTTATTGAAGTAAAGATGCAGAATAGTTCTACATGGAAAACCTTGGAACTTATACTAAATATCAACCGTCAAATTAAAGGAAAGGGGGACTTGTATGAAAAGTAAGCATTTACTTTCTATTGTAGTTTTATTTGTTTTATTATTTTCCTTTTACCCCGGTAAGACATTATCAACTTCTTGGGCATATTCGTTCGTAGTTTGGGATGGATATATTTATGTCATAAGTGATGAATATGTAACGGATATTGGTAATGAAATTGGACATGTCACAAGGCATTCGGATATGAAACAGTATTCTGGTAACTTCTCTAACGCTTATAAGAAGGGTACTAAATACTATTCAATTCAGGGAATAAATACAGACCAAGCAATAGCAGTTGAGAAATCAGATGGTCAATATATAAAGGCATTTAGAGAAGCTGAATATGAACTGCGAAGTCCTTTTGCTGGTTTCTTTGATGGAGAACAAGGGTTTAATAAAACCATTGTATTTTCTGTTGTGGGTATATTAGCTATTGTTCTCATTTATAAAGTGATAAAGAATATTCGTTTAAAAGGCTAAACTATAGGGTGCGTATCTTAAAAGCAGATATGCACCGAGTAGTTAAAGGCGAAAGAGAAAGGTTTATTATCATTCATTTCTATCCAGGGTAATGTTAATTCTACCTCCAACAGTAATTTCATTCATACATATAAGATGTACTTCTATATGGCCATGAAAGAAAGGGTTGGCGATTTTCTACGGTAATGAGAGTTAACTAGTCTTCACTGGTTGCTATTGTTATAGGACTTGTTATTTGATCAGCAAATTTAATTAGATTAAACGTTATTTGCAAGTCACTCGGTTGGATTCACCAACAATAATTCCCTTGTTCGCTGAAAAAGAATTAGGAACTTTTTGCAGAGGAATGTCGTATGTAAAAAGGGGTGAATTCAGATGAAGAAAAGGTTAAAGCTCAGCTTCTATATAGTGGCCGGGAGTTATACAGCTCTTTTCCTAATATCATTTCTTATGCTCGGGAAATTTGATGGTAATATGGTTGGGATTTGCGGATTCATATTAGGTTTTATCCTCTTATTTGCTGCCTTGCCTTTTCACAAGCTCGTTTACTTCGGAGGTAGAGGGCTAATGGGTGTGCAGTCCCCCGAGATACCTGGCGATGAACATCTGCATCATAAGATCCACAAACAATACGAGAAAGAACAAATCGGTCAAAATCAAGGCAGCAGTCAGCGACAGGATGTCCTTACTATTGCAGGGATATCCATTATTTTAATTGCCGTATTCTTAGTATAAATTGTAGTTGAGTTTATCGTTGATGTGTCATTTGAAATTTAAGCTGTGTCGAAAACTTGATGGGGAACTTTATATATCTAGGAGGGCTAACATGTCGGATAAAAAGCCTATAAATGATGCAATGGAACATATGAGCAAAATTGAAGGAATCCCAACTGATGTAAATCTGAAGAAGTTGCCTAAGCCTTTAAGGTATTTTGGCTATTTCATGATTGGCTTCTTCACTCTATCGATCCTCTTTATCATGATCGCTAATTTGTTGAAATAAATTAAAGTGAAATATCAGAAATTAACTAAGTGTTCTGGTGTTAGAAAATTCATTGAAGCTAGTTAATTTAGATTAATGGAACGTACTTATCCCTTCCATCTGTTTTTTAAACCAGCAAATTGGCATTCTATTATCGTTTTAGTTAGAATGAAACTAATTCATACTATTGAGGGAGTTTTAAATGGGACATTCTAACCATCAGATAAAAGTGAACAAAAATGAGTTTGTTTGGAATAGCCAGGAAGGGGAGCTTACATTTGATGGAGCCCCGGCTTTGCTTTTCTGGGATTCAGCGATTGAGTTATTCCTGAACACGATTGAAGAAATTTCCGGAAGTGATGTATCAACTACGGTATATGAAGTTACCGGCTTCCGCATGGGTCATCTTGTCAGCTCTTACTATGAGGGCAGGACCGATGTGGTCGAATTGCTGAATGAATATAGTGATATCTACAAAAGCGCGGGCTGGGGGATATTTGAAATTCATGATTACTCTTATGAAGAGAAAAGAGCTGTCGTGAGAATCCGCAATAGCTGGGAACACCGCATATTCAAGCTGGCTGGTAAAAATAAGGCCGGAGTATTGCTGCCGAGCCATTGGGCCGGCATTTTCAGCGGATTATTCAAACAAGACATGTGGTATAAAATGACGAAAAGCCAGCAGGAGGGCCATGAATATGATGAAATTGAGATCTATCCATCAACAGTGACCATTTCGCATAACATCCATGAACTTGCAAGAAAGAAAGAACAGGAAAGCATCATGGAATTAGAAAAGAAGGTAGAGGCGCGGACGGAAGAGTTGAACTCTCTGGTACAAGAGCTTTCATCTCCAGTTATCCCGGTTCTGAATGGCATTCTCGTCATCCCGTTGATTGGTAAATATAACGAAGAGCGCATCAGCAACTTGATGGAAAAAGCATTAGTGGAACTCACCAAGCTGAAAGCTAAATACTTATTAATTGATTTAACGGGTATTAAGCAGGTCGACCCGTACACAATTCATGGTATTCAAAAATTAATCCAGTCAGTCCGCTTGATTGGTGGTCAATGTTTTATTGTCGGTGTGTCAGCGGAACTAAGCATCCAAATCTTAAGTTCTAATGTTAAAATCGAGGGTATCCAATCCTTCTCAAACCTGCAGCAGGGCGTTGAATACGCTATCCAGCAGAACGGGTATGAATTGGTGAAAAAGAATTAACCATAGGGCTGAACTGGAAAATTCCGGGTTCAGCTTTTTTATATAGTTCTGTAACCTTTCTACGCAATCAATTTGAAGTGAACAATCTATTAATCTTTTCTGCTACACCTCTTCAAACAAACGCGATTAATGCAGCAAGTTTATGTTCTTCTTGTAAAGGGAAAGAAATGAAGGAACATACAACTTAGAATAGGAGATGATAGTAGATGAAACTAAAAAATGCATTATTATCGATCCCACTAGGTGCAGGAATTTTGTTGGCCGGCTGTGCCGCGGAAGAAGAGCCGCCACCGGAAGATGAAAATAACATGGAAAACATAGAAGAGCAGGAAGATAACCAAGAACCTGACGTAACTGAAGAGCCTAGTGAAGAAAATCCAGACGAAGAAGAACCTGATTTGGATGAAGAGCCTAGTGAAGAGGATAATAATTAGTAGTGAGGAAAACACCTGTCATTGTACAGGTGTTTTTTTTGTAAAAAACAAATATAGCTTTTTTTAGGACATATGTCCTTCCCGAACCCTCTTGTTCTGTCATTTAATTAATACAAACATTAGATTTGGGGAGAGAGAAATGAAAGGTTTAATTTTTGCTTTTTTAGGGGGAGCTTTTATCACGCTTCAGGGTGTGGCTAATGCGAGGATCAGCCAGGATATCGGTACATGGCAGACGGCTTCGATTACCCAACTTACCGGGTTTTTAGCTGCTCTTTTGGTCTTGCTTTTTGCTGTAAAAGGACAATGGCAAGGGCTCAGAAAAGTGAGGCCGCTTTATTTGATTGGCGGTACGTTTGGGGCGGTTGTTGTTTTTAGTAACGTTACTGCGATCCATTTTATTGGTGTCACTCTGACAGTTTCTGCGATGTTGATCGCCCAGCTTGGGATGACGTTCCTGATTGACCGGAATGGATGGTTCGGGGTAAAAAAACAAAAAATGAGGATGCCGCAGCTGATTGGGATTACAATGATGGTAGCAGGTGTGATGATCCTGGGTTGGTAATCGAAGGGATTAACAAGATCGAAGGGGCAGGAAAAGCTAATGAAAGAATTAAAAGCAACAGAACAGATAGAAGCGTATTTGCAAGCTCACCAGATACAATCATTATTTATTGAGGAGATTTTTCCCTACCTCACTTTATTTGAATTTGAAAAAGGAGAGCAAATCTGTTCCCAGGGTGAAGCTGTTGAGTATTTATATATACTGGTTAAGGGAAAAGTGAAGATTTTTACCACTTGTGAAGAGGGTAAGACATTGATTCTTTCTTTTAAAACACCGCTTGAAGTGATAGGGGATATTGAATATGTGCAGGAAATTGATACGATCAACACCGTTGAGGCTGTTTCTCCTGTCGTCATGATTGGAGTCCGGCAAAGTGTGCTGCGGAGATTTTTAAAAGATCACGCTCCATTCCTGCAATTTTTGCTGAAGATCATTACAAGGAAATTCTATATCAAATCACAATTCATGCGCCATAACATTCTGTACCCGGTAGAGACACGATTGGCAAGCTATCTCGTGTCTGTCGCTTATGATGAAAATGAAGCGCTGGTCAATGGGAGGGTCAGTACATCGAATCTCACCGACATTGCCAATTTAATTGGCACGAGCTACCGCCATCTTAACCGGGTGATAAAGGAATTCTCCTTGAATGGCCTGGTGGAGCGGGACAAAGGAGCAATCGTAATCAAGGATTTGGAAGGACTCAAGTCTCTTGCTAAAGAAGATCTTTATGAATAGGAGGGAAAACCATGCTTTTAGGCTTAGTATTTGCATTAATAGCTGGCACGCTTGTCGGCCTGCAGAATATTTTTAACAGCAAGGTCAATGAAAAAGCGGGTTCATGGACGACAACGACTTTAGTATTAGGGTTAGGATTTCTGGCATCATTCATCCTCGGCCTGTTCTTTGAAGGAAGCAAGATGTTCGATTTGCAGCAAATGAAAGGTTGGTACTGGTTCAGCGGCTTGCTTGGAATCGGGGTCGTTGCTGGCATCGTCCAGGCAATAAAGTATCTCGGGCCGACCTTCGCAATCTCAATCGTGTTGACTTCACAGCTCGGTTTCGCGGTATTATGGGATTCATTAGGCTGGATGGGATTGGAGAAGGTACCGTTTACCTTCCAGCAACTCCTCGGTGTACTCGTCATAATAGCTGGAGCCATTGTCTTTAAGTGGAGCGAGGGAAGGGAAGAAAAAGCGGAGGTTATACCTTCCCGACATGATGCAAAAGCAGAAGCATCACACTAGTTTAGTGCTAACTTTATATGAAAACTTAAACGGTAGTTATAACTGCCGTTTTTTATTTTTTTGTTTTTATGCCAATAAGTTGATCTCAATGGTTGAAATTATATATATCCAAATAAAAGTGGTATAATTTATAAAAAGAAAAAACGGATCTGTTTATAGGAGCTGAATTTGTGAATCCAATCGAAAGATTTTCTAAATATCTTCAAGATAATGCAGATAAAATTAGTAAAGAGATTACCGATTATAATTTGAGAAAACTTGAAATTGATCTGCCTGCAGAAATAATCGAACAATCGAGGGAAACGAATAAAGCATTCATGGAATTCCTCGGTAATACACTGAACCTTTCTAAGGATGATGTGGCTGAGAGGTTCATTGCCTGGCATAAAGAAAAACAACAGAATCAACGAGAATATCAATTCAGCTATGAGGAGCTCGCCAGTATTCTGAAGCCATACGCGGAAACACGCCTTCAGCTAATTGAAATGCTGACGAAAATTTCAGTCGGTGAAGGTCTGTCCACCGAAGAAGTGGTCTTTGTCAATAATCGAATCAGCTACCTGCTCGACTTAAGTATCACGGAAACAATGATGGAGCGGGAAAAGCTCGCAAACGAGCAGAACAAAAGGAACCAAAAAATCATCACCGAGCTGTCATCGCCAATCGTTCCGCTCGAACAGGACATGGCCATTCTGCCACTTATCGGAGAGTTCGATTTCGAACGCAGCGACCATATCATGACCCATGTCATTCCAAAGATCAGTGAACTCAGAATCAAGAAACTGATCATCGACTTCTCAGGAATCGCCATGATCGATGCAGAAATCGCAGCGCGCATCTTCAATATCAATAAAGTCCTAAGGCTGATTGGAATTGAGACAATGCTGACCGGCATTCGCCCAGAACTTGCAGTCGATGTCATCAACACGGGAGTCGATTTCTCGAAATTGAACACATATGGAACAGTACAGCAGGCCATTTTGGCTAATGAAAAATAAACACCTGCAGACAAGGCGGCAGTTGAAGAACTGTCGCCTTTGATCAGGAACGTATACTTTTTCGGGAAAACTGCCTCTTATTAACTTGTCATCCGTTGGGAGTTACTGCTGTCATGGTTTGTAAGCAAAAGATACGTCCCTGCACTTCTATTTGAATTCCTGAAAGAAACTTGATATATTATTAATAAATATGAAATCTATGATGTGATCAAGTAAATAAGGATTGTGATTCCAGAGAATATAGCCTTGGCTGAAAGCTATATCACCCCTCCTTATTGAAACCTGCCACGGAGATGTTAGTGAAAAACTAACCGGGTCGTTCCGATACAAACTTTAGAGGACATTCTATGAATGTCGAACTAAGGTGGTACCACGTCTATTAGCATAAAGACGTCCTTATTAAGGACTCTTTATGCTTTTTTATTTTTACATTTGAATACTCAGGAGGAAAAGAACATGTCACAGCAAACAAATGATTTTACAAAATGGTATATTGATACGATCCAAAAAGCCGAACTATTTGATTACACACCGGTTCGCGGCTGTATTGCTTTTAAGCCGGATGGCTATGAAATCTGGGAGCACATTCAGTCGGAAATGGACAAGCGTTTCAAGGAAACAGGCCACCGAAATGCTTATTTCCCAATGTTAATTCCAGAAAGCTTCTTCCAGAAGGAAAAGGATCATATTGAAGGCTTCTCGCCAGAACTTCCATGGGTTACGGAAGCTGCAGGAGAGAAATTAGAAGAACGTCTGGCATTGAGGCCAACTTCTGAAACGATGATTGGGCATTTGTATTCTAATTGGATTAAGAGTTATCGGGATCTTCCAGTATTGATTAATCAATGGGCAAATGTATTCCGCTGGGAAAAGAAAACACTTCCATTCATCCGCACCTCTGAGTTTTTATGGCAGGAAGGTCACACAGCTCATGTTGACGAGGAAGATGCACGCAAGGAAACGATGCAAATGTTGAATATTTATAAAGAAGTGGTCGAAGGATTGCTTGCCATTCCAGTTTATGACGGACAAAAAACGCCGTCTGAACGATTTGCTGGTGCTGTTGATACTTACTCAATTGAAGCAATGATGAGGGATGGAAAAGCCGTTCAGGCAGGAACATCCCACTTCCTGGGTACGAAATTTGCGGAAGCATTTGATATTAAATACCTGAATAAAGAAAACAAACACACATTTGTGCATACAACATCATGGGGGACGTCTACTCGTTTGATTGGTTCCGTTATCATGGTGCACGGAGACGAACAGGGTCTGGTACTGCCGCCAAGAATCGCGCCAACTCAAGTGGTCCTGATCCCAGTTGGCCCGTGGAAAAAGAACCCGGCCATCATCGAGAAATTGGATGAGATTTTTGCCGCTTTAAAAGCAGAAGGCATACGCGTTCGACTTGATGATTCAGATCAATCACCAGGATATAAATTCAATGAGTGGGAGCTGAAAGGTGTTCCTGTCCGGATTGAACTAGGGCCGCGCGATTTAGATCAAAATCAAGGCTTGATGAAGGCTAGGGATATGGATGAAAAAGTTTCTGTGCCTTTAGAATCCATGGTCGAAAAAGTCAAAAACGAACTAGAAACAATGCAGACTCGTCTGTTCGAAAAAGCAAAAGCGTTCCGTGAGCAGAATTCACATACTCATATCGATAGCCTTGAACAGCTCGAACAGCATATTGCAGAGTCACAGGCAAATGAAACCATCCCTGGATGGGTTTTAGCTGGCTGGTGCGGAGACGATGCTTGTGAAGCAAGCGTAAAAGAAAAAACAAAATTCACAACACGAAACATCCCATTCAACCCACCAGCAGAAAAACACACTTGCATCCACTGTGGCAGCGAATCAAAACACACAGTCTGGTTTGCACGCGCTTATTAAGGGAAGCGATGATAAAAGACGGAGTGATTGTCTATTAGAGGGAAGCACAGGGACGTACCTTAAGCTTCTTGTAAAACATTAAACTTCTCAAAAAAAGCAAAGGGAATGATCCCTTTGCTTTTTTTATTTAAATTGCTTTTCCTCCATATTAAATTCCTTTTTATCCTTTGTCCTTACAACGATTCTATATGGGTCTTGCTTTACTTTTGGCCATATTTCATCTGATTTGATGAATTCCTCGGCCATTGTATAAAGGTCTGTGGCGAGAGAGGCTGCTTCTTTGTCGGTGCTTTTCATTTTCATGGTGATGAAAATAGTCATCAACCCATCTTTACTTTTATAGCCGACGCCGGAGACTTTGTATTTTTTATAGGTCATGAATTCATGTCCCATTCCTGAAACTGCATCACTCCAGCGGGCGTATTGGTCTCGTTTGACTACATCAAACTTCCTGATTTTGACCCCAACATGATCTTTGCCGTTTGCTGCGAGGGCATTCTCTACAGCTTTTTTGATTTGATCCACTTTTTCCTGGGTTTCGTTATTGGGGATTTCAATTTCAACTTCATCTTTCATATAACCGACAGAGTGCTGATAATTAAATGGTTCCAGGGCCGCCTGGACGATTTGGAACACTTCGTCCGTTTCCTTTTCGATTTCAGCTTGTTCCTGTTTCCATTCTTCAGAAGGTTCGCGATGCGGTTTTACTTTTACAAAATAATCCTCGATTCTCGTCCCTTTGAATTCCTTGCTCCTAACCATTTCATATCCGATTTTTAAAACATTATGTTGCATATCCTGATACTGTTTTTCTGGGGTATCCAATATAATTATGATGCCTTCATCGCCACCTCCGACAAACTCGTTCACTTGCTTCACAGGGTATCCTTCTTTTTTCAAGGCCTGAGTCAGTCTTTCTGACAAGTCCTGCTCGGGGTCATTATAAATTGCGCTTAACGGTGGGATCTTTGATACCACTTTAGCCATCGTCGGGGAAACGAACCCTGAACCAACAAATAACATGAAGCTGGCTGCGATCGCAGCAGTTGTTACACCTGCTTTTTTCCAAAATGTCCACTGCTTTTTTAATGCTTTATTGAACCCTTCAAGATCACGGCCAACTCGATTGCTCCGCTCATCTTCAAATTCACCAGCTGCAAATCTCCCTGGCAATTCTTTTGTGAACTTCTGCAGCGAATCAGGGATCTGCCTTTTATCCTTATCATATCCCATATGAATTCTCCTCCATTTGAAAGTGCTTATTCTTTTTCACCATTTCTCCGAGCTTTTTCCTGCCACGTGACAGCCTTGTTTTTACCGTATTGCTGTTTTCATTGAGGATGAGACTGATTTCCTTTATCGACAAGTTTTCGTAATAAAACAGCAGTAAAGGGACTCGCTGGTCATCCTTTAGAGAGGTAATTAGCTGCAACAGTTCCTGCTTTGTTTCCATTTCTTCAGCTTTTTCCTGAGCTGACTCTGATCTCATCTTGTCGATCGCTTCTGGATTATCTTCTATATCAATAACATGATTTCGTTTTTGCTTTCGATAAACGTCGATCGAACGAGTATAGACGAGCCGGTAAAACCATGCTTTAAAATGGCGAATCTCGACATCTCGCATAATACTTAGATAGCAGTCTTCGAGGGCAATCTGGACAGCATCTTCAGCCAGCTCCCGTGAACCAAGTATGAGATAAGCCGTCCGGTAAGCCGAAGAAAGCAGACTTTCAACCAGCTGGCTGAACGCTTCTCCATTACCTGTCCGGATTTGTTTTATTAATTTCTGTTCCTCACTCACTGGGCACCTCCATAAGTTATTTTCACTAGTATGTCGTTCAAAAAGGGTATGTTGGTTTCATTTTTTGCAAAAAAATAACTGAATCAGTTTTACTTTAGTCCAATCCTGCAAGAGCCGGATAGTAAAGAGCTATGTGTTGATTGTCCTATACTATTATATAATGAAACAACTTCTGAACTTGGATATTTATGCTAAAATCAATCTTGGATAGCTGCGTTTTTCAGACAATTGAATGAGGGGAATGAGTTACATGTTAGATAAAATACTTGAGTTGGACTTTGCTTACCTTGCTACCTTTACTACTCGTCACGACCGGGAGTGGGGTTTTCTATTTTTAAATGAAAATCAGCCTGCCTATTATGATGCGAATCATGCCCATATTCGCAAACCAGTTGAACATCCAGCAAATGTTGTGGAAGAAGTTATTTCCTTTTATCAGGAAAAGAACATCATTCCGCGGTTTTACATTTACAGTCCAGATGAACAACCTGCTTTACTGCGCGAATTAAAATCAAAAGGATTTGGATATGAGGAATTGCCAAGCCCTGTCCAATTATGGGATCAAAAAGTGATGAACGTTGAGAGAAATGATGCTATTGCGATTGAAGAAGTTACGGAAGCAAACTATCAAGAAGCATTAGAAATCGAATGCAGCATCAAAGAGATTGGCGGCCGTGAAGTTCGAGAAAAGGCTTTAAAGGAAGAATTCGATCATCCTGCATATCAACATTTCTTATTAAGGTACAATGGTGTCGCCTGTTCCACTGCCTGTATTTTCGCTCATGGCAGACAAGCGCGAATGGAGAGTGTAGCGACATTAGAGGAATACCGAGGAAAAGGGTTAATTGGCTACATCATTCAACATATTCAACAAGTAGTAGAAAAACAGGGCTTTGAGAACCTATGGGTGTTTCCTATTAATGAAAGGGTTGAAAAGGTATATAATCGCTATGGTTTTGATACAGTCATGACACTGAAGACTGGCCATGCCTTTTTAGGCGGAAAAAGCATTATCGAACTTCAAAATCGTTAACTCTCGGTTGCGTTAGTATTTTTCCGTAAAAAAAGAGCGATCCTGCAGCTATCATTGTGCAGGTGATTTCTAAATTCTTCTAATGGAAACTTCAATTGAATCATCTAGCTGTCAAAAGAGCTTCCGATTCCAAGCCGGGAGCTCTTTGATTTTTCAGGGTACAATCTTATGCTTATGACAAGTACTGATTTAAAGGAATAAAACCTTATAAAGGAGAATCAATAATAAGGTAGTCTCAGAGGAGGCGGAGTATGGACTTCTATCAAAAACTAAAAAGCAAAAAAATAGTAGTCAGTAAGACAGATGACTTCGGATATGATTTGCGAAAGAAGTGGGAAGATGTATTTGCATCGCATTTAAGTCCTTTGGAAAAAAAGCAAATCTATTTGCATTCAGGCAGTGGAGCGAGCGGGTATTTGTGGCATGTGTTCAGCTATGATAAAAGAAAGTGTGAAAAGGAAGAACAGGCAGAGCTGGCATTCGAAAAACAATATAAAGATACTTGCCTGATTTTCTTTCAGCATTCTGATGATGTATTACTAGTAGAGAATGCATATGATTTGAATACGGCAGACCTTTTACTGGCCGATGGGGAGTATGCGGATTTATACGTTGTTGAACAAGAGTATAAATGGACATATGTTGTCACCCATGAAAGAGGATGGATCGGACCATTTTTTTGCAAAAGATGAATGAGGATGGGGGAATGACTATGATTCTAAGAAAATTGATTTCTGCCTTTGGCGCAACGATGGTGATGGTGATCTTGTTGTCAGTACTTGATCAGTCCGGGGTAGGGCTTTTTTTCGGGATGTACATCCTGCCCATTGTATTAATCTATGGAATTCCATCCTCGATCTTGTCTGATTTTCTTACCAGAAGAACAGGTGGGCTAAAAAGAATGGCTGCTGCAGGATTGCTTCATGTGTTCCTTGGGGCGTTATTTGTTGTAGTGCCAACTTTGATATTTGCTACAGAACAATCAAACTGGCTCACCAGTATACGGAACAATGGTTTCTTATTTTTTTACGCGGTATTGTCTGCTTTCTTCTTTTGGTGCTTTGATGAGGCATTCAAAAGTGAGTGGTGTAGTGATTTAAGGCGGAAGTGTCTTGGGATATTAAAAAGGATTGGCGCTCTGAGGATTTAGCCAGGAGTGGTCATAACAATAAAAGAAATAAGAGAGGAATAGGCAAATGCCAGATATACAGGAAGTATACAATAGCGGATTTGAAATGGAAGTTACGGCACCTTATTCGTTAAATTATTTAATGACTATTCAAAACCTGTACTTAAACAGCAAAAATAAAGAGAGTGAAAGACCTTTGTTTCCCTATGTTGATAGTTCAAATTGGGGGATTCTCGAGGAAGATTTTGAAGAGACCTTTGCTGCAGTTTGGCAGGAAGCTGTCGATCAGAACTCTCAGAATCATATGTATGACCACAATGGAGCACTTGAATTTGATAAAGCGATATATCAAAAGTTGTTTAAGAAAAATGAATCGGGTTCTTTCGGCTACTCAGAAAGTGTGAAGTTCTTTTTAGCCTGGTGGAACGGGCTATATGGAAAGATGGCCATTGAGGGCATGTTTGACTTGGATAGAATGGAAGAGGTTTACAAAGAGTTATCTGCATCGATAAAAATCGATAAACGCTTAAGAATTCATTTGGTTTATGACAAAACCGTATTAACTGGCAGAAGCGAACGTCCGTGGTATGCAGTGGTGCCAATTGAAGATGTTTTTATCCCTGGTAAACGACCAGAGTTGCTAGCGAATTTATTAAAGTGTTGTAAGGGTATTGGTTAGATTTGTATTAATGAATGGAGGTAAGCTATTGTTTTTATACCATAGGGTTATTAAAGATGATGATGACTTAGGTATACGCCCGCAAAGGGTTTTAAAAGAAGGATTAAATCGTACAACAGCAACAAGATGGTATTCAAGAGGTGCTAATTTCTTTCCAGAACTGACAGAACGTTTCAGGCCGGAAAATTCACCGAAATGGATTGATTTTAAAGTTGCTTTCGGTGCAGATTTAGAACCACATGAAAAACCTTACTATCGCTTTCCAATGTTCAGTGAGAAAATTTTAGTTTTTAATTTCGATATATCAAGTGAATTATTCGCTCATCTTGAAGATCTATATGATGGGGGTAAAGGGAACTTTGTTGAAGGATTACCTTCAAAAGAGGAATTAATTAAAGAATACTGGAAAAGTATGATTCCTCTTTCAGAGTACTTGAAGCTCAAACCTTATAATAATCCTGAAGTTTACATTTTTGAACAAGTCCCGGCAGGAATAATTGAGTTTATGGAGTAAAGAGAGCTAAGGGGTCAATGGGTCCTGTTAACAAAGCAGTTACTGACTTAAGCAGGAATCTAAATATAGACATTGAATTTTATAGAGTATGGTTTATATCTGAGGTAATTGGAGTGTGCTTTTGTGGAAAAAGGAATGATAGTTGTTTTAAACGGTGTATCAAGTTCAGGAAAATCAACTTTAGCAAAGGAACTGACAAAGTTACTTCCTGACTTTTTTTCTTTTAGCGTGGATGATTATGATTTAGTCATAGAAAAGATGGAAGATAGGGAAAACGAGCGGCTAATACCCATAGAAACAGAATATTTTTATTATAAAAATGTGGCAATGTTCTCAGATCGAGGAGTTAATTTGATATTAGATCAAATCCTCCATGACCCCATTACGTTACAGAATTTTTATGAAACGTTCAAATCTTACCCAATTCTTCTTGTGGGGGTTCATTGTCCTGTCGAAGAGCTAACACGTAGAGAAAAGTTAAGAGGAGACCGCCGAATCGGGCAGGCAAACTCTCAGCTCAGTTTTGTACATAAGCAAGAAATATATGATATTGAAGTGAATACGTTCTCCAACTCAATGGTGGAATGTGCAAAGGAAATTGTGGATTGTATAGAAAGGAATACAAAATTAATGGGATTTGAAAAATCCCTTGAGCAATTCGAATCTGCAAGGAGAAGTAATAACCATTGATGAATCGGTAATGTAAAAGGTTTTCTTATCTAGAACTGGCGGGTGCATATCTTCATTAAAGAAGGTATGCACCGAGTGGTTTCATACATTAACAATGGCCTTTACCAGTTTGTATTCATTACAATATAAGGTCAGTGCTGTTTAATTATTTCCGCAAAATCTTCTCCATCTTTTTCCCCTTTGCCAGCTCATCAATCAGCTTGTCCAGGTAGCGGATTTCTCTCATCGTTGGTTCCTCGATCTCTTCAATTCGGACACCGCAAATCACACCTTTGATCAAATCTCTCGAAGGATTCATTTTAGGAGCCTCTGCAAAGAAGGTCTCAAAGTCTGTCTGTTTTTCCAGTATTGCTTCTAAATCTTCCTGGCTATACCCTGTCAACCAGGTAATGATTTCATCCACTTCTGCTTTCGTCCGTCCTTTTCTTTCCGCCTTTTTCACGTAAAGTGGATAGACACTTGCGAAACTCATTGTGTAGACTTTATGTTTAGCCATGGTACAACTCCCTGGTAATCGTTTTCTTCATTATAGTACGAAGAATTGGTGTGTTCAAATGTCTTTTATTACTGAAATCAAAGGAAATTGCCCTGCAGAGAAAGAATATTAATGGATATGAAGCAGGGGGTGTGTGGTTGATGGCTAAAACAATACTTTCTAACAAAGAAAGTAAGGTTACTAGAACGATTTTCGATGGAAGTTCTTTTTTTCGTATGCTCCGCTTTGTCTTCTTATTAATTCTTTCCTTCTTATTGGTGTATATCTACTATCTGTATCTTACAGGCAACCTTCATAAAACAATCCTAAACCTCTGGTCCAATCATCAAAAGATTATCATACCGCTATCGATTTTTACTGTCTATTCATGGATTATTTTTCAAATGGGCGTTTGGAGAGGAAAAAGAAGATAAGGCAATAAAAGATTATGATGGATGGCAGCAGGGAGATGTATGCACTGCTTTTTTCATTCATCTAAAGAGTGGGGACACTCCCACTTCAGTTTGTTCACAATTCTGACAAATGTGAAAGGTTTCTCTTCAAGAAATTGTTAAATCCATCACTGCATCATGGTAAGATATTCATATTGACACGGGTAAAAACTACCTATGAATTCACTATACTTTTATGAGGTGCCAACATTGATGTTTTTGAAGAAGAGAGAGAATGCAGCGTTTTTTAAAAATGAAGGAATCACGGATATTGAAACGAATGAAAGATTCAGAGAGAAGCTTCTATTCCTGGGAATCACACAGGAGAATCGCGAAGCTGTAAAGGAATTGCAGGCGATCTATCATCAGCACCATGAGGAAATTCTGACAAGATTTATCGATCGTTTCCTGGAGATTCCGCAGCTCAGCGAGAAAGTGGAGCAACAAATGTCCCGGGAAAAATTGACGGAAGTTTTTCACGTGTATCTGATCAGTCTATTTGAAGACGATCTTGATTTACATTACATATTCAAGCGACGGGCAATTGCGGACATCCATGAAAAAATCGGTTTGACTCCGGATTGGATGATTCCAGCTTTTCATTTGTTAAGCCAAGAAATCACCGATAAAATTGCCGGGAAGCTGATGAAAAAGCCGGAGCAGATGCTTAATGCTATCGCTGCTTTCCAGGCTTTGGTCACCGTCGATCAGCAGCTGATTGTGGAAACTTATATGGAGCACACGGCGAGTGATTTTATCAACGGGTTGTCTGAAATCATAGAATTCAATGCGAATATTAACGAGACGAAAGAACTGCTGGACTATCAGGCTAAACAGGTGAGTGAAGCACAGGCCATCAATGCGTCCATGGAGGAATTGGCAGCGTCCACTGAAGAGATAGCCTCCTCTATTGGTGAGGTTAATAGTCTTACAGTTGAAAAGCTGGATGATCTTAATAAGGGAATCAGCCATTTGGGAACCGTCACATCTACATTCAAGGAAATTGATCAACAGCAGTCCCATGTGGTTGAATCTGTAAATGAATTGAATAGCAAAGTGATGAGCATGAAGGGTGTCATCTCCTTCATTCATGAAATAGCAGAGCAGACCAATTTACTTGCGCTGAATGCATCGATTGAAGCTGCAAGGGCGGGCGAGCACGGAAAAGGATTTGCCGTTGTGGCAGAAGAAGTCCGCAAGCTTGCGGACCACACAAAGAACTCTTTGTCTTCCATCAACGGAGACATTGTCGATCTGAGCAATATTTCAGGAACCATCACGAATCATTTCCAATCCATTACTGAAAACCTGCATAAAGGGGTCAAGTATTCCACGAATGTAGAAGAAGAATTGCAAAAGCTGAATGGCAATCTGCAAAAGGTTGGGGTAAGCTTCAGTGAAATTTCTGCAGTTACAGAGGAACAGGCAGCAACTGCCGATGATGTGGTCAATCGCAATCAGAATATTGTCGAGGCCATTGAAAAAGGAGAAGCCATTGCAAGAAAAACAGGCCAGGCTGTCTATGACCTTAGCAAAATGATAGACAAATACCGAACCACAGCCATTTCGCAAAATATGAAATACAGCCAGGAAGACTTGATCGAGTTATCGATCACCGACCATTTATTGTGGCGCTGGAGAGTGTACAACATGATCCTCGGCTTCGAGCATCTGACAGAAAAAGATGTTGCTTCGCACACAAATTGCCGCCTTGGCAAATGGTATTATGGATTCGCTGAAAAGCTGATCGGTCATGAACCGGCATACAAAAAGCTCGAAGAACCACATATCAAGGTCCATGAACTGGCAAGAAGAGCTGTAAAAGAAATCAATGAAGGCAATAAGCTAAAAGCAGAACATACACTCCAAGAAATCACCGAAGTATCAAAAGAAGTCATCTCTTTGATGCACGAACTACAACAGAAATTGATTCAGAAGAAGCAAAGCTATGTACAAACCTTGATCTAGAAAAGACAGTAAGGGGCATTTCACAGAAAATGCTCCTTTTTTAAAAGATAAAAATGTATATATTTCTTCGAGAATTGTCCAGCTCCAGCGCCTAGCCCCTCGAGTCGCTTCGGTCCGCCCAATGAAGTCAAAGAACGACTTCACCGGTCGGCCCTCCAGCGCTTGTCGGGGCTGACCAAGGCGCTTGCGCTTTTCTTATTGAACAGCAACCAGAATCCTTCATGAACTGCTCATGTTCTACTATAATAGAAGAAAGCGACAACAAGAGAAAAGGAGTCAACAGTATGGCCAATGTACATATCTTTACGAAGAGAGAAGAAATCGCCAACGCAATCATCCATGGAATCGGTGGACTGTTAAGCATCGCCGCCCTCGTCATCCTAATCGTATTCGCTTCCCTGTACGGAACAGCCTGGCATGTCGTGAGTTTCACCTTATTCGGCGTGACCATGGTGCTGTTATATACATCGTCAACCCTCGTCCACAGCTTCCCGCCCGGCAAAGCAAAGGACTTTTTTGAAATCATGGATCACTCATCCATCTATTTTTTCATTGCCGGCACCTATACACCATTCCTTTTCATCGCTGTAAAAGGAGCTTTAGGATGGACGCTGTTCGGAATCGTCTGGGGACTATCCATCGCCGGAACAGTATTCAAATCTCTGTTCGTTAAACGCTTCCTGCATACATCCACTGTGTTATACGTCGTCATGGGCTGGCTAATAGTATTCGCCTGGGGACCACTGACACAGAATGTATCATCAGAAGGACTGGTATTTCTGGTGATCGGAGGAGTCCTGTATACAGTCGGAGCCATCTTTTATGTCTGGCGCGGGTTTCATTACCACCATGCAATATGGCATTTATTTGTATTAGCAGGATCGATCATGCACTTTTTTGCGGTTTTGGGTTTGTTGCCGTGATTGCATTTTTATAGCTTGTTAGAACGGAAAGTGGCAGAAACTAAGGGTTCGCCATTTAAGTGCAAATTAACAGTGCTTATTGCACAGTAATTCTCAGTTGATTTAGACGGTACTTAGGAAGTTAAATTAGCATACAAGAAGCTCAGAGTTATAAAATGCTCTGAGCTTTCTTTTGTGTATTGCAGCAAATAATAAAGTTATTGTGAAAATGAAAAGGGTATCTACCATATAAGGAAGCATCTCAATAAAAAACAGAAAGGATAATGTGCAGTGGCTATAGCGAGAGATTTTTTCATAGCGTTGTCAAAAAATCAGTTATTTAATGCTAGTGCAAAAAAATGGGGATTCAAACTCGGGGCGGGAAAGGTTGTAGCAGGAACTGACACAGATGGAATGATCCAATCAGTGAAGAATTTAAACTCTCATGGTATTAGTGCAACAGTAGACCATCTAGGTGAATTTGTTTATTCTAAACATGAAGCAATAGAAGCCAAAGAGACTGTCCTAAAAACACTGCAAGCCATTAAACAATCAGGTGTAAACGCACATTTATCAATTAAGTTAACACAACTGGGATTAGATGTTGATCAAGAATTTTGCCTGAAAAACATGCGCGATATAATGAAAACAGCAAAAGAATACGGAATATTTGTTAATATAGATATGGAAGATTACAGTCATCTCCAAATGACATTTGATATAATAAAGCAGCTTCAAGTTGAATACGATAACATCGGTACAGTCATTCAAGCCTATCTCTACAGGTCAGAACACGATATTGAGAATTTAAAGCATATGAGGCTGCGACTTGTAAAAGGAGCATATAAAGAAAATGCTCAAGTATCTCTGCAGAAAAAAGAGGAAATCGATGCGAATTACGTGAAACTAATCAAGAAACGATTGCTGCATCCAGGATTCACCTCAATCGCGACACATGATCATAATATCATCCATGCAGTTAAACAATTTGTGATTGAAAATGATATTCCGAAAGACAAGTTTGAATTCCAAATGCTGTATGGCTTCCGGACAGATATGCAACATGAACTAGTAGAAGAAGGATATTCCTTCTGTACCTACGTACCCTATGGAAATGACTGGTATGGATATTTCATGAGAAGACTGGCAGAACGGCCGCAAAATTTGAATCTGGTGTTGAAGGGTTTAGTGGCGAAATAAATGCTTGGGGATTGAATGGAAGATAGGGAGAAGCAGGGGACGTATCATCTGCATATAGTTTAGTTATGCAAATAGACGATAATTTCCTTCATTGGAACAAAGTATGGAAGTCTTGCTTTTATTCTGTTTGGAAGCGTAAGGTACGTCCCTTTGCTCACGTTGAAAGAGGTGCATAATGAGTAATAATAAGTCGGCTATTGAAACGATGAAAAATCGTCAGTCTATCAGAACATACGATTCAAAAAAGCTTTCTAAATCTGATTACAATAGGATCGTAGAATACATAGCAACTGAAGACAATTTAATAGGACCTTTTGGCAATAAAGGGCGAATTGAGCTTGTTCAGATTACCAACAATGTCTCAGAAAAAGGAATCAAGCTTGGAACCTATGGATTTATTAAAAATCCGCAGGTCTATCTGGTCGGTCTGTGTAAAAATAAGAAATACTCCTTACTGGAATTCGCCTTTACTTTTCATAAGCTGGTGCTCTATTTGACAGAGCTTGGGCTGGGAACATGCTGGATGGGCGGCACCTTCAGCAGGAATTCCTTTGAAAGAGAAATTCAGCTTGCAGAAGGAGAGTTCATTCCATGTATCACGCCATCAGGCTATCCTCAACAAAAGCAAAGAGTATTTGATAAAGCGCTTCGTTATGTAGTGAAAGCCGATAATAAAAAACCTTGGGATCAGTTGTTTTTTGACGGGAGTTTTGCAGATCCGCTTGATAAAGCAAATGCCGCACAATTAGAGATTCCCATCGAGATGGTGAGGCTGGGGCCTTCAGCATCGAACAAACAGCCATGGAGACTAGTGTTGTCTGAAGATCGGCAAAAGTGCCATTTTTATATTGAACACACCCCGAATTACAGCACAAGGCTAGGATATGACATGCAAATACTCGATATTGGCATCGCAATGGCTCAGTTTGGGTTGGCATGTGAGGAACTGGATATCAAGGGTCACTGGAAAATTGCAGACCCCGGACTAGAGATCCCGAACAGTGTGACAGAGTATATGGTTAGCTGGACACAGGATTAAAAAGTAAAAACACTATTACTTTTAAGAATGATCTTTAGTTTAGCAGAATAAATGTAGCATTTTAGGTAGCTGTTACGTAGGCTGTCAGGAGAAAGTAGCAGGACGTGAATTGTAAAAACGAACAAATTTAGAGATTTTAGTGACCAAAAAATCACAAAGGAATCAAATGGAACTTTTCAGTAAATAGGTAGCAAAGGTACGTCCCATGCTTCCTTGTATTTGTTGACCCCATCAGAGTTCTTATTGGAGTTTTTGGCTTATATATATTAGCTAATTGAAAACGGCTTCTAGCAAGAAAAGGCTGAACCAGGTAAGGTGCTGGTTCAGCCTTTTTATTGTGAAAATGAAAACCCCGG
>NZ_JAGGQU010000060.1 GCF_018613155.1 Bacillus sp. ISL-55 | reverse complement strand
CGCTTGCGCTTTTTGTTCTTCTACTGTCCAATCTAGCAATTGACCAAAATCACGTGATTGCTCCTTGGCTTGTAATATACTTTAATGATTGTCATATTGCAGAAAAAAATGTCATGAAACGAATCTGTGAAAAAAGTTGTCAATATATTAATCTTTCCTTTTTATGGTCTAGCTGGGTAATTTGAAAATGAACAGGAAAAAACTTCAATTAATACTGAACAAGCAAATTATCTGTAAAAGCCTTTAAATCATTGATATCTTGTATAAATAGAGAATGCTTAACAGAATTACTTTCAATAGAATAATAGTTTTTCCTTTTTATCCCAGGTTTATTACAAAAATCCCGTGATATGATTAGTTTGCAAGAGAGAGACAAACTAAATTTTCGGGAGGAATTCGGGAATGAACAAGAAAATGATTCTAACAGCTTTTGCTGCAGCTGCTTTATTCGCAGCAAATCCAGGTATGGATAAAGCAGATGCGTCTACTATACAATCAAAAGTTTACTACTATCAAAGTGGCAATGTAAGTAATGAACAAATCAATTCTATCTTACAAAAGTATTTTAAGAACTACCAATTTTCATGGAAACAAACTCAGCCTACTAACAATAATGTACAGGAGCCTGTTGAAAAAACGGCACCGGCACCAGCACCAGCACCTGTGCAACAACCAGCTCCGGCTCCAGTTCAGGAGCCAGCTAAAGCACCTGCTCAAGAACCTGCAGCAGCACCAGTTTCTTCAGCAGTTAGTGCCTATGAGCAAAAAGTAGTGGAGTTGACAAATCAAGAGAGAGCAAAGAATGGTTTAAAACCACTTGCACTTGATACTGAACTAAGCAAAGTAGCGAGGGAAAAATCCCGCGATATGCAAAGCAAAGGCTATTTCAGCCACACTAGCCCAACATACGGTTCACCTTTTGATATGATGAAAAAGTTTGGAATTTCATACCGTTCAGCAGGTGAAAACATTGCTATGGGACAGCGTACACCTGAGGAAGTTGTGAAAGCATGGATGAATAGTTCTGGCCACCGTGCAAATATCTTAAACTCAAGCTATACACACATTGGTGTAGGCCATGTAGCAACAGGTAACTACTGGACACAAATGTTCATTGGTAAATAATAAACTCAAAAAGAGCAGCCATCAGGCTGTTCTTTTTTTAGCTTCTTTTGTAGAGTTCGTTTTAACTAATTTGAGATATCGATTTCAGCGTATTGCATATCCACAATTTTATGAAGCTTTAATTCGAGTACTCCATCCCTGTAGTTTGCTGCCGCACCCTTCCGCTTAACGGTTGCTGGCAATACTAGTGTGTGTTTATCGGACAGATCCGGAATGTGTTCAATGATTACCTGATTTGAAGTATAAAAAAGTTTCATTTGTTTAACCCAGGCTTCTTCTTTTAGCGGTACCCTGACAAAAACAAAATCATGAGTTTCAAACATTTCCGCACCTAATCCGTTAGTCTGTTTGGCTGGATCAGGTGAGTTATGCTGCTGCATCCCTTTCAGCCATTCTTCAGGTTTTAACATCCCCTGCATATTAGGCTGGAGCATTTTGCCCATCATTTGCTGGACATAATTTTCGATTTCATCTGGTTTCATTTCCAAAATCTTCTTCTGTGTATTTCGGTCGAACGGCAATAGATTCCATGGAAACAATTATATCCCGCCTTTCAAGCAGACCATCTTCGATATGGATATTATATGCAGGCATCGGCCCAGCGGTTAAAGTCAAATTGGTCCCAATATATGAAGGCTAAAAGTTGCAAAACAGCTTGCTTCTTTTTAGTATAGTGATATGTAATCTAATGAGGATGAGAGGTACAGGTTGTGGAAAATAAAACGGCTTTGATTACCGGAGGTGCCACCGGTTTAGGAAGACGAACAGCACTGCAGCTTGCTGCCGAAGGTATAAATGTAATTATCAATTATCGGAACAGCAAAATAGAGGCTGAACAGCTTGCAGCGGAACTATCGGAAGTGTTCAACACAAAGAATATTTGTGTACAGGGAGATATAACAAATTATGAAGATTGTAAAAAAATTGTTTCGTATGCTCTAAAGGAATTCACTGCGATTGATATAGTTGTCCATAATGCTGGACCATATATTTCCGAAAGAAAGAAAATGGCCGATTATCAGATACATGAATGGACTTACTTAATTAATGGCAATTTAAATGCCGTATTCTATTTATCGAATTTGCTGATACCTTCTATGAGGAAACGGAAGTGGGGGAGGATCATTACAGTTGGTTTTGACAGGGTGGAGTCGGCTCCTGGGTGGATTTACAGATCTGCTTTTGCCGCAGCTAAGTCAGGACTGGCTTCATTGACAAAGACACTGGCGCTGGAAGAGGCAGAAAACGGGATCACCGCCAATATGGTCTGCCCTGGTGACATCACAGGTGAGTGGAAAGAAAAAGCGATTAGCGACTCAATGAATGCCAGGGACTCTTCCGTACCAGTAGGCAGACCTGGTACAGGGGAAGATATCGCAAGGGTGATCAGCTTTCTTGCGAATGATGATTCCAGCTTTATAACCGGAAGTATCATCCCTATTACTGGAGGCAAAGATGTGCTGGGAAAAGCTCTGCGTGAAAACCATTAGGACGAACCATTCAAAACGCCAATCATGGCGTTTTTTATTTTATTAAATTATCAAGTTATGGATGATCGGTTTTGAAAAAATTCCGAATATCGTGAAGCAGGTTGGGAACGCTAATAACAATTAGCAGTCAAATCGAAATGAATTATCTAATAATTAATAGTATTTAGTTTAATTATGCGGGGTGATGAAATGGGAATAGGGTTTAACATGAATAGGATCAATCCGAATCAGACACAGGTTTTCTTTGAGGATGGACGGTATGAGACATTGACGGATGCCGAACTCGAAGCATTCCTGTCAGAGGCTTCCTTATCGGAGCGGGAAGAAACAACTGGGCAAGATCTGCTTAATTAGAAAACGCCCTGTATTTTTCAGGGCGTTTTGTATATGGGTGAATTATGCCTCCAACAAATGGGCTGCTTCTTCTTCCTGGACACCAGACCTTTTGAGGTACAGTGTATATTGGTCCTTAGGAATTTCATACAGATCGTAAATCTCTCCATTTGCATTTAACTGCTCATAAATGTGCTTGCGGGTTTCGTTTGCCTTCACAACATAAGGCAGCTTTTCTGCTGCTTTAATCGAGCGGATATTAACTTTCCTGATACGCATGAAAATAGTCTCAATCCCAATATCATAAAATAGTTCCTGGAAGAAAGCATCTTTTGCCAAGGTGTTGTATCCTTTGCCATGGAAAGGTTTCCCCAGCCAGGTGCCTAAAAAACCGGCTCCTTCCTGAATATCAAATAGATTGATTGTGCCGATTGGAGCTCCCCACTCGTCAAGTATTGTACGGGAGATTAATTCTCCTTGTTCTTCTGCTTCAATCGTTTGCTTTGTTATAAATACGAATTCTTCATATGAATGTGCCTTTTGGCGCACAAAAGGGAAGACCTCCGGATGCGCCATCAGCTCAAATAATTCGTGGCAATCATGTAGATCGCGTTTCTTGAGCATTTTGTATCCCTCCACGCAGGGCAGTCCTATCTCGTGCGAATGTAACTACACGGCCACCCTCGAAATTTTTTGTATTGCTAAAAAATTTCGGGGTGGGAATCGAACCCACTAGAACCAGGATACTGGTGGCGCACCATTTGCCTTCCCTAATCACTTTGCTTTATGAAATTATATTTCCAAAGAGTATAATACAGGATTTTTTCAAAAAAGAAAATAGGTTTTTTACTCTTTTTATCTGTGTTTTTTTGCCAAGAAACTACAGCGATTTTCGACTAAATCTGATAAACTATTTTGCCATTGATCATTGTCCACATTGGCTTTGCGCTGAAGTGGAATGGATGTTGATTCCAAAGGACCAGATCAGCATCTTTCCCAGGCTCGATACTGCCGACACGGTCATCAACCCGCAGATTTCTTGCTGGCAAAATCGTGATTCCTTCGAGTGCTTTTTGTTCGGATAATCCTTCCCTCACTGCGATGGCAGCACAAAGGTTTAAGTACTGGATTGGGGTATAGGGGTGATCAGTAGTAACAGATACCTCAACACCATGGTCAGTCAGTTCCTGATAAGTTTTCCAGCTCTTATTCTTCAGTTCCACTTTCGAACGGCGGGTGAGTGTAGGGCCAACTGAAACTTTTAAATTCAGGCCGGCAAGCTCTTCTGCAATCAAATGACCTTCGGTACAATGCTCGATCCGTAAATCAAGATTGAATTCCTGAGCAAATCTGATCGCAGACATGATATCATCTGCTCGATGGGCATGGATCCTAACAGGTATTTCCCTGTTCAATGCTTTAATGATCGGCTTAATCCTCAAGGAATCAGGATTATCAGCATTCATCGCCTCGTAAAAAGCTTCTCTAAGCATTCCCATTATCCCCATACGGGTGATGGAATCTTTATTCCCCATACTGTGAATTCGTTTCGGGTTTTCACCCAGTGCAATTTTAAGTCCTGCTGTTTCCTGGATAATCATGTTCTTAATGTTTTTTCCAGCCGTTTTAATGACAGAAGTCGTTCCGCCGATTACATTCGCACTTCCAGGCATAACATGTGCCGTGGTAATTCCATATTTAATTGCATCGCCGAATGCAGGGTCGAGCGGGTAGACTCCGTCAATCGCCCGAACGTGAGGACTCATTGGCTCAATTGTTTCGTTGGCATCATTTCCGGCCCAACCTGTACCTTCATCATAAAGGCCGAGATGAGTATGGACATCGATGAAGCCCGGAAGCAAAAAGTTGTTTTTACAATCAATAACCTCGTACCCGGTTTCAATGGTAATTTCAGATGCTATTTTAATTATTTTACCTTCTTTTATGAGAACATCACAATTTGCCTTTGGCTCAGAGGTGATTGGCATTACATTTGCATTCTTAAGTAGTATCCTATTCATTTTACATCCTATCCTGTCTTTATTTTAATGCACATTAAGCTACACTTTGTTCCTTCTAAAAGGAAAACCCTTAATTTTCATTATAATGAAAAAGTTCATCTTTCATGAAACTTTTTTACTGTTTTTTCGTAAAGTTAATTATAAGAGTATTGGAGGGGAAACAATGCCGAAAAATGATGAAAGACTTATTGCAGCAGGCATTTATATTATTAGCTTTTTTACTGCTTTTCTTGGACCGCTGATTATCTGGCTCGTTAAAAAGGATGATTCCAGCTATATCGATTACCATGGAAGGGAATATATGAACTTTTTTATTTCTTATACTGTATATGGAATTGTCAGCGGTATTCTTGTCATCCTGTTGATTGGGATCTTTATGCTGTGGGTCATCGGGATATTGGCCATGATATTCACCATTGTAGGGGCAATCAAAGCATATGAAGGTCAGGAATATCGAATACCCTTCATTTTCAGGCTTCTGTAAAACAGAGTTAAAATATATTATCCGGCATATTGTATGCCGGATATTTTTTATGCTTTTTTCACTCAGTTGCTTCTTGCTTACAATTAGAATTGACTTTGTAGCAATGTTTTATAAAAATCCGCTCCCGAAAATAAAATTCTTTGAACGAATTTTTACTTCAGCCGTCTTATAGATGTAAAACAAATAAGGAGGTTATCGAAATGGAATTATTCGCTGACATTAATTGGGCTTTAATTGCACCTATATTGGTCATTCAAGTTATTTTATTAGTTGTTGCGGTGATTGATTTAATAAAGATTGAAAAAACAAACGGTCCCAAATGGGTTTGGGCAATCGTTATATTGGTGGTTAACATTATTGGGCCTATCCTGTATTTCGTGATTGGAAGGAGAAATCAATAATGCCCTTAGTCACAGTAGAAAATTTAGAAAAGAGTTTTAAGGACTTGCGAGTGATTAAAGGGTTGAATTTCCAGTTGGAAAATGGTAAATGTGTGGCTTTGATTGGAGCCAATGGTGCGGGTAAAACAACTACATTGAAAATGCTCTCTGGGCTGCTTGAACCAACAAAAGGAAAAATATCTTTCGCAGGTGAAAAGCAGGGAGCTGACCATCGTCGGTTGATTGGTTATCTCCCGCAGCATCCTGTATTTCATGATTGGATGACGGGAAGGGAATTTCTCGAGTATGTTGGAAAGCTATCAGGACTTCCTGCAAAGAAAGCGAAGGAACGGTCAGCTGAGCTGATAGAACTAGTGGGAATTGCAGATGCAAAAAACAGGAGAATCGGAAAGTATTCAGGCGGAATGAAACAGCGTCTCGGGATTGCCCAGGCGATTATCCACAGGCCAAAACTGATTATGCTGGATGAGCCAGTTTCTGCTTTGGACCCTTTCGGCAGACGTGAAGTTCTTGAATTGCTGGAAAAGCTAAAGAAGGAAGCGACTGTATTATTCTCTACTCATATCCTAAATGATGCCGAAGAAGTTTGTGAAAGTATTTTGTTTCTGCACAATGGAGAAATCATCGAGTCTGGAACAATGGATGAATTCAGGGAGAAATATAACCAGTCAAAAATCGATTTAGTTTTTAGCCAAGAAGCCTCCAGTTGTTTAAAAACGCTTGCAAAACATCCACAAATTGATTCCATTCAAATGGAAGGCAATATAGCAAGTATTTATACTGAAAATCTTGAAGCAGTAAAAGAGGTTATACTGACCCTGGCAGCCAGGGAGAACTGGCCGCTCACTAAATATGAAATTGGTTCAATCAGTCTTGAAGATGTTTTTATGAAGGTGGTGCAAAAATGAAGCAATGGTTCACGCTGCTAAACAAAGAATTCCTGGAGATGGCAAGGAACTATAAGTGGATTTGGATGCCGATCACCTTTATTTTGCTCGGAGTGATGGATCCTCTGACCACCTACTATTTGCCGGAAATCCTTAATTCTGTAGGCGGTCTTCCAGAAGGGGCAGTAGTTGAAATACCCGAACCCTCTGCTCAAGAAATATTTATCATGAGTTTGGGAGAATACCAGATGATTGGTATATTGATCATCGCCCTCTCCATGATGGGAACAGTTGCCGGGGAGAGAAAGAGCGGTGTCGCACAGCTGATCCTCGTAAAACCAGTTTCCTTTTTCTCTTATATCACTTCCAAATGGGCAGCTGCACTTATATTAATACTCGTTTCATTGTTCCTTGGAATGTTGGCAAGCTGGTATTATACTGGCGTCCTGTTTGAGTTTATTCCATTTGGCGCCTTCATGGAATCGTTCGGTATATATTCATTATGGCTCATATTGGTATTGTCATTCGTAATCCTTTGCAGTGCAATGTTCATGCAGCCAGTCGCTGCCGGTATGGTTGCGCTTATTACCGTGTTTATTTTTACGATAATAGGAGGTTCCCTTCAGCACCTCCTCGAATGGAGCCCGACACAGCTCCTTTCCTATGTTTCCGTAAGGTTGATTACCGAAAAGTGGCCAGAGCATGTTTGGCCAGCGACAGGTATAACTTTAACAATGACCGTTTTATTTGTATTATTGGCAATCTATATCTTTAAAAGAAAAGAGCTTGCAGATTAAGATCTGGTCATAGACCGGGTCTTATTTTTTTGTTGTTAACCAGGAAATTATAGAATCATTTAGGTGTGGATAACTGCCTGTGGT
>NZ_JAGGQU010000059.1 GCF_018613155.1 Bacillus sp. ISL-55 | reverse complement strand
AACTTTTACGCAACGCTAGTGAGGAAATTATAAAATTATTTAGGTGTGGATAACTGCATGTAGTTTTCTTAATCCAGCTCCAGCGCCTAGCCCCTCGAGTCGCTTCGATCCGCCCAATGAAGTCAAAGAACGACTTCATTGGGCGGCTCTCCAGCGCTTGTCGGGGCTGAACGAGGCGCTTGCGCTTTTTGTTCTTATTCCTCTTCTTTGTTGAACCATAATGGATCGTTATTATCCTCTTCTCCATTATAGTTAATGAAAATTTCTTCCCCGGCGCTGATATCACGATAGGCATAGAAATCAAATGTGTGATTGTCAAAATTGATTTCATACGTTGCGTTAGGCTCGTATGAGTGGTTGAATAACATTCCATATCCGAGGAGGAGTGCAGAATGGTTAATGCCATACTCGAAGGCATAATCCGCCAGCGCCGTTTTTTCTATATGGACATGCTGGTCGTTCGGATAGGATAGCACAGGAGCCTCATGGATTAATTCGCCTTTTGCAATATCACGCTTTGCGAATACCCCTCTATTGAATTCACCATCGCTAATTTCAGAAGTTTTAACTTCAATCATTTTTTTCACCTGCTCGCTCTATTACATTGTTGTTTTGTACCTTTTTAGCATGACGGTTTTTTGAAAAAAATGCAAACTTATATAAAATTATTGTTCATTCTGAACATTCCTTGACAGGGGAAATTAACCGTGCACGAGCTTATTCAATAATTTCCTTGGCCCGGAACTGATCCAATTTATCTTCTTAAAGAATGGACTGGCATTTGAGGCCAGTCCATCCTTACTTTTTTTTAATTTTTGAAGGGTTATTGATTTTATAAGCTACTGATACTTCGAGAAGCAAAGATTCATCTTCGACGTCCTTGCCTTTTGGAAGACTCTTTTTGACGATCTTGCCGTCGAATTCAAGCTGCTGTCCCGGCTCCAGTTCGTGTTTTTTCAGCGTTTTGCTGTGTGAGCCCCATGCAAGGCCAACCTCGATTGGTTCCTCCTGCTCGATCCTGACATTCTCGAACACGACTACTTCGTCATTATTCTCATTGAAATGGTTCCAGCTAAGTGCAAACTGCTTCACCGTCGCGGTAAAATGAACCTTTTCCTCTGGCAGCACTAATTTAGGAACCTTTTCCTTTTTTACTTTTTCCTTTTTTGCAGGCTTTTCTGCTTTTGCTTCTGTTGCCGCAGAAGCCGTTGCTTTAGGCTTCTCTTTCTTCACCTCTGCTGCTGCACTTTCATCACCTGAAGCTTGTGGGATGATTTCCTTCCCGAAGCTGGAAGACTGCATCTCCTTCAGGTATGCAGGTTGGATACAAGTTAAGTTCCCATCAGGGAATTCAATTACAAGAGTATTGAATTCAGCTGTTTCACCAAAGATTTCGTAACCCTTTATCGTCACAAGACAATGCTGATATCTGTCTTTGTACCAAAATTCCTTCTTCGTGCTCAAACCCCATTCTTTAACCTTCTCGAGATAATGAGCTTCATCCTCAAAGTCTTCGTACATGCCCTTAGGCGGGATATATTGAGTCAAATGCGACTGATTAGTGCCTGCAACTGAATTTGCCATCTGTCCACTTCCTTTCATGTCTATTTTACCGTTACACGACTAAGAAAAAAAGCGCCAGCCATTACTGGATGGTTGACAATGAAGCAGCTGCGAATTTCCTTATGGACAGAAAAGGAGGGAAGAATCCGATTCTTGTCCGTCATCAAGGCCATGACGGACAGGAAAGGAGGGAAGAACTCGATTCTTGTCCGTCATCAAGTCTATGACGGATAGAAATCGAGAGAAGAGCCCGATTATTGCCCGCCATCCATAGCCGGCCATATCTCTACTTGCACACATTTTGCTTTTACTAGATTCATGCCCTTCCGTTTTTGGCCAACCTTGAATTTATTAATTAAGAACTGGAACTTGAGGATAGCAAGGAGGAACATTATGGATACGAAGTATTTGAAAAAATGCATGAAGGAAATCAAGGTTACGAATCTTGAGAATGAGGATGTAGACGTTGTGAATAAGTCCCCTTTGGAGATGATCGGCAAAGGCCGTCAGGGGGCTGTTTTTAGATTGAGTGATGATATTTGTGTAAAGGTTTTCGGCAATGAAGAGGACTGTGAGCGGGAATATTACGCTCTTTCTCTCGGCCAGCAATCGGATCTTTTTCCGCGGCTTTATGCGAAGGGCGATTTGTACATTGCTATGGAAATCATCAAGGGTGTCGACGTGAGGGAGTATTTGCAGTCCCAGCCTTTGAGTGAGGAGCTGTCGCTGAAATTGATCCATATGCTGATCACTTTCAAGGAGATTGGCTATGACCGGATTGACCATCATAAAAGGCAGATCTATCTTCAGCCTGATGGCAGCCTGAAGGTGATTGATGTTGCCAGGGCCGTTTGGCGTGACAGGGTATATCCTTACCCTCGGAAACTGATGACTTCACTTGGTGAGAAGAATAAGAAGATTTTCCTGGAGCATGTGCATTCCCTGAAGCCGGAGCTTTATGAGGAATGGAAGTACTATATCGAGATGGAGAACATCTCCCGCGAAATCTATTACATTTTGCTTGAAGAGGAACCGGATAAGGAAAAATTACGGGAATTGAGCGATCGTCTGTTAACGACTTCTGATAAAAAGGTCCATCTGCGCCAGCTGGAGAACATGATGCACAAGGTGTTCAAGGAAGAGTGGGTGAAAACCATGCTTGCCCGCGGGGAAGACCCTGAAGCGGTCATGGATAAAATCGATGAATACTGGGAGGGAAGAGAAATGGGATTGGATCCTAAAAAGGCCAGCAAGCTAAAAGGCAAAAACAAGAAGCAGCGACAAATAGATTTATCTTCTTTTTTTAATAAAAGCGCTGAAAAAACGAACAGCCTTGCTGGAGACCCATCATGGGATAAAATCATGAAGAGCCTGGATAAGAAAAAGAAGAAAAAGAAACGGAAAAAGTAAGTGAGGATAGGAGGATGCCCAATCTATAGAGAGGAGATACCAGAATGAAAGTACTAGTAATCTGGCGCCTGCTGACTGTTGGCGGAGTGAACGCCGGGTGGAGGAATCGTTCCATCTATTTTAAAAAGCATGGAATTGATACCGAATTTTTGTATACGACTGACCATGGCGGTCTTCATATCATGGAGGATATTGCTCCAGTCTACCTGACGAAAGATGAAAACGAAATAGTAGGGATTATCCAAGCCAATCATTATGATGCGATTATCGTTGTCGATACGAAGGATGCCTATAAATGGATCCGCAAGGCGAAATATACAGGTCCAGTGATTATCGAAGCGCGTACCCCGGAAATTATCAAACTTCAGCCTCATTTAAAAAACTTCAGGGGAATTGAACCTGAAACCATCATTGTCCCTTCCAATTATCAAAAACGAGTCGTTTCCATATTAACTGAAACGAAACCAGTACAGGTGATTTATAACGGAGTGGATACATCATTCTTCCGCCCATTGAGGGAAAGGGAGATCGATTATCATCAAGCACCGGTGATGCCTGAGGGCAAGAAAATCATCGGTTGGATTGGCCGTGTGGATAAACGGAAAAACTGGCCGATGCTCCTGGAAGTAGCCAAAAGAATCAAGGCTGAACGAAATGATATTGAGTTCTGGGTGATCGGCGGTGCGCAAAGCGTCCAGCGGGAAGAATTCGCAGCGAAATGGCAGGAGGAAAACCTGACGGATATCGTCAAATGGCATCCTGTCATTCCTTATCAGCAAATGCCGCACGTCTACGCGAAAATCCGCAAATCGGGAGGCTGCACGCTGGCGACGACAAAGTCTGAATCCTTTGGCAACACCTTTATTGAGTCGATGGCATGTGGGGTACCAGTTGTAGCATCAAACATGATGCCGGTCACAGAGCTGGTCCTCCAGGAGAAGACTGGGATGCTCTACTACGGACAAAATGTCGATGATGCCGTCAAGAAGCTTTACTCCATCATTGACTCCCCTGATAGGCAGCAGCAGATGTCAAAAACAGCCATTCAGCATGTCCAACAGTATTTTGCAATTGAAGTCGTAGCTGATCAGTATATCGATCTATTGTATGAAATCGTCCATGAACGCGGGAATGGAGGGATCAGCTATGATTAAACCTGTGGCATACCGAAGGAAATTAGAAGGGAAATCGAATGCCCATCTCATTGCCTTTGATGATGGCAGAGATTATGTGGTGAAATTTTTACAGGAAGGGTTTGAAAAAACTTTGCCAAACGAATGGGTGGCCTATTGCCTGGCAAGATACCTCGGTTTGCCTGTTCCGTTTGCCATGCTGGTCGAAATCCCCGAAGAATTTACGGCAATGATTCCTGATTACAATCAATTTACTCCCACGCAGTTCCAATTTGCCTCTCTTTATGTACCGAACTGTCTTGACGGTCACCAGGTAAAGGGTGTTTCCGGGATTGTGAATGCAGAGACGCTGGCTGGCATCATCCTGCTAGATTATTGGCTTGGCAACAGGGATCGGACCCGCAAAAATATTCTTTTGGAGGAAGATGCGAAGGATATGTATCATTTGTGGATCATCGACCAGGCCGAGATTCTTGGGTCATATAATTGGGAGATTTCCAATCTTGAAAATTTGCCAACAGGATTAAGGAAAAGCGCAGCCCAGCAACTGATGGCAGCCTTCATAGAGCAGGAGGAGGAATTCTTTGAACACCTGGAGTTGATCCAGACTATCCCGATTTTTTTGATAGAGGAAATAGTCTCTACCATCCCTGACGACTGGATGGTTATGAAGGAAGAGAAAAAAGCGATGGTGGCGATGCTGTTGAAGCGGCGCAAGAAGGTCCTCCCAAAGCTGCTGCCCCGTTTTATAAAAAAAGTTTACAGGCCTCTTCGTGGATAGTCAGGTACCTATTAATTTTACCGTTAATAGTCTATTTGTAACCTGGTAGGCCTTTAACGTGTCGGGAGCTTGTTCCTTTGAATATAAAAGACTATGGAATTCAAAAGGGAGGCAGCATATGAAGATCCGAAAAGCGATTATCCCGGCAGCCGGGCTCGGGACACGATTTTTACCGGCAACAAAAGCACAGCCAAAGGAAATGCTGCCGATTGTTGATAAGCCGACCATCCAATATATCGTTGAGGAAGCAGTCGCCTCAGGGATCGAGGAAATCATTATCATCATCGGCAGGGGAAAGCGATCGATAGAGGATCATTTTGATAAATCCTATGAACTCGAAGATGCGTTATTAAAAAAGAATAAGCTTGATATTTTAGAAGAGGTCCAAAATATTTCAAGCCTGGCAAATATCTATTATGTCAGGCAAAAGGAAGCGCTGGGGCTGGGACACGCCATCCTTTGCGCCCGAAGCTTCATCGGCAATGAGCCGTTCGCCGTTTTGCTTGGCGATGACATCGTGATGTCCGAAACCCCATGCTTGAAGCAAATCATCAATGTATTCGAATACTGCAATAGCTCTGTCGTAGCCATTCAAAGCGTTGCTGATAGCGATGTCAGCAAATATGGGATCATCAAGCCAAAGGGTGCGAACCTGGAGCCGAATCTGTTCTATATCGATTCGCTGGTAGAAAAGCCGTCGCAAGATGAGGCACCTTCAAACTATGCGATTATGGGCCGTTATGTACTGAGACCGGAAATATTTGATGTGCTGGCTAATCTTCCAGCGGGCCATGGTGGAGAGCTTCAGCTGACGGATGCTATCAATGAGCTTACTAAACGTCAGGCAGTCCTGGCCTGTAATTTCGATGGCAAGAGATATGATATCGGGGATAAAATCGGTTTCATCAAGGCAACGGTGGACTTCGCACTCCAAAGGGAAGATACAAGGGATGATGTCATTCAGTATTTAAAGGATGTCTATGAGATGACGGGCATGAAGAGAGTGGGTGACTGACATGAAGGTCGCTGTACTTGGCACAGGTTATGTAGGATTATCAACTGGAGTCTGCCTCGCTGAAATCGGCCACGAAGTAGTTTGCATAGACGTTGATGAAAGGAAAATAGATACCCTCAAACAAGGAAAGTCCCCGATATATGAACCGGAACTTGAAGAACTTCTTATTAGAAACTCCACCGAAGGAAGATTGGCCTTCACTACTTCACATCAGCAAGGATTAAGCGAAGCGGAAATCATCATCATTGCCGTCGGTACACCCCAGTGTGATGATGGGCAGGCAGATTTGAGCTTTCTTGAGCAAGCCGCAAAGGACCTTGCTGAACATATCGGATGGGATTGTATTGTTGTCATTAAAAGTACGGTGCCGGTGGGAACGAATGAATATTTGAAGCAACTGTTACAAAAGCAGCTGAACAATAACGTTGAAGTCAAGATGGTCTCCAACCCGGAGTTTCTGCGGCAAGGTTCAGCTATCCAGGATACCTTGAATGCAGACAGGATCATCATCGGCTCTGACGATGCGAGTGCCTCTGAAAAAATCCAGGAGATGTACCGGCCGCTAAACGTTCCATTGTTACTGACGGATGTAAGAAGCGCAGAAATGATCAAATACGCCTCGAATGCTTTTTTGGCAACGAAAATCAGCTTTATCAATGGAATTGCCAATCTTTGTGAAGCCGTAGGAGCAGACGTGGAAGATGTGGCGAAAGGGATGGGCTACGATAAGCGGATTGGAGCCGCTTTTTTAAAAGCAGGAATAGGGTATGGCGGCTCTTGTTTCCCTAAGGATGTAAAAGCGCTGCTGCACACATCCAGGGAGCGTGGTATTCCGTTTTCACTATTGGAAGAGACGATTGCCATCAATGAACATCAGCAAGAACTGCTTGTAGGAAAAGCATTAAAACGTTTCGGAGTATTAAAGGGGATGAAAATCGCCATGCTCGGTCTTTCCTTCAAGCCGGAAACGGATGACATGAGAGAAGCACCGTCGATAAAAATTGCACGTGCTTTAACTGCTGCAGGCGCTAAGGTTGCGGCCTGCGACCCAGTTGCAGCCGGAAACGCCAGGAAAGTCATAGGGGATGTCATCATCTATGTTGACTCAGCATTGGAAGCTGCAAGAGATGCAGATGCCTTGTTTATTGTCACTGAGTGGGAAGAGTTCAGACAGCTGGATTTCAAAGCTGTATTGGATGTTATGAAACAGAGAATCATCTTTGATGGCAGGAACTGTATAGATGAAGCGATTCTCAAAGCGTGCGGGCAAGTTGAATATTATCCAGTCGGGAGGCCGGCGGTTATTATGAAAGATAAGCAAATATAAACTTAACATCGAGAATTGTCCAGCTCCAGCGCCTAGCCCCTCGAGTCGCTTCGGTCCTGCCAATGAAGTCAAAGAACGACTTCACCGTCAGGCCCTCCAGCGCTTGTCGGGGCTAACCAAGGCGCTTACGCTTTTCTTTTGAGGGAATGATTAAAATCATTCCTTTTTTATTTAATTTTGGAATGTTACTAACTTGATAATGAGGTAATCCTCAAAGAGTTTTTTAAAATGAAAGAACAGGGAATAGTAAGGGTGATTTAAAAATGCTCTTTTCTCAAACTTTGTTGCTATTAAATACCAAATTGCAGTGAAGGGCCTATATTCCTTCGTAAAGTTGACGCTTCTTATGAGAAAAGAGCATGCAAACTTAATACCGACCTGCAAAATGGGTATATATTACGTTAAAATCGGCTTTAAGATTTTAACAAAAATCTTTACGAAAACCAGCCTTTAAAAAAGCACGGGAGGGAACCTGATTCGTGAAGTTTAATCTGCAGCTTTTAACCGCCTTTTTTGGCTCGTTATTCGGTTTTATCATAATGTCTTACTTGGTACAGGCTGAACATCTTGTTATGTTCGACAGGGTTGTTATGGATGGGGTGCAGGGGCTCGAAGCAGATGGCCTGACAGCAGCCATGAAACTCTTTACCTATATTGGCTCTTTAAAATTCATCGTGATCCTGACCATTCCACTATTTCTATTTCTTTTTTACGTGTTAAAACACAAACTGGAAATCCTCGTTTTCCTGTCTGTTGTATATATTACACCGATTTTGAACAGACTGCTTAAACTCTATTTTCATCGAGAACGCCCGGATTTCCACAGGCTGATTGAAATAGGAGGATACAGTTTTCCGAGCGGCCATGCGATGAATGCTTTTTCTTTCTACAGTATCCTTGCTTTCCTGCTCTGGCGTCATGTACCAACCCGCATGGGGAGAATCGCTGTCATCCTCCTAAGTACCTTCATGATTATAGCAATTGGGTCGAGCAGGGTTTATTTAGGCGTGCATTATCCAAGTGATATTATCGGAGGTTTTCTTGCCAGCGGACTATGGGTCGCGGCTGTTATCTGGTTCTTTCAAAGGTATAAAGAAAAGACGGAAATACGTGTACGGGCACACTGAAAATATGCCTGTTTTTTCGTTTCATACGTCCTGAGAACGGGAATGAAAAAGAAAGACACTGAAATGGATTACATATCATATTTCTCTCACATTTATAGTGTATAAAAGATTAAGTCAAAGGCTTGTGCAAAAATGTGATTTATTGAACAAACTTTAGGAGTGACTTTATGTATAAAAAACAAGAAAGAGTGCTTATGTGGCTGGCCTTTATTGTGGCTGCAATCATGGGAGTGTCTCTTATCGGACGAATTTTTGCTGGATAGAAAAGGGGTATTGAAGAATGGGGAATGAAGAATCAGTCTTTTTCAGCCGTGTTTTAACAGAGCTTACATTGTCCTTCCATATTATTTATGCCACCATCGGAGTGGGAATTCCGCTGATGATCATGATCGCTCAGTGGTTGGGAATCAGGAAGCAGGATGAGCATTATATCCTGCTTGCAAGAAGATGGACGCGCGGCTTTGTCATCACCGTTGCGGTCGGCGTTGTGACGGGGACGGCCATTGGCTTGCAATTGTCATTGCTATGGCCTAATTTTATGGAACTGGCGGGCAATGTGATTGCTCTCCCTCTGTTCATGGAAACATTCGCATTTTTCTTTGAAGCGATTTTTCTTGGCATTTATCTATATACTTGGGACCGGTTTGAGAATCAGAAGAAACATTTGCTGCTATTGATTCCAGTAGCGGTGGGAGCATCCTTTTCAGCCGTGTTCATCACAATCGTCAATGCGTTCATGAATGCGCCGCAAGGCTTCGATCTTGTCAACGGACAGCTGGTCAATATCAACCCAGTTCTGGCCATGTTCAATCCGGCGATGCCGACAAAGGTTGCTCATGTGCTGGCGACGGCTTATATGACATCAGCATTTGTACTTGCTTCGATTGGCGCATTCCGGCTTTTAAAAGGATCGGATCATATCTACCATAAAAAAGCGTTATTTTTAACGATGAAAATCGGCCTTATCTTTTCGATTGCGGCTGCAGTGATAGGGGATTTCTCAGGTAAATACCTCGCTGAATACCAGCCGGAAAAGCTGGCGGCAGCGGAATGGCACTTCGAGACACATGAGGGGGCGCCGTTGATGTTGTATGGTGTTCTCGACGATGGCGAAGTAAAATATGCGCTTAAAATCCCATATGCACTCAGTATTCTCGCTCACAGCGATCCTAAAGCAGAAGTGATTGGCCTGAATGAATTTCCTGAAGACGAAATCCCGCCATTGTATATCCATTATTTGTTTGATGGAATGGTGACAATCGGGATGTGGATGATGGCCCTGTCGCTTGTCTATGTGGTCGGTGTGTGGATGAAATGGAGTTTTATCAGAACAAGATGGTACCGCTGGCTGATTGTATTCGGCGGACCGTTGTCCATGGTGGCGATCGAACTTGGCTGGTGGTTCGCTGAAGTAGGAAGACAGCCTTGGATCCTCCGGGGAATCATGAAAGTTGAGGATGCGGCAACGACCAGCGGACAGGTCGATTTAATGCTGCTCCTGTTTGCAGGGTTATACTTGATCCTTGCCATTGGCAGCACCGTTGTGCTGACCAGGATGTTCCGGAAAAATACAGTTGAACAGGAACTGGCAGACAGGGAACTGGAGAAGGAAGGTGAGTTTCGATGACACTTGAAATTATAGGGATTTCGGTTCTTTGGCTCTTTCTCTTTGGGTATGTCATCGTCGCCTCCATCGATTTCGGAGCAGGATTTTTCAATGCCTATAGCCTTTTCAGGGGAAAGCAGCATATCCTGACAGGGATTATCCAGCGTTATTTATCGCCTGTTTGGGAAGTCACGAATGTATTCCTGGTATTTTTCTTTGTGGGAATTGTCGGGTTCTTTCCTAAAACAGCTTACTACTACGGAACGATCCTGCTTGTGCCGGCCAGCATTGGAGTAGTTTTGCTCGCCATTCGCGGAGCTTATTACGCCTTCACCACATACGGTGGATTGAAGCACAAGAGATATACGTATTTATATGGACTTACCGGCTTGTTCATCCCGGCCTCCTTATCGATTGTACTGACGATTTCAGAGGGAGGATTCGTGGAAGAGACTGGATCGGGTGTGGAATTGGACTACTGGGCCCTGTTCACCAGCCCATTGACATGGAGTATTGTCGTCCTTAGTCTGGCGGCAGTTCTATATATATCTGCCGTCTTTTTAACCTGGTATGCGAATAAGGCACAGGATGAACCTGCAACAGAGCTGCTCCGGAAATATGCTTTAATTTGGTCTGTGCCTGCAATCGTGACGGCAACTGGCATCATCGTGGAACTCAAAGGCCATAATCCTGAGCATTACAGCAGGCTGGTAGATTTATCGTGGCTGTTTGCCATTTCTTTCATCCTGTTTTTAGGAACAGTGTATCTGATCGGGAAACGCAAGTCATACGGAGTGGCGTTCGGACTATTGACCGGGCAATTCTTTGTTGCTTTCTTTGCTTATGGCGTTTCCCATTACCCGTATCTGTTATATCCGTTTCTCAGCATTTACGACAGCTTTACAAATGAAGCGATGGCGATTGCGCTCATTATTGCGTTCATAGCAGGGCTGGGGCTTCTGCTTCCATCACTATACTTGCTGCTGAAATTGTTTTTATTCAATAAAGATTATGTCCAGGGGAAAAGGAATGACCATGCATAGGAGGTTGGCCAAATGGCAGAATTCACAATGTTTTACGCACCTTTCATTGTCATAATTGCATCGATTGCCGCCTCATTCTGGCTGGCAGGGAAGGATGAAAAGGTGGAATAAATTCAAAAGAGCTGTCTTCCAAGATGTGGATGACAGCTCTTTTTGCATTATGAAAGCTTACGCCACAAGGACGTACTCGACACAACTGAGTCATTTTCAATGATGGCATAGGCAGCATTTGTAATCGCTTCAGGCAGGTTTTCGCCGGTACCTTTGAACTGGTTAAAAGCGGCCTCGGAAACTCCATTAGATGAGAATTTGTAGCCTAACTTCTCCAGTCTCTCAACAACCAGCATCGCATGGACAAGGTTATGCTCCGGCTGGAATTCAGAATCATTGATGAATACACCTTTTTCATAGTCGAACCAGCGATCCCATCGGTTAAGCTTCCAGCCCAGAATCCTCCGTGCAATTGCATCTGTTTTAGTCATTCGTTCTACCTCTCCCTTAATTATTGTTATATAACAGATTATTTAAATAAATTATATTACATAACAGAATCGTTGTGCAATGACAAAGATTTAATTTCTGATATTTTATTTTTAAAAATTGAGCATCTTAAAAATGGGGGTGACAAACATGAATGAAAAAGAAATCAGCCAGCCTAATGTAAGGCTGGGCGGAAAGATCGCTAAGGAAAAAGGCCGCACGAACGGCGAGTTAGGAAATGACCAGGACATCAAATCTGCCAAAAGCCGTAAAAAATAAGAAAGAGGGATGACCATGACAAACCGTAATGATAACCGCGAGCGTAAAAACAAATATCCTAACAATAAAGAGCGAAATATATCTAAAGATGTGAATATCCGAAGCGAAATGACTAAAAAGGATTTAAAGGAATAACAGGAAGGGGGATTTCCCCCTTTTTAAAGCAAGGTGTCAGCCAATAAGGCGTATGTATTTATCTTATCCTCGAAGCTATACAAATTATTGATAATCATGAACTCCTCCGTGCTGTATACTTCGCTAAGCCTCAAAAGTTCGTCTCTTACTTTTTCTGGTGTTCCTATAATCATCCGTTTACGATTTTCGATGATCTTAGATCGATCGCTAACTGTTAATGAAGTATTCCTCGCCTCCTCCAGCGACGGAATACGCGTATCCATCCCCTTTTCTACTCGCAAAAGCCATAAATCCTGGGTCAAAGCCAGTTCTTCAGCCTTATCCTGGGTTTCCGCGCAAACGACGAATACACAGGCATTTGCTTTAGGCTTATCCAGTAAAGGCGAAGGTTGAAACTCCCGATAATATTGTTCCAGAGCTCGTTTACCATTAACCGGCGTTATGAAGTGGCCATAGGTAAAGGCTGTCCCGTTTTCTGCTGCGAGTCTTGCACCACGATGTGTAATCCCTAATAGCCATAATTCAGGAGAGCCGGGCATCTCTGGGTAGGCTTTTACCTGTTGATATGGGTGGTCTCCAGGTAAGTCATTTCTTAAAAATCCCTGCAGGTCTTTAACCTGTTTCGGAAATTCATTAAGACTTTTCCGCAGCCCATCAGTCAATGCCAGCCTTGTCGTGGCTGACCCGCCTGGAGAGCGACCTATTCCCGCATCAATCCGGTTGGGGAATAACGCCTCCAGAACTTTGAAGTTTTCCGCCACTTTATAAGGGCTGTACTGCGGGAGCAGAACACCTCCCGAACCTACTCTGATTTTTCGAGTCCTGGATGCTATATGGGAAATCAGCACTTCTGGAGAGGAACCAGCGATGCCATTAGTATTATGATGCTCTGCCACCCAGAACCTGGTATACCCAAGATCCTCAGTAATTTTTGCCAGCTCCACCGTTTTTCTTAAAGCCTGGCCAGCTGAATCCCCTTTGCTGATGACAGATTGGTCAAGAACACTTAATTTCATTTTAACACCTCTCTAAAAAGTTGATTTCTCCCATATGGAAACAAATTGTGAATTGAGCAGACCTTCAGTTTTTTAGTGACCACTAATTATAAATCTAACGGACAAGAATTGCGAAAAGGCCGCTGGTATTGTCCGATAGAGCCATTCTAACGGACAAAAATTGTGAAAAAGCTTTTGGTATTGTCCGATAGAGCCCTTCTAACGGACGAGAATTGCGAAAAACCCTTTGGTGTTGTCCGATAGAGCCCTTCTAATGGACAAAACTGTGAAGATGCCGCTGGTATTGTCCGATAAAGCCCTTCTATTGGACACAAAACACGAATACACTGTCCGGCTTGTCCAATAGAGTTTTTTCAACAGTATTCCCCGTTCGGCTAGAGACAAACTAATACTAGCCAACTGGGAATCACCACTTTTGGAAGCGATAGTTCTTCCATCATCAATGTGTAAAAGCGCCAAGGCCTTCAAACTTGATAGATTAGGGTGACAATAACGGTAAAAATTATTAGAATATTAATAGATTTATAATAATTTATTACCGGGGGAGTCATGAAACGAAAAAAACTTCCAATGTCCTTGCAAACGAAAATCATAGGCTCGAATATTGTTAATACGGTATTTATCATCTCCATTTTCCTTTTCATTTCATTGGTGATTGAATATAAGCAGGTTGAAAAGCAAAGAGGAAACCAGGCGCTTCAATTGGCTAGAACTGTAGCTTCGATGCCTACAGTTATTATGGCTTTTGAGCATGATGATCCCTCTAAAACACTTCAGCCACTCATGAATCAAATCAGGAGAGAAACAGGAGCGCAATTCATCGTTGTGGGAAATAAAGACGGGCTCAGGTATGCTCATCCAGATGAGAAGAAACTTGGCTTGTCAATGGTTGGAGGAGATAACAGCCCTGCATTAAAAGGTGAGTTTTATATTTCAAAGGCGAAGGGGTCGCTTGGCCAGTCAATTCGGGGAAAGGGTCCAATCAGAAATCAGCAAGGCGAGATAGTCGGTATCGTTTCAGTTGGCTATATGATCGCTGACCTGAAAGAGGACGCTTTTCAGAGGGGCAAGGAAATTGGGCTCATTTCATTAATCGTTGTGATGATTGGAATTGTCGCAAGCTATCTTTTGGCTAAAAACATCCGGAGGACAACTCTAGGATTGGAGCCACATCAAATGACGTCGTTGTATCTTGAGCGGAATGCAATTCTCTATTCGATAAAAGAAGGGATTATCTCAGTCGATAAAGATGGTTATATTACAATGATTAACCAGTCTGCTAAGGAACTATTAGATATAAAAGAGGACAGCTTAAATCAGAAAATAGAAACCATTATCCCAAATACCGGTGTCTATCGTGTTCTGGAATCAGGAAAACCGGATCGTGATCATGAAATCACATTAAGAAATAGAGATATGATCATTAACCGCACTCCAATTTTTGAAAACGGTGAAGTAATCGGGGTAGTATCAACATTTCGGGATAAAACAGAAATCAATAAAATGCTCGAGACTTTGACTGAAGTACAAAGGTATTCTGAGGATTTACGTGCCCAAACACATGAATTTTCCAACAAGCTTTATGTGCTATCAGGTTTGCTCCAGTTGGGCAAGCATGATGAGGCAATTGAAATGATCCAGGCAGAATCGGAAGTTCATGAAAGTCAGAACAAAATTATTTTTGACCAAATCTTTGATACGAAAATCCAGGCACTATTATTAGGTAAACTGGGAAAAGCTTCTGAGAAAAAAATTCAGTTCATTATTGATGAGAATAGCAGTATGGGTCCGCTGCCCGCACATATTCCCTATACAGATGTAATATCGATCATCGGGAACCTGATTGACAATGCTTTCGATGCTGTAGAAGGGAACAAAACGGGTGAGGTGACATTTTTCGCAATTGATCTTGGTGAGGACTTGATCATTGAAGTATATGATAATGGACCGGGGATTCCGGCCAAGGAAACAGATAAAATATTCGAAACAGGCTTTTCTACGAAAGGTGAAGAAAATCGTGGCTACGGCCTGGCAATTGTAAAGCAGGCAATTGACAAACTTCATGGAAACATTGAGGTGGAATCTAAACCAGGCAAAGGATCGATATTAACCGTTTACCTGCCGAAAAAAAGGCACAATGTTGCAAATTAGGGACTACAGGAAGATTGAGAACACAGAGAGAAGGGGTGATGGTGATGATCAAGGCAGCTATTGCTGAAGATGATTTCAGGGTTGCATCAATTCATGAACAGTTTTTAGAGAAAATTGATGGTATTGCGGTCGTTGGTAAAGCATTGAATGCAAAGGAAACCGTTGAGCTTTTGGAAAATAAAGAAGTAGATGTATTATTGCTGGATAACTATCTTCCGGACCGTAACGGTGTATCAATGCTGCCAGTTTTAAGAAAAAGGTTCGAGAATTTGGATATTATCTTGATTACTGCTTCTACGGAACGTAAAGTAGTGGAACCTTCGATCCGCAATGGAGTAGTTGATTATATAGTAAAGCCGGTCACTTTTGAACGATTCAAGGAAGCTCTGGAAAAGGTGGTAAGGCGCAGGGAATTAATGGAGTCGAATGAAGAATTTAACCAGGCTGTAATCGACCAGGTATTTACCGGAGGGCAGGCTGTCGGAGAAACCGATTTTCTGCCAAAAGGAATCGACCCGTTAACTCTTGAAAAAGTAGAGGAAACATTAAGTTCATTAACAAGTGGCATTAACGCGGAGGATTTAAGTGAACATTTAGGTGCGTCAAGAACAACGGCCAGAAGATATTTGGAATACTTAATTTCTGTAGGCAAGGCAAAGGCTGAACTGGAATACGGAATTGTTGGAAGGCCCGAGCGAAAATACTATTTGATTTGATGCATCTCCTTTTAAGGAGATGTTTTTTATATGCATTTCAATATTTGCAATCCAATTTGGAAAGCCTCATGAACAAAATGAACAAAATACCCAAAAAGATTTTTATGCAAGTAAAATTGTAAACGGTTACATTTTAATTATTCTGAATTAATATAGCGTTTAGGATGGAAGTTTGATCTTTACGGTAGTGTCAAAAGTTCTATG
>NZ_JAGGQU010000005.1 GCF_018613155.1 Bacillus sp. ISL-55 | reverse complement strand
GATGAATAAAGGGATTAAGAGTTTATGAAAGTTTTGTGTATAGGGAGAACAAAAAGCGCAAGCGCCTCGTTCAGCCCCGACAAGCGCTGGAGAGCCGCCCAATGAAGTCGTTCTTTGACTTCAATGGACGGATCGAAATAGAAATGTATAGCCGACTGTTCAGAAACGCAGAAACTGGAGACTCCGACAAAGAAGCGCTTTTTGCTTCTGCCGGCGGAGTTGAAGTTACGGAGTTTCTAGGAGGCGACACTAGACAAGCGACTCGAGGGGCTAGGCGCTGGAGCTGGATTAAGAAAACTACATGCAGTTATCCACACCTAAATAATTTTATAATTTCCTTAACTATAAAAAAAGAGACTGCTAAATAGCAATCTCCCAACAAATTATTTTTCCTGCTGGACCATCAGGATTTCTTCCTCGACTCTGCCCAATTTTAGCAAATGTGAATCCAGCCGTTTGTGGATCGTGCTGAATTCTGTATTGGTTTTTAACTCTGCTTTGCTCAGCAATTCCTTTAACATATTTTCAATTTTTGCGCTCTGCGCTTCTTCCATTCTTTCAAGTGCGTCTTTAATATCTGTAATATCGATCTGGTTAGATGTTACGCGATGTTCAATACTATCGACTTTCTCGAGACGGTCGAGTCTTTTTTCTATGTGTTCGGTTCTTTTATTCAATGAGTCAATTGAACTCTCAATACCTTTTAAGAGATGAATGATTTCAGATAACCCTTCCATATTGCATGGCTCCCCTTTATTTGGCTTAAGGTTATTTTATCATCATTAACCGCATCGATATGTTACAAAACTGGTAACAAACAGGTTATTTGTTTGCATTTTTGCCACATTCCAACCTTACTTCAGCTCTAGGTCCCTTAACGCCTTTTCTGCGCTTCTTCTGGATATATTTATGGAGTTCCAGCTTTCCTCTGAATACTGCAATTCTTGCTTTCTTTGCAGCAACAAATCTGAAAGACCTGGGTGGTCCGGATTCATTTCATAAAGCTCCATCAGCCCCTCCACTCCTTCATAGGACAACGAATTCAGATAGTAAATATCTATCTTTCCGGTTTCTGAATAACGCTCCAAATTACTTTCGACGACAAATCTATCCAACTGGATTGTGTTGACCAAAGTATAGAAAATGATTGCGGATAGAATATAAAAGCGGACAAGCGACAGCCGATCCATCCATATCCTCATCAAGGAGTAGCCTAATATCACGAGCAGGAAAATCATGAAAGAATGGGCCAGCACCCTGGCAAAGGTAAATCCGTACGCCTCTTCATACATGAACAGACGTATAAAAGCCGAGTATAGCATGACGCCGCTGAAAAAAACGAGCAGTGAAAGAAGGCCGCGAATAACCAGCGTCAAAAATTTTGCACTTTTTTCAACATAGGTAACCATTGTCGAGATAATCAGCAGATTCAACAATGTGACAAAAAGCAGTTCAAAGAATCCTCTGCGCGCAAATTCAGCATACGTATATCCTTCTTTCAATGTTTCACTGAAAAAATATTGGAATTGGACAACCACGAATAGCAGGTAAACGATATTCAATAAAGTCAGCACTGTCAGACTGATCACGCTATCCCACGCCATCTTCTCTTTTTGCGCCAGCGGTTCAGAAGACAATGTCTGCTTGATCCTCAGCACCTGCAATAATCCAAAGATCACCAATGTATAAAGGGTGATGGCGATTGTACGCAAGACCTCTTCTTCTATTTTCAATGCTAATAGCCATCGCGGGATTGTACCCAAGAGGTCTCCAAACTGCTGGTCAGCTGAAACAAGCAGGTTGACGATGACAAACAAAAGCGGGAATGAAATAGCCACGCCAATAAACACTTTTCGGATCGTTGCACTCTTTCTTTCTTCAAGTCCACTGACAGCCAATTTTGGAGCATACATTAAGAACCTGAAGACATATGCAATCGCAGCTCCTACTGTTAAAAAGATTTTTTGGACGAATGGCCATCTATGCCATTGATTCTGTATCGGGTAGGTGACAAGTACAAGTTGTATGAGAACCAACACTGGAATCACGAGGATGTTCAATAAATATAAAATCATATTCGATTTCAGGAAAAAGCTGAGTGACAGAAGCCAAATCGAAGCAATCAACAGTAGTCCCAGCTTTTTATTCGTAAAGGAGAATGAACGGTACCTCCAGAAAAAAACTCCATAAAAGCAAGTAATAAAAACAGGATACGACAATCCTATTTTGCCATGCAAGAAAGACCTTTCCGCCAAAATCCCTAATGCAATACAGGCAAGGAAAAATATCCAGTCACCTTTTTTTAGTTTCAATTCCATTTCTACTCTCTCCTCCCACCCAGAATTACTAGGTATGTAGTTAAAAAGACACTTTGCTATTCTATATACATAGAAATTCTATGTACTAGAGCAAAAAAATTAGATGGAAGCCTTTTTCCCCCATCTATATCCAATCCAGCAAATTGGATACAATAACGCCGTAAAAAGAATACAAATCATAATAAAGATCGGGCTAAGCAGCGGCTGGAACCAGTCATGCGGTATTAGCCTGAATAAGGTCAGGTTCATAAGAATGATGTTTGGCAATATGGAGAGGATAAATGTCTTTTTCATCAATCTTCTCCCTTTATGGCCAAAGCCTTTGCCTATCTCATATCCAAGCAGGGCCCAAAAGAAGAGATAAAGCAATATGATCACCGCAGGTATCGATGTAAGGCTTTTCCACGTCATGTCAATGAAAGGGAAATCAAAAAGATTATGTACCAGAGTCAGGATGGTGCCGCCAGCGAAGAAAATCAGGTTGGCGAAAATGAAAACCCATTGAGTTTTCTTTGGTGTTGTTGATAGTTCTTCCCTCCAGCTATCTGCAATCTCTTCCGGAGTTCCCAATCTTCCATAAAGTTCCCTGCTAACATCCGACTCTTCTCTTTCACACCCATTCAACTCTTCAAGCATTTCAGTGATATGGCTGTCGTATTCAGCCAATATCTGCTCTTTGTCTGGATGCTTCCCTAAATGCCTGCCAAGCTCGGTGAGGAAGTCAGTCTTTAACTGGATCATTTTTCGGTCTCCTGATCACTTTGTTCATAACATTGACAAATTGCTGCCACTCTTCTGTCTTCTCTATGAGGACTTCTCTTCCTTCTTCAGTGATCCGGTAATATTTCCTGGCCGGGCCTTTTTCTTGCTCCTGCCAGTAAAACTCAATGTATTCCTGCTTTTCAAGTTTATGAAGTGCTGGATACAATGTTCCTTCTTTCACCTGAAGACTATGGTCACTTCGCTTATCCAGTTCTTTCACAAGTTCGTAACCATACATATCCCGTTCATTCAACAGCTGGAGCAGCACTAGTGATGTGCTACCTTTTAAAAGTTCACGATTAAACATCTTTTCACCTACCTAGTATTAAAAGGTATCTATCGGCATCATAATATAAATTGGTGGAATTTGCAAATAGAAAATCAAAAGCAGACTGCAATCATTTGCGAGTCTGCTTTTAGAAAGTCTGTTTTCGTACAGATTGTTGTTAAAATCCTAAAGCCGATTTTAACGTAATAAAAGGCCATTTTGCAGTTCGGAAAAATGACTAATTGCTTCCAGACGTTGCCTTAAGGCCGATGATCCCAACCAAAATGAACGCTACGAACATCAGCCTCATTAGATTGCGCGGCTCTCCAAACAGGACAATCCCGAGAATGACTGCGCCTGCTGCTCCTATTCCTGTCCAAATTGCATATGCCGTACCAATCGGCAAAGTTTTAACCGCCATAGACAAAAAATAAAAGCTTATTGCCATCCCTGCCAGCGTAATCACCGAAGGTACAGCTTTCGTGAATCCTTCTGTATACTTCAGGCCTATGGCCCACACTACTTCAAATATACCTGCAATAACTAAATATAACCAAGCCATAAATCTAATCTCCTTTCATGAAAAAACCCGGAAGATATCATAGATATCTCCCGGGTTTTTGTCCCTCCGTGTACACAGGCATCCCTGTGCGCCCTCTCTCGGACCAGTCCGGCATAAGCGCCGCGGAACCCTAGAGGACTTTTTAATAATGGAATAATAACATACTCCGCACGTTCAGTCAAAAAAGGCATCAGGTCTCCTGGAGCTCTTTGTTCATCATTGTTTCATATTCATTTGATGGCAAAGGCGGCGAGTAGAAATATCCCTGGACTTCTTGACACCCCAGTGATTTCAGCAGCTCGATCTGGGATTCCGTTTCAACTCCCTCGGCAATGACCTTTAACTTCAGATTCGTTGCCATTGAGACAATTGTTGAGATGATTTCGCGGTTTTCCTGGGAGTGTGAAATAAAGCTTTGGTCAATTTTCAGCCGATCAACTGATAGTTTGCTTAAATAGCTCAAGGAACTGTATCCCGTTCCAAAATCATCAATGCTGACTTCAATTCCAATTTCCCTTAATGCCTGAAGCTGTGAATTGATACTGTCTTCCTTCTTGATCATGATGCTCTCAGTCACTTCAATTTCAATCAATTCCCCGTAAAGATCATACTCTTTAAGAGTATGCTGCATGAACTTCACAAAATCCTCCTGGTAAAAATGGATGATCGAAATGTTGATCGAAGTACGAGGAACCTCGAACCCTCGATCCTTCCATTCAACAAGCTGACTGAACACCTGCCTGATGATCAATCTTTCGAGGGGTACGATTAAATTCGCCTCTTCGGCAATCGGGATGAATACACCAGGAGGAATCATTCCATGACGAGGATGTTTCCATCTAGCCAATGCTTCAGCACCTGTTATTTCATTCGTTGCCGCATTGTATTTAGGCTGGTAAAAGACGGTGAGAGATTTACCATTTATAGCGTTCCGCAACTCATTCTCGAGCTCAAACTTATTCACGTTCTGATCCACCATGCTCTGGTCAAAAAACTGATAGTGATTTGCACCGTTTCCTTTTGCTTTATACATTGCCATGTCAGCGTATTTCAGCATTAATTCAAGGTTATTTGTATCTTCAGGATACTTCGAGATTCCAATACTTGCTGTGATCAGGAATTCCATGCCCTCCGCAAAAAGCGGTGACTGGAATTCTCGAACAATCTCATTGGCAATCTTGTCTGGCTGATTTACTCCAGTAACAAGAATCGCGAATTCATCTCCGCCAATTCTTGCCACAAGACATTCCTCCGGCACAACTTCTGAAAGCTTCTTCCCGATTTGCATCAAGATTTTATCACCAAATGAATGCCCGAAGGTATCATTGATTCTTTTAAACCGGTCAAAGTCCAGATAAATTAACGAAAATGCTTCATCCTTTATAAATAGTGAAGCCATCACTTTCTCTAAGTTCCGTCTATTGGGCAAATTAGTAAGTTCATCATGATATGCCAGATACTCAATCATCTTATCTGCTTTTTTCTGTTCTGTTATATCCCTGACTATCCCAAAGACACCTACTGTTTTATTTTTCACGATAATCCTGACTGCTGTGATTCTCACATCCGCATATGTCGAATCCGCCCTTTTAAGGGTGGTTTCAATCAATTTCGTCTCGCCGCTAAGGACTTTCATGAAATATTTCCTGATTTTCTTTTCTTCCTCGCTGCCGCCTATAAGATCAATGAAATGCAGACCAGTTAATTCATTAGGCATGTAACCTGTCAGTTCAACGGCCCCTTTATTGACACTTAAAATATATCCTTGCAAATCGACCCTGAACACAGAATCAGGATTATGGCTGAACAAAGATAAATGGGATTGCACATTCTTCATGATGAGCTTTTCTCCAAACAGGTCAGGAACGAGCATGAACAATAAATTTGCGGCGGCCATATAGATGAACGGTGCCAGGAAAGAATGGACCCCGCTTCCATCCGTAATCTCCATCATTGAAGTCAAGACGATATATGGAATGCCCCCCAGTGCCATGCCCCCAAGAACACTCCCTGTATATTTATAATTTTTAATAAACTCATAAATATCCTCGTTTGTAATCTGCATTAAAAATCTGATCAGCGTGAAGGATGTAACCAATATCATTAAAAATGCCATCACCGATAATATTGGCTGAATCTCGATTGCTTCCCTGAAGATTATATAAAATGCAGTATACTCTGCCATCATGATACTAGCTGCGATCCACAGACTGGTGGATATATACTTCGATGTGTTCGTAATGTCCCTTTGTGCCAGGCTCAATGCTGCATAGGACCCAACTCCACAGATCCCAAAGAATAACAGAAAAAATAAGTAAAAATTGCTCGTCGAAAATGGGACCCCAGCGGAAATAATAACAAACAGATGCGTCAGCAAAAATGTAAGAGCCAATAGAAGTGAATAAAGGACCATTTTACGTTTTTTTCTATCAATAGCTTTTTTGATTTGCCTGCTGAATTCAACTGCCATTATTGATGAAATGATTAAAAAAACGACAGTCAGAGCTATATTATTAAAGTCGAATATGTACATATGGGGAATATTCATCCTGCCCCTCGTTTCTGTCTCGTTTATTTGCTTTCATGGACTAGCCTTCTATGTATGACAATTTCCGAAGTAAAGACTGCAGCTTTCTAAATATTATACAATATTCATCACTAATTGACTTGGTTCTGAGGATTATTTTCACAATTTTCAAAACCATCCGTTACCAATTCAACGGTAAATTTTATATAATATAAGTAGAAGCCTTTCATCTTCTCTTTTCTCTCTCCGGTTCCTGCTTCAATCATCAGGTTGAACCATTCTCAAAATATCACAAAAGCCCAGACTCTTACTTTTATATCGGCAAAACCACAGATTTCTTAACCCTAATCCGCTTATAAGTCTTTTCACATAAATTATTTTATGATTGTAAAACAAGGGTGCTTCCTGCACTAGAAAGGAGGGGGTTAGCATGGTTAAGGAGAAGGACAGAAGAAATAACAAAAATGCCTTTCCACAAACACCTGGCTCAAGAGTCGCTGCTGCCTTAATATGGCCAATCATCGGTTATCTGATTGACCTGGTGCTTGATTTATTCCCATACGGAACAATTTCAGGTTCCATTGGAGGATTGGCCCTATATTTTCTTTTAGCTGAGAGGACGAAAGAAATACCAATGGATCCTCCAGAGGGTTGGCCAATCATAGAGACTAGCGTTGAGGAGATAAAAAATGCAGTACGAATCTATTCGGAACAGCTGCCGAAAGGCGTCTACCGCACAATTCTCGTTAAAGAAGATCACAGCATTGATGTGGAGCAAATTGCCCCAATCCTTAAAGGAATTCCCTCACGAAACTTTTACATGTCAAAGGAAACCTATGATATTTTCGAAGAAGACGAAAAACATCTCGCACAAACGATTGATAAAGTCCAGAAAGCAGTAGACCTCTATGTCATGGAACATAAAGAATACCCAATGCTGCCTTATGATCCAACAAAAAGGGTGAACTATTACCAGCTTTTAAAGGCTCATTGCCTGGACACCCAGCCAGAAATCGAGCTCTACATCACCAATTACGATGGACTCGTAACACATAAAAAACCAAAGAAGAATAGTACAGGCAATTGATCGCAGTTCAATCAAATCGAATGGATCATAAATTTTTAAAACAAAATGCTGATTAAATAAATACCCAGTAACAGAAATATCAAAAAAATAATTCCTGTAGAAATTTTTATCAGGTTACTCGCTGATTCAAAGCTTTGGCTGTTAATATTTTTCCGCACCGAAAAATAATGCGTCGTCGCTAAGAACAGGATGATCAACCCAATCAGCAATGAGAAAATGCTGACAAAAACAGCGATTGTATCTGCGGCCTGACTCACCGATCTAATATTATTGAAATGGAGACTCGATGCCAAAAAACCAATCCCGATTATTGCGATTGACGTCCTTACCCAAGCCAGGTATGTCCGCTCATTCGCAAGATGCTGCTGGATATATTTTGATTCGAGCGTTTTATTCTCGTCCATCTTATCACCTGCTTTCCGCTTGCATCACCTAAAGTTTATCACCGAAACCAGAAAGAATCCTCTTCACCTGCTCATTCACCATACACTATCTGCATGTTTTATGATTCCTCCCCACCAGGAATAGTTATTCATCTAAATGTGAGGCGGTTTATGACTGCTTTTTACTTTGATTAAATTTAAATTTGCTGAATAGCGAAAAGCTAACGGATCCTATATTCATTGTAAAAATCAGTGTTGATTGCAGGCGTTCTTTCTCTTTCATGAGTTATAATAATCACAGGAGGCTGATTAACTTGGAAGAAAAAAAAAACACATCTCCTGTAATCGAGCTTGATGAGGAAACTTTATTCATCGTATCACAGACATTCAAAGCACTTTCAGATCCGACACGGCTCAGGATTCTCCATCTTCTGTTCCAGGGTGAACATTCGGTCAATGAAATAGCGGAGAAGCTCTCATTGTTGCAATCAACTGTTTCACACCAATTGCGCTTTCTAAAAAACCTCAGGCTCGTCAAATTCAGGAGAGAGGGTACATCACTTTATTACACGCATGACGACGAACACGTCATCGACCTGTTAAAGCAAAGCATAGAACATGCCAGCCATCATTGATGACATCGACCATCAAAATTGGCTGGCATGTTTTTTTAAGCTCTTTCCCCAGACTTAAATTCGGCACTCGTATTAATCAATTGCAAGGTCCGTGCGCGCATGGGCACCCATGCTCTTCCCCTTCTACCTGAAGGGTACTATGATCAATTCCAAAACGGTCGTGCAGCAGCCTTTGTGCTTTGTGGAGTACGCGATCATGGGCTCCTTCCCCTTCGACGGCAATATGCCCGCTAAGCATTAAGACACCTGAAGTAATCGACCAAACGTGAACATCATGAACATCTTTCACTTCTGGAATCTTCATAATTTCATCCTTCACTTCATTCAATTCAATCTCCTGAGGTGTGCCTTCCATCAAGACATGGAAGCTTTCCTTCGTCACTCTCCAGCCGCTGATGATGATAAGAATAGCAACTGCAACGCTTGCAATCGGATCTGCTAGTCCCCAGCCAAAAAAGTAGATCAGCAATGCTGCTGTAATTGCGCCAACCGAGCCAAGCATATCTCCAAGCACGTGAAGGAAAGCGCTTCTTACATTCAAGTTCTCATCTTTGTCTCCACTCATCAGTATCCATGCAGCGATGATATTGACAATTAACCCGATAACTGAAATTGTCAGCATTCCCATACTTTGTACTTCTGGAGGATCAGTAAAACGTTGGTACGCTTCAACGAATATATAAATCGAAATGATAATTAATGTAAGACCGTTTAAGGCAGCTGCAATGATCTCAAATCGTTTGAAGCCGTACGTTTTTGATTGTGTTGCTTTTCTTTCACCAAGCTTCATCGCGAACAAACTCAACCCTAGCGCAGCTGCATCACTCAGCATATGACCCGCATCCGAAAGAAGCGCAAGGCTGTTTGTAAGTAACCCTCCAATTACCTCTACAACCATGAAAGTGGCAATTAAAAGAAAAGCCCAGAACAATGCCTTTTTGTTGTTTGTATGACTATGGCTATGACCGTGGCCATGGCCGTGTGAATGATTATGCCCCATATGTTCCCCTCCTGCTCTAATATATGAATATATGTTCATATATATAATTATGACTCATTTATGAAAATGGTTCAATAAAAAGCTTGTCTATAAATTAAATACCTTATTATTATGGTTTCTACACCAAAAAAAATTAAACCGCTGAAAAATCAGCGGTTTTTGTGTTTCCTTATGGCTTTTTTTCAAACTTTATAAATACTTGCGATGGATTCCCTTCCCATCATATGTGTAGAGCATTGTCCTGTTCTCTACCATCGTCTCGATATGGCATTTCCGGCCCCATAGCTGATGGATATACGGCAGTACTTTTTCCAGGTATTTAATGTCCAGCTCGATGCCTTCGAATCCGTGAGTTATATACAACTCCCCATTCTTCAAGTAATCGCCATCCGTCACGGTCAAATATGGAAATCCGCCATTGACTCTCATGCTGACAAGCTGGTCGCGGACTTGTTCCCACGCTTTATCAACAACTTTGTATTCTCTTCCCTGCTTTTGGAAAAGATACATATCTTCACGCATAACCAGATCCTTAGTCAAGTAATTGCGTAAAAATGAAATATCTGATTCAATTTCACGAACCTCAAACATCTTTTCACGGCCTGATCCCGGCTTTACTCCACGACGCTTCATTTCCTCCGTCGGGTTATTGTAACGTTCTTCGATATCTTCAAAAATTTTGATTCCTAAATAATATGGATTGATCCCCGTTTTTGATGGCTGAACGACCCCGGCATTCAATTTTGCAAACTCAATTGATTCACCGCTCGTCAGGTCCATTTCCCTGAGAATTCGCTGGTGCCAGTATGAAGCCCAGCCTTCATTCATGATTTTTGTCTCAAGCTGCGGCCAGAAATAAAGCATTTCCTCCCGCATCATGGTCAGGATATCCCGCTGCCAATCTTCCAGCTCACGGCTGTAACTTTCTATGAACAATAGCAGATCCTTCTCCGGTCGGGGCGGGAATTTCATCTTCTTTGTCTTCTCTGTTGATTCTGTTTTTTTGGACTCCAAATCCCAAAGATCATCATACGGAGTCGCTATTGTCGTTGGTTCATCATCAAAATCATCTTCGGCCGACCATGCGAGCTTCGGCCTCATCAGCGATGGATCGATATGCTCTTCGATGGCCAGCACCGCATCAAGGAAAGATTCCACCGCTTGTTTACCATGCTCGATTTCATATTTACGGATTCTCTCTGCTGTTGCTGCCATGCTTTCAACCATATCCCGCTTTGTATTCTGAAAACGGACATTGTTCTTGAAGAAATCACAGTGAGCAAGGACATGGGCAACAATTAACTTGTTCTGGATCAGCGAATTTGAATCCAGCAAGAAGGCATAACAAGGATTTGAATTGATAACCAGTTCATAAATTTTTGAAAGACCTAAATCGTAGTGAAGCTTCATTTTATGAAATTGCTTCCCAAAGCTCCAATGGGAAAATCTCGTTGGCATTCCATAGGCACCAAATGTATAGATGATTTCTGCTGGACATATTTCATACCTCATCGGATAAAAGTCCAGCCCAAAACCTTTAGCGATTTCGGTAATTTCAGAAATGGCATATTCCAGTGACTTTTGATCTTCCGACACCATCTCTCCCCCTTTCACCTCTTACAACAATGTATGAGAAAAAAAGGAGAAAGATGAACAGGTTAGAAACTTTACTGCTGGGGTTGTTCGGTAACTGAAAGGCTCAACAATCTGTCACTTTTCACATCATGGGCGACTTGCACAGTGATAATAACCGGTTTTCTTTTGACTCTGACCTTGTATTGGAATGAGTCAAGTACCTGGCGATCGTCTATCTGCTTCCTGCCCATATACTTATAATTCCGTACAGTCTTATCGGGAAATTCTTCATTGATTACAGTAGTAGCTATCTTCCCGTACTTTTCGTAATCAGGAATTTGAGCATTAATATCCACTCTTTGGATTCCCATTAACAAAATCAAAAAAAACGTTATGGCGAAAAAATACTTATTCATCATACACTCCTTTATACTGCTCAGCTTTAATATCAACTTCGGTATGAAGTCATTCCAAGTTCATTTGAATGCCCAATTATACAGGTAAAACTTGAAAAACCCTGTAAACAAGGTCGTCCAACATTTTCTGAGAAAGTTCCGGCGGCAATTCCATATAATATTATCAACTCCTCATAAGGAGGATTGGATATGACTAAATCGGATTACGATCGTGCTTTATATTACACGCACCGATCCCAATGGGATAACTTGCTCATCCTTATGGTCAGGACAGAAGACCAGTTCCTGGCCAAGAAGATTGAACATTTTCTCCACGCTTACAACTTTGAAAAAGATTATGCTGTCATTGAAAAACGCCTGTATTCGCTGCTCAGATATATCGACCACGCAAATGAAGCCGCCGGCGATGACTACCTGGAAACCGCTGTAACCGGCTCGATTTAACAAGAGAATTCCACCAAAAAATAACACGGCCACCTATATTAAGGTGCCGTGTTTGTTGATTTTTATGCTGATTTACATTGTTAATTAATGGATTCTCTTTCTCAAGCAGAGGGCGGTTCCTGGTCAACGAGGCGATTACGTACAGCATATAGTGCTGCCTGAGTCCGATCTGCCAATTCCAATTTTGCCAGCACATTGGAAACATGCGTTTTGACTGTTTTTTCCGTTATAAACAATGAAGCTGCAATCTCTTTATTGCTTTTGCCGCTGGCGATTTCTTTCAGCACCTCCAGCTCACGCCTTGTAAGCTCATCAATCAGTTTCTTTTCATGGCGGCTATTGCCGGATAGATGCTTTAAAACAAGGGATGTTGCTTTTGGATGCAGCTGATTCTCACCATCCATGATCCTGATTATTGCTTTTACCAGTTCATCTGGCTGGATATCTTTCAGCTGATAGCCAGAGGCTCCTGCCTCAATGGCTGGAATCACATGTTCCTGGTCTGCAAAGCTGGTCAGCATCATGATATTAATATTTGGATTCTCTGCCTTGATAATCTTCGTTGCCTCAATCCCGTTCATAACCGGCATGATTAAATCCATCAATATAATATCCGGATTCAATACCCTCGCAAGTTCAACAGCTTCCTTTCCATTTCCTGCTTCCCCGACAATCTCTATCTGTTCCTGTGTCCTAAGGAAAAAAACCAACCCTCTTCTTACGACATGGTGGTCATCCGCAATCAGGATTTTAATTGTCATCCCCCATTCCCCCCTTTGATCATATCGGAATCTTTACATTAATCATTGTTCCTTCACCAGGTTTACTGATTATTTGGAGATTGCCCCCAAGCGAGTAAGCTCTCATTTGCATGCTTTTCAAACCTAGTGATGGAAGTTCCTTTTCAGGATTAAAATTAAAGCCCGTTCCATTATCCTGAATCGTCATTTCTGCTAGTCCACTTGAGGATGTATCCAGTGTTAAGTGGACAAGTTCGGCCTGGGAATGTTTTTTGCAATTGCCCAGCGCTTCCTGCCCGATTCTCCAAAGCGCTTCCTCCACTTTCCCTGGAAGGCTTGAAACACCAATCACATTGGTTTCAAGAGGCAAATTTAGCATCTCCGCATAACCCGCAAGCGCACAGATGATCCCATTCTCCAGACCACGGGGGCGCAATTGCCAGATCAGTGCTCTCATCTCTCCTTGAGCTTCCTGAGCTAGATCCTGTATATATGAAAAGGTATCTTTCAGTTCCGGAGTATCCGCCATTTCTGTGCCGGCCCTTGCCGTCAAACTCAGTGAAAAAAGGAGCTGGTTCACTGAATCATGCAAATCCCTGGCCAGGCGGTTTCGCTCAGCTGCCAACGCGAGCTCCTGCTCCTGCTGGGCAAGCCTTATCCTTTTTATCGCCGTTCCGATCTGGAATGCGACTGCTTCAAGCAAAGCGAGTTCATCTTTGTTGAAGTGGGTTTTATTTGGTGAGCCTACATTCATGACACCGAACTTTTCATTTCCCGCTCTTAACGGAACTGTCGCATGGTGTGTTAAACCATTTGTTTCACCGCTTTTATTATTTATTGCATCCTCAAGTCTTTTACATTCGAAGATATTCGTCGCTTTGTTTAATCTTCCATCATTATAGCGGTCGACACACCAGCAGCCTCCCTCGCACATTGGAGCAAAATTGTCCATGGATAATGCAGGAGGCAACTCAACCATTGCAGCCAGCTGATAATCGCCTTGCGCGTCAATCAGAAAGATCCAGCCTGTCTCAAGTCCTGTTATATTCAGCAGCCTTTTCAAAACCTCTCCCAGAACAGTATTAAGCTCTGTGCCCTCGTTCAATAGTTCAGCGATTTCCTTTAAAATGCCGACATCTGACTTCGCTTTAGCCCCAGCCATCCAATCCCCCCATTTTCCTATATTATATCTCTAATCGGAAAATTCCGCTTTTGAAAAAAGTCTGAATTTCTTCTCATCCAAAAGTCGTAGTTACCTGTTTTTTATTCAAAAAAATCCGAAGAGGGAATTCCTCTTCGGACTCTGCATTAAGCAATTGGGTAATTCTGGACTAGCGGATGGATGACGATCTCATCAATCAGCATATGTTTTGGAGCGGATGCCATATAGACAACAGCGTTTGCGATGTCTTCCACCTTAAGCCAGTCATGTTTCTCCGGCAGACCTTGTTCTGAGTCTGCGAAATAAGTATCAACCATCCCTGGATTAATGGTACCAACACGGATACCGTATTCCCTGACTTCCTGTGCAAGTGCACCGCTGAAGCCTTGGACAGCGTACTTCGAAGCTGTATACGCACTTCCGTTTGGTATCGTGTATCTGCCAACATCAGAGGATACCGTAATAATCGTACCTGATTTACGCTCCTTCATATGAGGCAGTACGGCTTTCGCACCAAGGAATACACCCTGGACATTTACTTCAAATAGCTTTTTCCATTCTTCAACCGTTACTTCCTCGGCCAGTTTAAAAAAACCGATTCCGGCATTATTGACAAGTACATCAACCTGACCGAATGCTTCAACCGTTTTTTCCACGAGGTTTTTCACCTGCTGCTCATCGCTGACATCAGTCTGGAGCGCAATGACATCAGAAAAACCTTTCTGCTTCAATTCCTCCGCAGTGTTGTTGATTTCTTCAGAGCTTCCTGCAACCACAAGTTTCATTCCCTGTTCAGCTAATTTCACGGCGATTTCTTTGCCGATTCCTCTTGATGCACCTGTGACGATTGCAACTTGTTCTCTCAACAATGTAATTACTTCCTTTCAGCTGTAGCAGTTCTCTTAGTTGTTTTACAGGTTCTTTGCTGCTTCCATTTTCTTTTCAACTACCTCCATGAAATCCTGTTCGATTTTTTGGAGTTTCTGCTCGCTTTCAGCCAGGCTATTGTCGTTCACACCAAAATAAAACTTAATCTTTGGCTCAGTACCAGATGGGCGAAGGCAAACCCATGTCCCATCCTCAAGATAGTATTTGATGACGTTTGAAGAAGGAAGCTGAATTTTTTCTTCTTCGTTGTTTTCATTCACTCTTACACTTGTTAAATAATCTTCCACTGCTGTAACTTTCAATTCACCAAGTTGCTTAAGCGGTTCCTGGCGGAAAACTCCAAGTGTCTTCTGGATTAATTCCGCACCCTCTTTTCCTTTTAGCGTCAGGGAACGAAGTCCTTCCTGGTAATAACCAAACTCTTCAAATACACTTAGAAGCGCTTCGTACAAGGACATGCCCTTCTTTTTGTAATATGCACAAACCTCGACAGCCAGCATTGCTGCCTGGACTGCATCTTTATCCCTGGCAAAATCGCCGATTAAGTATCCATAGCTTTCTTCGTAGCCAAACAGGAATTTATACTCACCTGAGTCTTCGTATTGTTTAATTTTTTCAGCAATGAACTTGAAGCCTGTCAGGACATCGATTGTCTCGATTCCGAAAGATGAAGCGATTTTGCGGCCAAGTTCGGATGTGACGATTGTTTTGAACACGGCTCCATTCGCTGGTAATGTTTCTTTCTGTTTCTTTTGCGTCAGGATATAATGCAGCAGCAGTGCACCCGTCTGGTTTCCTGTCAGAACAACATACTCCCCGTCTGGATCTTTCACAGCGATACCAAGACGGTCAGCGTCCGGATCTGTTGCGATCAGCACATCCGCATCAATTTTCTTCCCTTCACGGATTGCCAGCTCAAATGCGGCATTCTCTTCTGGATTCGGGCTTTTCACGGTAGAAAACTCAGGATCAGGAAGCTCCTGTTCCTTTACTACTGTGACATTCTGGTATTTCAGGTTTGTCAGGATATCGCGAACCGGCTTATTGGCAGTACCATGCAGCGGTGTGAACACCACTTTTACATCGGTTTCATCTGAGAGCGTCGGATTTTCGGAAATCGTCATCAGTTTCTCAAGATAAGCGCGATCCACTTCAGAACCAATCATCTTGATCAAGCCTTTATCTTTCAATTCTTGCTCGTCCATTACCTCGATTGACAGTTCATTTTCGATTTCATTTACCTTGGCAATCACTTCATCAGCACTAGCTGGAGGAAGCTGGCCGCCATCCGGTCCATATACTTTATAGCCATTATATTCAGGCGGATTATGACTGGCGGTTATCACGATTCCCGCATAAGCGTGCAAATGACGTACCGCGAATGACAGCTCCGGAGTTGGCCGCAGTTCTTCAAAAACATATGTCTGAATCCCCCGTGTCGCTAATGTTTTTGCAGACTCCATTGCGAATTCAGGTGATTTATGCCGTGAATCATAAGCGATGGCCACACCACGCTGCTTCGCTTCATTCCCTTGTTCTTCTATGTATGCAGCCAGGCCGGCTGATGCCTTGCGGACAGTGTATAAGTTCATCCGGTTGGTGCCAGCACCAATTTCTCCGCGCATACCACCAGTGCCGAATTCCAGGTTTTTATAAAAAACTTCCTCTAAATGCTTGTCGTTTTCTTTAAATGAGTCAAGCTCAGTTTTTAGCTCAGGATCCAACCCAGCAAACTCAAGCCATTTCTCAGCTTTCTTTTTCCAATCCATCAAATGACCTCCCATAAATATGATTTGAAACTTACCTAATTATAAAACAAGATAGAGTGAGATTGATAACTTTTATGCTAACTTGTCAATTTGTTTTCGATTTTAAGTTTTTGTATAAATGTCTTCCTGCAAGCTCTATATTTCCTATATCTAATAAAGCCGACGATTGTTGAGCGCAAATCACTCCTATTGGTGACCTCTTTTTCCAGTTTCCAAGATTTTATGGCGCCAATACCCCTTATTGGTGACCTCTTTTTCCGGTTTCCAGGATTTTAGGGCGCCAATACCCCTTATTGGTGACCTCTTTTTCTTGTTTCTGAGATTTTAGGGCGCCAATACGTCTTATTGGTGACCTCTTTTTCCGGTTCCCAAGATTTTAGGGCACCAATACGCCTTATTGGTGACCTCTTTTTCCGGTTCCCAAGATTTTAGGGCACCAATACGCCTTATTGGTGACCTCTTTTTCCGGCTTCCGGGATTTTAGGGCGCCAATACACTTGAATGGTGAACTCTTTTCTCGGTTCATGGGATTTCCAGGGTGATTTTGAAGTCTAATGGATGATCGAGGTCGACATCAGCCAAATCCCTTCTCACTAAAAAAACACCTGGGGAATCCAGTTCTCATTTTCCCCAGGTGCTGCACCTTATCCTGCTTCTACTTCTTATGGTGAATCCGATAAATATCGTGCCTGCGGTCTTTCAGCTGGCGGACTGTGCCGTCCTGGCGCTGGCGCCGCAGGATTTCGAGGTCGACATCGCCGATCATGACCATTTCGATATTCGGGTTCGTTTCACCGACTATCCCATCCCTTGCGAATTCAAAATCAGATGGCGCGAAAATCCCGGACTGGGCATATTGGATATCCATATTTTCTGTTTGCGGCAGGTTGCCGACTGTACCAGAAATGACGGTGTAAACCTGGTTCTCGACTGCTCTTGCCTGTGCACAGTAACGGACCCTCAAGTATCCCTGGCGATCCTCAGTGCAAAACGGGGTGAAAATGATTTTTGCTCCCATATCAGTGGCAATCCTCGCAAGCTCTGGAAATTCGATATCATAACAGATTTGAATCGCGATTTTGCCGCAGTCTGTATCGAATACCTTCAATTCGTCGCCGCGGCTGATGCCCCACCATCTGCGCTCATTTGGTGTGATATGAAGTTTGTATTGTTTGTCGATTGTGCCGTCCCGACGGAAAAGGTAAGAAATATTATAAATCTCATCATTATCTTCTTTAACCAGATGCGAGCCGCCAATGATGTTGACATTATAACGGACGGCCAGATCGGTGAAAAGTTCAATGTATTGCTCTGTGTATTCAGTCACTTTGCGCACAGCGAGAGAAGGTGATTTCTCATCCATGAAGGACATAAGCTGTGTCGTGAAAATTTCGGGGAATACCGCAAAATCTGAGCCAGCATCCGCAGCAACATCCGTAAAGTATTCAACCTGATGGGCCAAATCTTCAAATGACTCGATTTTTCTCATCATATACTGGACAACGCAAATCCGGACTGGGTTGCTGGTTTTATAGAATCTCTTCGATTTGGGCTGGTAGTCAACATTGTTCCATTCCATTAAGGTCGCGTACTTATTGGACTGGAGGTCATCAGGCAAGTAATTAGGGTTGATCCTCATCAGTGTGAAGTCATTCCTCAGCTGGAATGAAAGCACCGGGTCATAGATTTTATGTGATGCCACCTGCCGTACATATTCACGAGGTGACATTTCTTCCGCATGCAGATGATAATTCGGAATCCTGCCGCCAATGATGATACTTTTCAGGTTCATCTGCCTCGCAAGATCCTTCCTCGCTTCGTACAACCGGTAGCCAACCTTCATCCTCCGGAATTCCGGATGGGTCATGACTTCAATTCCATATAAATTGTAGCCATCCGGGTTATGGTTCGTGATATAGCCTTCATCTGTGACATCATCCCAGCTGTGGCGGTCATCGTATTCATCAAAGTTTATAATCAGGCTAGAACAAGAACCGACCACTTTCCCATCGTACTCTGCGACAAATTGGCCTTCAGGGAAAATTCCCAGATGGCTCTCAAGCTGGTCCCGCTTCCAAGGATCCATCCCTGGAAAGCAGCTGTTCTGCATTTTGATAATCTCATCAATATCCTCTTGCTTTGTATTGCGAATAATCATCCTTTTTTCAAATTTGGACAAATCCAATTCACTCATATAATCCTGCACCCTTTCTGTCAAAAAAAACGCTTTAATAGCATTTTACTTACTATTTATGTAAAAAAACAAACAATCCTAAAAATCATCATCATATTCCTATACCCTAAATTCATCGGTTATAACTCTTTATTTAGCTTCTCCCTTTATATTGGGAAAAATTATTTCACATAATGTTAATTGAATTATTTTATTACATTCCTTAAGATGTAATGAGAGATAGTTGTTTCTTTTATAGAGAATGTTTAAATAGAGATTACATAGCTTAGGGGAGATTAGCTTGAAAGAGACGAAAAAAGATTCGAGGGAGTCGTATTTATTTGCGGCTTGGGCTACATCGATCATTGCCATGTTCGGCAGTTTGTATTTTTCGGAAATACGGCAGTATGAGCCTTGCCTGCTGTGCTGGTATCAGCGAATCCTGATGTATCCTTTTGCTCTGATACTGGGGATTGCTGTTGTCAAAAAAGATTATAAGATTTCCTTTTATACGATGATTATGGCAGCTGTCGGTGGCTTAATATCACTGTATCATTATTCATTGCAAAAGGTGCCATTCATGGCTGACAATGCTGATACTTGCGGGAGAGTGCCTTGTACCGGCCAATATATCAATTGGCTTGGGTTTATCTCAATCCCATTCTTGGCTTTAACTGCATTCATCATCATTTTTTCATTAAGCCTGATGATCTGGAAGAAATCTAAGGAGGAAGTGTAAATTGAAAAAGGTCATTGTTTTTCTATTCATTATCATTGCATTATTCGCAGCATTATTTTTTCTAAATAAAGCGCAAAATGAGGAAAAAGCTGAGGGAAATCCATACGGGAAAGATACACTTCACCCTGAAACAGTCAAACAACTGGATGATCCGAACTATCAAAATATCATCCTGCCTGAGGAGCTGAACAAAAAAATTGAAAACGGTGAGGATGTTACCGTGTATTTCCACAGTCCAACCTGCCCTCACTGCGTTCGCACTACTCCTATTGTCTCACCTCTAGCAAAGGATATGGGTGTCGATCTTGTGCAATATAACCTTTTAGAATTTGAACAAGGCTGGAATGATTATGGCATCGAATCGACTCCAACCATTGTCCAGTACAAGGATGGAAAAGAGGTAAACAGAATCGTCGGCTACCAGGAAGAACCGACTTTCGAAAATTGGTTCAATGAGAATACCTTGAAATAACGTAAAAACGCCTGCGATTCGCAGGCGTTTTTATTTAGATTTTCTTTAAATGTTTCTCACTCTTAAAGCAACAGTCTATTGGCGGCTTTCGTATAAGTACTGATATAATCTAGATGGACATGGTTGGAGTCAGAAAACTGACTGTAATTAAATGGGAAACAGATTCCATAGTCTGTCAATGTCTGGACATTTTTACGGAACATCGACTGATATTTTTCAGGAATATGGCCAGACTCCAAAATAGAGATCAATGTCTGCATGCTTGTGATTACCTGGAAAGCGTCTCCAAGTGTACTGAATCTCTCGAACTGCTCGGGTCTTGTATGTAATACATCAAGCCTTTCAAATTCATGAATGTCTTCATCTGAAAAGTACAATGGGAAAATATCAGTATAAAAATACCTTGCCAATTCAACTACTTTCTCTTCTTGTCCGGGAGTAGACGCAAAAACAATTTTCAATGATCGACCCACCTTTTTTACACTTTGTAATCTATTCGTAATATATATACCTAGAATAACATATCCATTCCAATTTTCTGGGTGGTAATTATGACCATGCATGCGGTAAAAGTTGACAGATTCCTATTGAATGTAAGAGTTTACTTAATGCTTTTTCATAGAGAAAAATCAAATCTAAAATACCAAGTCAGGAGACAAATATGATCCACACAAACAAAAAAGGCGAATGGTTTGAACTGGTCATTCCCGCTGAATGGGAAAGGCACACTCTTGAAACACTTTTCAAGGATTTTTGGAAAGCACCGAAAAAATTAGTCCATCTTTTAAGGATGGAAAAGAACGTCCTGATTAACGGAAATATTCCAGATTGGACACTTCCACTCAAAAAGAACGACCGCTTAAGCATGAAGCTTTTTACCGAAGAAGAGGTTACCGTCATCCCTGAATACTTGAATGTTGATATCATCTATGAGGATGACCACCTGATTGTATTCAATAAGGCTGCCGGAATGGACACTCATCCAAACGAGAGCGGCCAGGGTGGCACTCTGGCGAATGCCGCTGCTTACCATATGCAGTCAAATGGAGAAATTACCCGGCCCCGTCATATACACAGGCTCGACCGGGAGACAACGGGTGCAGTGCTGTTTGCCAAACACCCGCTTATCACAGCGATTCTCGATAAAATGCTTGAGGAACGTACCATTAAAAGAACATATCTGGCGTTGGCTGACGGAATCATCAGACAGAAAAAAGGAACCATCAATAAACCAATAGGCCGTGACCGTCATCATCCAACAAGAAGAAGAGTTTCGGAAACAGGCCAGCAGGCCGTCACTCACTTTAAAGTATTAGATCAAATGAAACAGAAAGACCTGACCCTTGTCCAATGTACACTAGATACTGGCAGGACCCATCAAATCCGGTTGCATTTCAGCGCGATTGGGCACCCGCTGGCTGGAGACAGCCTCTACGGAGGAAGCGATACATTTCACAGGCAAGCGCTGCATGCGGTAAAAATGGAATTCACCCACCCGTTTACACAGGAAAAAATAATATGCCACGCATCTTTTATCGACCAAAAACCAATATTTATTAACATCAATCCATATGAGATTTAAAATTTTTTCATCCCTATGCTTAAGGTTAAGCATGTAAATCCAGAACAAAAAGCGCAAGCGCCTTGTTCAGCCCCGACAAGCGCTGGAGAGCCGCCCAATGAAGTCGTTCTTTGACTTCAATGAGCGGATCGAAGCGACTCGAGGGGCTAGGCGCTGGAGCTGGATTAAGAAAACTACATGCAGTTATCCACACCTAAATAATTTTTTAATTTCCTAAACATACAAAAAAAAATCCTTCCGAAGCGGAAGGATTTTTTCTATTAGTCAGCTTTACGCATGCTCTTCATTACAAGGCTGACGATGAATACTAATGCAATCGCACCGATCAATGCCGGGACAATCGCAAAGTCAGCAACTACAGGTCCCCAGTCTCCTAAGATTGCCTGTCCAATCCAAGCACCTACAAAACCTGCGATGATGTTACCGATGACACCGCCAGGAATATCTCTACCCAAGATCAATCCTGCTAACCACCCAATAATACCACCAATAATTAATGCCCAAAGAAAACTCATCATAATGTAATTCCTCCTTAAAAATTAGATGTATTTTACAAGTAGTAATAGTGCTAAGGGGTTTTACACCCTTTTAAAGAGTTCAAACTGCAGTGATGTAAAATTAGCTATGCTGATTTTTCATTGCTTCCCGGGAGCTAAACAGCTTGCTCTAACCTTATATTACCTCAATTTCCATGGTGTTAAACCAAGGTGTTCTGCAGTCTAACAAGCAGTATTCTAAGATGTTGAATCTTGTTGTTTTCTGCTTGTACACCTACATTACCACCCACAGATTATTTTAAAACCTCCGGATGATAATTTAGCCTTTAACTGTATCACGCAGTGTTCTCTTTCTTTTAATATATCCATTTCGCAAAATAAAAAACGGACTGATTGTAATTCAGTCCGTCATAGTGAATAAATTCATTTTACAAGCTTCCATAATCGGCTGCTGCTGTACCCAATAGAAGGCGAGGAGCTAAAGAAGAGCCGTGATTTACTGGTACGGAGTTTGAGTAGATTACAGTGCCAGAGCACGGGAAGTTCGTGGTGGAGAGTAAATGATGCCGGCAGCACTCGAAAAAGTGCTGCCGGCATCCGGTTTTACAGATGAATCTGCTACATCTGTGATCTATTCGCTAAAATCAAGGGAGAACAATCTAAATGAGATGGCCGATTCTCATTTATTGGCGGAAAACGAAATTTATCGACCACTTTTTGCATTATATTGGCGGATTTTTGATTTTATCGACCACATTTTGAATTATTTCGACTACTTTTCGTATTATTTCGACCATACCCTAATTCTTCCAAACAAAGAAAGCGAAGCGGAGCAGTGTCTTTTTCGCTTTTTGTAGTTAATTGATCATCTGCCCAGCGTTAGCAGAGCTCTGCTTTAAAAATCAATATAATCAGGATCGGCACCAAAACGATGGTCCTTGTTAAGTCCATTAATCTCTTCCAGCTCTTTTTGATTCAGCTGAAAATCAAATATTTCTGCGTTTTCTTTTAACCTTGATGGTGTGACTGATTTAGGAATTGGGATAATTTGATTTTCCAGGTGCCATCTTAATATGACCTGTGCAGGGGTCTTGCCGTGCTGTGCAGCAATCTTCCCGAGCACAGGGTCCTCAAGGAATCTCCCTCTCGATAGTGGCGACCATGCTTCTACTTTGATGTCATTTTGCTGACAGAATTCCCGCAGTTCAACCTGAGACAATAACGGATGAAGCTCTACCTGGTTGATAACCGGTTTTTCTGTAGCATGGCTCAGAAGGTCTTTCAAATGATGTATTTTAAAATTGCTGACACCTATTGCCTTCACTCTGCCTTCGCGATACAACTCTTCAAGAGCACGCCACGTTTCTAAATATTTCCCTTTTACTGGCCAATGGACAAGGTATAGATCCAGATAATCCAGCCCCAACCTCTTCATGCTGTCATCGAAGGCTTTCAAGGTATTTTCATATCCCTGCTCCGAGTTCCAGACCTTCGTTGTGATAAACAACTCTTCCCTCGGGATCCCGCTGGTCCGGATGCCCTGACCAACCCCCTCTTCATTCTGGTAAAAAGAAGCAGTATCTATGAGCCGGTAACCAAGGTCAAGCGCAGTATGAATCGTTTGTTCGAGTTGTTCACCTTCCTCGACTTTATAAACACCGAGGCCAAAAGCCGGCATTTCCACTCCGTTATGTAATTCAATCGTATCAAAAATCCTCAACGTAAATTCCCCTCCTTTTTATCCATTTTATTCTTCTATAAACTCGATTACAAATCAAAACGGCTGCCAATCTGACAGCCGCCAAATCTATATAAACGGCTCACCGGCCGAAATTTTTCGTTTAGATTAATCTTTAAGTTCCCGGCAAAAAATTGTCCTAAACAGCCGGACAACACAATTTTTAAAATGGGCTTATCTTTAATTTGGAACGCAAAAAAAGCCCGGGATAGATCCCGGACTTCATGAAATTTATTTAATATTGTCAATTGCACCGATCAGCCTTTTTTCGATGTCAGCCGCGATCGTCTGCAGTTCATCATTTTCAACAAATTTGATCAGTTCAGTTGGCTTAGGCAGGCCGACCTTGGTTTTGTCATTCTCTTTGTACACGACAACTTTACAAGGAAGAAAATAGCTCACGATAGGGTTCTTTTCCAGTACCCTCTTTGCTTCATGCGGATTGCACACTTCAAGGATGATATAATCACCGTCAAGTTCCACACCTTTACCAGCCAATGTTTCCTTCATATTCAGAGACCAAAGTACACCGAATTTCTCCTCTTTCAAGCTTGCTTCAAGTGCGGATACTGCTTCATTCAATGACTTGTCCACTTCAATTGTATGATGGAACATGTTTCATCTCTCCTTTCGATTTTTTAAAAGTACCTCATTTTAATAGCAAGTAAACCACTATAGGTATTGTAAATATTGTGCCATAGGAAAAAACCGCCGTACACTATTTTGCATTCCGGCGGTCAGCACGTCCATATAAGGAAGTACTTCGTTCTAGTCTGAAGTCGTTGCTTAAGATCTTTCCTGCAGCTCAGAAATCTCCACAGTTGTCCTTTCTTCCAATGGCCCACGCAGATGGACAGTGGCAGTGCGTCCGTCCTCATTCAGATGGTCAATCCACACAGATGCACCATTATAAATCACATCTATTTCTGCTGACGATGACAGTATTTGTCTTATACGATTCAAATCCATATTCCTACCTCCGCAATCAAATATTCTCCACTATTTTAGCTAGAAGCATTTCTTTTTATTCGCTTTGGAGAATTATATATGCCTGATTGCCACAGATTTGGTAAATTGCGATAGAATAAAAGTAACGTAAAAATTCAGGAGGTCATTATGCCTGATTGGTCATATCACCCATTATTCAAACCATGGCTGTCCATTTTGCCCGGAAATGCCGGACGGGAATTCATCCACCGCGGAATGTCCACCATGGCTAAGGTTCCAGGCGGCAGATCTTTCATCGAATTTCTTGGACATATGTCTCCCTCGGAAAAATTGCACCGCAATCTGTTTGGTCTTCATTTCGCTAGCCCGGTTGGGTTAAGCGGGAAGATTGACCCGCAATTATCCGGGATAGAAGCCTTCCCTAGTCTTGGCTTTGGTGCAATTGAAGTTGGTCCCATCACCAAATATCCGAGAAGGCCCGAAACAGCAGCCTCTCTTTCTGAAACAAATGATGCCCTGATTCTGCCTGAAAGTGCTGAGACGATTGGACTTACCGCCACTAAAAACAAACTAACAAAAACACGGACAGTGCCGATCCTGCTCCGGCTGGAAGAACCGATAACCACTGCGGAACATTTAAAAGATGCAGGCGATGTCTTCATTATTGAAATTGATTCGATTGTAAGCAACGATGATCTCACACATATAAAAATGGTTCTTCAAAACAAGCCTGTCCTTTTAGCTATTAGGCATTCTACCGTTGCTGACAACCTTCTGAAGCTTAAATCAGCCAGTCATATTGCTGATGGAATTATGATGGAAGAAGAACGTATTTTAACAGACGGCAAACAGGTCTTGCCGCTTAAGCAAACAGATGGAATGGTGCATGCTCTGAAGATCATAAAAAATGCAATTGATTTACCGGTCGTTACCTCTGGAGGCGTTGCAGAACCCGCCGATGCTCTCGCCTTGTTTGATGCAGGTGCAGAGCTAGTCTTTTTATCCGGGGGCTATGTCGCATCAGGTCCGGGTTTGCCTAAAAGAATCAATGAAGCCCTTATGGATGAACTGGGAGAAGATCGCAAAGTGCTTCCTGGCTGGATCTGGTATTGGCTGTTTGGATTATTCATCCTGCTTGGAGGATCTGTGGTCTTATTTTTCAGTTTCACAAAGGTCATCCTGTTTTATGATGAAGCATTCATGCAAATGAGCCGACTTGAGTTGATGGCCTACAACCCAAATCTTTTTAAATTCATGTCACATGATAGGATGACACTTGCCGGTACGATGATTTCCGGGGGCTTCATCTATATGCAGCTTGCACGTCATGGCATCCGTTATGGAATCCACTGGGCAAAAAGAGCTTTCAATATCGGAGCGATTACTGGATTCCTGGGAATCCTGCTTTTTCTTGGATTCGGTTATTTTGACTGGCTTCACGGTTTATTCTGGCTCATTTTGCTTCCTTTTTACATCATGGGCTACAGAAAAACACGCTCAGCAAATCATTCACCTTCATCAATAAACCGAACAAACCATTTAGCCTGGAAGAAAGCCCTATATGGCCAGCTTCTCTTTGTCATCCTAGGCTTCTCGTTCGTAATTGGCGGAATTGTGATATCTATAATTGGAGCGACATCTGTCTTTGTCGATACCGACTTGACGTATATTTGCATGACACCAGATCAAATGAGGGAATTGAATGAGAAACTGATTCCCGTCATTGCACATGATCGTGCCGGCTTCGGCAGCGCACTCTTCAGTGTTGGTTTGCTAGTACTGACACTCTCCCTGTGGGGGTTCCAGGAAGGTTCCGACTGGGTGTGGAGAACCTTCCTGTTCGGAGGAATTCCAGCATTTGCAGCCGGGCTGCTCACACATCTCTATATCGGTTACATTGATTTCATTCATCTGCTTCCAGCGTATTTTGCACTCATGCTGTATATTGGAGGCCTATTGTTGACTAAAGATTACTTCAAAAAAACATGATATTAAGACTGCAGACAAACCTGGAAATGGTTCCTTGTCTGCAGTTTTTTTCTCCCTCCAACTAATTTTTACGGGACCCTTATCGAAAACAATTCCATTGCAAAAGGGTCTCTTTCACACTGAACGGGACCCTTATCGAGGACAGTTCCATTGCATAAAGGTCTCTTTCCCATTGAACGGGAACCCATTATTAATAAATCTTATTGGCAAAGGGAATCATATTACACACTGACCTAAATTATTTGATTTTATTTTAATTCCCCCTTGTAAAAGTCCCTAAAAACGAATATTATATTTATTGTGTTTAAAATCGTTCGTATTTTTGGAGGAACTCATGTTTAAATTAAAAGAGAACAACACGAATGTAAAAACAGAAATGATGGCCGGTATAACGACCTTTTTCACAATGGTTTATATCGTTGTCGTCAACCCTATCATCCTGGCTGATGCCGGCGTTCCCTTTGAGCAAGTTTTTACAGCGACAATCATTGCTGCTGTGATCGGTACGCTGTGGATGGCCTTATTTGCTAATTATCCAATCGCTATCGCTCCTGGTATGGGGCTGAACGCTTACTTTGCCTATTCCGTTGTCGGCAACCATCAGAATATTACTTATGAAACAGCATTTGCCGCTGTATTTATCGCAGGTTTAATCTTTGTCATCCTTTCGCTGACATCATTTCGGGAAAAATTGATTGAAGCGATTCCAGCCAACTTAAAGCACGGAATCACCGCAGGTATTGGACTTTTTATTGCTTTCATTGGATTGCGACTTACAGGCATCATCACCGACCACCCATCGAACTTGGTAGGTCTTGGGGATCTGCATTCCCCATCTGCAGTGCTGGCTTTGATTGGTCTTGCGGTTACGCTTGTCCTAATGGTGCTTAAAGTGAATGGCGCATTGTTCATGGGAATGGTCGTCACTGCGCTGATTGCCTTCTTCACAGGCCAATTGGACTTCAAAGAAGGTTTCATGTCTATGCCATCACTTCCAGAAGGCATGATTGTCCTGAACCCATGGACAGCATTGATGGATGTCGTACAAAACAGCTTATACGCAGTTGTCTTTTCTTTTATCCTGGTGACAATCTTTGATACTACCGGAACAATGATCGGTGTAGCCCACCAGGCAGGCTTGATGAAGGGAAATTCAATGCCGCGCGCAAGAGAAGCATTGCTGTCTGACTCGATCGCAACTGCCGCCGGTGCTATGTTCGGAACAAGTCCGACGACGGCATATATTGAATCATCATCAGGTGTTGCAGCAGGAGGACGTACCGGCCTCACATCCCTAACAGTGGCTGGCCTATTCATCCTCGCTGCTTTCTTCGGACCGCTTGTCAGTGCAGTCTCCGGATTGTCAGCAATTACCGCTCCGGCTCTAATCATTGTCGGAAGCTTGATGATGGGAAGCATCTCCCAAATCAGCTGGGACGAGCTTGACGAAGCATTCCCTGCTTTCCTGATCATCTTGAGCATGCCGCTTACTTCAAGCATCGCAACAGGCATCGCGCTTGGATTCATTTCCTACCCTTTACTGAAAGTAGTGAAAGGGCAATGGCGTGATGTTCACCCGCTGCTTTACGTTTTTGCAGTGCTGTTCTTTTACCAGCTCGCTTTCCTGCCTCACTAAGGAAAAGCGTAAGCGCCTTGGTCAGCCCCGACAAGCGCTGCCCGCCTAATAACGCCACGTCCTGTGGCTGGCGGGTCTAGCACATCGTATGCCGCGGAGGGCCGGCCGGTGAAGTCGTTCTTTGACTTCATTGGGTGGCTCGAAGCGACTCGAGGGGCTAGGCGCTGGAGCTAGACATTAATCTAAGTTCGAAAAGTGATACTTATAGTAATACCGGAACCTGCCATTGGCGGGTTCTTTTTTTACGTCATGTTCTAACACTTGTCTTTTTACATAGAAATAATGGGAGAAGGACAAGGCTGGTGATAATGGATGACAGGGAAGGTTCTTGCTGTAATTGTAGGAAGCTTATTACTTGGAGTAGGAGTGAATGGATTTCTGGTACCGCACCATCTTCTTGACGGGGGTATGATTGGGATTGGCCTGATCATTCATTATTATTATGGATTCCCCACAGGCCTCACCATGATCATCCTGAGCACACCACTTTACGTGTTGGCATATATCCTGGAACGGAAATACTTTTTTCATAGCTTGACGGGTTTGATGATGTCGAGTTTCTCCATTGATTTATTCGCACCTGTTGAAAAAGGGATCCACTTAGGCATTTTGCCAAGTGCAATCATGGGTGGTATATTGGTCGGCTGCGGAATCGGTTTGATGCTTCGCTATGAAACCAGCACAGGCGGTATGGATTTACTAGCCCAGCTGATTCATAAATTCTTTCCAGTGAATGTTGGAATTTTGATTTTCATTTTAGATGGACTAGTGGTTGTTTCGGGATTAAAGGTGATTGGCATGGAAAAATTCATTTTTTCTTTGCTTACGATCTCTTGTGTTGGATTGATGACTTCTTTGTGTGTGATCAAGAGAGAAAATATTCACTGACGTTTCGGGTGATGACCTATTTTAACAGCAATCTTTATGTAAACAGCGTTTTAATAAAAGAAAAAGCCAGCCAAAATTTCTCTTTGGCTGGCTTACTTATATTGCATTAAGCTTCTGCTTCGATTTTTTGATTCATATCTGTATAGACCGATGAATCGATTTCTTTTGTGATTCTGCTTGTCAGGATGCCTGATGTCATCGAGCCGCTTACATTTACTGCGGTGCGTCCCATATCAATCAATGGTTCAATTGAAATCAGCAAGCCGGCAAGAGCGACTGGCAGGTTCAATGCTGAAAGAACTAGCAGCGCCGCAAATGTCGCGCCGCCTCCAACTCCGGCAACCCCGAAGGAGCTGATGGCAACAATTGCGATCACGGTTGCGATAAATGATGGTGTCAATGGGTCAATACCAACTGATGGTGCAATCATGACTGCGAGCATCGCAGGATAAATACCTGCACAGCCGTTTTGCCCGATAGATAAACCGAAGGAACCGGCAAAGTTTGCAATCCCCTCCGGCACTCCCAGAGAGCGCTGTGTTTTGATGTTTAGTGGCAATGCCCCGGCACTCGTTCTAGAGGTGAAAGCAAACGCGAGAACAGGAAATGCTTTTTTAATATAAGTGACTGGATTTAAACCAGCAATTGTCAGTAATAACAAGTGGATAATGAACATGACAGCAAGAGCAACATATGAAGCTGCTACGAATTTACCCAGTTTTAAGATAGCGTCGAAATCGCTTAAGGCAACGGTCTTTGTCATGATGGCTAGAACTCCATATGGAGTCAGGCGCAGGATCAGCGTGACCACCCTCATGATGACCGCATAGAAAGCATCAACAATCTTGGCAAAAAGCTCTGCCTGATCAGGAGATTTTCTTCTCACTCCAAGGTATGCAATTCCCAGGAATGCCGCGAAAATAACAACGGATATTGTAGATGTCGGCCGTGCTCCAGTGAAGTCAAGGAATGGATTGGCTGGCAGGAGATCAAGAATTTGCTGTGGCATCGTGCGCCCTTCAATTCCGCCATACGTTTCCTCAAGCTTCTCGGCACGCGCTTGCTCCGCCTCACCCTGTGTAATCTGCACGGCTTCAAGGTCGAAACCAACTGCAGTTGCGATACCAACCGCAGCGGCAACAGCTGTTGTGCCAACCAGCAAGCCGAGGATCAGTGTACTGATTTTACCGATGTTATTCGTCAGCTTAAGCTTCGTGAAAGCAGCTAAAATTGATATAAATACTAGCGGCATTACGATCATTTGCAGGAACTTTACATAGCCGCTTCCCACGATCGAGAACCAGTCAGTACTCTCCGTAATGACCTCAGATCCAGCTCCGTAAATGAATTGCAATGCAAAACCGAAAATAATCCCGATTCCCAGTGCAATGAATACTCGTTTAGAAAATGAAACATGCTTCTTTTGCATGTAAAAAAGAACAGCAATAATGCCTAGCATAACTGCAATATTTAAAATAACAAGTCCAGTAGTCACTGACTTTCCCTCCTAATTTATCATTCTTGAATAATATAATACATGTATTCTGATAAGTCAACTCGGGATTAAAATGGTTATCCTCCTTCTCTTAGAGTTATATATTATAATTTATGCTGCTCTGATTGGTTCCATGTCAGTGTAAATTTTCACACCCATATAAAAAGGGTGCCCGAATATTGACATGGACACCCTCATCTGTTTATCATCTACTTCAAATTTTTAACCAACTTTTCTATTTCACTTCTGTTATTTTCAAAACCGATTAAAACTTTTTTATCTTTCATGACTAAAAACTTCTTACTTATAAAGATAAACGCTGGAACAATCGCAGTACCCGTCACTTCTTTAAGCTTTTTCTCCTTTTCAGGTTCTCCCTGGACATTGATTTCTTCATACTCTACTTGCTTCTGCGAAAGAAACTCCTTCGCGTCCTGGCAGTCTGTTCACATTGGCCTTGTGAATAGGGTTAATGTGTTATTTGCCACATGGGCTTCCTCCCCGCTGTATTTTTGTACAAATAGTATATCGCCAAGTTATTAGGGCCATCCAATAATCCGCTTGGACATCATTAATCCAAACCTTGGATATTCATTCCTTTCCGTTAGAGAAGTCACGTCGAAAAAAAGCCCTTACCTTTATATTTAAGAACATTTCCAAAAAGCAACTAGTGCGAAAAAATAGTCATTATAAAAAACAACTTGAATCAATTTTGTGTTAAAGTAAAAGTAATATATTTGAATAATTTGTCTTTTTAAACAAACTTACTTTTTGATGGAGCAGGCCGCTCCTTGTCGACTGGAGATTAAGACTATGGACCAATTAACAGTTCTTGTATTGAATCTGATCTTCATCCTGTTTTCTACATTTGTGTTCCAATATTTTATCGTTAACAAATTCACAAATTTATATAGGAAGCACGCCAAATTCTTCGTTATTGTCCTGGGCGGAATCCAAATCCTGTTTTGCATGTCTTTTACGGTGATTGGCAGTTCTCATTTCATCTTTGATCTGCGTTTGATTCCTGTGGTCCTCGGAGGGCTGTACGGCGGTCCAGTTGTTAGCATCATGCTTTTCATCATCGTTGTAGCAGCAAGAATCCCCTTCGGCGGCAATGGGGTTTGGATCAATTTTTTCAATATGCTTACAATCAGCGTATTAACCGCTTACCTATCAAATAAGTTCAATTCTTTCCCGCTGATAAGGAAATTGCTTACTGTTGTGACAGTCGCACTATTCTATACAATCCTCATTTTCCTGATGAAGGCGGCGGTATTTGACGACTTGTCTAATTTTCAATTCATGCTCTTATACGGCCTGACCCTTTCTGCCGGAATTTTCATTGTGACTTATTATATTGAAATCATGATGCAGAACCAGTTTTTACATAATGCTGTCATCAAGTCCGATAAGATTGAGGTTGTCTCACAGTTGGCGGCGAGCGTGAGTCATGAGGTGCGTAACCCGCTTACGGTCACACGAGGATTCCTGCAAATGCTTAAGGATCCTGCCATTGAGGAAAACAAGAGACTCTATTATTTGAATACTGCCATTGATGAACTCGATCGTGCAGAAACGATCATTAAAGATTACCTTAATTTCGCCAAACCACAACTGAAAATGGATTCATCCATCTATGTAAAAGAAGAAATTGAGAAAGCACTTGAGCTCATCCATCCTTATGCAAATCATTTTTCGGTGAATATTAAAAAGGATTTGATGGCGGGAATGAATGTCGCAGGTGAAGCCGCCAAATTCCATCAATGTATACTCAATATCATCAAAAACGGCATTGAGGCTATGCCAAACGGCGGTGACCTGGTGATCAGCTGCCGTGAAATGGCTAAAAACCATGTATCAATAACGATCGTAGATACAGGATGCGGCATGTCTCCACAGCAATTGGCCAAAATCGGGGAACCTTACTTTTCAACCAAGGCAGAAAAAGGCACCGGGCTGGGCATGATGGTCGTGAATAAGATTATCCATGAAATGGGCGGTACGGTAAACGTTAAAAGCAAACTTAACGAAGGCACCCAATTCAAGATTACATTACCGCTTTATAACGTAGAAAAACGGGAGACGTAGATTCTCCCGTTTTTCTATTCCTCTATTAAATTCAAGACTGGTACGTCTCTTTCAACATCCGGTTCTGACTTTGAATAAATCCTTGCCATTTTGGTCGTTTCGTCAACATGCTGGATGATGATTGGCGCCCCATCATAAGTTACATTAATCATATCTGCTGACTCTACAATTTCTTTTGCGCGGCCTATATTCATTCCTGCGTTCCTCCTTCTTGGTAACAAACATAATTTATGCTTAATCATGTGCTGCTATCCAAAAAAATGAGCTGAAATTCAAATCTTAAAATTAAGCCGAATTACATTTGCTTTCCTTAAAGTCTCGTAGATGATTACGATAATCGGACCGATAAAAATCCCGGAAAGCCCGAGCAGTTTGAGTCCAATATACATGCTGATCAAGGAGGCAAGCGGCGAAATGCCGAGATTTGATGAATATATCTTTGGCTCAATCACCCTGCGGACAACGGTGATGACCAGAAACAAAATGATTAATCCTATTCCCAGAAAATGATTATCCTGCAGAATCGCAATAACGGCCCAGGGAACAAGGACCGATCCGGTTCCAAGAATCGGCAGGATATCGACAATGACAATCAACAATGACAGCAGTCCCGTATATTTAACATCTAATATGCTCAATCCTGCCATCGCCATAATGAAGGTGACCAAACTCAGGATGACCTGCGCTTTTAAAAAACCTATCCCTGCCTTATTCAACTGGCTTCCAACCAGGAAGACCTTCTGCCGGGTTTGCTCCTTCAAATGGGATTCAAGCTTCATTTTAAGATTAGGCAGCTCCAGACTGAACAAAAATAACGCAATAAGATAAACAAGAAACTCAATCATGAACCCAGGTATTGCCGTGAGCAGATTGATGATGCCAGCAATGAATTGCTGCAGGAACGAATCAAGAGTGTTTATATTCTTTTCAATCGTCGCTTCAATCTGGTCAATGACTTCTATCGGGAAGTTTTTTGAGTAAAATTCCCACTTGCCCATCAAAGGAAGAATCGCTGTTCTGTAAATGTCCCTTACGAATGTAGGAGTTCGCTCGGATAAGGATACCGCTTGATGGGCGATAATCGAAACCAGGTTATATCCAATAACACCTAACAGGAGCACATAGCTGATAAATACTCCGATGACAGCCTGAAGACGCTTGAATGAAAATCTTTTCATAATCCATTGAACCATTCCTTCGAGCATGACTGCTGTTAACACAGCAAAAATGAGCGGAAGGCTATATGGAACAAGGAAAAAAACAACTGCAGCAATCACTGCAATCCATACCCATTTTTTCCACATATAATTTGATACTCCCCTAACGGAAATTAAAACTGTCTGACCTTTAAAAATACTATAAACTATCTTTGGTCTATCCGCTATTTTTTTAGGCTCTGTTAAAGCTAAATGTTGTTTTTACATCCTGTTGATTGTAGTGGAAGGCGCGAAGACTCCTCCGAAAATGCTAACGCATTTTCATCGTGCGTGGGCAGTTTCGGGGAAGCCCATTCAATGTCCTGCGGGATGAGCAAGTCATGGGGAGACCCCGGAGGCGCTTAAGCGCTGAGGAGGCTCCCCGACTGCAAGGAAGAATTTGATCTTTGAAAAATCCGGATTTTGGGATTTTTCATAATTCTTCCCCGCGGAAAGCGAAGCGCCTGGAACGAAAATCAACAGCCAAGTTTAAAAAGAGCCTTTTTTCAAAAAAATACTAAGTATTTAAGGTGAAAGATAATGGATGAGTCATTCACCTGCAGGGTATAAAGATTAAAAAGAGCTATTAGGAGGTTTTATGTCAAAACAATGTGATACTTTCCAGGCACTTGACAATAAGTTCTATCAGCAGCCTACCCTCGAATTGGCGATATCGCTCCTGGGATGCATTTTAGTGAAAGAAACGGAAGAAGGAACAGCCGCTGGAATTATTGTGGAGACAGAAGCCTATGTCGGTCCAATGGACAAAGCGGCACACAGCTATAATAACCGCAGGACGAAAAGGACTGAGATCATGTTTCATGAAGCTGGTCTAGCCTATACTTATGTAATGCACACCCACACACTATTCAATGTTGTCAGCGGGGAAAACGGCAAGCCAGAAGCAGTTTTGATCAGGGCCATCGAACCTGTAGAAGGAATCGACTTAATGGTTAATCGCAGAGGTATGCCGGAGTCAGCCAATCTCACCAATGGACCTGGAAAGCTGACGAAAGCAATGGGCATAAATACATCCGATTACGGGCATCGCTTAACAGAGAAGCCACTGTTCATCTCCGAAGGGTTTTTACCTGAGAGCATTTCCTCTGGGAAAAGAATCGGCATAGACAATTCAGGAGAGGCAAGAGACTATCCATGGCGTTTTTGGATTACCGGAAATCGCTATGTATCAAGACATCAGAATGCCGAAAAGATAATAGAAGTAAAAGATGTTAGGAAAAACGGAGGAACAAAATGAAGAAAGCAATATTTTTGGACAGGGACGGGGTCCTCAATGAGGTATTATCTGACCGGGTAAAATTCGTTAACACTCCTGAAGATCTTTATCTCCTTGAGGGTGCTGCAGAAGCAGTCGCAGACTTGAGCAAGGCTGGCTATGAAATATTTGTAGTCACCAATCAGGGAGGAGTCGGACTTGGATTCCTGAAGGAAAAGCGCCTGCACGAAATCCATGATCACATGGTTGAATTGATCAGGGAGCATGGCGGCCATATCAAGGAGGTTGCCTACTGCCCGCATAAACCTAAGGCAGGCTGTGAATGCCGCAAACCAAATGCCGGAATGCTCCTTGCCCTTGCCAGCAGGCATGATATCGAATTGACAGGGAGCGTCATGGTCGGGGATCACGAGCGCGATATCGAAGCCGGTAAAAAAGCAGGCTGCAAAACTGTTTTTATCGGAACCGATGAAACAAGTGCCGACAAGAAGGCACCTACACTACAGGCAGCCGTTCCTTTAATTTTAGAGCTTTTGGGATAAGGTATGACACATTAGAAAAGCGCAAGCGCCTTGTTCAGCCCCGACAAGCGTTGGAGGGCCTGACAGTGAAGTCGCTCTTTGACTTCATTGGCAGGGCCGAAACGTCTCGAGGGGCTAGGCGCTGGAGCTAGACACTAATCTAAGTGAAAAATTTATACTTTCTAATACAGCAATAAAAACGCTGCCATTCGTTGGCAGCGTTTTTGCAATGATTCAAATGTGGCAGTCTCTTTTTCAGGCTCAGCCTATACTAAAGCATAGGTGTTTTAATCAATGAACGCCCAAGTTCAAGCGCCTGGCGATTGATTTCCAATAAAGAGTGCTTTTCCGGGGAAAGCACTTTCTTCAAGGCTTCCAAAATTGATTCATCAGACAGGATACCCGTTTCCTCCAGGAATGCCCCAAGCAGAATCATATTTGCGACTTTTGGATTGCCCAGCTCATTTGCCTTGTCGGTTGCATCAATATTTAAAACTCTTATGTCAGTCCTGGCTGACACTTTTGTAATCAATGATGAGTTCACAACTAATAACCCGCCTGCTCTGACCATCGGTTCAAACTTTTCATATGACGGATTATTCAGGACAATTGCTGTCGTCGGCCGTGACACAAGTGGTGAACCTACCTGTTCCTCACTGACGACGACTGCACAGTTGGCAGTTCCGCCGCGCTGCTCGGGACCGTAGGAAGGCAGCCATGATACAAACTTACCTTCAGTCATCCCAGCATAGGCAATCAGCTGGCCCATCGACATGACTCCCTGGCCGCCAAAACCGGCAATCAAAATTTCCTCCATCACCGGCCATCCCCTTTCCGTGAATCCTTATACACGCCAAGAGGATAGGCAGGCACCATATTGTCCTTAATCCAATCGAGAGATTCATTGGGATCAAGGCCCCAGTTCGTCGGACAGCTGGACAGAATCTCGACCATCGAGAAACCCAGCCCCTGCTTCTGTGTTTCAAATGCTTTGCGAATCGCTTTCTTCGCTTTAAGGATATTCGGCACATCATGCGTGGAAACTCGTTCGATATAGGCTGTTCCATCCAGAGTTGACAGCATCTCACTTACCCGAATCGGCAGTCCCTGGATGCTTCCATCCCTGCCAAATGGAGTCGTAGCCGTTTTCTGGCCAACCAGTGTTGTAGGCGCCATTTGTCCTCCAGTCATTCCATAAATCGCATTATTCACAAAAATAACGGTGATGTTTTCACCTCTTGCTGCAGCATGGACAGCCTCAGCAATCCCAATCGAAGCAAGGTCGCCATCTCCCTGGTAGGTAAAAACAAAACGGTCAGGCAGGACACGCTTAATTCCTGTCGCGACAGCAGGAGCCCTGCCATGCGCAGCCTGTGTCATATCACAATTGAAATATTCATAGGACAACACAGAGCATCCGACAGAAGCGACTCCAACTGTATCTTCCAAAATGCCCATTTCTTCAAGAACCTCGCCTACCATCCTGTGGATGATTCCGTGCGTACAGCCGGGACAATAGTGGGTCTGGTTATCAGTTAATCCGGTTGTTTTCTCAAACACAGTCTTCATTGTCATACCTCGACACCCCCTGCCAGCTGAATGATTTGATCATAAATTTCTTCCTGCGTAGGAACAACCCCGCCAGTGCGCCCAAAGAAGGAAACCGGTGCCTTGCCCTCGACAGCAAGTCTGACATCCTCAACCATCTGGCCTGCGCTCATCTCGACTGAGAGATAGCCCTTCACCCTATCACGGGTTTCTATGAACGGCTGCTCAGGGAATGGCCAAAGTGTGATAGGCCTGATCATCCCAATTTTCAAACCGTCTTTCCGGGCTTTATTGATCGCATTCATGGCAATCCTTGCCGCTGTTCCGTAAGCAGTTACGATATAATCGGCATCCTCAATTTCATAGGTTTCGTATCTGACTTCATTCTGCTTGATCATGGCAAACTTTTTCTGTAAAAGTTCATTCCGTTTTTCGAGTGCATCTGCATTCAATTCTAGTGAAGAGATAATTCTTGGTTTCCCATCACCGCGTGTGCCCGTGGTAGCCCATTCCTTTTGTTCCGGCTTCCTCTCGCTCAATTCCTTGAACTCAACCGGTTCCATCATCTGTCCGAGCATGCCGTCCCCTAGCAGGATAACTGGCGTCCGGTAACGGTCAGCAATATCAAATGCCGCTTCTGTCAGGTCAATGATCTCCTGAAGCGTCGATGGAGCAAGGACCGGAGTATGGTAATCTCCATGGCCGCCTCCCTTCGTCACCTGAAAATAGTCCGATTGCGCAGGCTGGATATTTCCAAGTCCTGGACCACCCCGAACGACATTCACAATCAGGGCCGGCAGTTCTGCACCAACCAGGTAGGAAATGCCTTCCTGCTTCAAGCTGAAACCCGGGCTCGATGATGATGTCATTACGCGCACACCGGTTCCGGCCGCTCCATATACCATATTGATCGCTGCTACTTCACTTTCCGCCTGTAAAAATAACCCGCCAACCTCAGGAAGCCTTCTGGCCATATAGGCAACGAGCTCACTCTGTGGTGTGATCGGATAGCCGAAAAAATACTTGCAGCCCGCATGGACAGCAGCTTCAGCGATGACCTCGTTCCCCTTCATAAGTACTTTCCCCATTGTCAAAACTCCTTTGCTATACAGATTTCCTTGCCTTTTCTGGCCTATAAACAGTGATGACTGAATCCGGACACATCTGTGCACACTTGCCGCAGCTGATGCAATTTTCCTGGTCTGTCACAACCGCCGGCCGGTAGCCTTTTTCATTCAAGTAATCCGCAAGATAAATCACATTTGTCGGACAAGCGTTCACACACAGCTTGCATGATTTACAAGTATCTTCATTAAAAACAACTCTCTGCTCCACCGTTTTTGCCTCCTTTACATCTCCCATGGCAATTTTAAATACCTCGAAATCACTTTTACCTGGGACTCCGACTCAATTCCTGCACTTTCTGCTGATAAATGCTGCGGTACGATCGTGTTCAACAAAGGAATCCCAAGCGTATCAGATAGCTTCTTACTTAATGTCAATCCTCTTTCCACATCCTGAAGTGTCGTCTCGGATCCTACATTGGAGTTATTGATAATTCCTGTTATCTTAAGCCTTGAGGCTTTTTCGATTTTTTCCAATGTCTCAACCGCTCCCTCCAGAGTACTGACATATGGACGGTTTGCATTTAAAATAAATAGCACCTCAGGCTTCATGTCTTTCCAATCATTATAAAATTGCCCCAGTGCCGTAGCTCCGTCTTTATCTCCTCCAGCATCGACGATCAGCTTATAGGCCGGATCATAGATCACCCTGCTCATATCGCCCGGAACAATCGGCAAATCAGCAGCTGCAAGCCTTTTTGCAGGTGCAATAAGTTCAATTCCATTTTGTTCAAAAATTCTTCTTGCGTCCCTCGCACGGTAATAAGGATTAACGATATCGAGGTCGGCAACGGCAGTCCTGGCATTTATTTTTCTGGCCTCGAGTGCCAGATTAATAGTGATCTCAGTTTTTCCGCTGCCAAAATGGCCGGTAATAATGGTGATGTCCGCACCTTTTTTCACCGGTTCCCACCTCCCTTATTGAAAGCGTTTTCATTTCATGTCAACTTCATTATATAAATTTCTTTCAGGCTTCTCTTTGATAAAAGTCACGTTTTTGGTAAAACTGACCAAAAATATCGTGTAACCAGTTAAAAAAAGGAGTTCCAAGAAAGAACTCCTTTTTTAAGTATTATATTGCAAAGCTTAAAATCACTTTTTGCGGCATGTCCTGTTCTTCATAAACATCTTTTCTCAATCTCTCACAAGAAGGCATCTCATACGAAAAATCTTCCACTGCTTCAGGAATCATTCCATCTGCTTTCAATGCATTAAAAACTTTTTGCATTGCATCATCTGTATCCAGGCAATCTTCAGAACCTTCATATTTAAAACAATCAACGCATGTTTCCACGATATTTGCATCAACCTGTTCCTGTATAAAAACTAATTTTGCACCAGCCATCTTCTCAACTTCACGATTTTCCAATTCAATAATCGTCGTTACATTCATTATTGGCACCTCCATTTGGAATACACTATCATTATAGTAAGTAAAAATCCAAACAGGGGTGTTTTGCCGTTTAGTTCATTTATTATTCACATATTCCCGTCAAAAAGTTGTCAAAAACTCCTAAACAAAGGGATTCCCGATACCCATAGAGGGATACCTATAAGTTGATTCCCTGAACCATATGTAATTCAGTGAAAGCCAGCTTGATCCAGAGAATACACACGGTAATTTCAATAATTTTCATCTGAATTCAGCGACCTTGATATCGAACACAGCTATACTCTTCTTTTGACAGCTTTTCTCGTTTCCCCGCAAACCTGTCTTAAGTTGGCTCTTCTTTTGACAGCTTTTCTTGTTTTCGCGTCAAACCTGTCTTAAGTTGGTGCAAAATAACTTCCACCAACCCAATAATCAGAAAAAAACAAATAGATAAACTTTAAGAATTGCAATTGACCTCGATGTAAATTGCTGATACTATCACTAGTATTATTTTAATTCTATAATCTTTTCCTTGTATATGTTCGAGAATAGGGCTCGGATGTTTCTACCATGCTACCGTAAAAGGCGTGACTACAAGGGACCTTGATATTTGCTATTCTTTTTGGCATCTATTTGTCCTTTGTGGTACTCCGGCAGCATAATATTGCCGGAGTTTTTTTATTTTCACAACAACACAACCAGGAGGACAGCACATATGAAAAACTTTTTCCAGTTCGCAGAACGAAATACAAATTATAAACAGGAAACACTTGCCGGAATCACGACGTTCTTGTCGATGGCCTACATTCTTGTCGTCAATCCATTAATCCTTAGCCAGGCAGGCATGGATAAAGGAGCTGTTTTTACAGCTACAGCACTTTCAGCGATTATCGGCTCGCTGCTGATTGGCCTGCTTGCTAACTTCCCGATTGGGATCGCTCCAAGCATGGGCTTAAATTCCTTTTTCACTTTTACCGTCAGCATTGGCATGGGAGTAAAATGGGAGGTCGCCCTTACAGGTGTGTTCATCGCGGGTGTTCTGTTCGTCATTCTCAGCCTTTTGAAAATACGTGAAAAAATCATCAATGTCATCCCTCAGGATCTTAAGCATGCAATCGCTGCGGGAATCGGTTTCTTCGTCGCCTTTATCGGCTTGAAAAATGCAGGTATCATCGTTGGCAGCGAAGCGACTTTTGTCTCTATCGGCAATCTGACATCAGGTCCTGTCCTGCTTGCTCTCTTCGGCTTCATCGTCAGTGTCATCATGATGGCCCGCGGCATCAGCGGCGGCATCTTTTATGGAATGGTGATCGCCACAATCGGTGGTATTTTCACTGGCTTGATTGAAAAACCTACAGCAATCGTCGGTTCGGTTCCTGATATCTCACCAACGTTTGGCGTCGTCTTCAATCACCTGGGAGATATCTTCTCTCCAGATGTCCTTGCCGTCATTTTTACATTCCTGTTTGTTGCTTTCTTTGATACTGCTGGGGCACTAATTGCGGTAGCCAGTCAGGCTGGTCTGATGAAGGACAATAAAATTCCCAATGCGGGGCGTGCCCTTCTTGCAGACGCAGGATCGGCTGTTGCTGGAGCTGTACTTGGCACCTCCACAACAGCATCGTTCGTTGAATCATCAGCAGGCATCGCGGTCGGCGGACGGACAGGCTTTACATCAGTAATCATTGCAGCGTGCTTCGGCGTGGCGATGCTCTTCTCTCCGATCCTATCAGTCATCACGCCAGAAGTTACCGCTCCGGCACTCATTATTGTTGGTGCGTTGATGGCAACTGAAATCAGTAAAATCAACTGGAGCAATCTTGCTGTCATTATCCCTTCATTCGTCACCATCATCATGATGCCGCTAACCTTCAGTGTAGCAACAGGCATCGCCCTTGGTTTCATACTTTATCCATTGATGATGGTTGGCATGGGCAAGCTTAAAGAAGTCCATCCTATTATGTATGTTCTTGGTGTGTTGTTTGTTGGTTATTTTATATATGTATAAAATAAGCCCCGTCTCTCTATGTAAGAGGACGGGGCTTGTCTTTTTCTTAAATTCCTTCTAATTCGACCACGATTTTTTCACAGAGCTCGTGCGTTTTCAAGGAATCCTTTGCGGTAATTGATGGTATTGAATTATTACCGACCGCCTGGATGAAATCAAAAATAATTTGTTCGAAGCCGCGCTTATGGAGGGTCGGTTCCCAGTCACTTCCTCCATGTCTGGTTTCGTTCCGATTATCCTGAACAAGGATATCTGAAACATTCATTGCCGTTCTTTTTTGATCAGATTGAAAAACTTCTACCTTTTCCTCAACAACGCCGCTGTCATGGTTCATAATTCCAATTGCGATCCCCTCTTCTGCCTGCAGCTGAATGACTACGTGATGCAAAAAAGCTCCATTTTTCTTTCCGGTAACATTGATCTGCTTTATATCGTAGGGAAACAACATTCTTAACGTATCGACCACATGGATGAAGTCATCGAGGATGAAATGCCGTATCTCCCCAGGCAAGGCCTTCCTGTTTTTCTGCATGATTACCATATTAGGTTCTTTCAACTCAGCCAACTGTTTATACGCCGGGGCATATCTGCGGTTAAAACCTGTCATTAATATCAAGCCTTTATCCTCTGCCAGCTCTGTCAATTCCCTGGCTTGTTCATACTCATAGGCAATCGGCTTATCGACATACACATGGATACCAGCCAGCAGCAGTTTTTTTACAATTTCATGATGTGATTCAGTTGCACTATGGAGAAAAGCACCCTTAACTCCACTTTCAATAAGCTCATCCAGACTTAAATGTATATGGGCAAACCTATACTTGGAAGCCAGAGTTTTCAGCTTGGCAAAATCCCGCGTGTAAAGGTGGAATTCGATATCTCCCTTTTCCGCGAATACAGGCAGATAGGCTTTTTGCGCAATATCCCCTAAACCAATGATTCCAATCTTCAACATGTCGATTTCCCCCTACCTTTATTGATATTTCAAGTGTACACAGGAACCTGGACAATAAAAAGAAATCAGCCCTGACCAGGCTGATTTCTTACTTTGTTTTACTATTGAGGACTATTCATTAATCCATGCAAGCCCAATTGTTCCCTGCCCTGTATGAGTTCCAGCCACTGGGCTGAATGTTGTTGTAGTAAAAGAAATGTTAGGAAAACGCTGCTGAAGTTCCGCACGCCATTCCTCAGCCAATTCCTTTACATTTCCGTGAATGACACTTGCTTCTTTAATATTCGTTGAAGCCTCTTCAAAAATTTGAAACAGGCGCTCCTTGACCTTTCTTTCCGTCCTGATTTTATCAAAAAGGACTACCTTGCCATCATCGAACCTGACAATCAGCTTTAATTTAATCAAGCTGCCGATAATCACCTGAGCTGAGGATAAACGCCCACCCTTATGCAGCTGCTCTAGGCTTCCAGGTGCCATATAAAGATTAGCCTTATCAGGAAGAGTCCTCAAGTAAGAAACGATTTCTTCATAGGACTTTCCTTCCTTCTGCATTTCAACTCCTTTTTCAACCATGCGGCCCAATGGGAAAGAACCAATCTTCGAATCGATGACATCGACTTTGAAATCTACCATGCTGGAAGCTGCCACGGAGGCTTGGTAAGTTCCTGTCAGAGCGCTCGATGCGTGGATCGCGATTGCATGCTTATATTGATCCTTAAGCTTCTGGTATAGTTCCACAAACTCTCCAATAGCAGGCTGCGATGTTTTCGGAAGGACCTTTGAAGCTGCCAATTTTGGATAAAAATCCTCGGCAGTGATATCTACGCCTTCCAAATACGATTCTTCTCCAAAAATAATGCTTAAAGGCACAACATATATATTGTTATTTTTTATGAATTCTTCAGTAAGTCCAGATGTACTGTCGGTTACCCATGCAATGTTATTTAATGTCGTCATGATTTCTCCTGTTCTTCGTCAAAAATATCGTTGAATATGCTTACATTTCTCATGATATATGAAGAAGCCTTATAAGACTATTAGTAATTTATAAGAATGTGATTTATTTGTTAAAAACAATGAAAAAGTTAATAACGTAGACACATGTTTCTCATTCCGGTTAAAGGGAACAATTGTAACAAACCTGACTGGAGGTAAGTGACTCATGGACCCATATATCTACGGTTTATATTCCCTCATCTACTTGTTTTTATTCTTATGGGGACTAAAATTATCCATTAAGCATGGATTTTTTTCCTGGCTCAATGTTCTTTTGCTCGTTACATTCGGTTTAGTGTATGACAACCTTGTTTTAGCGATGGGAAGCGTGATTGGTAAAGGCAGCTTTTTAGAAGCCTTGAATGTGATGCGGTACTGGTTCCACGCATTCTTTACGCCATTGTTGATTTTATTTTCCTGGGCAGCTATCAGGAAGACAGGAACCCGCTGGCTGAAAGGACGAGCAGGATTTGTCTTCGCGGGAGTCTTCACACTTGCTATGATTATTGCCGAACTCATACAAAATACAATCGGACTTAAGCTTGAGTCAGCTCAGAAATATGGGGTACTAAGCTATGAATCTGCCGGGTCACACGGCCCCCCTGTCATGATCATTGGTGTTACTGTTGCGCTGCTGCTTGCAGGGATTATTCTCTGGAAAAAACTGAAGTGGAAATGGATGGCCGTCGGCGTCATTTTGATGGGTATAGGAAGCGCTGTGCCAATTCCAATGGAGAGTGATGCAGTGACCAACGGCTTCGAACTGATTTTACTAACTTCCTTATGGGGAACAAAAGCTTTTCTTGACAAAAATTCAGATCAGGCCACGATATAAGGCCTGATCTGAATTAAAATAAAGTCTTCACTTCTTGTGATGACAGCTGTTGCCCCGCTGAAACAACTTTTTCATCAATGACCAAAGCTGGCGTACTCTTCACTTTATACTTTTCGATCTCCTTATTATCTTCCACCATTTCGACGACCGCCGCGACACCCGCTTCCTTGACAGCAGCATTTATACTCTCTTCAAGACTTTTGCACTTATCGCAGCCAGGCCCCAGTATTTTGATGATCATAAGCGTCGTTCTCCTTTCACTTTTGGGTCTTTTCCATTATCTATATCTTGAATTTACCCTGATTTTAAGAATAAAAGTCCTTTCTTGACAGCTTTTCCGGTGATTGGGCCAAACCTGTCACGATTCCGGAGTTTTCTTGACAGCTTTTCCGGGGAATGGGCCAAAGCTGTCACGATTCCCGCGTTTTCTTGACAGCTTTTCCGGTGATTGAGCCAGAGCTGTCACGATTCCCGCGTTTTCTTGACAGCTTTTCCGGTGAATGAGCCAAAGCTGTCACGATTCCGGCGTTTTCTTGACAGCTTTTCCGGGGAATGGGCCAAAGCTGTCACGATTCCCGCGTTTTCTTGACAGCTTTTCCGGTGATTGGACCAAAGTTGTCACGATTTCCGCGTTTTCTTGACAGCTTTCCGGTGATTGGACCAAAGTTGTCACGATTCCGGCGTTTTCTTGACAGCTTTTCAGGTGCATGGGCCAAAGCTGTCACGATTCCGGGGTTTTCTTGACAGCTTTTCCGGTGATTGGGCCAAACCTGTCACGATTCCGGGGTTTTCTTGACAGCTTTTCCGGTGCATGGGCCAAAGCTGTCACGATTCCGGCGTTTTCTTGACAGCTTTTCCGCTGAATGGGCAAAAGCTGTCACAATTCCCGCGTTTTCTTGACAGCTTTTCCGGTGAATGGACAAAAGCTGTCACGAACCTGACAGAAGAGCCATCTTTTTAGTTTACAGTCATTCAGGGAAGTCCAATTACTTTTTACCAATCAACAAATATGAGAAAATAAAATAGCAATTGAATTGATAAGGAGGCGCATGATATGCCACAAAATCTCCAGGATACTACGACGTTACATAATGGTGTCAAGATGCCATGGTTTGGTCTTGGTGTGTTCAAGGTCCAGGAAGGTTCTGAAGTTGTAGAATCTGTTAAAGCAGCGCTTAAAAATGGCTACAAGAGCATCGATACTGCAGCAGTATACAAGAACGAGGAAGGCGTGGGGCAGGGAATCAAAGAAGCTGGTGTTCCGCGTGAAGAATTGTTTATCACAACCAAGGTATGGAATTCTGACCAGGGTTATGAATCCACACTCGAGGCATTTGAGACTAGCATGAAAAAGCTTGGACTTGAATACCTGGATCTTTACCTGATTCACTGGCCGGTAGCAGGCAAATATAAGGAGACCTGGAAGGCGCTTGAAAAGCTTTATAAAGATGGAAGAGTCCGCGCCATTGGCGTGAGCAACTTCCACGTCCATCATCTTAAAGATTTGATGGCTGAAGCTGAAATCAAGCCAATGGTTAACCAGGTCGAGTATCATCCGCATCTGGCCCAGACCGAGCTGCTTGAGTTCTGCAAAGCTGAAGGCATCCAATTGGAAGCCTGGTCTCCTTTGAAGCAGGGAGAGCTTTTATCAGAACCAACAATCGTCGAAATTGCAGAAAAGCATCAGAAATCACCTGCACAAGTGATCCTGCGCTGGGATTTACAAAATGAAGTGGTGACGATTCCTAAATCAATCAAGGAACATCGTATTATCGAAAATGCAGATATCTTTGATTTCGAGCTTACTGTTGAGGATATGGACCGTCTGAACATTTTAAACAAGAATGAGCGTGTAGGTCCCGATCCGGATAATTTCGATTTCTAAAATCAATACAATTGGACGCAGATTAGTTTCTGCGTCTTTTTCATTTCTTAAAAATCAATACCAAATAGTTATACCTAAATATAGTATCTGGTGCTAAAAATCACATCTTTTTAAAACTCTGCATGTTAAACTTCAAAGGAATAAATTAAGAAAGGGGTTTTTAGCATGGATTTCCCAAAGCTTAAAATTGGCCATATGGCACCAAGTGTCCCTATTATGCAAGGCGGTATGGGGGTAGGCATCTCGCTCAGCGGATTGGCATCAGCGGTTGCAAACGCAGGCGGAATTGGTATCATCTCGGGAACAGGAATCACGGTTGAAGAGATGCGTCTGCATATCAGGAAAGCCAGGAAGCTAACACAGGGTAATGGATACATCGGGGTAAATGTGTTGTTTGCAATGAATGATTTTGCCGAAAAAATGAAAGCCGCACTAGATGAAAAGGTTGATTTCATCATATCAGGAGCCGGAATTTCACGAGATATGTATTCATGGGGAAAGCAAGCGGGTATTCCGGTCATTTCGATTGTCTCCTCTGCCAAGCTGGCTAAAATCTCGGAACGCCTTGGTGCTGCTGCAGTGGTAGTTGAAGGATTTGAGGCAGGCGGGCATCTTGGGACTGACAAGCCCCTTTTTGACATACTTTCTGAGATTGTTGAGTCGGTGTCCATCCCGGTGATTGCTGCTGGAGGAATCATGACTGGGGCTGATATCGCTAAGGCTTTGTCCCTTGGAGCTTCTGGCGTCCAAATGGGTACAAGGTTTGTTGCCAGTGATGAATGCGACGCTCCGCAAAGCTTCAAGGAGAAATACGTGTCAGCCACTGAAAAAGATACAATACTGGTAAAAACCACAGTAGGGCTGCACGGTCGGGCCATTGCCAACCAATTCACCAAGCTAATCACCACCTCAGATAAACTTAGGATCAAAAAATGTCGTGATTGCCTGAAAAATTGCTCCTATCAATTTTGCACACTGGACTCTCTGCTCACCTCCGTTGCCGGCGATGTAGAGAATGGCCTTGTATTCGCTGGCTCTAGGGTAAGTGAAATTAAAGAAATCTTGCCGGTCCGGACAATCATAGAAAATTTAAAAGCGGAATATAAAGCTGCCGTCCAAAGCTTTGCCTAAATAAAGATTATATTAGATTTGTCGCAGAACAACGAATCGCCTTTAAAGCTCTTCATTAAAAAGAAAATAAAACACAGACAACCGTATTCGTGGTTGTCTGTGTTGCTTCACAAAGTTATTAAAAATTCCTGATTTGATCGCTGATTCTTTGTATGAACCCGTTCATTAAAATAAATTTCTTTTTCATTGATCAATATGACGGTAGAGCTTCTCGTCCCGTATCCATCGCTTTTGATAAACATCGGTGACAGCAGACGCTCCCACTCCAGCGAGACTCCTGTTGAAGGCAGCAGATGGTCTGGTGCAGGGTCAGCATCTTCCAAATGGGCAAATAACTGGTCAACCAGATCTGCATGCTCTTCAGAAATAATGCTGGCAAGTCCCGCCTTCCCTCGTTCTACCTTTGGCCAGTCCGTATTAAGTAAGTGGTTGCTGACACCATGAATGCCTGGTTCAATTTTTTGCAAGGGTCCTCCACGGTTGGAATAATAATAAAGCTCCTCCAAATTCCCGGCTAGAAGATTATAACCCGGATATTCATGACGGCGATTGACCAATCCCTCTAAATAGTCCTGCGGGTTATCAGTCCCTTTCAGAAAATCTGCAACAAGCTCCCCTCTTGTTCTTTTCCCATCCGTGGTTTCACTTGGATCGCGATAATTCGTCAGGGCAGCAAACTTGCCTGAAGTCGTCACGCCCATCCATGTTCCCATTTTTTCAAGATCCCGGCCGGCGAGCAGCCCTGGAGCATCTTCCCAAAAATAAGCAGGCGCAGTATCCCGGGCATAGGCTTCATCCCTGTTAGCAGTCATGATAAGCTTATACTTTGGATGCGCCTTGTAGGCAAATAAAATCAAACACATTAATTATCACAGCTTTCCGTTCATTTTTACCTATTATAACTCAATGCAAAAAAAGAGAAGGACAAAAGTCCTTCTCTTACCTCATTTTTATAAAAGCATACCTGCCATTGCCGCACTCAATAATGATGCAAGCATACCTGCGATGACAGCTCGTACACCCATGCGAGCGATGTCTCCGCGACGATTTGGAGCAAGGCTTCCAAGACCGCCAAGCAGGATTCCCATTGAAGATACGTTTGCGAATCCACAAAGAGCAAAACTAATGATTGCTACTGTTTTAGCAGATAATTGTTCGATTTGTGGTGCAAATGAAGAGTATGCTACAAATTCATTCAAGATTAACTTTTGACCAATGAATCCGCCGGCTTTCACAGCCTCATCCCAAGGTACGCCGATTGCAAAAGCAAGTGGTGCGAATACAAAGCCCAGGATAGTTTCAAGCGTTAAGTTATCGGCTCCGAAAAATCCTCCAAAGAACCCAAGAATTCCGTTAATCAAGGCAATCAATGCGATGAAGGCAAGCAACATTGCACCGATATTCAAAGCTAACTGAAGACCCGTGCTTGCTCCCTTAGCGGCAGCATCAATCACGTTAACTGAATCAGTATCTTTTTCCATTCTTAGTTCATCAGATGACTCAGATTTTTCTGTTTCTGGAATCATGATTTTAGCCATGATCAAACCTGCCGGCGCAGCCATGAAGCTTGCTGCAAGCAAGTATTCCAGTGGAACACCTAATAATGAATAACCAATCAATACGGAACCTGCAACAGAAGCCAGGCCACCAACCATGATTGCAAAAAGCTCTGACTGAGTCATTTTCGCGATGTAAGGCTTAACAACAAGCGGCGCTTCTGTCTGGCCTACGAAAATGTTAGCAGCAGCTGATAGTGATTCAGCCTTGCTCGTACCAAGTAATTTAGAAAGCGCTCCGCCCAGGATCTTAATGACCACTTGCATGATTCCCAGGTAGTAAAGTACAGAAATTAAAGAAGAGAAGAAAATAACAACCGTTAATACTTGGAAGGCAAATACAAAGCCAATATTTTCAGCCTGGAACAATCCGCCGAACAAGAATTGCACACCAGCATCTGTATAGTTGACGATTTCATTGACACCAAGTGAAAGCTTTTTCAGTAAAAGTTTACCTGTTTCCCATTTCAATACTAAGAATGCGAAAATGAATTGGATGGCCAACCCGCCAAGGATTGTCCTTAAATTAATGGATTTTTTGTTGTTCGAGAAAATAAATGCAATTCCCAATACGACTGCAATCCCAATCAAACCCCATAAGATATTCATTGTTGCCCCCACCTCTTGTTGTGATATTTGCTGAACTGTTGTTAACGTTTACAAATGCTATGAAAAAAATTTCAATAAAACGTTTACATTTGTTTAACTCAAACTTTCTATAGCAAATATATCAGAACTAAAGAACTTTTGTAAATAAGTTTTTGAACAAATGTAAAATGAAATTTATACCTTTTCATCATTTCGACAAAAATACCCGCAAAGGCTTTAAACCTATCGGGTATTTGTTTTTATCTTATGGCTTTTATTCAAGTCACTGAATCCTTACTTATCTAACAAAAATTTTGCCGTAAATTGGTCCGTTACAAGTACATTTGTATACTTCCCTTTTAAAGCTCCATAAATACCATCTATTTTGTGAGCTCCGCCTGCAACCAATACTGAATATTTTTTCGTTTTTAACTCTTCAAGTTCTATTCCCAAAGTTCTCGCATCCAGATTTTCGCTACAAACCTTTCCATCTTTATCAAAAAAACGCGAACATATATCGCCTACAGCTTTTGAATATATGACTTGCAGATCTTCTTCTGTAAAGTATCCTAACTGGAACAATAAAGATTCAGACTTTATCGGGCCGATTGTATAGACGGCAATATTGGATTGCTTTCCCATCTCCAGAATCTTTTTGATATGCCTGTCCGCTTCCATCGCCTGTTTTACCACGACATGATCAACGATTGCCGGCAACGGGAGATGATGAGGTGCACTATTGAAGGCCTTTCCGAATAAATACAGTATTTCATTCGCGTACGTATTCGTCTCAGAATGGCTGACTCCGCCCTTCAGCTGAACAACCTTGACATTCTTGGACGGCTTCTGCTTAAGCTCGAGTGCGACATGATAAAGGGTCGTTCCCCAAGTGACACCGATAACATCATCATGTTCAACCACTTCGTTCAAGAAAGTCGCGGCCTTCTCCCCGAGATATGTTTTGATGACACTGTCCTCATATTGCGGAATATGGGTGACGATTGCCTTTTTTAACCCAAACTTCTGTTCAAGTTGCGCTGACAAATTCTCTACATCCTCTGTCGGGTCCATGATTTTGATATCGACGATCCCCTCCTGCTTCGCGATCTGCAGGAACCTTGAAACGGTCGGCCTCGATACTCCCAGCTCTCTGGCAATATCATTCTGGTTATAATCAAGTAAATAATAAAGCTTGGCTGCCTCGATTATCTTTAATAATTTTTCTTTTTCCATTCGTGATCACCCTTGGAACTGACTTTAATTCAATACATTCATTTTAGCAAAAAATACGGATGAAAACATTTACATTTTGAAAAAGAACAAAATGTTCATAATTAACCATACTTTTACAAATGTCCATTCTCTTACGAACATTTTGTTCTACTGTCTCTGAAAAAAAAATAAGGATTGGTAATGAACCAATCCTCGTGTCTGAAAAGCTCCAGTCCTTGGTTAGTCCCGACTGAACTGGAGCTCGACTATTCTTGAAATGAATTTTATACATTGCTATTTTTTAAAAAGGCTCTGTTAACCTTGGCTGTTGATCTTCGTTCCAGGCGCTTCGCTTTCCGCGGGGAAGAATTAAGAAAAAGCCCAACTGCCGCCTTTTTCAAAAATCAAATTCTTCCTTGCAGTCCGGGAGCCTCCTCGGCTTCAAGCGCCTGCGGGGTCTCCCGATGACTTGCTCATCCCGCAGGAGTCTTCGCGCCTTCCACTACAATCAACAGGATGTAAAAACAACATTTAGCTTTAACAGAGCCTTTAAAAAAAGGAGTCATCCCTTAAAACCGGAATGACTCCTTTAGCTTATTATTGAGACTTACGTTTAGGGATTTTTCCAATTCCCAGTTCTTTCGCCTCTTGGTTCAACGCCTTAATTAGACTCAATGCCATTAACGCCATAATGACGGAGAACGGCAATGCGGCTACGATCATTGTATTTTGCAAAGCCTGCAGCCCGCCAGAGTATAGCAGGACTAGAGAAATTGCCGCCAGCATGATTCCCCAAGTGAATTTGATTCTATTTCCTGGTGTCAGTGATCCATTCGTTGTCATCATTCCTAAAACAAATGTGCCTGAATCTGCTGAAGTAATAAAGAAGGTTCCGATCAGAATCATTGCCAGTATCGACAATAATGAACTCATTGGATAATTGGCGAAAACACCAAACAGTGCTTCTTCCGTAGCCAGTTCAGAAATGCTTGCAATTCCATCATGCTCAAGCATGATGGCAGAACCGCCAAAAGCAGAAAACCATAGGAAGCCGATCAAAGAAGGTACTAGCAGTACACCAAATACAAACTCTCTGATCGTACGGCCTTTAGAAACTCGAGCTATAAAAATCCCTACAAAAGGTGCCCAGGCAATCCACCATGCCCAGTAGAAAATGGTCCAGCCGTTGATCCACGAACGGATATCTTCATTTAAAGGAGAAATCCGGAAACTCATTGCCGGCAAATTTTGAAGGTATGTACCAATTGTGTTGGTAAAAAGATTCAGGATAAATTGGGTGGGTCCAAAAAACAGCATCGCCACTAGCAATAACCCAGCAAGTATCATGTTAACATTGCTTAAAATCTTGATACCTTTTCCAAGTCCTGTCCAGGCAGAGATCATAAACAACACAGTTACGATCAGGACGATAAACAATTGAGTAACGAAACCAGTAGGTATTCCGAATAGGTAAGAAAGTCCACCGTTAATTTGTACAGCTCCAAATCCTAAAGTTGTTGCCACGCCGACTACAGTCGCTACAACCGAAATCACGTCAATTACTTTTCCAGCTGCCCCATTCGTCCTTTCGCCTAAAATCGGGCTTAGTGTAGCACTAATCAACCCTGGCTTTCCGTGACGGAAATTGAAATAAGCTAGAACTAACGCAACAATCCCATAAATGGCCCAGGCATGGATACCCCAATGGAAAAACGTGAACCTCATTGAATCGCGGATAGCCTGGTCAGACCCCGCCTCCGCTCCAGTTGGTGTCGAGACCATATAATGGCTGATTGGTTCAGCAGTTCCCCAGAAAACCAGACCGATCCCCATACCTGCACTGAAGAGCATCGCATACCATGTCAGGGTAGAAAATTCAGGGCGGTCATCCTGCCTGCCAAGTCTAATCTTTCCGAGTGGACTGATCAGAAAATACAGACAAACAATTACAATAGCAGAAACAAGAATTAAATAATACCAGCCAAAAGTATCAGTAATGAATGCCTGGATATTGGCAGTAACTGATTCAAGTTTTTTTGGTACCAACACACCGAACAGGACCATCAGGAGCAAAATCCCGGTCGATATGTAAAAAACAGATGAATCCTTTTTCATCAAAAAACTCCCTTCGTCAACTTTTGCACTTAAATACACTAACATAAATTTGTGTTTTTTTAAAAAAATTGTACTCATAACAGAGATAGTATTACCGAATACAGTCATAAAAATGATTGTCCAATTCATTTTTTCAAAGCTTCACTTTCAGTTTCAACTACTGATATTCCCCCATATTCCCAAAAACCTAAAGTTATGAACCTTACGCCTAATTTGTTTTTATGTACTTTTTCCGATAAAAAAATTTCGACTTTCTGACATGAGCTTCCCCATTACATTTAATTATTATATCGAGAAGACTTCTATCGTGGAATATTCGCTGTACCAGGAACTAATAAACTTTTGGTGATGCAAGCATATGAAAATTTCCAAGAAAAACGGCGGTTTTCCAACCAATTCCCAATATCATTCTATTAATCTATTGAATCATTGTCGAATTTTGATTAAAATTGTAAGAGATACCCGACTTGAAGGAGAAATGTTAGGAGAAGATATTTTGGATACAAAGTTGTTAATTAGAACACTATCAATCGGAACCATTTTCCTGGGCACTTACCTTGGGGCGGAGAATTTGCGATCAATAAAAAATCCAACTGCTGAAACGCAAGCTTCAGTTGCACCAAAAATAACTCGTACAGAAGCTCATTCGGTAACTAAAAATATTGAAGATAAAGAAGTTCTCGAGGATTTCATCAGTATTGAAGAGAAAAAAATAATTGAAGGTGTCCCGCACATCAGTCAGCTTCCAGAATTACAACGCGGGTGTGAAGTAACTAGCTTAACTATGCTGCTGCAGTATGAAGGAATACAAGCTGACAAGATGACTTTGGCTAAGCAGATACATAAAATTCCCTTCCGCGACGCAAATTATGTTCGCAGCAATCCATATGATGGCTTCGTTGGCGATATCTATACATTCAGCAAGTCTGGATATGGCGTATACCACGGCCCCGTAGCAAATCTTGCAGAGAATTATCTGCCCGGGAAGATTAAAGACATAACCGGAAAATCAATAAATGATGTATATCAACTGATCGATAACGGCTCGCCAGTTTGGGTTATCACCAACTCCACTTTTGCGCCGCTTCCCGAATCGGAGTTTACTACTTGGAAGACTAATACGGGAAACGTAAAGATCACTTACAGAGAACACAGTGTGCTGATCGTAGGCTATGACGAGGAATTCATTTACGTAAACGACCCCCTTGCCAGTGACGGTTATAAACCCCTTCCGCGGACTCCTTTCGAAAAAGCCTGGGTACAGATGGGCAGCCAGGCGATTGGAATTGAAATATAATAGATTGTTAATATAAGAGTTTTTTATATAGAAAAAATCGGCAGGATCCTTATCCTGCCGATTTTTGTTTAAGCATACATTTTGTTTTCTTCATTTTTGAAAAAGCTTTTCATCGCGTGGAATACGTCGGCCTTCTGCTTGAGGATATAGTAACGGAAGTTATCGTCTTTAATGTTTTTATACGCGGACATTAGGGTCGAGTGGCGGTTGTACTGATTGACTTCTCCATAGCCAAACATATTGGAGACCTTCATCAGCTCTTCTACTAACTTCACACAGCGGGCATTGTCGGAGGTCAGGTTATCACCATCTGAAAAATGGAATGGGTAAATATTGAACTTGCTTGGATTGTACTTGTCATCAATAAGTTCCAATGCTTTTCGATAGGCGGATGAACAAATGGTACCTCCGCTTTCCCCTTTAGAGAAAAAGTCTTCCTCGGAAACTACCTTTGCTTCTGTATGGTGGGCGATAAATTCGATTTCGACTGTTTCATACTTGGATCGAAGGAAACGCGTCATCCAGAAGAAAAAGCTTCTCGCCATATATTTTTCCCACAGTCCCATACTTCCGCTTGTATCCATCATCGCAAGCACAACAGCTTTGGAATCCGGCTTCACAACTTCATTCCACGTCTTGAATTTTAGGTCTTCCTTGTAAATAGGATGGAATGAAGGTTTCCCGGTCATTGCGTTCCTTTTATAAGCAGACATCATTGTCCGCTTTTTATCAATATTCCCCATCAATCCAGTCTTCCTGATATCGTTGAATTCAATATTTTCAACGAGATGCTCCTGTTCTTCCTTCTTCTTGAGGTTCGGAAGCTCTAACTCTTTGAATAACGCTTCCTCAATCTCCATCATTGATACTTCTGCTTCATAATAGTCTTCCCCGGCCTGGTCCCCTGCTCCTTGACCTTTCCCAGGACCTTGCTGCTGCCCGGAGCCATCACGTGCGACGACATCGCCTACTTTACTGTCTCCATCCCCCTGGCCGACATGTTTGTTCTTATCATAGTTATAACGGATTTTGTACTCATCCAGTGACCTTATCGGAATCTTTACGACATCCCTGCCGTTGGACATGATAATATTCTCTTCGGTGATCAAATCAGGCAGATTGCTCCTTATTGCTTCCTGCACCTTTTCCTGATGGCGCTGTTGGTCATCATGTCCTTTGCGGTGGAGGGACCAATCTTCCTGGGAAATCACAAACTGGTGACTGCTTTCATCGGTCATTTTCAACCCCTCCTTTGAAATCTTCATTTTGACAGTAACATAATTCAGTATACCTTCATACAATATCCCGATGGACTTTACCCTTGTGGGAATTGTAATTACTCTATCTTATGCAGGAAGACAAAATAATTTACAAATAATTTTGACAATTAACCTTTTCTCCTATGGATGGACAAGCCCATTTTATCCCTTTAATCCTTTTGAGCATTATTGTCCTTTTATCTAGCATAAGGAGAAGTTCTTTTCCGTGGACAGCCTCTATATTGCTCTTCCCAGCGGCAGACCTGGACGACTCTCCCTCCTTCCCCTTTGAAGTTGTCCTAGTTCGGACAGCTTTTCCTCTGTACTCTCTGAACCTGTCCGAAGTTCCTACAGCTTCGGAGAGCTTTTATTTATTTTTCTCTTAAACTGCCTGAATGCCCACTGAGTTAACTTCGAAAGCCATTGAGAATGCTCTAATCATGTTGCAGCGTATGATTACATTTCTATAAAAAAATAACCTCTGCTGGATCAGCAAAGGTTATTTCTTTTCATTCGCTTTATCAAATTGAATCGGATCTGGTACTTTATCGTAATCCTCTTTCAAGACTTCACCTGAGCGTCGGTGCTCCATTTGCTTGCCCAGATCTTCCATTTCTTCTTCATTACGCGCCATTGAACTATTTTTAGGGACATAGTCTTTCGGCAAATCTTTTTTAGTCATGTTCATCACCTCTTGCCTGTACTATTCCCGCTTTCAGGTACTTATAAACTAAAAGGACCTGCAATCTGCAGGTCCTCACAATCTATCTGTTTAACAGGCTTCCAACATACCGCAGCAATTCATTCGCTGATGTAGAGTTGTAACCATGCTCATCGATCAGCCTTGCGACGACATTATTGATCTTCTTCAGCTGCGTCTCATCAGGGGTTTTCGTTGAAGTTGTAATCTTGACTACATCCTTCAGATCAGCAAACAGCTTCTTCTGGATTGCTTCACGAAGGCGGTCATGTGAATTGTAATCAAACCTCTTGCCTTTACGCGCATAGGCAGAAATCCTGATCAAAATCTCTTCGCGGAACGCTTTCTTGGCATTTTCGGAAATGCCAATCTGCTCCTCGATGGAGCGCATCAGTTTCTCGTCCGGATTGATTTCTTCACCAGTCAGCTGATCACGCATCTTCGCCTTGTTGCAGTACGCTTCGACGTTATCAAGATAATTATCCATAAGAGTTTTAGCAGACTCTTCGTATGAATAGACAAATGCCTTTTGCACTTCTTTTTTCGCGATATCATCGTATTCCTTACGTGCGATAGAAATATAGTTAAGGTAACGTTCTCTTGTCTCAGCTGTAATGGAAGGGTGCTGGTCAAGTCCTTCCTTTAGTGATCTTAGAACGTCTAAAGCATTGATCGTCTTGACTTCCTTCCTGATGATCGTAGAAGAAATCCTGTTAATGACATATCGAGGGTCGATTCCGCTCATGCCTTCATCCTGATGCTCTTTTTTCAGTTCCTCTACATCAGCCCTGTTGTAACCTTCGACACTCTCTCCATCATATAATCTCATCTTCTTAATCAGGTCGATGTCACCTTTTTTCGGATCCTTCAAGCGTGTAAGAATCGTGAACATCGCAGCCACCCTTAGAGTATGCGGGGCGATGTGGACATCATTCACGTCACTCTCCCTGATCATCTTGTCATAGATTTTCTCTTCCTCGGACACTTTTAAGTTATATGGAATCGGCATCACGATAATACGTGAATGCAGGGCTTCGTTCTTCTTATTTGAGATAAACGAGCGGTATTCCGTTTCATTTGTATGCGCGACAATCAGTTCATCCGCGCTGATTAATGCAAACCTACCCGCTTTAAAATTGCCCTCCTGCGTCAGGCTCAGTAAATGCCAGAGGAATTTCTCATCACACTTCAGCATTTCCTGGAACTCCATCATTCCCCGGTTCGCTTTGTTCAGCTCACCATCAAACCGGTATGCCCGCGGGTCGGATTCAGATCCATATTCCGCGATGGTAGAGAAGTCAATGCTTCCGGTCAAATCGGCAATATCCTGAGACTTTGGATCGGATGGACTGAACGTGCCGATACCTGTCCGCTTATCCTCAGAGAAGAAGATCCGCTCGACGATGACATCTTCAATCCTGCCGCCGTACTCCTGTTCAAGCCTCATCATATTAAGCGGCGACAGATTGCCCTCAATCCGAATGCCATATTCATCATAAAAATCCTTTCGCAAATGGTGCGGAATCATATGCAGCGGGTCTTCATGCATAGGGCAGCCCTTAATCGCATAAATTGCACCCCTGTCTGTATGGGAATACGCCTCCAGTCCTCTTTTCAGCATCGTGACGAGAGTCGATTTACCACCGCTTACTGGTCCCATCAACAAAAGGATCCGCTTTCTGACATCCAGCCTTTTCGCGGCCGGGTGAAAATACTCCTCGACAAGCCTTTCAAGTGCTTCCTCAAGCCCAAACAACTGTGCATTAAAGAAGGAATAGCGCTTCTTGCCTTTATCCTTTTCTATCCCTGCGTCTTTGATCATATTATATACACGAGAATGTGCCGATTGAGCAACCCATGGCTGTTCCTTCACAATTTCAAGATACTCCCTGAACGTCCCTTCCCACTTCAGCTTTTCTTCACCCTGGCGATACATCTCAATCTTTTTTAAAATATCCATATGGACCTCCCCATCTAGCGTTATCAAGAGACGATTAATAAATTCTATGCAGCAAACAATTTGAACATGCGTAAACGTTCCGTCTGGATGATTGTCCTTTTTTACTTTGAACGTGAAAAAATAAGCCCATCCTTCACAGTTACGAAATTATAGGATATAATAAATTTTATATGGACAAAACGAATTAAAGGGAGGCTTACATACATGAAACTAATTCTAATTATAGGTGTAACTATTACATTCTTATCTGCAATCTTCACTGCAGGTTACGATGATAAGCCGGGAATCACAAAAAAATAAAAAGCTGCCAATTGGCAGCTTTTTTACTTTTCCATAATTATTTTTTATTCAATTTTTGATTTTCCACAAACTCCTTCATATACAACCTTGATTTTCGCCCAAGCATTTTTGCCATCTGGCCCGTCCAAGTGTCCTCACGTTTTCCGCCTGTTCTTTCACGATAGTATTGCGAAGTAACCGCATTATAATCGTCGAGCTGCTTTTCAAACAATGCCCTGTCTTGCTGATACTCATTTTCCATATACACATGCTCGAGCGGCAGACGCGGCTTCACGTCGGTTTCCTGGTCAGGATATCCCACAGCCATGCCAAACAGAGGAATAACATGCTCTGGTGTCTTCAAAACTTCCTTCACAGCTCCCAGATCATTGCGTATCCCGCCGATATAGCAAATACCCATCCCCATAGATTCCGCAGCCACAGCAGCATTCTGGGCCGCCAGTGCTGCATCGATCAGGGCAACCATGAATTTCTCTGTACTCTCTATCGAGTCATCCAGATCTGTACCTTCCATCTCCGCTATGACCTTATGGCGATGTAAATCTGCACAGAACACAAAGAAATGTCCATTTGCTGCAACATAAGCCTGATTCCCGGCAATTTCAGCCAGCTTGTCCTTCTTATTTTGATCCGTAACCCCAATAATCGAATAGGCCTGGATGAAGCTTGAAGTGGATGCTGCCTGTGCACTCTTCACAATACCTTCAATCTGCTCTCGATCCAGTGCCTGATTTTTAAACTTTCTTACTGACCGATGGTTAAGAATTGTTTCAACTACCTGGTTCATTTGTAACAGCTCCTTTACTCATTTCCATACTAAAAAGGAGGCCGCAAATTGGCCTCCTAATATTTACGCAAATCCCGATAGTCCTGCTGTCTAAGTGCTTCATAAATTAAAATAGCAGCCGTGTTAGACAGGTTTAATGAACGGATATTCTCATTCATAGGCAGCCTCAGACATGTCTCAATATTTTTTTCGATCACTTCTTTAGGAAGTCCTGTTGTCTCTCTGCCAAAAATAAAGAAGAAATCCTTCTCGGTTGCACTATAATCAAAATCAGAATGCGCCTTTTTGCCAAATTTGGTCACGTAAAAGAATTCTCCGCCCTCGTTCTGTTCATAAAAGTCCTCAAGGGAATCATAATAATGAATTTTCACATGCTCCCAGTAATCCAAGCCCGCACGCTTCAACATCTTGTCATCCGTCGAAAATCCCAACGGCCTGATTAAGTGAAGCTCGGTATCGGTACCGGCGCATGTGCGCGCAATATTGCCAGTGTTTGCTGGAATGAGCGGCTGGTATAATACAACATGCAATGCCATGACTTTCACCTCTGATAAAAACTAAAGCCATTATACCACTACACTCCTTCTCAGCAAAAGAAATGGAGCTGCACTATTACTGAATGTCATTAAATATCGTCATGATCATCCGTAATTGTTAAGAACTTATATTTTATATTCGGAGTATAGGCGGTCGAATCTTCATATGCCCAATATCTCATCCTGCTGTTATACGTATGGGCATTGACCAGCGGCATCCCATCCGCATCATGTCCCGTAACAATCGTGGTATGGTCAAAACGCCCATCACCCTCAAAATCATAGCAGATGACATCTCCAAGTTTCAGTTTATCGGCACTGTTAACTGCTCTTCCCCTCAAGCCCAGCTTAGAACCCGGGATGTGCCAGCGCATCGCATTGGCGACCGACCAGCTGAAGCTCCAATTATCATTCTGCATCCACCAGCCATTGCTTCGATTTGGATACCCACGCATCGGTCCTCCCCCCTGATGAAGGCATTGCGAGATATAGTTGGTACAGTCGACCTCGAACTTCTTGTATGCAGGATTGTAGTCATTCCACCATCTTTCCGCATACTGGACTGCCTTCAGCCTGTCATATTTAAAGTCCTTCCTCGCCTGGCCTCCCTCCTGCAGTGCAGCAACAGGCATCGCTTCTTTACTATCCTGTGGGGATTCTCTGATTTCGTTCAGCTTTTCATCCATGACAAGGATGCCCTTGTAAAATTCAGCCCGCCTCTTCTCCACTTCCTCCTCCATGTAAAATAGTCCCCGTTGCTTAATCAAATACTGAAAATTAACCTCATATAAAACCGAAGCATCTTCCTTATCTTCAAACTTCTCTATTACTCTGCCGTTTGCCTTTGCTTTTACAATTTCGGCAGACCTATTGGCAAAACTCTGCTTTTTCATCTCTATACTGGGACACTCGTGCAGTTGATTTCGCGGCATAGATACACATTGAAGGACACGCTGTTCCAGAAGTTCCTGCAGTTGTTCACGCATGTTCATCTCTCCCTTCACCTTTCATATTTATGAAGCGTTCCAGGATTTCACGCATAAAAAAAGGCTATTTCCGTCAAGATTGTCGTTAAAATCCAAAAGCCGATTTTAACGTAAATCAAAGCCATTAGTTGTTCGGTATTAAGTTTGCATGCTCATTTCTCATATTAAGAATCAAATTTACGACTATAGCCACAAAGTTTGAGAAATGAACCTAAAAAAAAGAATGGATTTGACTAAATCCATCCTTGTTACACTGTTATATTAGACTCTGGGTTGTCCTTAAAAAACTGCAGTCCCTTACTGATTTCATTTAGTACTTCCTCTTCCTGCTCAACAGCAGAAGCATGTTCCAGTGCGTCCAGCGCTTCACTGCCGCCAATTTTGCCAAGCGCCCATGCTGCCGTTCCCCTGATCACAGGTCTTGGGTCATCCTTCAACACTATTTTCAGCTCTGGTATTGCTGTATCATCCTTATAATGCGCAAGGGCAATAATCGCATTGCGCTGAATAGGCTTCTTTCCCCTCCACGAACCGGAGACGTGCCCGAACTTTTCTTTAAAATCACGGTTGCTCATGGTCAGTAAAGGTTTCAGGAGAGGCTTCGCAATCTCAGGGTCAGGTTCCATTTCATCATGAAAGTGAAAATCCTTCCCTTTGTTTTCGGGACATACTGTCTGGCAAGTATCACAGCCATATAAGCGATTGCCCAGTTTTTCCCGGAATTCATCAGCCAAAAAACCCTTCGTCTGCGTCACGAAGGCAATGCACTTCTGCGCGTCAAGCTGCCCGCCCTGCACAAGTGCCCCAGTAGGACAAACTTCCACACATTTATTGCAGCTCCCACAGCGATCTTCCATAGGCATATCGGGTTCAAAAGGTATATTCGTGATCATTTCCCCCAGGTAGACGTATGACCCAAACTCAGGTGTTATAATCGCACAATTTTTACCACTCCAGCCGATTCCCGCACGTTCTGCAACTGCCCTGTCAACCAGCTCTCCCGTATCGACCATTGATTTGAACATTGAGCCAGGTACCTTCGAAGCAATGTAATCTTCCAGTTTTTTCAGCCTGTCCCTTAGGACCATGTGGTAATCAGTACCCCAAGATGCACGACAGAAGATTCCACGCCGTTCTCCCTTCTTGCTGACAACTTTCGTCTTCATCTTTGAAGGATAAGCTAGTGCAATTGAGATGATTGATTTAGGATGGTCAAAAATCAGGCTAGGCTCCGTTCTCTTCTCAATATCCTTTTCCTCAAACCCTGATTGATATTGAAGTTCCTGCTGCCTGTATAACCTGAGTTTCATCTCTTCAAAAGCTGAAGGTGACGCAAAGCCGATTTTATCAATCCCGATTGTTTTGCTGTATTCAATAATATCCTGCTTCAAACTTGCTGTATCCATTTGCAGATTCCTCCTCTCCAATTTGATATTTATATTGGAATCCCATAAATTTAAATGCAAATTACTTTTATGATAAACTATTTTAAAGCAGATTTGGAGGTGGAATCAATGGAAATTCAAGTTTCAAGGTCGATATGCGATCTCATCCCTGGATTCTCTGTCGGGGTTATCGAGTATAAAGACATACAGGTAGGCGAGTCTCCGCAAATGTTAAAAGGCAGATTGCAGCTTTTCCAGGAATCAATTTACTTCGAACTTCTGGAAAAAAACGTAACCGAGCTTGAAGGCATCAAAGAGTGGCGGGCAATATTCAAATCAGCGGGGAAGGACCCTAACCGTTATAGACACTCGGCCGAGGCCCTCTACCGCAGGATCGCAAAGCAGAATTACCTTCAATCGATACATAGTGCGATAGATTTGAATAATTTCTTCTCGCTTGAATACCAAATTCCAATAGGAATTTACGACAGCGATAAACTTACAGGGAATGTAACAATTAAATTAGGAGAAGAGAGCGAAGAATACACAGGTTTAAATGGAAGAACCAATAACCTTGCCAACCTAATCATCTCTGCAGATGAACAAGAACCATTCGGAAGCCCATTTGTCGATTCAGAAAGATCTGCCGTAACAGCATCGACGACAAATGCCCTGCATATTGTATATTTAAGACCATCAACTTCACCAGAGAGCATGCAAAAAATGACACAATCACTCATGAATATGTTTATCCAAATCCATGGAGGAACGGGCACATATAGAATTATAGGATGCTGATGCATCCTTATTCTTTTGCTTAATTAAAACACTGGCTTCATATCGTCTACAATAAAAATAAATTAAAAAACGCAGCTTATCGTTTACTGGAAACGACATGCTGCGTTAGTCACGTATGTATGGAGCGGGTGAAGGGAATCGAACCCTCATCATCAGCTTGGAAGGCTGAGGTTTTACCACTAAACTACACCCGCATACATAAATCTATGAAATAAAGAAAACAGGATATCCTGTTTATAATAAGAGTGGTACCGGTGGTCGGGGTCGAACCGACACTCCAGAAGGAACACGATTTTGAGTCGTGCGCGTCTGCCAATTCCGCCACACCGGCATATTAATATGTCTTGCTTTTTTGCTGCCACTATTGATCTAGTGGAGGCGGCAACCGGATTTGAACCGGTGAATAAAGGTTTTGCAGACCTTTGCCTTACCACTTGGCTATGCCGCCATATATTTTTGGAGCGGAAGACGGGATTCGAACCCGCGACCCCAACCTTGGCAAGGTTGTATTCTACCACTGAACTACTTCCGCAAAAAATGGCTGGGCTAGCTGGATTCGAACCAACGCATGTCGCAGTCAAAGTGCGATGCCTTACCGCTTGGCTATAGCCCAATATATTGTATGCTCTTACTATTACATTTGTGACTTATAATGGGGCGACTGATGGGAATCGAACCCACGAATGCCTGAACCACAATCAGGTGCGTTAACCACTTCGCCACAATCGCCATTATAAAATTGGCAGGGGTAGTAGGAATCGAACCCACACCAAAGGTTTTGGAGACCTTCGTTCTACCTTTAAACTATACCCCTATATTAAGTGGTGGAGGGGGACGGATTCGAACCGCCGAACCCTGAGGGAGCGGATTTACAGTCCGCCGCGTTTAGCCACTTCGCTACCCCTCCACTATAACATTTTTTCTGGTGTTAAAAAACCCATTTTATCAAATTCCCTGAATAACCAGGTATTATTTAAATGGTGGCTCAGGACGGAATCGAACCGCCGACACAAGGATTTTCAGTCCTTTGCTCTACCGACTGAGCTACTGAGCCACTTAATTAAAATGGCGGTCCCGACCGGGATCGAACCGGCGATCTCCTGCGTGACAGGCAGGCATGTTAACCGCTACACCACGGGACCAGATTGCGGGGGCAGGATTTGAACCTGCGACCTTCGGGTTATGAGCCCGACGAGCTACCGGACTGCTCCACCCCGCGACGGTAATAATGTTTTAAAATATATATGGTGGAGGATGACGGGATCGAACCGCCGACCCTCTGCTTGTAAGGCAGATGCTCTCCCAGCTGAGCTAATCCTCCGTTTGGTGACCCCTACGGGATTCGAACCCGTGTTACCGCCGTGAAAGGGCGGTGTCTTAACCGCTTGACCAAGGGGCCAGATATAAAGTTTCTATGGCGGAGAGCAAGGGATTCGAACCCTTGAGACAGCGTTGACCGTCTACACGATTTCCAATCGTGCTCCTTCGACCTCTCGGACAGCTCTCCAAATTGGCTCCGCAGGTAGGATTCGAACCTACGACCGCTCGGTTAACAGCCGAGTGCTCTACCACTGAGCTACTGCGGAATAATAATGATTTCTCCGACTTGGATACACGATCCGTATCTTTGAAAAGGATGAAAATGCATCCTGCCCGGCGGCGTCCTACTCTCACAGGGGGAACCCCCCAACTACCATCGGCGCTGAGAAGCTTAACTTCCGTGTTCGGTATGGGAACGGGTGTGACCTTCTCGCCATCGCCACCAGACATTTTTTTCAAAGACAATATCTATTATACCGTCTTTTATGCATTTTGCAAGAGAAATTTTAAAAAGTTTTTTCACTTAATGAAAAGCTTTTATTCCCTCAAAACTAGATAATGTGTAAGAAGAATGAGAAGAAACGAATAATCTATT
>NZ_JAGGQU010000058.1 GCF_018613155.1 Bacillus sp. ISL-55 | reverse complement strand
TCAAGCAGGTCAGCAGCCTTTTCCTTTGTTCTGGTATATACGGCGAGCTGATAACCCGCATCAAGCAGATGGCCTGCCATGCTTTTCCCCATAACTCCTGTACCAATAAAGCCGATTACCGTATCTTCTTTAGAAAGCATATGTACTCCTTCTTCCCTTTTTAAATTTTAGTTATATTTTAACATTAGACAGAACAAAAAGCGCAAGCGCCTCGTTCAGCCCCGACAAGCGCTGGAGGGCCGACCAATGAAGTCGTTCTTTGACTTCAATGGGCGGACCGAAGCGACTCGAGGGGCTAGGCGCTGGAGCTGGATTAAGAAAACTTCATGCAGTTATCCACACCCCAATAACTTTATAAATTCCTTAACCATAACAAAAGGCCGAGAATTTACTCCTCGGCCTGCAGAACGATCTACCATTTTTATGCGCATTATTAATTTACCCTTCATGCAATTGTTTTAAACCTATCTTTGCCTAAAACATTAATAGGGAGCGACAAGAGGCTAATTTTTTTCCGTTAAACGATTTGACCTTCCGCTCGCAATGTTTTTATACTGTGCTTATACTAAATTTTTGAGGTGCGGATATGTTCTATAAAGAGCTTTATGTTTACGACAGCAACAAACCAGTAAAAGCCATCATAAGAAACTACACAAAAAATGATTTTGACCAGTTGATCCAAGTTCAAAAGGAAGCCTTTCCGCCCCCTTTTCCAGAAGAGCTCTTGTGGAATACCGAACAACTGACCAATCATATAAGCTTATTTCCGGATGGTGCACTCTGCGTGGAAATTGACGGAAGAATCGCCGGTTCGATAACTGGCTTGATTGTGCATTTGGATGCTGGTGACGAAGACCATTCCTGGGCAGAAATAACTGATAATGGCTATATACGAAATCATGACCAGGAGGGCAATACTCTCTACATTGTCGACATCTGCATAAGCCCTGCTTATCGCAAACTCGGACTTGGAAAATGGATGATGCAAGCTATGTATGAGACTGTTGTGCAATTGGGACTCCAACGGCTTTTGGGCGGAGGCAGGATGCCTGGATACCATTTACATTCTGCCGAACTGTCCATTGATGAATATGCAAAAAAGGTGTTACAAGGTGAAGTGAAGGACCCTGTCGTTTCATTTTTGCTGCGATGCGGCCGTACACCAGTCAAACCCGTAGCAAATTACCTTGAGGACGAAGAATCCTTGAATTATGGAATGCTGATGGAATGGAAGAATCCTTTTAAAATTTAAGAGCTGCCTGTCCGGCAGCTTTTTATATTACCAGCCATAAGAGTGCCGTACTGACGACTTTCTGGATCTGGGCGAAGTTGGTCCTTCTTTGGACAGATTTTCTGTTTTTTCCTCTGAACCTGTCTGAAGTGGGCTCTTCTTCGGATAGCTTTTCCTCTTTTACCGCTGAACCTGTCTGAAGTTGCTCTGCTACCCTGTACTTCCTTTCCTGTTTAGGTAGCGCGTAAAGCTTTAAAGCACAAAAAAATGCCGGCTGATAAACAGCCGGCCAAATCTGGGGGAAAATGAGAATGATTAGCTTACTTTCAGTCTAACCAAAGTGCTTACTCATATATACCCGCTCTATATAGGTTAAAACATTTTTTATATTATAATTATGTTACAAAGAAATTGCCTGGTTTACTGCTTCAACCACTTCTTCAGTTGTGCTCATGTTCAACACATTAGAAGCCAGCTTCTCCATGTCTGCTTTGTTTAAGTTCCTGATCAATGAGCGTGCTTTCAGAATGGAAGAAGCACTCATTGAGAACTCATCGAGGCCTAGGCCAAGCAGGATTGGAATCGCTGTTTCGTCTCCAGCCATCTCTCCGCACATTCCAGCCCACTTGCCTTCTTTATGAGCGGCATCAATGACCATTTTTACAAGACGAAGGATGGATGGGTTGTAAGGCTGGTACAGGTATGATACCTGCTGGTTCATCCTGTCTGCTGCCATAGTGTATTGAATCAAGTCATTTGTTCCGATGCTGAAGAAGTCTACTTCCTTAGCGAATTGGTCTGCAAGGACTGCAGTGGAAGGAATCTCAACCATGATGCCAAGCTCGATATGCTCAGCAACCTGGATGCCTTCCTCAACCAATTTCGCTTTTTCTTCTTCAAGCATTGCTTTTGCTTCCCTGAACTCATTAAGAGTAGCGATCATCGGGAACATGACTTTCAGGTTACCATGAACACTGGCACGTAAAAGAGCACGTAACTGTGTACGGAAAATATCCACTTCCTCAAGGCAAAGGCGAATTGCCCTGAAGCCAAGGAACGGGTTCATTTCTTTAGGCAGGTTCAAATACGGAAGTTCTTTGTCTCCGCCGATATCCAAAGTCCGGACAACGACTGGCTTGCCTTCCATGCCTTCAAGCACTGCCTTATAAGCTGTATATTGTTCCTCTTCTGTAGGAAGCTGGTCCCTGTCCATGTAGAGGAACTCTGTACGGTAAAGGCCTACTCCCTCGCCGCCATTTTCAACTACACCCTTTAAATCCTTTGGTGTGCCGATATTTGCAGCAAGTTCTACATGATGGCCATCTGCTGTTACAGATTTTTCATTAACAAGCTTGGCCCATTCAGCTTTTTGCTTTTCGAAATCTTCCTGGATCTGTTTATAAGCATCAAGCACTTCAGGAGTTGGATTGAAATGAACTTCGCCCTTCAATCCATCAACAACGACGATATCCCCGTTGTTGATTTCTTCTGTAGCTGCCTTCGTACCTACGACTGCAGGAATTTCCATTGAACGAGCCATGATTGCAGAATGGGAAGTTCGTCCGCCGATATTCGTTGTAAAGCCTTTAACAAATTGGCGATTCAATTGAGCAGTATCTGAAGGAGTTAAATCCTCTGCAACGATGACTACTTCTTCAGCGATCATGCTAGGGTTAGGAATCTGGATTCCCAAAAGGTGTGCCAATACACGCTTTGTAACGTCGCGAATATCTGCCGCACGCTCTTTCATGTACTCATTGTCCATGGATTCGAACATGCTAATGAACATATCAGCTGTTTCTTTCAATGCAACTTCCGCATTGACATTTTCAGTTTTGATTTTATCTTCGATGGGTGAAATTAATTCTGGATCGCTCAATACTAGAAGATGAGCATCAAAAATCGCTGCTTTATCAGCACCTAAAGCCGTTCCGGCATGATCGCGGATTTTTTCAAGCTCAGCTTTTGATGTCTGAAGCGCTGTCTGAAAACGCGCAATTTCTTCAGCCGGAACCTCTATTGTTCTTTTTTCAAAAGAAAAATCAGGTTCAACAAGCTTATAGGCTTTCGCGATTGCAATGCCGTTTGAAGCGGCAATTCCCTGGAGAAAGCCCATTATTCAGCTAAACCTTCTTTTTTAAGTGCTTCTTCTAGTGTATTAAGAGCATCTTGCTCGTCGCTTCCTTCAGCGAAGATTGTGATATCTGCTCCCTGGCCGATTCCTAATGACATTACACCCATGATTGACTTAAGGTTAACCTTTTTTTCTTTATATTCTAAGTGGATTTCTGAATCGAACTTGCTTGCAGCCTGTACAAGCATCGTAGCAGGACGTGCGTGAATTCCTGTTTCAGCAACAACCTTGAATTGTTTTTGTACCATACTATATCATTCTCCTTTTAAATAGATGATTAAGATGACCATACATGATGCCTTCCAAACTAAATGGTTCAAGTCAGCGAAAGGTCAAAACTTTAGGCCGCTAAAATGATATTTATATTTTACCCATTTGTAATGTTCTTTCACACCATATATTGTTTCCAATCATTTCCGCAGAAATTCGGATTGGCATCCCACAAAAAAGAATAGCATTTTGCATAGCCTTAGACAATGAAAAAACCTTGATTTTTAAAGGTTTAGAGCATTTTTTTCAGTAAAACGTTTTCATTTTATCGAAATTGTGACAAAAGGTTCTTTTATCGTCGGAAAATTTTCTTTATGTTATTTTTCAACCCTGTTTGGTTATCTTCCTTGCGTAATTTTTCCAGTGCATTCAATTGTTTTTTTATTGTTCTGATTTCATCCTTGAACCAGCCGTTCATCTCTTCATCCAGATGCTCTCCATACCTGACATATTCGTAGGCCTGGATGGTCCGCAGGTCATAGTGGATGCCAAGTCTGTCGAACCATTCCTTGACATCTTCATGATGAAGCCTTCCCAGCTCCTTTTTATGGGCATATTTTTCGAGCTGAAAGATTTCCCTCCTTATAAACTGGTCTGGAACTGCTGTCCTCATTCTAGGCAGCAGGCCGCTGCTTGCTGAACCCTCAATGGGAGTTGCGGTAACAAATCCTGCTTGTACTGCTTCTTCCTCAGGCTGCCTCCTAAATAAATCGGATTTTTTATATATAAAGTAAAATGCAATCCCAATTATTACTGCGAACAGGATAGGACCCCAAAAAGCTGGATCGAAAACCTGCCTGGCCTGCTCGATAGATGTGTCATTTTCTATGTTGGGCATTTGTCCGGAGAAGACTTTGTTGGTCCGGGCTTGCATACTGGGAGAAGCTATCCAGGAAAAAAAAGGATATAACAGAAAAGAGAGTGTCCAGGCAATCACCTGCAAAACATTAAAGAAAATTTCTTTCAGAATGTCTCTTCCAAACGTTAATAACGAAACAAGAAGCAATATTACCCCAAGCAGCTTCGAGTAGGTGACAGCAAATCTCTTTTTCGAGCCTAGTTCAACATCCATCCACTTTAGTAAAAATTGCCCCGATAATATAAACAGCAGCTGAAAGATTAAAAGGAACACGATTTGGATTAAATAGGACCCACCATAAAAATTTGCAAGCGGCGAAATGAAAACACCGATCAGAAATGTGACGACAAGCCATACACTTTCCGAATGACTTGTAGAATCCTGATAAAACTTCAGCACCCTCCAAAAAATCAATATTGCCATAATCCCGGTGTACAAATGATCCAGGTTACTCAGGCTCCCTGCCATGAAAAGAAGAGGCATGATCACCAGAAAATACAAAGGCTTTGCAAGATGAGGCTTCAGTTCCAATAAAATCGTAAAAATAATTGAGGCTGCGGCAGCTGTTCCCATGGTTGCCAGTAAAGGCATTTGTTGGGAAGATAGCAAATGGAATATCACTAGTATGAGGCTTGCAAAGGTCCATTCTATATAAAAACGAAAAAAGACATTTAAAACCCTGCTTCTCATTCTCCAGCCACATCCTTCAGCTTCATTTTCATTGGTTCGAGGAAGGCACTTTCGTTATTCATTTGCAGCTCTAATAATTGGACTCCCTCTCTTAGCCATTCCTGGATATATCCATCAGATCTCTCTGAACGAATCCCTGCATGTATCATAGTTGGCGCAATCGGTAAATGTCTTTTATAAAAAAATAGCACCTGCTCATGTGGAATGGTTGGTGAATGAAAGTCTGCAATTGCCAGTAAATCCAGCAGTTTTTGCAAATGATCCTTGCCAGACCCTAATGGCAGATAAGTAAATGGTGTGAATCCTGCGGACCTGATATTCATACAAAGAGAGAAAGGAATATTCTGCTTATGAAAAAAGTAAGCCATCTCTGCTGTGCTGCTCATCAAAAATTCCAGCTTGCTAGTCACTGAATAGCCGTCACTAACATTGATGAATAGAACGGCACCTGCCTCATTGATCCGCTCATACTCTTTCGTCTGTAATGTCATTTTCCTGGCACTTGCTTTCCAGTTGATCCTATTGAAGCTGTCTGTCGGCAGATAATCTCTTGTTCCGATTGGCCCCATATTATCTTCAAACAGTGAGAAATTGGATGGATTGTGTCCAGGCTTAACTGACTTATGTTTATCTATATTGCGGACCGAAGTTGCCTTGGGATAGACTAATGCCTCCAGGTTGATAACGTCAGAGAACTCGAGAATCGTATCGCCGAACCCAAAGAAATGCGGGATATGCAGCTCCATCTTTCTTATTTTTGATAATCCCCGCTTTTCAGCTTTAAAAGGAATTTTAATGTTGACTTTTTCTTTTTGTCCCATCGAAAATGGCAGGCTTATATCAACTCTGGACGAATGGATATGATACTCGCCTGAAACAGGGACAACAGCACTGTCAAAATAGATGGAGAGATTGCCTTTCATGATTGGCAGGCCTTGATTAAGGAACCGAAGGCTCCACTCTCCTTTGTCTCCGATAAAAAAACGATTTCGATTGCGGTTGTTATCAAAAAACAAGCCTACGCCAATATGTTTCAAATAATAAGAATTACCAGCAGCAATGAGGATAATCATCAGGCCGGCTCCAAACATCAGCCAGGAATTTATGTAAAAGCTTCCAATCATGAAGACGATGCCAAGAAACGCTAATATGGATAGAAAACGGTCCTCAATGACGATTTTTTTCCATTGCATTGGCTTATACCTCAACTTCAACCGGAAGCGGAATAGATTCCAGCAAATCCTCGACTGCTTTTTCTGCAGTCATTGTCAGCGAAGCCTCCGCCGATAGATAAATTCTATGTCCTAACACAAATGGCGCCATCTCTTTCACATCATTTGGAACTACAAAGTTGCGTCCTTTTATAAGTGCTCTACCTTGAGCAGCCTTGACTAAAGCAAGCGTTCCACGAGGGCTGATCCCTAATTCTATAGAAGGATGATTCCTTGTTTTACGGGTGATTTGCAATAGATACTCTTCTACCACCTCAGTTAACTTTACATTCCTGAGTTCCTCCTTAATAGAATTAAGATCCTCCTCACTTATTACGGAGTTGACATCTGTCGTTGGAGTCCCAAACCGATGTTTCTTAATCATCTCCCTCTCTTCGTTTACTTCTGGGTAACCAAGAGATAGCTTAATAAAGAAACGGTCCATCTGTGCAACTGGAAGCTGGAATGTCCCCTGCTGTGATTCTACCGGATTCTGAGTTGCAATAACGAGGAAAGGAGATTTCAAGGAAATTGTATGGCCATCGATCGTTACCTGGTTTTCCTCCATCGCCTCCAGCAGGCTTGATTGCGTTCGAGGTGTTGCTCGGTTGATTTCATCTGCCAGAAGTATATTAGTAACAATAGGACCAGGCTTTAATTCGAATTCCTGAAGTTTCGGATTGAAAAACTGGATACCGGTGATATCACTAGGTAAAACGTCGGGTGTAAATTGGATCCTTGAAAACTGGCCGCTAATACCTTTTGCGAATGTTTTTGCAAGCAATGTTTTTCCCGTTCCTGGCACACTTTCCATCAGAACATGACCATTATTCAAAAGCGCGATGACCATCATCTCTACCTCATGATCTCGTCCAATCACATTTTTACCAATTTCTATTTTTAATTGCTCTAGTTTATTTACTAATTCCATTCCTTTTCCTCCCCTTGAAAGTGACTCTTGTTTTCTCTCTATAAAAGGCTTATGAAAAGTTTAACACCACATCATAAAAAAGTGAATTTTCAGCCATTTTTACCCAAATAAAAAGGAACACTTAATATAGTGCTCCCATAAAATTATTTTGAAAAAATATGTTGGTCTTCCTGGATAATATTTAAAAGCTTATCAAGTTCCTGGCTTGCTGATATGGTTTGGAGGCTTAGAAAACCTGTTTCCCTAGCTGATGAGATCATCTCTCTTCGTTTAAGTTCGATTTCCTCCATTATTTTCCTAAGGCACACAGTCTCCATCAGCAATCACCTCTATCAGTATGTGTTAATATTTTACTACTATTCCACTAATAGGGATAGTGGAATTTACCTAATCACAAATTTTTTTCTCAGATTAGCTCCTCGCCTCGTCAATATATCTAAAAATGACATCTCCGCCTCTTTGGGCGATGCCCTTGAAGTGTTTAAAGTCTTCCCTTTTGACGAGGAATTCACGAAATTCCATAAAATCCTGTTTCGAGACAAAGATTTCTTCCACTTCTCTATTTTTCAAACTTTCCAGCATTCGGACAGCCTGTTCTTTATCCAAATAAACCACCTCTGTTTCTTAAGCTAAAACTATTTTATCTCCTATTACTCAATTTGCAAAACCAAACTGTTTCATGAGTTATAAAATGGGAAAGTAAATAATGAGAACATGTAAATTTCTGTGGATGGAAGTAGGATTATTCTATATAATAGAACATATAAATTGAATTTTCTAACTTTTATAAATTGAAAATTTAGTGAACATTTGAAATTTACTACAGATTTTCCTTTACGGTAGCTAAAAATTAAGGCAAAATGTTAGTAATTCGAAATATAACGAAGGAGCGAGTTTATTTGAAGAAAGCCGATGTTGGAAATGTAATCGAATTCAAAGAAGGATTGCAAGGTGTTGTAGAAAAGGTTAATGAAAACTCTGTTATTGTTGATTTAACATATATGAACAATTTCCGGGATCTAGAGCTCGATCAACGCACGGTCATCAATCATAAAAACTATAAAATTGTAAAAGAAACAGCCTATTAATATATGAAATAATCGAGTAGGAGGGGGTGA
>NZ_JAGGQU010000057.1 GCF_018613155.1 Bacillus sp. ISL-55 | reverse complement strand
TACTTGACGGGGAGCAGTTCAGTAGAGGCAACTTCAGACAGGTTTAAGGGAGAACAGCAAAAAGTTGTCCGAAGCAGGTGCAACTTCAGACAGGTTTAGAGTAAAACAGCAAAAAGTTGTCCGAAGCAGAGGCAACTTCAGACAGGTTTAGAGTAAAACAGCAAAAAGTTGTCCGAAGTAGGAGCAACTTCCCACAAGTTTAGAGGAGAAACAGGAAAAGCTGTCCGAACTTGAGCCAACTTCAGACAAGTTTAGAAGAAAAGTACAAAATAGCTGTCCAAACCAGCATCATCATCTTAAGCTATTTTAGCAAAAACTCAAAAAATCCTCCTGAATGCATTCAGCATCCTATTCTGCCAGCTTTAGATCCTTATTCGGTTCTCTTGAAAAGTATTTTATATAATAAACCAACCTAAATTGTTATAAGACATACAAGGAAACCATATGTCAATCATAAAATATAAAACAACTAAACTTCCTGAAATATTATTCGGAAAATTGTATACAAAAAAAGGCTCCTGGCAACAATAGGTGTACGGAGGTGGAGAATTTGGGTTCGCTTTTAGCTAAAAATCAAGTTGGGGAAAACTGTGTGATTTGCGAACAGACGAAAAGTGCTGGCATACACCTGTATACTTCTTTTATATGCACGGACTGTGAGAGCATCATGATCAAGACAGATACGAGTGATCCTAAATATAAATATTACGTAGAAAAGCTAAGGAAAGTTACGAAACCTGGCATTTACAGTTAAAAGCTCATTTTGGGCTTTTATTTTTTTTGCTTTGTAGGAGTTTGTAAATTGATTGGTTGTGGATGACTACAAGTAGCTTTCTTAATCCAGCTCCAGCGCCTAGCCCCTCGACTCGTTTGTCTAGCTGCGGCTCCTAACTCCTCGAGACGTTTCGGTCCTGCCATTGAAGTCAAAGAGCGACTTCACTGTCAGGCCCTCTAACGCTTGTCGGAGTTGGGCAGTCGCCTCCGCTTTTCGAATTGTCTAGTGTCGCCTCCTAGAAACTCCGAAACTTCAACTCCGCCGGCAGAAGCAAAAAGCGCTTCTTTGTCGGAGTCTCCAGTTTCTGCGTTTCTGGACAGTCGGCTATACATTTCTATTTCGGTCCGCCCGATGAAGTCAAAGAACGACTTCACCGGTCGGCCCTCCAGCGCTTGTCGGGGCTGACCAAGGCGCTTGCGCTTTTCTTATCATCCTGCAGCAACCAGGCTGTCAGCAATACACCGACTAATGTCAGAGCAGCAAAGAATATGTATACCCCATAAATACTGAATTCCTCAAAAATGATGCCACCGAAGAACGTGAAAAACCAGTTGCCTAATCCGTTGCCAACTGCGGAATAGATGGTTACTGCAGTAGCGGTAATATTCAGTGGCGTGATGTCCCGAATATATTGCAAACCTGCTGGAATGAAAAGTCCAAGAGAAAAACCCTGAATGACAGCTGATGCGTATACAAGAGATAAAGCAGGCTCTGTAAAATAAAAAATCCATCTAATTAATGATACAAGCGCGGCAATAAAAGCGACCTGGAGCAGCCCTAACTTACTGATCCAGCTTCCAGCAACCCTCATGAATGGAATTTCGGATAACACAGCGATAAGGAAGGCAATCCCAATGCCTGTATAGGTGCCGCCTCGGTCCTCCACAAACAGACTGAAGTAAAAATTATTGGCCAGGTTAGGGCCAAAAACCATGAATGTGACTCCTAGGAAAATAAGGAATTTCTTCATCTTCATCAGGTCCTTCATTCCTGCGAAAAGACCACTTGGCCTCCCTGAAGATTCTCTAGGCATTTTCATTGAAAATAATGCAGAAACCAATAATGTCAGGAAAAACGCGTAAAATATTACTTGCGGATTCCACTCGGATAATCGGCCCATAATAAAAACCGCCAGTCCAAAACCGAGAGATCCAAATAACCGAACATTTCCATAATTGACTCCGTTCTTGCTTGTATATTTTAGGGAAATACTATCTGATAAAGGAATGATCGCACTTTGAAAAATCGCGAGAATCGTCGCTACAATTATGAACGGGGAAAAGCCCTCGAAGAATAAATAACCCAAAGCAGCGATCCCTGTTATTAACGTTGTTAAAGTTAACAGCACATTATGAGAGCTTTTCATGTCGGCCAGCATTCCCCAAAACGGCTGGAAAAAGATCATGATCACTGGACCAATGGACAGGATGATGCCTATCTGATACCCATTTAAGTTTTCAACTTCGCTTAAGTAGACACTTAACAACGGGAATAAACTGCCTATGCCAAAAAAAACAAAAAGATAAAAGCCTTGCAAAGTAAAAATGTTATGCTTCACGTGCTTGTCCATTTGCATCCTCCGTACTGATGAATTATAAAGATATATTTTACCACTATTTTAATATAAGAATAGATCATTTCGTTTAATGCATGTTAAATGAATAAATAAAGCGTTTTCAATTTATCCAGGTCATGATAAAATAATGTTGCCGAAAGGTGATCAGACGTCTGCTCACTGATAGTTCGTTACCATCTTGCCAAAAGAGGCGGTGAAAACATGAAAGAAATAGTCTTAAGCTTAGTGGCTGGTTTAATCGTTGGAATCATATTTAAATTCCTGAAGCTTCCTCTTCCTGCACCTCCAGTACTTGCGGGTGTGCTAGGAATTGTGGGTGTTTATTTAGGTGGAGTAGTCGGGGAATGGATCTTGAATTCCTTTAAAGGTTGACAGGAAGAACAAATGAATAAGCTCTTTTCGTACTGCTTCGATTTCACTTAATAAAAGCCTACCCCTTCGAAATGAGCCAGTATCCTTAACATATGGATCTGCATTATAAGTTTTTAAAACGATAATAATAAAGCGATAATAAAAAAACCACTGATTCCTCCGTGGTTTTTTTAATTGCTTACATTCGCTTTAAGACATTTTGTCTATACACTGATTGGGCTGACGTTTTGTTTTTTTCGCCCACTACCCCTTTGGCATTAAGGTAGACGTAAAGAGTGGCAACAAAAAAGCCTCCGCCTAATATATTTCCCAATGTAACAGGTACTAGATTGAATATACTTCCGGCAATGCTGACGGTTTCAGGATGAGGAACAAAGAGTGCAATTGAAAAGAGGACCATGTTAGCAACACTATGCTCGAATCCTGACACTACAAAGGCAAAAACCAAAAGCATCATAACTCCTATTTTTGCTCCATCTCCTTTTACATTAAACGGTACCCAAACAGCAAGACACACAAGCCAATTGCACAGAATTGCACGAAAGAATAATTGAGAAGCAGGTGTGTTCATCTTCATGCTCACCGTTTCCATCATGTATTGCGATTTTTCTGGCGATATAAAAATGCCCGACATCATAATAAGTATTCCGAAGAAGACTGCTCCCAACAAATTTCCTGAGTAACACGCTATCCAATTTTCAATGGTATCCTTCCACGTCGTTACTTTTTTTAATGAACTGATTGTCATTATCATTGTGTTGCTTGTGAATAATTCTCCTCCCCCGTACAAAATCAGGACAAGAGCGAGGCCGAAAAAGATCGAGCTAGCGATAGGTGTCGCAGCTGAATGATTATCGTAGAAATATTCTCCCAGCCGGTATGAGACCATGATGCCAAAGCCGATATAAACACCAGCAAGCGCTGCCCGCAGCAGGTATTTTGCTTTTGACTCCCCGAGATACTTTTTCTTTTTTAAAGCTGTGGCGATAGCTACTTCCATTGGCTGTTCACTCATTTTTAAGACTCCTCTATTTGTGAATAATATCACATTATGCTGTTAGATTAATCTTAAACCTGAAATCCGAGTTTGTTAAGAGTTAACGCGATGAACTATTTATGTCCATTTTCGAAGCGTTTTCATCCTTTACATAATAGGTTTCTAAAAAAAACGGACTTCTTATCAAAAAGATATATAGGGGAAATCCTTTAGTTGCTCGAGAAGAATTCACTCTTTATTTTAGAAAAAAAAAGAGCCCTTTAAAAAGGCTCTCCTTGGAAGAAATACAGTAAGATAGTATCAACTTTCATCCCTTATAACACGCTCATCTATATGTTTTTTACTCATCTGGTTCAAAAGCTTCCGGTGCTCTTTGGATTCAAAAATAATACTGAAATCATAGTCTTCTGGATAAAGTTCTGACGCAGGCAGATTCAGCTTCAAACGTTTATAATTGACGTCAACTTTACGATCCCTGACCTGAACGAGATAATTACCCTGACTGTCAGGGCCTTTAAAAACCACTCCCAGCTCGCCTAAGCTTAGCACATGTACACTATCACCCATTTCAAATCGTTTTACCTGCTGCTTCGCAACCTTAGAAGACTTCTTTCTTTTGTGTTTGTTTGTTATGATTTGAGTTTCTCTTGCTTTGAGCTCCGCAAGGTCGTTTTCGAATAAAGCAGTGTAATCTTTCTCTGATTTGTAAGTTATATTATGGGCCCGTTCAATCAGCTTCGGATGGATGCCAAGTTTCAGCGCAATGGCAAAAGCCTGGCTGTCCCCGCCTTTTCCGATTCGCAGACGGTACGTAGGCTTAAGTGTTTCAAGGTCAAATTCCATTGAACCATTCATGAAATCCTCATGATTGTCTGCAAAGTCTTTTATCTCGCTATAATGAGTCGTCGCAAATATAGTTGCCCCTTTATTGTTCAGGTTCTCAAGGATAGCTGTGGCAAGGCCCATCCCTTCCCCCGGGTCAGTTCCTGAGCCTAATTCATCAAGAAGGACAAGCGTCTTGTCATTGGTTTCCTTCAATATTTCTATAATGTTGACAATCCTGGAACTGAAAGTACTCAGATTCTGCTCGATGCTCTGACCATCTCCTATATCAACAAGCACCTTATGAAAAATGCCTGCAGCGCTCCCCTCTCCAACCGGCAAAAGCAATCCGCTTTGTGCCATTAACGAGAGCAGTCCCGCTGTCTTGATGGAAACGGTTTTCCCGCCTGTATTCGGTCCGGTAATGACAAGAGCCTGATAGTCTGTTCCAATGTCAATCTTTAACGGAACCGCTTTTTCGCCAAGAAGCGGATGGCGTGCATCATTAAATAAAATGTTTGGTTCGTGATGAATTTCTACTCTTTTGCCATCAATAGCACGGCAATATTTTGCTTTTGAAAACAGATAGTCATAATGAACCATTGTCTCCATGGCCATTCGGATTTCCTTCTCTTTCCCCTCAGCCAACCCAGTCAAGGCAAATAACACCTTTTCCACTTCCGCTTGCTCTTCTAAATAAAGCCACTCCATCTGATCCTGGAACGATCCAATTTCTTCAGGTTCTACAAAAAGAGTCGAGCCTGATGCAGATGTATCAAGCACCGAACCTCTTACCTTGCCGCGATATTCTTTCTTCACAGGAACCACATATCTGCCGTTTCTCTGGCTGATGACAGCCTCTTGAAGAAATGGTTTTATTTTTGCAGATTTCAGCAATTGGTTAAGTTTCTCTTTTAAACGATCTTCCTGTATTCCAATCTGTTTCCGCACCTTCAATAGTTCCCTTGTCGCGTAATCATCAATTTGGCCATTGCGGATACATCTTTGTATCTCAGCAGCAAGTTCGGGGAGTTCTTCGATCGCAAAGACGTATGCAGAGACTCTAGGAGCCACATACTCCTTATCCTTCATAAACCGGCGGATCTTATTGCACGTTTCCAGGAACGAAAGCAACAGCATCAGTTGTTCTGTCCTCAGCGGTATTCCCTTGTTAAAGCCTTTAAGAACCATTTCCATCCCCTCAAGACCATGTATCGGGACACTTGAACTAATCTTGAGAATTTCAATCGCTTCAGAGACTTCCTCCTGCCATGATGTAATTTGTTGCATATTGATGGATGGCTGCATTTCCCTTGCTTTAATTCGCCCTGATTCAGTCAAAGCAAAGCCGGCAATCTCCTCCTTGATTTTGTCATAACCAAGAACCGTAAACGTTTGTTCGTTCAATTTTTATTCCTCCTTAAAATAGAAAAAGCCGCAATGGAACAAGTCCACAGCGGCTTCTAAAAAATACCTTGCAGTCATCTCTGCAGGCATTCCGCTCCAAAAGAAAAAGCTGTGTACAAATACACAGCTTCTGCTCATGGATATCGAGCATGCTTTACTATGTTCATTGTTCTTAACATTCAATCCAGCGCATAATTAAATAAACCTATTAAAGGTCTAAAATAAAACCGGATTGACCGTATGAAATTAACGGTTTAGTTAAGAACGACACCTAACATAAAACATACTCCCTTATATAAAAAAATATCTTCTTCAATAGATTACCTCCTCTACACCATTAGAGTCAACCAAAATTATCCAAACAAAAGAAAAATATAGAAAACCACATGTGTGAAAAAGAATGTTCACATTTTCTCTATTGACCTCTTGTTTATATTTCATTTTAAATTAGGTTACACAACGGACGGAAAAGGTGGAGATATTGTGGCCGGCCAGGAAAATCAAAATAATTTAACTTATGAGATGAGCGAATTAATAAAAGCCTCAGAAAAAGTCATTAAATTTAAAAAAGGTACTTTTTTATTCCGCGAAGGGCAGGAAGCAAAAGAAATGTTTATTATTCTGTCCGGCAAAGTACAGATCTCAAAAATGAATGCGGAAGGCAAAGAATTATATTTAAGATTATGTAATAAAAACGATATTGTAGGCGAGCTAACCCTCTTTACTGTGGGCCCCCGATATTTATTCAATGCAAGAGTAGTTGAAGATGGTGAGGCAGCAGCGGTTAATATTGATAACCTTGAACAAACTTTGTTCAATAACAGCCAGCTTGCATACCAATTCCTAAAATGGATGAATGACCATATCCGAAAAACGATCACTAAATTCCGCGATCTTGTCCTGCACGGCAAAAAAGGAGCCTTGTATTCTACCCTTATAAGGCTGAGCAATAGTTACGGCATTCAAAAGGACGATGGCATTCACATCAACGTACCAATCACGAACCAGGATTTAGCAAATTATTGCGGAACTGCCAGGGAAAGCGTCAGCCGCATGCTTGGAGAATTACGGGATGAAGGGATCATCTCCATACACAAAAAAAGAATTATCATTCATAACGTGGACTACTTAAAACAACAAATCGACTGTGAAAATTGTCCGATAGAATACTGCAATATTGATTGATTACGGAAAAAGAAAGCCGCTTAATCTTCTGTTTCAAGCAAAGATATATTTTATTTCTAATGAAATCCACATGCAGTCTTTTCACTTCCCATAAGGATACCTTTACTGGCGAAAGATACCCTTATGCAGCCCATTTATTCCTTATAAGGGTACCTTTATGGACAAATAATACCCTTATGCAGCCTTTTCACTCCTCATAAGGGTACCTTTAGGGACAAAT
>NZ_JAGGQU010000056.1 GCF_018613155.1 Bacillus sp. ISL-55 | reverse complement strand
GGAGCGATTTCGTTCTTCTCGTGTCGCATGAGGTGGTAAGAATTGATCACTGTATATTGAAAAAAGGGAAGCAAAATACTGCTTCCCTTACACTTTGTTCAGAGAGACAAGTTGATGGGGACTTTATTCTGAATCGGGTCAGAAGAGTTGTCCTCATATCCGAAAAATGTTTCGTTACACAGAGAGCATGGCCTTCTGTACAATGTTAGTAGGGAAAACAAAACTGAGTGGTACACCACAAGTCTGGAGGACAGATCTATGCAAGATACTAGCTTTGCGATTCAGCCAGGAATGAAGAGTAAGACCAAAGGTACAGCTTTTCGCAGTGTGGGAGCGGTTGTTTCTAGTAAGCTGGAAAGCAACAACCTTAATTTGCGTTGTGAAAATGGTTATGTAACGGTTCGTTTTTATCGCGATGATATTGTGCGGGTTGTCATGAATCCTAAAGAACAGCCGTCATTGCATTCGAGCTTTGCGGTCGTAAAAGAACCTGAAGATGTTGAGGTTTCTTTTACCGAGAGTGAGGATGAAATCAGGCTTTCAAGTGGGAAGTTTACGATAGCAATTAATAAAAGTCCGATAAGGATTGTGATGCTGGATGCACAAGGGCGGACAATCGTCCGCGATCATGAGTCATCGATGGGATTCAATGCGAACAAAGAGGTTATTTGTTTCAAAGAGATGCATCCTGATGACCATTTCTATGGGTTTGGGGAGAAAACGAGCTTCCTGGACAAGCGTGGAGAAAAGATGACGATGTGGAACACGGATGTGTATGCTCCACATAATCCTGAGATTGATGCGCTGTATCAGTCGATTCCTTACTTTATGGGTATTCGCAATGGAATGGCGTATGGGCTGTTTTTTGACAATACTTTCAAGAGCGTTTTTGACATGAAGACATCGAACGATACCTATTCTTTTTGGGCGGAAGGCGGGCAGCTGGACTATTATCTTTTTGCAGGTCCGAAGCCAAAGGATGTGGTGGAGCAGTATACGGAAATCACCGGAAGGATGCCGCTACCTCCAAAGTGGGCTCTTGGCTACCATCAATCTCGTTATAGCTATGAGTCAGAGCAGGAAGTGAGGGAGCTTGTGAAGGAGTTTCAGGAGAGGGACATTCCGCTTGATGCCATCTACTTGGACATTCATTATATGTATGGGTATCGGGTGTTTACCTTTGATGAAGAGAGGTTCCCGAATCCGGAGAAATTGATTGAGGACTTGAAGCAGGAAGGAATCCATGTGATTCCGATTGTCGATCCTGGTGTGAAGGAGGACCCGGAGTATTCTATTTACCAGGAGGGTGTGAACGGGAATTACTTTTGCCAATATCTTGAGGGGAATCTTTACTTCGGTGATGTCTGGCCTGGCAAGAGTACTTTTCCTGATTTTACGAGTGAGGATGTGCGTAAATGGTGGGGGGAGAAGCATGATTTCTATTCCAAGATGGGGATTGAAGGCATCTGGAATGATATGAACGAGCCGGCCGTTTTTAATGAAACGAAAACGATGGATTTGAAGGTCATGCATAAGAATGATGGCAATCCTAAGACTCATCGGGAACTGCATAATCTTTATGGCCTGCTGATGGGTGAGGCGACCTATGAGGGAATGAAAGCGCAGTTGGATGGCAGACGGCCATTTTTACTGACGAGGGCTGGTTTTGCTGGAGTGCAGCGGTACAGTACCGTTTGGACCGGGGATAACCGCAGCTTTTGGGAACACTTGCAGATGTCGCTTCCAATGTGCATGAATCTTGGGATGTCAGGCGTTCCGTTCTGCGGTCCTGATGTCGGCGGCTTCGCGCATGATACAACAGGGCAGCTGCTGACACGCTGGACGCAGGCTGGCATGTTCACTCCGTATTTCCGGAATCATAGTGTGCTCGAATCGATCCGCCAGGAACCATGGTCATTCGGCGAGGAGTATGAAAAAATCATCAGGAAGTACATACAAGAAAGGTATGTGTGGCTGCCTTATTTGTACACATTATTCCGTGAGGCCAGCCTGACTGGAGTTCCGGTCATGCGCCCGTTGGTGTTTCAATATCCAGAAGACAAACATACCTTTAACCTTTCCGATCAATTCATGATTGGTTCAGATGTGATTGTCGCGCCGATCATGAAGCCCGACACCTATCACAGGGTTGTTTATTTGCCTGAGGGCAGCTGGGTGAACTATTGGACTGACGAAAAACTGGAGGGGTGCAAGCATCATCTAGTTGAGGCAGACATGGCGACGATGCCGATTTTTGTGAAAGAAGGCGCTACGCTTGTTCATGGTTCTGTGAAAAATACGACGGAGCAGAAAGAATCGGAAATCAAGGTTCATTTATATCCTTCAGAAAACGGATTGAGTTCGTTCGTCTATTATGAAGACGATGGAAAAACCTTCGACTATCATGAGGGGAATTATCTTGAATTGAAGATCAGCGGAAAAAAAGCAGCAGACTCCCTGGAAATTTCGATGGATGTTTTACACAAACAGTATGACCCTGAATGGGAGCAGTTGAGTTTTATGGTACATGGAGCTGATCAAGATTTGAAAGTGCACATGAATGGAGTTTTTCAAGAGGCAGAGTTTGATCCAGAGTCTGCAGTGATTAAATTTTCGGTTGAGAAGAGTGCCTTATTATAGTTGGAGCGGGAGCATGGGGACGTACCCTGTGCTTCTCTTTTATATCAGGGATGTGGAAGAAAGAATCATTATGTGAAATTATGAGAAGGCAGGACCGTCCCGCTTTCTCCCACTTTGCCCCATGTCTTCCTCTGTCTCAAAGCAAATTATATTCTTTTCACGTCTGCCAGCTTCATTTTACTCTCAGGCAGACTTGGAATATCGTTCATGCTGTAGCTTAAGTCCTGTTTCGGGACAGTATAGCTTAAGTGATTGACTAAGTAATCAACTGCCACTCTGAGAAGATCGAGTGTCATCCATTCTCCGGCACAGCGATGGCCAATGTCATATTCACCCCCGCCTTGAGGGATGAAATCAAACGGACTGCCGGACCATGAGAGAAAACGGTCAGGAGAAAATATCTCCGGCTGCTCCCATACCTCCGGATGATGATTGGTACCGTATAAATCCAGGAGCGTAAGGGTGTCTTTTTTAAACGTATAGCCCTTCCATTCGAAGTCTTGCTTCACTCGAGCAGCTGCAAAAGGAAAAAACGGATAAAACCGCCGCACTTCCTGGATGAAGCGCTGTTGTTCTTCCTTGCCTCCAGTTTTCACTTTCGCGGCTTCCTCTGGGTATTCATAAACAGCCAGGGCAGTGAAGTCTACATAGACAGCGATTGCGACGATTGGACGCAGTAAATTCAAAAGTTCGACCGCCACAATAGAGGAATCCAGTAATTCTCCATTTGGATTTGTATGAAAAGAAAACTGATAAAGAGCTCGCTGTTCACTCGGATGAATCTCTTTGGCACGGACCTTCTTCACTAATGCTTCGAGCCATTCTTCTGCTTTTGAGCGGGAGCGACGTGCCTGCCAATGCTTCCAGCCAATACTTGCCGCGCCTTCAAACATGTCACTGAGCTCGTCTGTCCACTCCTCTAACTCATCATTTTGAAGCGGTACTCCCGTCCACTCGAAGGCTGTTTCCGTCAGCATTTTTTTCACTTCATGATAAAGGATGATTTCATCTTCTGCTTCCCAACCCTTGCTATAACGGTCCCACTTTTCTGCAAAAATTGCCTGAACTTCATTAAGGGACTCTTTCGACATCAAGGACATGAACATCGCTTTTCTGTTCAGGTGGCGCTCGCCGTCCAGACCTTGTACGCCACCTTCACCAAATAAAGTTTTTTGCGCGAGTTTAGGAGCTGCATTTTCCCGTTTGAACCGGTCGTTGTCATAAAAAATCTCCGCCGCTTCTTTTCCGATCAGACAAATGCCGGTTTCCCCTAAAAGGTTTGTTTCAAAAACTGGAGTGCCGTACTTATCACTCCGGTTCATTATGTATTGATAGCCTTCCCTGAGCAGATGGAAGTTTTCAATCAATCCTGTCTCACTCGGCATTTCTTTATGTTCTGTCATTTTTCTTCCCCCTTTATTTTAAATTCACCTTTTATATTTACCACTTCTTGAAGCAGCCAAACAGGTCTCCGCTCCATGGGGACAATGCACTTTTTTTAAGTGGATTTTATCGCCGTATAAGTGTCTATTTTTTGGACGTAATGTTTTCCGTTGTGTTAAGGAAAGATCTTGGGTTAAGAAGAAAACGTTTTCGTATTATTATATGGTTAAGCAGTTGAGATTAAGAAGAGGCAAGGGTTAATGGGTGTTTCATAATGTTGGCACTGAATTAATCGGGCTTTCCTCAGATAGATAAATTTAAATTAAGGATGATCATGATGAATCTAGAAGAAGTCAGTTTTCAAATTATTTTAAATGGCGGGAATGCCCGAAGTTTAGCAATGGAAGCGATTAATATCGCAAAAATGGGAGAGTTTGAGCAGGCTGAACAAAAAATTGAAGAAGCGAATGAAGAAATGGTAAAAGCCCATCGCTTTCAAACACAACTTATTCAAGGGGAAGCCAGAGGAGAAACTGTAGAAATTCGCTTATTGCTGATCCACGCACAGGACCATCTAATGAATGCGATTACTGTTATTGATCTAGCTAAAGAATTAATTGACCTCCATAAAAAAATTAAATAACTGAACAACTTGTCGCGCTAGGGTTTTCCGATTCATTAAGAGGAAACAGAGTGCCTGGCAACCAAATCAATAGATCCAAGTGGTCTAAAAAAAGGAGAGGTTTGCTGAATGATACATGAAAATCTTAAACCATTCCCAGAAAACTTTCTATGGGGTGCGGCTTCTGCAGCTTATCAAGTTGAAGGTGCATGGAATGTCGACGGAAAAGGATTATCCAATTGGGACAAATTTGTACGTATTCCAGGTAAAACATTCAAGGGGACAAATGGTGATGTAGCAGTGGATCATTACCATCGCTACAAAGAAGATATTGCTTTAATGGCTGAAATGGGCATGAAGACATATCGCTTCTCTGTAGCATGGACGCGTATTTTTCCAAATGGAAAAGGTGAAGTGAATCAAAAAGGGCTTGAGTTTTATAGTGACTTGATTGATGAGTTGATTAAGCATAATATTGAGCCGATTTTAACCATCTATCATTGGGATCTGCCACAGGCGCTCCAGGACGAGTACGGTGGCTGGGAATCACGGCAGATTGTAGAGGATTTCAAGAACTATAGTATTACATTATTCAAAGCGTATGGAGATCGAGTGAAATATTGGGTTTCTTTAAATGAACAAAATATTTTCACAAGACTCGGCTATCAGACAGCAATGCATCCGCCTGGGGTCAAAGATGATAAGTTATTTTATCAAGTGAACCACCATGCCAATTTAGCAAATGCCATCGCGATCAAAGAGTTTCGTAAATACGTTCCAGATGGAAAAATTGGTCCAAGCTTTGCGTATTCCCCAGCTTATGCGGCAACATCAAAGCCTGAGGATATCCTTGCTTCGGAAAATGCAGAGGAATTCACCAATCATTGGTGGATGGATGTCTATGCATGGGGAGAATATCCAAAAGCAACATGGAATCACCTGGAGCGTAAAGGGATTGCACCAAAAGTTGAAGAAGGCGATCTTGCTCTTTTAAAAGAAGGAAAGCCTGATTTCATGGGAGTGAATTATTACCAGTCAACTACCTATGAGAAAAACCCATTAGATGGGGTTACCATGGAAGGTACATTCAACACAACAGGTAAAAAGGGAACAATGCAGGATACAGGAATCCAAGGGCTCTTTAAAACGGTTGCGAATGAAAACCTTGAAAGGACCAATTGGGATTGGAGTATTGACCCGACTGGTTTACGCATTGGGCTGCGAAGAATAACGAATCGCTATAGCTTGCCTATCTTAATAAGTGAAAACGGTCTTGGTGAATACGACACTGTAGAAGAAGACGGTACGATTAATGACGATTACCGGATTGAATATATCCAGACGCATTTAAAGGCAGTCCAGGAAGCCATAACGGATGGCGTGGAAATGATCGGCTATTGCGTATGGTCATTTACGGATCTGCTCAGTTGGTTAAATGGATACCAGAAGCGTTACGGATTTGTCTATATTAACCAGCATGAAGAGGGTGAACACGACCTTCGCCGTATGAAAAAGAAAAGCTTTTACTGGTACAAAGAAGTGATTGAAAGCAATGGAAACAATCTTTAAATATCAGGAATGAACAAAAAGCGCAAGCGCCTCGTTCAGCCCCGACAAGCGCTGGAGAGCCGCCCAATGAAGTCGTTCTTTGACTTCAATGGGCGGATCGAAGCGACTCGAGGGGCTAGGCGCTGGAGCTGGATTAAGAAAACCCGTATAGTTATCCACATTGAAGTTATTTTATAATTTCCTATTAAACAAGAAACGCAATCTAATAATCTTACATTACTGGAGGAATTCAACATGAAAAAAGCGTTAATCATTTGTGCAGCTGGTATGTCATCTTCTTTGATGGCGAAAAAGACAACGGAATTTTTGAAATCAAAAGGCCACGAAATCGAAATCGATGCGATTTCTGCTCATGAAGCTGGAAAGGCAGTTGAAAAGGGTGGCTTTGATTTATTCTTGATCAGCCCGCAAACAAAGATGCATTATGCAAAATTCAAGGAAGCTGGTGACCGCGCAGGGAAACCTGTTGAGAATATCCCGCCGCAAGCATACGTACCTATTCCAATGGGCATTGAAAAATTAGCGAACTTAATCTTGGAAAAAGTTGAGAATTAATTTTTAAAAAAATGAAGCGGGATAAATGAGGGGAGGGTTCTTTATGGCTCACGATGAAAGGGCACAAGTAGAAAAGCACAGAAAAGAACTGAGTCTTAAATCGATGTACTTTAATCGTTATTTGCTTGTAAGATATGTGACCGCATTATTCTTTTTCACCAATATATACTGGCTGATTTCATTGTTAATGAGTGATTCTTCACTATATTTTATCCCGCTGGCATTACTCATCATATTATTGATCGGTACGGCAGAACAAGTGAAGCTTTATAGCCATCATCTCAATAATACGAAATATACGAGATATAGTTTTATTGCCTTGCTCTTTGCAAGTGGAATCTTAATATTGATGACGTTCTTCTCTTCGTCCTTCGCTCAGTTATATCCTTTTTTAGTAGCTCAGGATAAATCAAAAATCGTTGTGTTGTCTGTTTTGCTTTTAGGAGTACTGCTAAACCTTTTGGTTCTTAATCGTTTAAACCAAATTAGACATAATGAGGACAAGCATTACAAACGAATAAAGAAATATGAAGAAGTGATTAATTAAGGTTTACTAAATCGGATTGAATGACCTAGTTTCTTCATCAAATTTAAGCTTAGTATGAGAATAGAGCTTGCACACTTAAAAACGAACTGCAAAATGGCTTTATAGCACGTTAAAATCGGCTTTAAGATTTACAACAATTTTTACGAGAAAACAGCCTTAATTAATTAACAATGGAAAAGAGGGACTTCTATGTCTTCTGAGAACAAGATATTTGCTTTGTTTGAAAAGTATTTAATGGGCCCGATGGGGAAGATTGCCTCTTACCGCTTTGTACGGGCCGTAATGGCTGCCGGGATGGCTTCTATTCCATTTACAATCGTAGGGTCAATGTTCCTGGTATTGAATGTATTGCCGCTGACTTTTACATTTTTAGAGGGCATTTTCAACGAAACTTTCTTTAGAATCAGTGATCTGTATATGTTAGCCTTTAAAGCAACGATGGGGATTTTAGCACTATATTTTACCCTTGTGATTGGTTATGAATATACGAAGATGTTTGCTGAAGAAGAAGACTTGAATCTAAACCCTTTAAATGGTGCTTTACTATCCATGTTTGCTTTCTTTATCACGATTCCCGAATTGGTTTTAGACCAGGGAAGGATGTCGTTGGTCCAACAGATTGACGATAGCAGGAAAGTGATTAGTGGATGGGAAATGGTTGATAGTGGTGTAGGCCGTCTAGGAACGACGGGAATATTCGCAGGAATTCTCATCGCTGTTATCGCAGTACATGTATATAAGATGTGTGTGGAACGAAATTGGGTTATCAAAATGCCAGAAGCAGTGCCAGAAGGTGTATCACGATCCTTCACAGCATTGATCCCAGCATTTTTGGTTGCGATTGTCATCATGATCATCAATGGAATTTTAGTTGCATTAGGCACAGATTTGTTCAAAGTAGTAGCGATTCCATTTAGCTTCGTTGTTAACTTAACAAATAGCTGGTTAGGCATCATGGTTATTTACTTCTTGATCCATGCGCTTTGGATTGTAGGCATCCATGGAGCCAATATTATTTCAGCTTTCCTGACACCGATCGTTCTTTCAAATATGCAAGCCAATATGGAAGGCGCAAATATTCCATTCGCAGGCGAGTTCCAGAACTCATTTGTCATTATCGGTGGTTCAGGTGCGACGTTAGGCATGGTTATTTTTATAGCATTCTTGGCTAAATCACAACAATTGAAAATTTTAGGCAAGGCATCTCTTGCTCCTGGGATTTTTAACATCAATGAACCGATCCTATTCGGACTGCCAGTCGTTTATAATCCATACTTGGCTATCCCATTTTTCGTGGCACCTATGGCTTCAGGAACAATCGCTTATTGGGCGATTAAGCTTGAAATCATCAAACCTATCATTGCACAAGTACCTTGGCCATCTCCAATCGGTTTAGGCGCTTTTATCGGGACAGCTGGGGATTTGTTGGCAGTAGTTGTCGCACTGATTAGCAGCGTTGTCGCATTTTTGATCTGGCTTCCGTTTATTAAATTGTATGATAAAAAGTTAGTTGAGCAGGAAAACGGCGGAGAAGCGATCATTTAATTTAAATGTATAGACTATTAAATGAAAGAAGACGGTTAGCGACAAGCTTAACCGTCTTTTTGCTAACTATGGTCTCCATTTCAAAAGGTGGGGACTATTTGCGTTAACTCTTATATCATTAGTCAAACCTTGTATTGATAACGCTTACCTTGTTAAATTGGAATCTGAATCTGGGTTTATGGCTTCGGTTGAAATTTTTTGAAGCAATTCGATTCTGTTACTATATAGGTAGAATGCACATCTTAGAATTGTAAATACGACTTAAAGGGAAGTTGATAAATATTGACTATGCTATCAAAACGTCAAATGGATATTTTGGTCCTCCTTTCGAAATCAAGAGAACCAGTTACCGCAGGGTGGATGGAAAAGGAATTAGGCGTCAGCGATCGGACCATCCGGAATGAAATTAAACTCATGCAACAGAATGCTGAATCGAAAGGTTTTTTTATTGAATCGATTAGAGGAAGTGGTTATGTACTGAAAATAGTTGATCCTGAGATTTTTTCAAATACGCTTAACCGGATTTCTGCTGAAGAGAGTCAGTTAGCAGGGGATTTCGCTGATCAAGATGCCAGAGTCCTCTATATTTTAAGGCGGTTATTACTTGAGAAGGATTATATTAAGCTTGAAAGCTATACAGATGAAATGTTCGTTTCTATGTCAACTTTACAAAATGATTTAAAGAATGTGAAGGAAATACTCAGTAAATATAACTTAAAATTAATGAACCGTCCTCACTATGGCTCAAGAGTTGAGGGCGACGAATATATGAAACGATTATGTTTATCCAACTGTTTATTAAGCCGAGACCAAGAGGTCATTCTAAATGAGAGCTCATCACATCTCATCGATCAAAAATTATTTATAAAGATTAAAGAAATCATCATTGAAAAAGTTAATAAATATAAAATTGAAATATCCGATATTTCTTTAGAAAATTTAGCGACGCACATTGCCATTGCTTGTAAAAGAATTGAAGAAGGTTTTGTTCTCGAAAAGTTGATTGATGTCTTAGACGATGAATACCCATTTGAAAAAATTGTTGCCGGTGAAATTGTTAAAAATGTGGAGGATTTTACCGGATTGGCTTTTCCTGATGCAGAAATCGAGTATATCATCGTCCATTTACGAGGAACCAAACTTTTACACAAGAAAAAGCTAATGGAATATAGTGAGTTTGATGAAGCTGGAACCATTATAAAATGTATGCTGGAAAGGCTGAAGTCTGAATTGGATTGGGACTTTTCCCACGATCGTGAGTTTATTCAAGCTTTAACCTTGCATATCCGCCCAGCGATGAATCGTTTACGGTACAGGATGAATATTCGTAATCCATTATTGAGTGATATAAAGAAAAAATATCCAGCTGCATTTGAAGGAGCCATTATTGCCAGCAAATGTATCGAAGACTATTTACAAACAGAAGTGGTCGAACATGAAATTGCCTACATCGCCCTTCACATTGGGGTCGCCCTTGAACGAATGAAGTCGGAAAAGAAGGAAATCAAAAAAGTGCTGATTGTCTGTGCGTCTGGCGTAGGAAGTGCCAGGTTGCTTTACTATCGATTACAAAATTTATTTGATCAAGAACTGGAAATTGTAGATACCATCAGTTATTACAATTTATCATCCTATGATTTATCGATCATTGATTTAATCATCAGTACAATCCCGATTAAAGAAGACCTGGGGATACCAGTCCAAGTCGTTAATACATTTTTGGAAGATCAGGACGTTGACTCTATAAGAAATTATTTGTCTATGGCTCATAATGGATTGTCGGCTTATTTACATCCATCAAGAATTTTCCTTCAGCAGGATTTACACGACAAAGAAAGCACGATTCGGTTTTTATGTGATGTGTTAGTTAAACAAAAACTCGTGCCGGAGGATTATGTCAATCTTGTCATAGAAAGGGAAAATATTGCACCAACTAGTTATGGGAATCTGGTGGCGGTTCCTCACCCGATGGTTCCGGTAACAAAAGAGACTTCCTGGACAATTTGTACATTAAAACGGCCCATCCAGTGGAATGAACAACAAATGGTTCAGTTTGTTTGCTTGTTGAATATTAAAGAAAGCAACCAGGCTGATTTGGATTTTATGTTTCAGAAGTTAATCTCAATCATTGAAGACAAATCCATTGTCCAGAAAATCATTAAAAGTAAAACAGTGGATGAGTTAATAGAGTTTTTGAAATAACCAGGAGCAAGGGGACGTACCTTTTGCTCCCTTTTTGTGGTTGGTTTTTGGAAGCAAAAGGTCAGTCCACTGCTTCTCGGAAACTTGAAATCAGTTTCCTGTTTACCGATATAAATGCAGACACGCTCGTTCATTGTATGGTGAGGGTATATTTTATTTATGGAAGAGGTTGTAAGCCATGTTCTGGTTCTTTATCGCAATATTTTTTGCCAATTTATTATTAGGTTTGATGCAAGCGGAAGTATGGTTAGTTATTGTGGTTAATCTTGTTTTGCTTTCAGTCTCTATGTGGAAGAGTATTTATCCGGTTCTTTTTGAGAAGGATCCGGATAAGATCATGACCTTTTTGAAAAAATCGAAGCAAGCGCAATTTCAATTTTATTATTATTTTTTCAATGATGAGTTGGAAGAAGCGGAGAACAGGCTGCATAAAATTAAATCTCCTTTTTATCAACAGTTGAATCATGTGAACCTACTTGTCAAAAGGAAGCAGTATGATGAAGCGGATGAGATGGCCAGAGGGTTAAAGGATAATATGTATAAATGGTATTCTCTTGCTGGGATTGCGATTGAGCAGGGGAATCGTGAATCGTATAGAAATTATAAGGAAAAAGTGAAGAATCCGTTTTATCGAAGGCTATTGGAATTGGAAGAAATGGTTCATGATGGGAAGAAGGAAATGGTGCTCGCTGAATTGGAAAAGATGATCCCGAAGCTAAGAGGATTAAAGCTGCTTAGCGTCATTCAGTATAAACAAGATTTATTAAGAAGGCATGAGGATTGATTCTTCAACGTACATGGGAAGCATGGGGAGGTACCCTGTGCTTCCTTTTTGCGTGCGGAAAATGAGAAGGACCAGGAAGTAATAAGTTAAAATATGTAAATTTGTGAGACGGCAGAAGAACGAAATCGCTCCGC
>NZ_JAGGQU010000055.1 GCF_018613155.1 Bacillus sp. ISL-55 | reverse complement strand
TCACCCCCTCCTACTCGATTGCCCAGGATGATTGGGCTGGTTATTTGGAGAGTGGTCGTAACCAAGGGGTCTCGGAATGGTGTGGACGGCAAAAATGTTTTGGTCATCCAGATTTAAGACAGGTTTGGCAGCGAAAACGGAAAAGCTGTCAAGAAAAGCCCGGAATCGTGACAGGTTTGGTAGCGAAAGCAGAAAAGCTGTCAAGAAAAGCCCGGAATCGTGACAGGTTTGGCATCGAAAACGGAAAAGCTGTCAAGAAAAGCTCAGAATCGTGACAGGTTTGGTAGCGAAAGCAGAAAAGCTGTCAAGAAAAGCCCGGAATCGTGACAGGTTTGGCATCGAAAACGGAAAAGCTGTCAAGAAAAGCCTGGAATCGTGACAGGTTTGGCAGCGAGAGCGGAAAAGCTGTCAAGAAAAGCTCAGAATCGTGACAGGTTTGGCAGCGAAAATGGAAAAACTGTCAAGAAAAGCTCAGAATCGTGACAGGTTTGGCGACGAAAACGGAAAAGCTGTCACGAAAAGAATCTGTAATCCTCCTGCATAAAAGCAAGCAGCTAACCATATTTCCTAAACCAGAACAAGAATTTATATCAATCAAATTGAATCCAAGAAAAATAGGAATAATAAAAATATCCGTCATGCAATATCCGTTGAGTCCTGTCGATAAGTTGATTTTATTTGACGAAAGGAAACTGTTATCATTAAATGGAGATATATAATCTGGATTTTATGAATATTTATTTACATTTTTAAAATTGGTTTACAATTGGACGGAAACGGGTAATGTAAAATTTTGTTGTGATAGAATGGGGAGGATGGAATGAATAGAATAATTTCAAATTACATCCAGGCTCACAAGCAAGAGATCCTGGATCAATGGATAGATAGGACAAAGGAAGAAGCGGATGAGCGGGTGATTCGCCTTGTATCTGACCGGGTTTTTCAGTCTACGAGCAAGGAATTCATCGACCTCATCATTTCTAATTTTAAAGGATCGAATGAAGAATATAAGGAAAAGTTGACGGACTTTGCTGAAAAAGTAGTAAGGCTTGGCTGGCCGTTGACATTCGTCACGAAAGGTCTTCATACCTTTAATTTAATTGTTTTTGAAGGCATGCAGAAAGAAGGAGTCGTGACGCAGGAAAATCAGATGGAAATCGTTTACGAATTTGACCGCTGGGCAACTCCGATGAACAATGAAATCGTCAGTGTATATTCGTCAACGTGGGAAAGAACAGTTTCTCTCCAGAAAATTGCCTTGCAGGAGCTTTCAGCCCCGCTCATTCCAGTGTTTGAAGGAATTACAGTAATGCCATTAGTCGGTACGATTGATACCGAGCGTGCAAAGCAAATCATGGAGAATCTGCTTAAGGGTGCGGTGAAACACCGTTCTGAGGTGGTCCTGATCGATATTACAGGCGTACCGGTCGTTGATACGATGGTTGCCCACCATATCATCCAGGCAGCTGATGCCGTCAGGCTCATCGGTGCTAAGTGCATGCTCGTAGGGATTCGTCCTGAAATTGCACAGACCATTGTGAATCTGGGCATCGACCTGAACCAGTTTACAACAAAGAATAACCTGAAAAAAGGGATTGAAGCAGCTCTTGAGCTGACAAATAAAAAAATTGTGTCATTGGAGGGAGCAAAGTGAGAATACCTATCCTAAAGCTGGATGATTGTCTGTTGGTTTCCATACAATGGGAGCTGGATGACCAGACTGCGCTTCAATTTCAAGAGGACTTGCTCCACAAAATTCATGAGACAAGTGCAAATGGAGTTGTCATTGATTTAACCTCAATCGACTTCATAGACTCTTTCATCGCCAAGGTTCTTGGAGATGTCATTAATATGTCCAAGCTCATGGGTGCAATTGTAGTCATTACTGGAATCCAGCCTGCTGTTGCCATAACGCTAATTGAATTGGGTATCGGCCTTGATGATGTCCTAACTGCATTAGATTTAGAAAAAGGTTTGGAGAAATTACAACAGGAATTGGGGGATTAAGTGAATGGACATCCAATCCTGCGTTACGATCATTAACGAATGGGACATCGTCGCAGCACGCCAGCTTGGCCGGAATGTTGCGAAAGAGCTTGGTTTTGGAACTGTTGACCAGGCGCGAATCACTACAGCCATCAGTGAATTGGCCAGAAATATCTACTTGTACGCCGGCAAAGGGCAGATTTGCATCGATAAATTATATGACGGCGGTAAAGCGGGATTGCGAATCAACGCAGTGGACAGCGGTCCAGGTATAAAAGAAATACGCCAAGTCATGGAAGATGGCTTTTCAACATCAGGAGGACTTGGAGCCGGCCTTCCCGGGGTAAAACGTCTTATGGATGAATTCGACATAGACTCAAGTCCCGGACAAGGAACACAGATCAGAGCGACTAAATGGCTCCGTTAGGGGGAAAAAGTATGGATTTCCGAGAAATGATGGAATCAAAGTATCGGGATATTCTTGACAATTATATAAAAGAGCAATCAGAACAAGCATTGTATGCAGGGCAGAAATTCAGCCGGAAGTCGATTGAACACAAAATCGCGCCGGAAGAAATCATCAGCGTGCATAAAAGCTTGCTGCTTGAGATGTATCCTGAACTACCGGAAGATATTATGCATTCCTTTGATATTCTCCTTGAGGTGATGATTGGTTATGGCATTGCTTATCGAGAGCACCAGAGCTTAAGGCATCAGCAAGAGGAATTAAGGTCCGAAATGGAGATTGCCGCCAATGTTCAGCAAACATTGCTCGGTACGAAAATCCCGATTGTGCCTGGCCTTGATATCGGGGCAATAAGTGTCCCGGCTAAGCACATGAACGGTGATTACTTTCATTTTGTCCAGGATGAGAACAACAATATCAGCGTTGCAATCGCTGATGTCATTGGGAAAGGGATTCCGGCAGCTCTTTGTATGTCCATGATTAAATATGCGATGGACAGTCTGCCAGAAAACAGGCTCGATCCGAGCAGCATCCTGGAAAATCTGAACAGAGTCGTTGAACAGAACGTTGACCCAAGTATGTTTATTACGATGTTCTACGGAATGTTCAAACCTTCCAACAATGTCTTCTATTATGCATCTGCAGGGCATGAGCCTGGTTTCTATTACGATTCCAAAAAGAAGGAATTCTCAGAGTTGGTCGCAAGAGGCTTGCTGCTTGGAGTGGATAAGCGGACGAAATATACCCAGTATGAAAAAGAAATATTGCCTGGGGATATGGTGATCCTGATGTCTGACGGAGTAACAGAATGCAGGACAGAAGAAGGTTTCATCGAAAAGGAAACATTAATCGGATATATAAATAAATATATTCACTTAAATGCTCAGGAAATTGTCAATAATATCTTTAGGGAACTTGAAAAACTTCAGCATTTCCAATTGCGTGATGATTTTACTTTAATCATTTTGAAAAGAGATGTTTAATCAGGTTTCAAACCGGGTAAATCAAAAGAGCAATTGAATTGTAAAGGGTGGGTCATTTATGAATATTTCAATAGATGTTAAAGAAACAGAATCAAAGCTAGCAGTTAAGGTAAGTGGCGAAATTGATGCATATACAGCTCCACAGCTTCGTGAAAAGCTTTTCCCTTTGTCTGAAAAAGAGGGCGTAAAGATGGTTGTTGACCTTTCGGAGGTCAATTATATGGATAGTACAGGGCTTGGAGTATTTGTCGGAGTATTCAAGAACGTCCGTGCACATGACGGTGAATTCAAAATCGTTGGGTTGTCCGAACGTTTACAGAGACTTTTCGAAATCACCGGCTTGGCCGATATTATCGATATAAACAGCCAGATTGAGGGTGGAGTGCAATGAACCAGTCATTTGACTATATTGAAATGAAAATCCCGGCTAAACCAGAGTTCGTGGGTGTCATTCGTTTGACCCTTTCTGGTATCGCAAGCCGCATGGGTTTTTCCTACGACGAAATTGAAGATTTGAAAATCGCTACGAGTGAAGCTTGTACGAACGCTGTACAACATGCATATAAAAACAATGAGAACGGCGAAGTCATCATCGGTTTTGGATTATATGAAGACAAGCTTGAAGTAATGGTTGCAGATAATGGCCAGAGCTTTGATTTCCATTCAGCACGCCAGGGACTCGGCCCTTATGAACAGAATAGTTCTGTGGAATTCCTTCGTGAAGGAGGCTTGGGACTGTATCTGATCGAAACCTTGATGGACGAGGTTCGAATCCATCACAAAGAGGGCGTCACGGTCTTTATGACCAAGTACCGAGAAGGAGAGCAGGTGGAGAGAGATGCAGAGACAATCTCAACCTAAGCAGAGACCAAAAGAAGAGATTAATGAATTAATCAAAGCCTACCAGCTGCATGAGGATGCAGACGCCCAAAATGAGCTGGTTCTTCATTATCAAAACCTTGTCGAAACAATTGCCAGAAAGTATTCCAAAGGACGGTCATTCCACGAGGATATCTTCCAGGTCGGGATGATTGGACTTTTAGGCGCGATCCGACGCTATGATGAAACATTTGGCAAAAGCTTTGAAGCATTTGCCGTGCCTACCGTCATTGGTGAAATCAAAAGATTCTTAAGAGATAAAACGTGGAGCGTCCACGTACCACGCAGGATAAAGGAGCTTGGTCCGAAAATCAAGACGACTGTCGAAGATTTGACCACCCACCTGCACCGCTCTCCACGAGTAGATGAAATCGCGGAAGCACTCGAGGTTTCTGAAGAAGAAGTATTGGAAGCCATGGAGATGGGCAAAAGCTATCAGGCCTTATCCGTTGACCATTCTATTGAAGCCGATTCTGATGGAGGAACAGTCACCCTGTTGGATATCGTCGGAAACATTGATGAAGGCTATGAAAAAATCAATCAAAGAATGGTGCTCGAAAAAGTACTGCATGTACTAAGTGAACGCGAAAAGTTAATTATCCAATATACCTACCTTGATAACCTCAGTCAGAAAGAGGCTGGTGACAAGTTAGGTATTTCACAGATGCATGTATCACGTCTTCAAAGAAGGGCAATCAAAAAACTTCAAGAAGCGATTCATGCGGAAAACAACAACTCGGAGTACATTACATGATTCAACAGTTCAAAGACAAAATAGAACTTTATGCTTACCAGACAATCAAAGAAGGTAAAATAGAGTGCGGTGACAGCTATTATTATACGGCTACTGATGATTATTTTGTCTGTGTACTTGCTGATGGATTAGGGTCAGGGCAATACGCCCATGAAGCTTCTGCCGCTGTCGTTTCAGTAGTAGAGCAACACCATCACGAAGATGTAGATACGCTCATGAAATACTGCAACAATATTTTGGTGCAAAAAAGAGGGGCGGCTGTCTCGATCTTCAAAGTCTACTTCGAAACCCGCGAATTTGTATACAGCTGTGTCGGAAATATCCGTTTCTTCCTCTATACCTCAAATGGCAAGCTGACATACCCATTGCCAGTAACAGGTTATCTGTCAGGGAAGCCGCAGGTATTTCACACCCAGAGATTCATTTATGAGCCGGAATCAAAATTCCTGATATACTCAGACGGTTTTGACAATATCCACGGTGCTAAAACGATTTTGAAGGGATATCGCTCAGTTGGTGCCATCGCAGAGCAAATTAAAAGCGAATATGCAAACTCAATGGATGATGCAACTTTTATTGTAGGAAGTCTACTTTAGCTGAACTATACCCCGGATAGC
>NZ_JAGGQU010000054.1 GCF_018613155.1 Bacillus sp. ISL-55 | reverse complement strand
GAACACTCCGCAAACCATTGGCGTGTTTGTCAAGAGCGATTGCGGCAGCGCTTTTACAAGCTCAGTGAGAAATCCTTTACTTAGATTTGATTTTTCATAGAACTTTTGACACTACCAAGAACATATCTAATTTTCCAATTATGGAGGCTGATTATACAACGTGTCCGAATAAGCGAATGTTTTAATGGAAATATAACAGGAGAGCTTAAAAATAGGAGAGATTGCTGATGACCAAATATTTAGGTATACATGAGACCCTGGAATTGCTGGAGGTAATGACATTCAAAAGTGTCACATTAACAAAAGCTACTGCTATGGGCTTGCTTGTTAAGGACTTACGGCTAAAAGAAATCTTAAACAATGAAGTGGCGGCATCAACAGCACATATCAATCGGATGAAGGAGCTATTGACCACGAAGGAGGAGACTCGCGCATGACAAACATCCTGCACAATCTGGCTGGCATGGCAGGAATGACAGACCAGGTAATCGCAACGGATTATTTAATCTCCATTAAGTCAGGGATTCGAAACCTTTCATTCGCAATCACGGAAACTGCCACACCCGAATTAAGGGAGGCATTCCGAGAACAGCTGAGGGCGGCTGTAGAAGCTCATGAAAACATTTCAGAGTATATGATCGAAATGGGATTTTACCACCCGCATAACCTTGGGGAACAAATCAGAGTGGATTTGGATACTGCCGATACCGCTTTGAACCTTGCGGATTAACCCCACCATACTTAAAGGCTGCTTAGGCAGTCTCTTTTTATATGGTTTTTCATGAAGAAAGCTTGTTTTGATTTGTTTGTTTCCAGTGCTTTTAAACCTGTTAAGTTTAATCCGCTTGTTTTACAGGAATAGACTGATATATTGGAATTGCAGGTGGTACACATGGTAGATACTTTTATTAGGGACATTTCACGCGAGGATATTATAAGGCTTGCTGTATTTTTAGTGATTATTATTGTAGGAAATTGGCTTATAAAAAGGGTTGCTAAGTTTTCAGCTGCCAAAGATTCGAGGTTTTTCCAAAGATCCCTGCCGATCATCGATTCGCTTGCGGACTGGGTAACTTTTTATGGCATCATCATTTTGCTCTTATTAACCTTCTCAAAGAATGAATGGTTATTTGAACCGTTATATACCCATGGGGAAGTGAAGGTGACAATCTTTCTTATTGTTATTGCCTTCCTGATCGTTTCGCTGGCGCACAGGTTAGGTAAGCTATTCAATAAGTATATTTTATCGTCTGTCTATGATTACTATGGAGTAGACAGGGGCTTAGGATATACTTTCAATCAAATCATCTACTATACCGTTATGTTTGCAGCTCTGGCAATAAGTTTAACCAGTGTCGGAATCAACCTGACTGCGATAGGGGCCGTTTTTGGAGTCCTTGGAATTGGTATTGGTTTTGGAATGAGGAATGTTGCTGGTAACTTTGTATCAGGTATCATCATTTTATTTGAAAGACCGATTGAGGTAGGGGAAATCATTCAGATCAATGATAAGGTCGGGCGTGTTGAAAATATCCGCTTAAGATCTACGATTATCCGTACTGCAAAGGAAGGGACTTTGATTGTTCCTAACCAGTATTTTATCGAACAGATCGTCAAGAACCGAACCAGTGCAAGAATGATGGCTCAGGTAAAGGTGAGTGTCGCTTTTGGGACAGATACTCATATGGTACAAGCTCTGCTTGAACAAGCAGTTAATGAAATTAAGGAAAATGAAGATGGCATCCTTGATTCTCCGGAACCTGATATTCGTTTTATTGATTTTCATAGCAAGGCTATGGAGTTCCTGATTGAAATACCGGTCGTTAACTTTGAAATTAAAGAGAAGATCGAAAGTAAATTAAGACATATGGTAGCAGCGATTTTTGTGGATAAAAATATTCAGCTGCCAGCAGTAACCTTCCAAATGAGTGATCAAAATAACCTTTACACGTCAGAACGAACAGAATAAAGAAAAATCAAAAAAAGAGTTTACCAGCATGGCAAACTCTTTTTTTGATGCTGATTAAATGCTTTTAATCGCATCTGCAATATCAGTTCCTCCAGAAATTAAATCAAAAGATTTCTTGAAAGTATTTTTCGCATTCAAGCATTCCAATATGGTTTTAGCTACATCAACTCTCGGAATCGTGCCTGTTTTCAGGTTCTCAGCAACCTCTATTTTACCCGTTCCAGGTTCGTTCAGTAACCCTCCAGGCCTGATGATTGTATAATTCAGGCTGCTCTGCAATAAAGCGCGATCAGCATAGTGTTTTGCGACATAATAAGGTTTAATGGCTTCAGACCAATTCTCTCTTTTGTGCGCTTGCAGGGCACTGACCATTACGAACCGGTCAATCCCAGCCTGTTCTGCAGCCTCCACCGTTTTCACAGCGCCGTCCAGATCCACTAACAGAGTTTTATCCAAACCTGTATGTCCTCCTGAACCTGCTGCGAACACAATGGCATCGCAGCCTTTTGCGGCAGATGTGATGTCTTCAACGGTACCTTCAAGACTGGCGATTACAGTTTCTACACCTTTTTCTTCAAACTCAGGTGTTTGTTCCTGTTTTCTCAGCATCGCTCTTACATCATGTTCACTACTTTCCTTAAGCAGATCAACAAGTTGTTTGCCAATCTGTCCATTAGCACCTACGACAAGTACTTTCATCAGATTACCTCCTTAAAAATTCTTAGGTCATACAAAATAAAACTTCTTATTCACATTAAGATCTGTATAACGCCACGTGTATATAATCTACCCTTTATACAGGATTGTAAAAGGATTTAACTTCTCTCCCGGGATGTAGGCTAGATAAGTAGGTATCATCACCACTCATTTGGGAATACAAAAAAGGAATACAAAGCAGGAGGGATAAAAGGATGGGAGCCATCGAACGAAGTGGTTATGTATTTGAACCTGAATATAGTTTGATCAATCAGGATGGAGCTATTCATGTATACAATAAAGGGGAATTTATCGAAGAAATCAAATTTTCTTTTGATGCGGAAGGACCCGAACTTGATCAGATCGAAAAGTTGATTGATGAATATTGTGACACACATGAACTGTAACGGAAAGCGTCATAGTTTTCCAGAAGGCCAAATAAAACAGCTGCTCAAAATCAATTGAGCAGCTGTTCATGACAGTTTAGAGATTATGCAGTAACATTCTCGTCTATTTCAACTTCTTCTAAAGTTTCCCCTTCAGAGCGGGCAACATAGACTGCGCAAGCAGCATCCCCGGTAATATTCACAGCGGTTCTGCACATATCAAGGAGACGGTCAACCCCCAGCACTAAAGCTATGGCTTCAACAGGCAAGCCTACTGAAGTTAATACCATCGAAAGCATGATCAATCCCACTCCTGGGACGCCTGCTGTTCCTATACTTGCCAGGGTCGCAGTCAATATGACAGTCAATAATTGACCCAGGCCAAGTTCGGCTCCATAAACCTGAGCAATGAAGATGGTGGCAACCCCTTGCATGATGGCTGTTCCATCCATATTGATCGTTGCTCCCAACGGCTGTACGAAACCACTGACACTTTTGGAAACTTTGAGATTATTTTGCAATGTTTTCATCGAAATAGGCAGGGTGGCTGCACTACTTGAAGTGCTGAAGGCCACAACCATTGCTGGTGAGAATTCTTTGATGAATTTAATTGGATTCAATTTTCCGAGCAAAGATACTGCTGACCCATAGGTAATCACAAGGTGTAGGAGCAGGACGAAAAGGACCACGAACATATATTTACCCATTGCTGCGATTGCCTCAAGTCCCTGGCTGCCGATTGCTGTTGCAATCAAACCGAAAGCGCCGTATGGTGCAAATTTCATGATAGCCTGAACTAAATACATCAGTACATCGTTTGCCTGTTCGACCAATTTGATCAGTCCAGATGCTTTTTCACCAACTCTTGCTATACCAAAGCCAATGATAATTGAAAATGCGATCACCTGGAGCATAGAGCCCTCAACCATAGCACCAAGAGGGTTGGCAGGAATAATATTCAATAATGTTTCAATAACTGGCGGTGCTTCAGCAGCTTCAAAACTTGCGCCATCCAATTGGAAGCTGCCTGAACCTGGTTGAACCAGAAGTGCCATTCCAATCGCCAAAACTAATGCAATTGCGGTGGTCACGAGAAAGAAAGAAATCGTCTTGCCGCCGATCCTGCCGAGCTTCTTAGGATCACTGATGCCCGCAGTTCCTAGTATAAGAGAAACGATGACAATAGGGACAACAAGCATTTTAATCAAATTTACAAAGATTTTCCCAAGAGGGACAAACACATAACTATTGACTGTTTCGAACACACCAGGTAATGCTAAGTTAAAAATAAGTCCAACAATAATACCCAATCCCATACCATAAAGGATCTTACGTGTTAGTGACATCTCATCTCCTCCTAATAAAAAATAATAAAATATGAAAGCGCTTACCAAAATAACTGATAATTATAAATATTTAGTTACAATAAAAGTATGACTACTTTTAAGGGATTTAGCAATATATTTTCAGAATATTTTAAAAACAAAGTGTAAAAATGAAAGAGTAATGCATCTATGGTATATTTTTGTTAACTTTTATTTCAGAAGGCAGTGATATACAGTGGACGCTCAAGATAAATGGAATCGAAAATATATGGACAAGCTGACTAACCAGACTTCTCCAGAACCAAATAAAAGATTGCTAGAGATGGCTACTTACCTGAATGGAGGGACTGCAATCGACTTTGCCTCTGGACTGGGAGGCAATAGCTTCTTCCTGGCAGAGCTAGGCTATGACATGACAGCTATTGATATTTCTGACATTGCTATTATGTATGTTCAAGAGCAGGCAGCCAACCGAGACTTGAATATTACAACTAAAGTAGCCGATCTTACGAAAGAAAGAACCGATTTAACGACCCGTAAATACGATTTAGCGGTAATGACATATTATCTGGAACGTTCTTTATTTCCATTAGTAAAACAAGTAATCAAAGATGATGGATATTTATTCTTCGAAACGTTTTACAAACAAAAAGCAGCAGGGAACGAGCATATTTCAAATCAATACAAGCTGGAGTCGAATGAGTTGCTTAAAGAATTCAGTGAGTGGAAGATTCTCTTTTTTGAGGAAAACGAGCAGGAAGGACGACAGTCAATTTTTTGCCAAAAAATACAGAAATCAATCGAGTAAGAAGGTTGTATCGCTAATACCGGAACATAAATAATGAAGGAGCATCAGAAGGAGATATATGTCATAAGATATGTAAGATGAAAAAAAGGGTGGGTTGCTATGTATAATATCCTGTTGTTTACAGATTCAGGGGTAGATGATTCATTGGCCCTTATGTATGCCTTGCTTCATCCTGAACTAAATGTTGTGGGGGTTGTTACCGGGTACGGAAATATCACAAAAGAACAGGCAATAAATAATACAGCCTATTTATTGCAGCTGGGAGGAAGAGAGGATATACCGATTATCGCCGGTGCATCCGGCCCTTTATCAGGTGAACTGGCTACCTTTTATCCTGAGATACATGGACAAGAGGGGCTTGGTCCGATCAGGCCACCAGAGGATTTTGGGGAAGTAAAGGTCTATGATATTAACAAAATCCTTGATATTGTTAACCAGTACCCTGATAATCTAGTAATCGTCGGAGTCGGAAGACAAACGGAACTGGCGATCCCATTTATCTTATATGGCGAAGAAGCGTTCAAAACAGTCAGTGCTGTTTATATCATGGGAGGAGCGTTCCTCGTACCGGGCAATGTCACAGCCGAAGCTGAGGCAAATTTCTATGCCGATCCTATTGCGGCTAATCAGGTGCTGGAAAAGGCAAGAAACGTATTTCTGCATCCTTTAAATATCACTAATAAAGCCATCATTCCCCCAGCAGTAATAGATTATCTTGCACAAAACAGCCAGTCTCCTTTTAAGGATCTGATTAAACCTGTATATGATTATTACTTTGATGCGTATAAAAAGAATGTCCCGGGCATCCAGGGTGCGCCGCTCCATGATGTGATCACATTAAGTGCCCTTGTGAACAAAAATCTGGTGAAATACCTGCCAAGACGAGTTACCGTTGAATTGTTTGGCGGGGCAAGAGGTAAAAGTATTGCAGACTTCAGGCCAAAGCCTGAGCAGGAACCTGAAGATCAACTGGATTGGATTGGCATGGAAGCAGATATACCAGCTTTTATTGAAGATTTCACTCTTGTCTTCATGGGCGACACACAAGCTAAAAGTTAAACAAAAGGAACTCCCGCAAAATAGGGAGTTCCTTTTTCAGTTATACACTTTGATTAACTTCCTTATACTTTTTCCTATTAGCATTTGAATATAGCATCACTAAAATGCTTGAGGAAATCAAAGTTCCGTGGAAAACCCAGACCATTTTAGCCAATGAAAGAGCTTCTAACAGAATTGGGGCAACGACAAAGCCAAGTGCGAATCCTAATGATTTTAACAGCATGCCAACGCCAAATATTCTCCCCCTGATGTAATTATCCGTTTTCTGAAGGATCGTCGCGTGCAGGGTGGTGAAGCAGGCATCAAAAATCCCGGTAAAGAACGCAAACATAAGGACAATCCAGATATTTAAATTTGACAGAAAGGTTATAAAGCCTGTCGACATCAAGATCGCTGCAAGAAAATATGTACGATACAGGTGGTTACCCTGCAGGAATTTCATTTTCGGCAGCAGAAGGGTGGCTAACACAGATCCGATTCCCCAGACACCCCAGATCAGTCCGTAAATCAAGCTTTGTTTGCTGGAATCAATTGTGTCAGCCAGCAAAGGAATGCCAAGATTATGAGAGGCACCGGCAAATGAACCAACTAGGAAAACAATGTTTACATACAATAACATCGGCACTGAAAGGATGAAAGTATATACTTCTTTTAAATCTCTACCAATCTGGGAAACTTTCTGTTTAAATCCATTGGTGATCAAACCTGAATTTGCCGGTTCAGTTGTTTGCCACTTGATTTTAATCAATACTGCTGCAGATATTAGATAAGTAGCAGCGTCGATGATCAAGGTAACCTGGTAACCGAGAAAATCTGTAATCAACCCAGCACCAATGAACCCAAAAACCAGGCTGATCGATGTAAGTCTGGAGATAAGAGCATTCGTCTCTAAAACCTTGTCCTGACCGAAAATTTGCGGGATTTCAGCACTGTAGCTTACAGCAAAAAAGCTGCTCGTCAAACCAATCAAGAAGCAGACAACCAATATCATTACCGGATTAGGGAAGGGGATCAAGCTCAGTATGATGATTGCCCGAAAGACATCAGTCCATATCATGATTTTCCTGCGGTCAAAACGGTCAGCAAGAACACCTGAAAATAAGCTCGATAAAACTCCGCCAAGTGTCCTGAAAGCCATCGTGGCTGCAAGCCAGGCAGGACTCCCGGTAGCAATATACATCAAGACATTGATTGCAATTAAATCCATAAAGGTTCCAAGATCAGAAAATGCTTTTACATAAAGAAAAACTTTGCGGTTCATAAAATCTCCCTAATCATGAGGTAGTATAGTTATTCTTTTTTATTTTAAAGATTTTGAATTTACTTCGCAATACGAAATTTCAGTTTTTTGCTATAATAGAATAAATTTATTTAATAAAATGAAGAAACTCCCTGAAAAACAGGGAGAGCCTTGTATTATTGCTAACTTACTAACTTACCACCATGGTCTTCCATACCAGGGACGACGACCGAATCCATACCATGGACGTCGGCCAAACCCATACCATGGTCTGCGGCCGTACCAGTATCCAGGACGTCCGTAACCGTACCAGGGACCTCTAAATCCATAACCGCCATAAAATGCAGGTGCGGCAGCAGCAAGGAACAATAAAGGTATAATCCTTTCATCATTCTGCTGATCTTGTCTATGAAGATAAGTTTGAGGATAATTCATTGAGCAACCTCCTATAATATATTCAATATAGGATATGTGACTAAAAATATGATGGTATTAAAATAGGAAAAATAGACAGTTGCCCATGCTTCTTAAGAAATACAGCGCTATACATTAAAAGGAGGGACATACATAATGATTCAATTAATCAATCAAACTGTCATGCATAGTTATCCAGGAATGGTCGCACTGGTGACGGTTAGTCATAACGGAGAAAATAATATCATGGCTGCTGGCTGGCATTCCTACATATCTTACGAGCCGCCAATTTACGGAGTTGCCATCGGCCGTGAACGTCATACTTACCAGCTCATAAAATCTGAAGGCAAATTTGCCATTAATTTTGTGCCATTTGAATATTCTGCTCTTATTCAGCAAGCAGGTGTGTATACGGGTTCAAAAGTGAACAAATTTGAAAAAGCGAACATCAGTTTCGACCACGGATCAGCAACGAATTCACCGATACTGCATGATGCATATATAGCATATGAATGTGAAGTCATAGACCGTAATAGTTATGGTGACCACGATTGGTTCGTTGCAAATATCGTACAATTTTACAGGGATCCAGATAAATTCCTTGAAAACGGCATGCCAAATTTCGATGAGCTCACGATTCCGCTTTATTTAGGAAGATCCACATACACAAATGTAAATCAACATAGTGATTTTGTTTCGCATAAGATAGAGGAATAGAAGCACACTAAAAACACGAAGTGTGATCAGCCAAAGGTGCAGATGATTTTTCGTGTTTCTTTTTAGTAAAGTCGGGAGGAGATGTACGTTGAAGAAAATCGTCCTACATTCAAATATTAGAAAATCGACTAAATAACAGGCTTTATTTATTAATGTAGGTATATTCTCTTCAAAAAATAAATGAAAAGAATACGCCTACATAATGTTAAAATGAAGAAAAACAACCAACATAACTAACATAACCTTAGCATTAATCCATTTGGTATGTATAGTACACACGAATAACAGTATTTGTCATCGATAAATAACATTTTCTTTGTTATTAACTAATGACCTTAAGATACTTCTCTTACTGACTTCTATATTTAATAGTTCCCGAATTTTTCTGTGGTTGATAAAAAAATTGCCTCCTTTGTATTTCCCTCTAATTAGTAAAATAAATTCGAATTCTACCTTGCCTCTTAAACAAAATAATTCAATAAATAGCAGGAAAATTTACTTTTTGTAAAGAATTGTATTTTTATGTATATGTATAGGAGGTGATTTCTTTGGTATTTTCAAAATTTGCTGAAGATGTTTTCTCAAAAAATCCAGTGTTTGTAGTTGGAAGTGGGACTTCTTCCGGAGCCGGAATATCAGGAATGTGGTCACTTGGTAATTATCTGGTTGGAAATGTAAAAACCAACGATTTTGAAGCCGAGGACCTACGTCATTGGGAGGTTTTCATAGAAAAAATATCTGAAGGAATTGGATTAGAGGAAGCATTACAGAGTCTCGGTGATATTTCAGAAAAGTTTACTGATTCCATTGTTCAAGCTACTTGGAATTGCATTCTTATGGATGAAATGACACCTTTTTTGAAAATTTCAAGTGGGGAAGATATAACAGGCTTTAGTCGGTTATTTAAAAGGTTTAGAAGCACAAACATTGATAGCATAAATATTATTACCACTAATTATGACCACCTAATTGAAGTATCAGCTGCATTCGAAAATTGGGAAGTATGGGATGGGTTTGGTAATGGAATATTATCTCGACCAATGAATTCAGTCTTATTTAAAAGTAAAATGAGGAAATTAATAAGACCTGGAAGTAAGCCAATATTTGAAACTACTAAGCATGTCAAAATCTATAAACCTCATGGGTCATTGTCATGGTTTAAGCTTGAAAACAATTCCTTTATTAAGATACCTTCAATTTCTTCCCAGCAAATTGAAAATCTCAAGAATCTAGGTATAAAGCCAGTAATTGTTACACCAGGTATAGGTAAATACCTTGAAACTCATTATGAACCCTATAATAATGTTATGGCTGAAATGCAACAAAGCATACATGATGCAAAGGCAATGATATTTTTAGGTTTTGGATTTAATGATATACATATTCAAGCTAGTTTTCAATCTATATTAAGAAACGAAAATATCCCCAAGTTGATTGCAACTAGAACGTTAACTCCTAGTTTTTTTTCCTTAATTCAAAGAAATGAATTGAAAAACTTTTATGCAATAGAAAAATTTGAGGATAGCTCTAGAGTCATTTCTGATCTCCAAGATGAGCAGGTGTTTTCTACCTCTAATGAGGCTTGGAGTTTACATGGGTTATTAAATATGATTTGGGGAGAAGAATAATAAATGACTAACGAGATATTGTTTACAATTGATGAAGAAGAGAGTATTGGGCAAGTTACAAAAGTTGATAGTTATAGTGTTTCCGTTTCTGTTATTGAGGAAAATAAGTTAGAACAAGTAAATGTAAATGGTTTTGTTATTCTATTTACTTCTAATCCAAATATAAGACTCATAGGAAGAATTGACAGGGTATTGCAATCTGGAGTAGATTATTTTCAAAATGATGATGGAATAGAAGAAGTATTTAATAACGCAGAGGTATACATTAATGTATTAGGAACCTTAAAAGGTGTGGGAGCAGGTAGGGAATTTACAGCGTTTAATAGATCAGTGGATACACTGCCTGCAATTGGGTCACGGTGCTTTTTATTGAACAGTGAGCGTCTAACTGCTTTTACAAGACTTATAGGAGATGAAACAACAGCTCAGGGAACTCCTTTGACAATCGGTTCATTTACCATGGCAAATGATGCTGACGCAATATTGGATGGGAATGCTTTTTTTCAAAGACATGCTATGATTGTTGGGTCAACTGGATCAGGAAAGTCTTGGACCACTGCAACTATAATTGAACAGGTAGCAGATTTACCAAATGCTAATATGATCGTCTTTGATCTACACTCCGAATACAGCCCATTAAGCGGCCATGAAAATATTAAAGTTTATCGGATTGCAGGACCAGGTGACCTAAATAACCCGGGTGATGACGTTATTTTTCTTCCTTATTGGCTGTTAGGATATGAGGATATGTTAGCTTTAATCTTAGATAGAACAGATGAAAATGCACCTAATCAAGCAATGGCTTTCTCGAACATAGTGGTTGAAGCAAAGAGACGCATTTTGGTAGCGGAAGGATTGAATGAAGAACTAGAGACCTTTACAATTGACAGTCCTGTTCCTTATGATCTAACCTTTGTCATTGATGAATTAACCCGATTAAATAACGAAAGAGTTATAAACCCTGGAACAAATAGGGAAATAAATGGCCCATTTAATGGGAAGTTCAGTAGGTTTCTACCTCGTCTTTATGCCAAAAAAAGTGATAGAAGATACGGTTTCTTATTTAATCTAAATGAAGAACATCTACATACAAGCTATCTTTTATCTTTGGTAAATAAGCTAATGAGAATGGCAGATCATGAATCGACTGGGGTCAAGATTATTGACTTTTCAGAAGTCCCCTCTGATATATTACCGATTGTAATTAGTTTGGTGGCCAGATTGGTGTTTCAAGTCCAACAGTGGTCTCCATATGACCAAAGGCATCCAATAGCATTAATATGCGATGAAGCTCATTTATACTTACCATCAAGGCAACATGCAGACGCTTCAGAAGGTCGGGCTTTATCGCATTTCGAAAGAATTGCTAAGGAAGGTAGGAAATATGGTGTAAGTTTATTAATAATAAGCCAAAGACCTTCTGAGCTAAATACAACTATTATGAGCCAATGTAATAATGTAATTTCATTGAGATTATCAAATCAATCCGATAAAACAGCAGTATGTAATCTTTTGCCAGAAAATCTTGGGGGAATACAAGATTTACTTCCAACGCTTGGAATAGGAGAAGCAATAGTAGTTGGGGATTCCTGCTTACTACCGAGTAGGATTAGAATTAAAGAACCTATATTTAAACCTAATTCCAATTCTGTGAAGTTCTGGAATGAATGGTGTAACAGTATTAACGAACAAAACTTAAATAACTCTGTTCAAAATATGAGGAGACAAACAATGGAGGAAGCTTTAGTTGTCCAAGATTAAAAATAACTATATTGTAAGTTAGTTTTCACCATCATGGTTTTAAAAGTTGCAATATTATTAAAGGATTCTTGGTAGAAAGCCCCCGCATATTGTTTTAAAAAAGTAAAAAGTTATGTCTTTTCCATTGCTCGATAAAACTTGAAATTACTTTTTTAAAACGGCAATTTCACCTATTTTTTTTTTAAAAGGAATAGATCAATAAATATAAATTTTTAAGTGGTTTATCTCAACGTCTACATTTGTAGACGTTTTTCTTTTTTTAATCTAGTACAGAGAGTATAAATATCTAAATATTGGAGAACATAAAAATATAAAAATATGAGGTGATAAATTATGAAATTCATAGAAATCAAGCTAACTAAACATTCTATTTTTCTTACAGAAAAAGAAATCCGTACTTTATTATCTCATCACCCTGAAGTGTACATTGAAGGAATAAATAGAGGTAAAGCTTTCAAGAGAAGCGGCCAAATGAAGGAGAGAATCAAAAATAAAGTTAACAATGAGGAAATAAATTGAGATTTTCCCATTACTTTATATATTCATAGATATTTAAAATTAGAGTAAGCTATATGTAATTTATGAATTGAGGTGTGACACTTGTATGAACCGCATCCGATAAAGAGGAACAGCTCTTTTTATAAGAATTATTGGGAGGCCTATAGTCCTAAATTAAAACGTGATGTCTGCTACCTTGGACAAGCCAATTATGAAGTATGGCTGCTGATAGAACTAAATCATGAAATAATATCATTTTGTGAACGTCCTTTAGTAATATCGGGTGTTTTTAATAAGAAAAAAATCGAAGTTATTCCTAACTTCTGGCTAAAATACAAAAATGGCCAGGAAAGCCTTGTAATAATTGAAGCAAGCAAAAGTGATAAACAAAAAAGAGAAATTACCTTTTTAGCAGAATGGTGCAAGAATAATAACAGACAATTAGAGGTAAAAGATTATTCTTATCTATTACAAAATCAATTATCAATAAATAATGCAAAAAGGTTAATTCCTTATCTTTCTAATTCTAATCCCTTAGATTTAGATATACATAAAGTTAGTAAATGTATATTTTTTGAGAAAAGGACAATTAAAACGATCCTGACTGAATTAAAAGGTTCAATCACTGAGCAAAGAATCATTGTAGCTCTTTATAACTTAATATTCAATAACAAAATAGCATCCAATATACACTTAAAACCATTAAATATAAATACGGAGGTGTGGCTCCATTGTCCAGAAGACGAATAACAGAATCATACGACAACGAATTATTAAATACAGCCAATTGGCCAAGGGCAAATTTGAATGTCATGACCGAACAAGATTTGGATACTTATAAAAAAAGAAAAAAAGCTGTAGAGATGTTTATAAAAGGTGATTCTCTTAATGAAATAAAGATAGAGACTGGCATAGATAGGAAAGAAATTAATAGTTTTTTCAAGAAGTGCTTGTATGAAGATAAGTTTGGAATAATTTATGGATTTAACGCATTAATACCTGGAAAGACAATCAAACAATATAACAGAAAAGAGTTACCAAACTCTACATCAAAGAAGCAATATAATCAGCAGTCTGGAGCGTTTAGACTTTTGTTAAAAACCTATCCAGTATTACAAGAATTGATTGATACTTTATTTTTTAAAAATAAGAATAAGTCTCTAACCGACCCTGTTATGAAAAAAAACAGAATACATAAAAGGTTTATTGAGAAATGTAGAGAGCAAGGATTAAAAGCGCCTTTTGATTACCCCTTTAACACTAAAGAGTTAGCAAAAAGATCTTTATATAGCTACCTACAGAAATTAGAAGAAGCTAAAATGTCTGAGGTAAGCTATAGATACAACAATGAAAATGAACATAATGATAATATAAATAGTCACTTCAATGAACAAGCACCTACCCACTTAAAACCATACGAAAGGGTCCAATTTGATGGACACAAAATTGACCTATCCCTTTCATTAACTTTCGAAACACCTTCTGGCGATGAAGTTACTAAGGTTTTAGATCGAATTTGGTTATTAGTGATCATCGATGTAGCTTCAAGAGCAGTTCTTGGATATTACATATCATTAAATAAAGAGTACAATTCAAACGATGTTCTGCAATGTGTGAAAAAATCAATAGAGCCTTGGAAGCCTCTTAACTTAACTATTCCTGGATTAAAATATCCACCTAATGGAGGACTACCATCAGGACTTATAAAAGAATCAATGTGGGCTTTGTGGGATGAATTTTATTATGACAATGCTAAAGCCAATTTATCCATCATAGTAAGGGACAGAGTAAAAAGAATCATAAACTGCAGAGTAAACGCTGGCCCAATCAAATCCCCAACCAAAAGGTCTTTGATAGAGAGATTTTTTGGAATACTTGAGGAAAATGGTTATCACCGACTACCAAATACAACAGGCAGCAATCCTAAGGATCCTAGAAGAAATAACCCAGAAAAACAAGCTCTTAAAATTAAGATGAATATAAACGACCTTGAAGAATTAACAGATGTGTTAATTGCTGATTATAATTCTACACCTAATGAAGGAACAAGTTATTCAACGCCATTAGAAGCATTACAACACAGAATAAATAAAGACCCAATTATACGCAAACTTCAGGAAGAGGAGCGAGACAATATTCCATTTTTATGTGTTGAAGCTAAACGGAAAGTAAAGGGAAGTATAGAGCAGGGAAGAAGACCGTATATTCAGTTTGAAAACGTAAGATATACAAATGAACTTTTACTTAGGTCCCCAGGCTTAATAGGAAAAACACTGGATCTAGTTATAAATATTGATGATGTAAGGTTTTTAACTGCATATTTACCAGATGGATCAGAACTAGGAAAATTAGTAGGAAGCGGTTATTGGGGGAAAACAAAGCATAGCTTGGCTTTAAGGAAAGAGATTTTTAGTTTGAGAAATAAAAAACTCATTCACTTTACCACAAAAGATGACCCTATTAAGGCTTTTCAACAGTATTTAAAAGAAAAAGCAATCACACATAAAAGATATAGAAATAAATTAAATTCATTAGAAAAAACTTTAGCAAATGAACAAGAAGTAACCAAAAACATACCAGATACATCCGAGAGGGAAGAGGTTAATACGTCCAAATTAAACAATGTAAGTCCCATTAAAATAAATACTAAAGACACTATGCCAATTGTTGAATTAGAAAATAAAAAAAGATTAAAGAGAACATTAACCTTCTAATGAATTGTCGAGGTAATAATTATGGAACAAGCAAATCAAATTCAAGTTTCTCAGAACTTAGGTCGTCCAATAATATCAAAAGGCAGTCATCCGATCGAAACAGGTAGATATTTGCTGGCAACAAACGAAATCCAAAAATTGTACCTTAAAATACAGCAGTGTTTAAATAACCGTTTTCCTGGCGCCATAATATATGGTCGTCCGAGACTTGGTAAAACAAGAGCAATAAAGTATCTGACTCACATACTTCCCAATGAATTTGATGGATTACCTATTTATTTTATCACTTGTCGGAAGTATAAAAACCCTAATGAAGCTGTTTTTTTTGAGGATCTTTTAATCGATGTTGGACATGGAACTCCTTTTTCTGGGAAGGCAAATGTTAAACGACAAAGATTGCTAAAATTTCTAATTCAAGAAGCTGAAGTCTCTAGACAAAAACGAATAGTACTTTTCATAGATGATGCGCAAAGATTACACGAAATACAGTATGGATGGCTGATGGATATTAATAACGAGTTGGATAGATTTGGCGTCTCTTTAACGGTTTTTTTAGTAGGTCAACAAGAGTTACTCGATCAGAGGTCCGTATTTCTTGAATTAGGACAAGCTCAAATAATTGGCAGGTTTATGGTACAACAACATAAATTTGAGGGAGTATGTAATCGCTCAGATATGTATGAATGCCTACTAGGTTACGATGAAGATTGTGAATTCCCTTCAAATAGTGGAGTCAGCTTTACTAAATATTATTTTCCTGATGCATTCGTGCATGGATTTAGATTGGCAAAGTATACTGATGAGTTAATGGAAATTTATACAGAAATGAGAAGAGAAGCTGGACTAAGTTCTCGATTTGAAATCCCTATGCAATATTTAACTTTAGCCATAGAATTTGCCTTAAAGAAATATGGTGTTGAAGGTGAGGATTTGAACTCTATTTCAAAAACCCAATGGATTGATGCCATTAAGTACTCAAGTTATATAGAATCTGAATTATATAGTGCTATCTAATTATATTAGACTGCGTTAAAAGGGTTGAAATTATTTTGAATCGCATACATCTAGAACCTTCAGATACACTAAGCGAAAGGTTAACATGGGATATTAAGTGGATAGCCGATTATGAATCACCTTGGGGAATTATTGAAAAAATCAAGCATGCCAACTTAATTACCTCAAAAGAGTTTTTAAAAATATGTGGAACAGCACATGTTAAGGGATTAAAATCAAATATTGGTTGGAATCACCGGGAGTTATTAACCCTAAAAGGAATAGATGATAATCAATTCAAACATTATTTCGGTTTTTCTATAAAAGAACATAATAATAATCTTATTGATATGCTTTGCAAACCACTTTTTGATGGAAAAACAAATGTAAATAAATACTTTCATAGCGGCCTTTATATTTGTCCAATTTGTATTAGAAAAGGATATCATAGTGTTTTTCATCAACTTAAGATTATTGACGAATGTCCTTTTCATTGTCAAAAACTTATTCAGGCTTGTGAACGTTGTAGCAGATGGTACCGAAATGACTTTGGTTATGAAATAACCAATAAAGCTACCCTTCCATTTCACTGTAATTGTGGGAATGGATATTTAGAAGTGAATGACGAGCTATTCCCTGACTGGTATAGCCCGAGAATGGAAGACATAAAATCAATAGAATTAAAAAGATGGATAACTTTAAATGAAGAAGAGTTAAAAGTGTTACAAGGAACCTATTTTTTACAACATAAAGACTTTCCTTTACAAAATAACCTTTTGAAAAAAATGATAACTTTAGTTTCTGACATACCGCATTTTAATAAGGGTAGGATGGTATCTAATGGTTCAATATCTTATTCAAAAATTAAGGAAAATATGGATCCTTTATTACTTCTCGATAGATTTCCCTATAGAAATCCCCATTTAAATGTTATAGATGATATATTTTTATCCACCAGGCAAACGGTAAAAGCTATCAGTAGGAAAATTCGTAAAGAGGTCTATAAAAATCACCGAAGTTGCCTAAAGCGAATGAAGAATCATCTTAGAGTGAAAGAAGAGGATGATCCCTTTTTTTGCCCAATAGCTTTCGCATACCTAGAAAGCAGGAAAAATTTACAAGGTTTTAATGAACCAACAAGTGTTGATAATCGATATTCCTATGAAGACAGATTAAATGACGAAGGATTTGATGTTGCAAATAGAATTGATAGAAACTTAATTCTGGCTATGACAAAAGATTTGATTCGATCAGATAATTTCAATTTTAATGTACCTAAATTAGAGTGGGTTATTAATAGAGTAATTGCCCATTTATATTCACACCATTTTATTAGTTTGCTTAACACTTTATCTACGATAAATAGAGAAAATGGTAATATTGATTACACGAAATATAAAAATTTAAATCAAATCTTAATAGTAAATTCCAGGTTAGACAACTGTGATAAGATTTATTGGGTGGATTATTTACCTGATTATAGTAAATTAATTACAAAATTTAGTGAACTTTGTCCGAATAAAAGTGTGAAACAAAGAAGAATTAAAGCTTCTGAAAATAGTTATAACCCAAGGAAACTAGCAATAGAGAAATTGGATTCAAGAAGAAAAAGTTAAATATATTTTATGCTGCTGGAAAATTTTTCAGCAGTTTTTTGTATTTCTTCACTTCTGGCTGTCAATAATGATACTTGACTCTTGCATTTTTT
>NZ_JAGGQU010000053.1 GCF_018613155.1 Bacillus sp. ISL-55 | reverse complement strand
AAACATTTACCCCTTTGTTTGACCGTGAAAAATTTCTCCCATCCCCTTTGTTCGTATAAAATAGAGAAAAGGCCTTGCAGTTGGAGAGCTGCAAGGCCTTTTTCTTTGTTAAGGAAATTATATTTAGGTGTGGATAACTGCATGTAGTTTTCTTAATCCAGCTCCAGTGCCTAGCCCCTCGAGTCGCTTCGATCCGCCCATTGAAGTCAAAGAACGACTTCATTGGGCGGCTCTCCAGCGCTTGTCGGGGCTGAACGAGGCGCTTGCGCTTTTTGTTCGTGCAGTGCTGTTGAAAACCACTCGAAGAAGTGATGAAAGAAAAGTAGATTGACCACAATTCAAAGATTTTTAAATTTATCCGACCACTTTTCGAATTATTTTGGCGGATTTTTAATTTTTTCGACCACTTTGCCAATTATTTCGACCAACTTGGTTTTATCGCCCAGGTATCCTACCAATGTGTTTTTCGTTATCACGAACTAGTGGAGCATCGTTACAGACTCCAAATAAAAAAACCGTGCAAATGCACGGTCATCCTTCAACATATCGCCAGAATACTCCATATTTAGCAGGAATCTGTTCGACTTGTTGTTTTAACATTAATTTCTTTAATTCCTTCTCTGCCTGGTGAACAGTTATGTTATATACAACGGCTACTTCCTTGGAGGCTACCATTTTGTATTGCTTCAGGAACTGTTCGAGGAGCGGCGGATGGGCCGCTTCTGGTTTTTCCTGCAGCATTTCTTCGAGAATCTGGACGTATACCTCATATGGGTAAAGACCGGTTATCTTAATACCTTCCTCTTCAACATTTGCGTTGAAAAAGACGAAAGTCGGTATTTCCTGGACATCCATTTCATTCGTAATTTTCAAATCGCACTGGAATGCTTTTGCTGCTGTTTCAGAATGAATATCGGTTACGAATTCCTCAACATCCAAACCGACGCTCCTCGCGCAGTTTTTTAGCACTTCGAAGTTCGAGACATTCTGTTTTTCAAGAAATAGAACTTCTTGAAGCTTGCGCAAGAATCTAATGCCTTTCTTTCTCCCCTGAAGCTCAGCGGATTTTATCGCAATCGATGCAAGGTATGGGGACGATACAGGGTTTTCGAACCACAGTGATCCGTCACAAGACATTCCTGTTCTGCTTGCCGTTTTTTCCCATAGCTCTGCAATCGTTTCGTAACGTTTTTTTCTGCTCATGTTCAGTGTGGCCAGTTTGCCACTCAAGACATGGCGAATGGAAAAATACTTTCCATATTCGATTTGGAGCTTTTTGATGATGGGTTCGAGTGCCCAGCATTCGGGACAGAGCGGGTCTACAAAAATATAAATTTCAATAGGCTTTTTATCCAAGCTATGGCAAAATTCTGATGGGTCATAGCTCAAAAGGTTTTCCCGACTCAGTTTCATGTGATATCACCAGTTTCGTCATCTGGTGTATTGATCATATGCTGGGCGGTCAGGTAAAGTCTTGCGTAAAAGTCCTCCCTTAAAGGCCCTTCAAGTCCAACTTCATCCATGGCCTCAGCCATACATGCAAGCCATGCTGATGCCCTCACCGGTGTGATTTCGAATGGCAAATGTCTTGCGCGGAGCATTGGGTGGCCATGTTCATTGGTATATAAGGGTGGCCCTCCTAAATATTGAGTCAAAAACTGCTTCTGTTTTCGGGCAGTTTCTGTTAAATCATCCGGGAATATAGGAGCAAGATCAGGATGCATTCCAACGCGGTGGTAAAAAGCATCGACCAGCCGGTGAAGTGTCCCTTCGCCAATGGCTTCGAATGGTAAGGTCTTATTCTCAACCATATTGATAACTCCTTTAAAATAGATTTTTAAAATTCCATTCTGCTTTGATAGTTATGCTTTTTATTGTAGCAATGCTAAATTTATATCTCAAACAAATCGTCTTGAGTTCTATAAAAACGGACTTGATTTTGTAGAATATATAGATTTTTGAACGAAGATTGATGTCCAGCTCCAGCGCCTAGCCCCTCGAGTCGTTTCGGTCCGCCCAATGAAGTCAAAGAGCGACTTCATCGGTCCGCCCTCCGTGGCACACGATGTGCTAGACCCGCCAGCCACGGACGTGGCGCTTTTAGGCGGGCAACGCTTGTCGGGGCTGATCAAGGCGCTTGCGCTTTTCTTTTTATGATTGCTTTACTAATGTACACAAAAAAGCCGCCTGTTACCACTGACAGGCGGTCAAAACTAATGGGAATATTCTCCTTTTTGAGGTGCCTTTTATCCGTAAAAGACATCTGTGACTTTACGTACATAGTTTTGCGTTTCTTTAAATGGAGGGATTCCCCCATATTTGTCAACATTTCCTGGTCCGGCATTATATGCTGCAAGTGCAAGTTCTATATTATTGTCGTACTTGTCCAGCATTTGACGAAGGTATTTACTTCCTGCGAGAATATTCTCCGCTGGATCAAATACATTTTTAACGCCCAGGCCTCTAGCTGTCGCCGGCATCAATTGCATAAGTCCTGAAGCACCGGCATGGCTCACGGCATTTGGATTAAAGTTCGATTCCTTTTGAATGACAGATTTAATGAGCTTGGCTGGAATATTGAACATAGAAGCAGCCTTGTCAATAATCCCATCAAAATCAGCATCGCTTTTCGCCGCTACTTTTGTCAGCTGAATAGGCGGCAGAACTTGTCCAAAGTTCGGTTTGGCTATATCAAAAGAGCTAACTGCAGTTTGAGCGTTGTTAAATAACTCTTCAAGTCTTGTTGCAGTGGCACCAAGAGCATTGCTTTGGTCACTGAGGATGCCGGAAAGCATTTCCTGAAAAACATTATTACCTGATTGGCTGGCTGCCGGCTGGTTGAAGTTTTGGAGCGCCTGCAATTCAAGCATGACTTTTAACTGGTCAACATTCATCATGATTCTCCTGCCTGGTCTATTCTTGTAAAAGATTATATTTTTTAGTGTAAAACCTTTTAATTTTATTATCGGTCGGTCTGCGAGGGATTTTTAATTCTCCCAATAATTCAGTAAAAACTTTATTTCCTTCTGCCTCATCCGTTACTTCATATTCTAGCTCATAATCTTCTGTATTTAAATAGTAACTATGGTCCAGGACAAGCAATCCTTCTTTGTACTCAACCTCAGCACGAACGGTTGTGAGCGACCCGAAGTATTGCAATGGCTCTGTATCTTGGATTAATTTCACAACAGCGTCTTTTACTTCACCTTTTGGCAGCTTTCCTGATGACAAGGCTTCCTCAGCCTGGCCAGCCGTCAGTATTTGATTCGTTTCTAGCAACCCTTGTTGTGCAGGCTGCTTTAAAGTCATTTCAAACCTGGATCCTTTTTCCCTGATCCTTAATGCAGAACCATGGTCTTTCAAGGTGAAGGAATTTGTATCAAAGTAATGATTAATCTGTTTTTTGAATTGTTCCGGCTCAATTTTGAAGAATTGTTCAAGGAAGTGGAATTCTTCCTCTGTCAGCATATTCTTGAATTCAATTTCGATATTCTGGCTCATATCTATCCGCCCTTTCCAACAAGCTCTCTCTTTATTATCTCGTTAAATCTGGTTTGCTTCAATCCTTAGTAGAAAATGGTTCGATATGATAAAATAAAAAAGATTATGGAGGTTGAGGAAATGAGTCAAAGAATTTTAATTATCGATGCAAAAATAGAAAATAATGAGTTACTACTCTCTACAGACATAGAGACAGGTCTGGAGGATTTTGCTCCAACAGGGCAAATGCTTGTTGATTCCGATCAATTATCATTTATTTATATTCTTGATAAAGAAGATGGATATCATTATGTCACCATTCCTGCAGGTACTTGGAGTGTCATTCAAGAAGGTTTGCAGTCTGGATTAGAAACTTATTTAACCAATAATGGAGGCAAACTTAAACTAGAAGGCTTCCATAGCGAAATGAAATATTTGATTGAAAATATAAATGGCAATAGCAACTATGGAGAGGAAATGGTCACGAAAGTGGAACAGGTTTTTGCCGCACCCTCCGCTTAGGCTTTCGTGAATAGAACCGGATGAGGTGACTGATGTGAAACACTGGGATCAATTTTTAGAACCTTATAAGCACGCTGTTGAAGAATTGAAGGTAAAGTTAAAAGGAATCAGGAGCCAATATGAACTCCATTCCGACCATTCCCCGATTGAATTCGTCACTGGAAGGGTAAAGCCTATTGCCAGCATTCTTGATAAGGCGCATCAAAAGGGAATTTCACTTGATAAGCTTGAGACAGAAATGCAGGATATTGCGGGCTTAAGGATCATGTGCCAATTCGTGGATGATATCAAGACAGTTGTTGAACAATTGAGAAGCCGTAATGATTTTGAGATTGTCGAGGAGAGGGATTATATCTCCCATAAGAAAGCGAGCGGCTACCGCTCCTATCATGTCGTGATCCGTTATCCAGTGCAGACAATTCGCGGTGAAAGAAATATACTGGCAGAAATCCAGATCAGAACATTGGCGATGAATTTCTGGGCAACAGTGGAGCATTCGCTAAATTATAAGTATAAAGGACTTTTTCCTGAGGACATAAAGATCAGGTTGCAGAGAGCAGCGGAGGCCGCATTCCGGCTTGATGAAGAAATGTCGACAATCAGAGGGGAAATCCAGGATGCACAGGCTTTTTTTACAAGGAAAAAAGAAATGCAGCAGGATGGGAAGAAGTAATTTAAATCCGAAATGCAGGGGTGTTTGATTACATGAAATTTGCGATCACTTCAAAAGGGGATTCCAGGTCCAACACGTTGATGCATAAAATGAAGACATATCTTTTGGACTTTGATTTACAATATGATGAAGACCAGCCCGATATTTGTATTTCCGTGGGTGGAGATGGCACGCTTCTGTATGCCTTCCATCGATACGCGAGCAGGCTGGACAAAACAGCATTCATTGGAGTACATACCGGACACCTAGGCTTTTATGCCGACTGGGTTCCTGAAGAAATTGAAAAGCTGGTCATTGCTGTAGCCAAAACACCCTACCAGGTGGTTGAATATCCACTTCTGGAGGTAATCATCAGATACCAGCATGGCGGCAGAGAAACAAGATATCTGGCCCTGAATGAATCGACCGTAAAGTCAGTTGAGGGCACCCTGGTCATGGATGTTGAAATCAGAGGCCAGCATTTTGAACGCTTCCGTGGAGATGGTTTGTGCGTTTCAACGCCATCAGGAAGTACAGCCTACAATAAAGCATTGGGCGGCGCCATCCTTCACCCTTCACTAAGGGCGATCCAGGTTGCGGAAATGGCATCCATCAACAATCGTGTCTTCAGGACAGTGGGATCACCGTTGATTCTTCCTGACCATCATACATGTACACTGAAGCCGGTTAATCGACGTGACTTCCAGGTAACAGTTGATCATTTGACACTGCTGCATAAGGACGTTAAATCAATCCAATTCAGGGTTGCGGATGAAAAAATCCGCTTTGCCCGCTTCAGGCCGTTCCCGTTCTGGAAAAGGGTGCACGATTCCTTTATTTCAGACAGCGATTAAGAAGAAAGATTGATTTTATGGAAAGACCGCTGACAGACTGTCCAGGGAGAGATGATTGAAGGACATTTCGTGGCCGTGTCAGGTTCAAAATGTCTAATAAATAGGGTTTAATGTACATTTCGTGGCCAAGTCGCAGTCAAAATGTCTAATAAACGAGGTTTAATGTACATTTCGCGGCGGAGTCGGGATCAAAATGTCTAATAAACGAGGTTTAATGTACATTTCGCGGCGGAGTCGGGATCAAAATGTCTAATAAACGAGGTTTAATGTACATTTCGCGGCGGAGTCGGGATCAAAATGTCTAATAAACGAGGTTTAATGGACATTTCGTGGTTGGGTCGCAGTCAAAATGTCTAATAAACAAGGTTTAATGTACATTTCGCGGCTGAATCGCAGTCAAAATGTCTAATAAACAAGGTTTAATGTACATTTCGCGGCTGAATCGCAGTCAAAATGTCTAATAAACAAGGTTTAATAGACATTTCGTGGTTGGGTCGCGTTCAAAATGTCTAATAAACAAGGTTTAATGGACATTTCGTGGCCAAGTCGCAGTCAAAATGTCTAATAAACGAGGTTTAATGTATATTTCGCGGCCGAGTCGTGTTCAAAATGTCTAATAAACAAGGTTTAATGGACATTTCGCAGGCGGGTTGCGAACAATTTGTCCAATAAACAGTTATCGTTGGGCATCCTTCTTTGAAAAAAAGTAAAAAATATTAGTATTAGAAACATTGGAGACAGGAGCCGCTGATATGTGGAAGAACTTTACACTGGAATATACGGCCGGGGCTGCTGACCAAGGTAAAATGCTTAGGGAATACCTAAAGGATAAAGAGATCTCCAAGTCGGCTCTTACCGATATTAAGTTCAAGGGTGGTTTCATTTCAGTAAACGGCCTGGAGGTAAATGTCAGATATATACTGAAGAGCGGCGATTTTATCAGCGTGGAGTTTCCATCTGAACTTCCTTCTGAGGGGATGAAAGGGGAGGAAATCCCGCTTGAAATCATCTATGAGGATGAGTATTTACTGGTAGTCAATAAGCCTGCCGGAATGAATACAATTCCTTCAAGGGAGCATCCAAACGGCAGTCTGGCCAGCGCTCTTATCGGTTATTATCAACGTAGTGGCCTATCCGCAACAACCCATATTGTCACCAGACTTGATAGGGATACTTCCGGGCTGGTATTGATTGCGAAGCACAGCCATGTCCATCATTTATTCAGCAAGCAGCAGCGTAGTGGCGGTGTTAAGCGAAAGTACATGGCACTTGTCGAAGGTAGTTTAGATGTGGATGAAGGCAGTATCGAACAACCGATTGCCAGGAAACAGGACAGCATCATTGAACGTGAAGTCCATCCCGATGGTCAGTATGCTTGCACATTATTTGAAGTTGTTAAGAGATATGAAGGTTTTACCCATATCAACCTAAGGCTATTGACAGGCAGAACACATCAGATCAGAGTGCATATGAATTATTCAGGACACCCTCTGCTGGGGGATACTTTATATGGCGGAAATAAAAATAAGATATCAAGACAAGCTTTGCATTGCTGTGAACTAAGGTTTGTCCATCCATTTTCTCACAAAGAATTGCGTTTCAATGCAAGCCTTCCACCTGATATCGATGCAGTGCTTGAAAAAGGCAGATCGTTTTAGAGACGATTTGCCTTTTTACATTTCTCTCAAATTTTTCATTTTATAATTCCGTGCAATACATCAAATCATAAGGGAGTAATAAATGAAAAATTTGAAGGGGGTAACATCCGTTGAATGTATATAAGCACGGTAAATTAATTGCCGTATCCGCTGTTATGTTATTAGGTCTCGCAGCCTGCAACAACAATAATGAAGAAGCATTGGATTTACGCGACAATAGAATGACCACCCTTGGAAATGGCCAAGAAGGTTATTGGGATAATGACGCAAATAGAATCAAGCAACAGAGGCGCAGAGCGGAAATCAGTTCTGCGAAAAGAAATACAAATGAGTCAGGGCGTAATCAAAAAGGCGGAAATGCAACGAGTGAAATCATGCAGACGCCTGATGGGTATATTACCATAGACCCGAATTCTTATAGTACTGATATTCCTAGTGCTAAATTTCCACACACACAAATGAATGGGCAAGGCAGGCTGACATTAACAGAAGGACAACGAGCTGACCTTGATAAAATGCTGGCCGAATTGCAGCGCCGTACAGGTGTCGAACTACCGCAATTGAACAGGGGAGGAATTCCTGCGCCACGACAAGGAGCAGCACCGGCACCGCAGGAAAGGGCAACTCCAGCACCTGAACAAGGAGCAGCCCCGGCACCGCAGGAGAGGGCAACTCCAGCACCTGAACAAGGAGCAGCACCGGCACCGCAGGAAAGAGCAACTCCAGCACCTGAACAAGGAGCAGCACCGTCACCGCAGGAAAGAGCAACTCCAGCACCTGAACAAGAAGCAGCGCCAGCACCACAAGAAAGAACAGCACCAGCTCCGCAAGAAGAAGCTGCTCCCGCTCCAGAACAAAAAGCGACACCTTCTGGGACCGAGCTAAGTGCGTTTGAAGCGAAAGTTATTGACCTGACCAACGAACAGCGCAGGAAAAATGGATTACAGAACCTGCAGCCAGATACAGCGTTAAGCAATGTAGCACAAGAAAAATCTAATGATATGCAGGCGAAGAATTATTTTTCGCATACGAGTCCTACTTATGGTTCTCCGTTCGATATGATGAGGGACTTTGGGGTATCGTATAACACTGCTGGCGAGAACATTGCGATGGGTCAGCGGAGTGCGGAAGAAGTTGTAAACGCCTGGATGAACAGCGAAGGGCACAGGAAGAATATTTTAAGTCCTAACTACACACATATTGGAGTTGGGCACACAACACAAGGGAACTACTGGACTCAGATGTTTATCGGAAAATAAAGCAGAGAAAGCTAACCATCATTGCTATGGTTAGCTTTTTCACTGTATAAGAAAGGATAAATTTTTCACTTAGATTAGTGTCTAGCTCAGCGCCTAGCCCCTCGAGACGTTTCGGCCCTGCCAATGAAGTCAAAGAGCGACTTCACTGTCAGGCCCTCCAACGCTTGTCGGGGCTGATCAAGGCGCTTGCGCTTTTCTTAATACGAGTATCAATTTATCTCCCTGAATTTTTCCGGCACAAAAGGCATGGAGGAGGGAACGGATACAAGTCCCATCTCAGGATAACGCAATGCTGTCAAATTGCCGCCAAAAACAGCTCCTGTATCAATATTGTACGTATTATTGAGTACTCTCGGTTTTTTGACCGGTGTATGCCCATAAACTATGGTTGCTTTTCCTTGATAGTTCCTTGCCCAATCACGACGTACAGGAGTTCCGTCCGGATTGTTTTGCCCCGTGATATCACCATAAAGGACAAAGGTTTTTACCTTAGAGTTATTTTTCCCGATGTAGTCTTCACGGATCCCTGCGTGGGCAATCACAAGTCGGCCCTGGTCGAGGACATGGTATAAAGGTGCAGAATCGTATAAGTGAAGGAATTTTTCACGGAACTCATTTTTCTGCTCTAAACTCAATGACATAAACTCCGCAACAGTTGTCTCAAGTCCATGGGTCGTCTGGACTTTATTCCCTAAAAGATAGCGGTAAAGTTTATTGCAATGGTTTCCGGGAACATAGAAAGCGGATTTTTTATTCACCACTAATTCCCAAACCAGATTTGCGGTTTTTAATGAATCTGGTCCACGGTCAGTCAGGTCACCGACAAAAGCAAGGTGCCGCCCATCAGGATGAACTGGAAGGCCGGTGCTCCACTCGTATCCAAGTTTTTTGGTGAGCTCTTCAAATTCACCGTAACAGCCATGGATATCGCCAATAATATCAAGGTTCAATTGGTATTCCTCCTTTATTTAATTCAGTCCTCACGAAAGTCGGAAAAAAGACAAGTTTACAACAAAAAAGGGAATGTTAATAGAAAAGGCCGTAGTCAAACAAGCTGGCATCTTAACATATATTGCCCAATTAATTTTAATTGAAGAAGTTGTTTTCTTAATCACTGATGTTAAAATCCTAAAGCCGATTTTAACGTAATATATACCTAATTTGCAGGTCGGTATTAAGTTTGTATGCTCTTTTCTCATAAGAAGCGTAAACTTTACGAAGGAACAAGGCACTTAAAACCAATTTTGTATTCAATAGCAGCAAAGTTTGAGAAAAGAGCCTGAAAAAGAGTAGATAAAAGACAAAGAAATTAATAAATGCTAGTATAATGAAATGTACATAAAGGAAAGGGGGTAAGGTGGATGTCTGAAGAACGCCAAGAAACGGCATCTAAGCAGCAGATTAATACAGAGCTGCTGATGGAAGCACTTTACTCTGAGAAGATCGATGATTTTCGTGATGAATTTTTAGAGTTGCATCCTTATGATCAGGCAGCTTTTTTCGGGGAACTTAATGATAAAGAGCGCGCGAAAGTGTATAACTTTCTATCTCCCGAAGAAATGGCCGATTTATTTGAAAATCTAGAAGCAGATGAAGAGGACTTTAAAGATGTACTCGCCCAGATGAATCCTAATTATGCGGCAGATATGCTGTCAAATATGTATGCTGATGACGCAGTCGATGTCCTGAATGAGCTTGATAAAGACCAGGTCGTCAGTTATTTGACGATCATGGATGTTGAAGCAGCACAGGAAATCAAGGGCTTGCTGCATTATGAGGAATACACAGCTGGTAGTATCATGACGACAGAATTCATTGCGATTTCTGCCAACCAAACTGTCCGGTCGGCGATGTATATTCTAAAAAAAGAAGCACCCCAGGCTGAGACTATTTATTATATCTTTGTTGTCGATGAAGATAAAAGGCTGGCTGGTGTAATTTCATTGCGTGATCTTATAGTTGCCGATGATGAAACGATGATTGCTGAGATTATGAATGACCGAGTTGTTTCCGTTTCTGTTGGAGAGGATCAGGAGGAAGTCGCACGAATGATGCGAGATTATAATTTCCTCGCTCTTCCTGTCGTTGATTTTCAAAATCATCTTCTCGGGATTATCACTGTTGATGACATCATGGACGTCATGGAAGAAGAGGCGTCAGATGACTATTCAAAACTAGCTGGTATCGCTGATCTTGATACGGTAGACCGAAACCCGCTATCGGCTGCCAAAAAGAGGCTGCCATGGCTAATCATCCTTCTCTTTTTGGGCATGTTCACAGCAAGCTTGATCGGAAGGTTCGAGGAAACCTTGAATAAAGTTGCAATATTAGCTGTTTTCATTCCTTTGATCGCCGGAATGGCAGGGAATACGGGGACTCAGGCTCTGGCTGTTGCTGTCAGGGGAATTGCAACTGGTGACCTTGAAAAAGAGAGCAAGTGGAACATTATCCTCAGGGAAGCAGGAACTGGCCTTATAACAGGAGCAATCTGCGGAATACTGGTCACGTTCGTCGTCTATTTTTGGCAAGGTGAATTATTTCTGGGGATATTAGTTGGTATATCTATTTTTATTACATTGATCATAGCAACACTGGCTGGTGCATTGATACCCATGCTCATGCATAGGCTGAAAATTGACCCGGCTGTAGCATCCGGACCGTTCATCACTACTATAAATGACATTATTAGTATCTTGGTTTATTTTGGGATTGCTACTGCTTTTATGAGTTATCTAACTTAATAAACGAATAAGGAGGGATGAGGATGGAACAACATGCATCGATTACTTCACTTGTAATCGTCATTATCGTTGCATTTCTGACACCAATTTTGCTTCACCGTTTAAAATTGAGCATTATACCAGTGGTAGTCGCAGAAATCATTATGGGCCTTATCATTGGTAAAAGTGGCTTCAATATCGTTCATGAGGATGCCTGGCTTGGCACCCTATCTACATTAGGTTTTCTGTTCTTGATGTTCCTGAGCGGTTTGGAAATAGATTTTTCTGCATTTACAAGTGGCAAAAAGAATAAGGCAACACCGAAAAAGGAACCTAATACATTTGTCGTTGCATCTATCATCTTTTTGGGCATTTTTATTGCTTCGCTAGGATTGTCTTATTTATTTGTACTTGCCGGTTTTATCGAAAATGTATTTCTAATGACGCTGATTATTTCGACAATTTCACTTGGGGTCGTAGTGCCAACACTTAAAGACGCCCATTTAATGAAAACAAATATAGGTCAAATCATTTTATTGGTGGCAGTCATCGCAGATCTTGCTACGATGATTCTCCTAGCTGTCTTTGTCTCCCTTTATGATGGCGGAGATGGAAACACATGGCTGCTCCTCCTTTTGTTCGCAGCTGGAGTTGCTTTGTATTTCGTTGGTAAAATATTCAAAAACCGTACATTTATCAATGCTCTCTCCACTGGTACAACTCAAATAGGTACACGTGCGGTCTTTGCATTGATTATCTTGTTAGTGGCGATTTCTGAAACGGTTGGTGCTGAAAACATCCTGGGAGCTTTCCTTGCCGGGGTACTTGTTTCACTTCTGGCACCAGACCAAGATATGGTTCACAAACTTGATTCATTTGGCTATGGATTTTTAATCCCGATCTTTTTCGTTATGGTTGGGGTTGATTTGGATATTTGGGCCTTATTCAGCGATAAAAAACTCCTGATGCTGATTCCGCTATTGTTGCTGGCGTTATTTTTATCTAAAGTAATTCCGGTCTATATTTTGAGAAAATGGTATGATACGAAAACAGTATTAGCAGCTGGATTTTTGCTGACGTCAACACTATCGCTAGTCATTGCAGCGGCAACAATCGGTGAAAGAATGGAAATGATCACTCCAGAAATGAGCGGTACGCTGATTCTCGTTGCGGTCATATCCAGCGTTCTGACACCAATTTTATTCAAGAAGCTGTTTCCGCAGGAAAAAGCCGAAGATAAGAAAGTGAAAGTGGTCTTCATTGGCGCCAACCAGATGACCCTTCCTGTTACACGAGACTTGCAGTCTTCATTGTACGATCCGGTACTATTTCATACGAAACAGGAAAAAGCGGATAACCGAATTGCAGAATCAGTTTTTAATATCATCGAGATGGAGAATTATGAAATTGAAACAATAGAAAAACATGAAGTGTATGATGCGGATATCATTGTCATCACTACCGGGGACCCTGATTTGAATGCTAAGATTGCTGTCAGTGCGAAGGAGCATGGTGTTGACCGTGTAATCGCCAGGATCGAAAGTCCAGATCTTGCCGACAAAGTACAAGGAGAGGGAATTGAAGTCTTCTCGGTGCTGCGTTCAACTGAATCACTGCTTCAAGTGATGATTGAATCGCCTGGAGTCATGGACATACTGACTAACAAGGAAAACTCCCTGCATGAAATAAGAATGCTTAATGATCACTTCGATGGAATGACCCTAAGGCGATTCCCGTTTACCGGAGATGTTATTTTTGTCCGTATCCTCCGTGAAAATGAATCGATTGTGCCTCATGGTGATACCGAGTTGAGGCTGAAGGACCGCCTGATTGTCTCTGGTTCAAAAGAGTATGTTGATGAGCTAAAGCGTGAGCTTGAATTCTGTTTTTGGTGCTAATTGAAACATTAACCCGCCTTCTCGGCGGGTTTTTCTTTTCAAATGAACAAATATAGTGTAGAATTAGCACTAGGTACTAATAACTTGTATTAACATTGGGGGAACGGTAGAAATGACTCTTTCATTGAACGGAAAAACATATGTAGTAATGGGTGTTGCCAATAAACGAAGCATTGCCTGGGGGATTGCCCAGTCACTTCACAATGCGGGAGCGAATTTGATCTTCACGTATGCGGGAGAGCGTCTGGAGAAAAGTGTACGCGAGCTCGCTGAATCGTTGGATCAGAGTTATTTAGTGTTGCCATGTGATGTTACGAGCGATGAAGATGTTGCAAAATGCTTCCGTGAGGTCAAGGAAGCGGTTGGCACGATTTCTGGTGTTGCCCACTGTATCGCATTTGCGAACAAAGAGGAACTCCAGGGGGACTATATGAATGTATCACGCGAAGGCTTCCTGTTAGCCCATAATATCAGTGCTTACTCACTGACAGCAGTTTCCAAGGAAGCGAAGGAACTAATGTCTGAAGGAGGAAGTATCGTTACTTTGACTTACCTTGGAGGAGAACGAGCGATTCCGAATTATAATGTTATGGGAGTAGCAAAAGCTTCCCTGGATGCAAGTGTCCGCTACCTTGCAGCAGACCTTGGGAAGGATAACATCCGCGTGAACTCAATTTCAGCCGGACCGATCCGTACACTATCTGCCAAAGGTGTAAGTGACTTTAATTCAATCTTAAAGGAAATCGAAGAAAGAGCTCCGCTCCGCCGCAACACAACTCCTGAAGAAGTTGGAGACACAGCAGTATTCCTGTTCAGCGACATGTCACGAGGAATTACTGGTGAAAATATCCATGTTGACTCAGGGTTTCATATCTTGTAATCAATCACGTCCGCCATTGTGCGGGCTTTTTTTTTAAAATGATTTAAGGGTTTGTACAAACAATTCAAAAAGTGAGCCTGGCACCCATCCTAGGCTACCGCATACATATAGGGTGAGCGAATTATTGGAGGTGCCGAATATGGGGAGGAAACGAAGTCGTAAGCAATCTCCTTTGTTTTACATTAATCAACCAAACATAGATCTACCGCAACCAGATATGCAAAAGAATTTTTCTTTTAATAATAGGGAAGAGATGTCTGAGAATCTACAAGTACAGAATTCAAAGACAAATGAAGTTGATTACGAAGCAAACGGAAATTCTGAAGAAGAAGTAATTCATGAAACAGAAAGCCCAGACCCACCAAGGAAGAGGAATTTCAATGAATATACACTCGAGGAAAAGGTCAAACATTTAAAGCTTGTCCCGGCATCTGTTGCTAAGGTTAAATATGAATTCATTACCATAGAAAGGTCATATACGGGGTACTTTATGGAAATGAAAGGAGAAGTTTTGTTTATACATTCGATCAGCCCAAGAAAGAAAAGTGTAAGCATCTTTAAAGAAGATTTGGTCGATATAAAAAGGGTAGGTTTATAAAAATAGGCTTACCAATTACGGTAAGCCTGATTTTTCTGACTGCAGTGATCAGTTATTTCCAGGAAGGCTAGAAAGTGGTAATGCAGCTACAGGATCTAAGCAAGTGACAGCGCAGAAGCAGTCCAAGTCGATAGTGATGCAGATGCCAGTTCTGTAGAATTCATTTCTGGATCCTCCAGTTGTGATTTGCTCACATAGAGTGTCGATACCTTCTCCCATACCACCACGTGTTGCTAACAACTCAACTTTTGCGCAGCAGTTGTCATCTACAGAAGTGACACGGAAGAAAAATGATTTGAAGCAATCAAGTCGTTGTTGACCTCCTGGATTTGTGAAGAGGCGAGTTCCAAACCCTTCGAACGGTGCGCAGTCACCGCAATAGAGAATTAGTGGGATTGTATCTAAATCCGTCGTTGGAGTTTGTGCGCCTGCAAGTAATTCTTGGATAGACTTGTGGCAGCTGACATCGCAATCATTGTCTACATCCACTTCATCTTGAGCATCTGCTACTGCACGAAGGACCTCGCATACACAGTTGTCGCCATCATGTTTTTTACCTTTGCAACCCATAACAAGTTCATCTCCTTTTAGTTGATATGACCTATTGTCCTTAATAGAATATGAATCGCCCTCCTAATGGTGTGGGTGTTTGTCTAATTTTCAACAGGTTTCCTATAAAAAATGATGACAGGAGCGGACTGGCTAAGGGCCCATACATAGGGATTTGCCCTGCATAAGCTGTATTGACTTGATTCAACACAGGTGGTGTAGCGGATGGGGAATTGGTTGGATTTATGCCTTCTTGTATTTGCGAGCTTTCGTTTGACCAGGCTGATTGTTTACGATACAATCACTGAATTCCTTCGAGCACCATTCCACGATATAGTGGAGGAGACATTGGAGGATGGGAGTACGGAAACTTATATAGAAATAAAAGGGGAGGGACTCAAATATTGGATAGGCGAGCTATTAAGCTGCCATTGGTGCACTGGTATTTGGGCAACTTCTTTCCTGTATGCTGGCTATGTAATGATACCGCATTTTTCAATGCCAGTCATCACAGTGCTGGCAATAGCGGGAATTGCTTCGGTGATCCAGCATTATTTCATAAAAGACTGACATATTAAATTAGTGAGTCCGTCCAGAACTCCATTGAAGATTTGTTCATAAACTATCGTATGGACTCTTTAATGAAGGGGTTGTATTCATGGAGGAAGAAAAGCAAAATACGAAAAGCACCAAGGGTTCTACAGTATCCAAAAGCAATGCTTCAACCCGCCGAGTGCGTAAGAAACGTGGCTGTGGCTGCGGGAAAAAGAAAAAACAAGCATAAAACAGCGTCTGCCAAACTTTCTGGCAGGCGTTTTTTTTGTTAAGGAAATTATAAAATTACTTAGGTGTGGATAACTGCCTGTGGTGTTCTTAATCCAGCTCCAGCGCCTAGCCCCTCGAGTCGCTTCGAGCCGCCCATTGAAGTCAAAGAACGACTTCATTGTGCGTCCCTCCAGCGCTTGTCGGGGTTGAACAAGGCGCTTGCGCTTTTTGTTCGTATATTACGTCAAATAGGGAAGGCTATAAAAAGCAATAAGAGAGAGCTTTATTTTATTGAAAAGTAGTCACAGGGCTTATTAAGCTCACCGAAGTACTTTTACTGCAAAACAGGCGTAATTATCTATTTTACATTAACTGGAAGTGTAACCTGCTTTAAAAAATTCATAAATTGGGTTTCAGCCGTGGAAAATAATTTTATCAGATGAACCATAGAAAGGGATTAATGATGAATATGAAACATGTTGTAAAGATTTTGGGAATCTTAATTTTGCTTGGATCTGGTGCTGCTGGCTGTACTTCATTTGGCAAAACATCACCTGATAGCAGGAAGTCAATGATCCAGTCAGTCAATCCTGATCCAGGAGCGACAAATGATCTTGATGAGAAGAATATCAAACTGGCTAAGAAGGTCAAGAAAGATATCGCTGCACTTGATGAAATTTATGATGTTGCAGTCATCGTAGGTAAAGAAGACATATTGGTGGCTTATAAGGTCAAGCATTTGAAGCGGTTCGGCATGAAGCGAATCGAGAAAGAAATCAATAAGAAATTGGAAAAGAATTATCCTGATGACGACTTCATTGTTTCTAGTGATTATAAAATTTTTATTGAGGCGGTCGAGCTTCGGGAGAGAATGAAAGATCCGTCCTTTCCGGATAAAAAAGCAGAGGAACAATTACAGCGGATTATTTCGTTGAAAAAAGAATTGACTTAGAAAGGATGGGTGAAATGGGGGATAAAAAAAAGCAAAAGATGACACCTGAGCAGCAACAATATCAACAGCTGGAACAAAAGCATGAACTTAAACGACCAGTGGTTAAAAATTGCATTAAAGCATTTTTGGTTGGCGGCTTGATTTGCACGATCGGCCAGGCAATAACCTATTTTTATATATACTTTTTTAATTTCACCGAACAAACAGCTGGAAATCCGACAGTTGCTACGATGATATTCCTTTCCATGCTGTTGACAGGATTTGGTGTTTATGACCATATTGGACAATTCGCAGGAGCGGGCAGCGCGGTACCGGTGACTGGATTTGGAAACTCAGTGATCTCTGCGGCAATTGAACACCGAACTGAAGGATTCGTTCTAGGTGTAGGCGGGAACATGTTTAAACTGGCAGGTTCAGTAATCTTGTTTGGTGTCTTTGCAGCTTTTGTCGTTGCATTGGTAAAAACACTGTTGACGATGATGGGGGTGCTGTAAATGTTGATTGGAAAGCAGTCATGGCAATTTGCGAATAAACCTGTCATTGAATCGTGGGGCTCATCAGGCGGTCCCTTTGAAGCCGAGGGGAAGTTGGCAGCTGACTTTGATGTCCTTCATGACGATTTATGGATGGGGGAAGAATCATATGAGAAAGCACATCGAGTGTTGCTTGAAGAGGCAATTAATTCGGCCTTGCAAAAAGGGGAATTCAATAAAGAGGACATGCAGTTCATGCTGGCAGGCGATTTAATCAATCAGATCACACCGACGAGTTTTGCGGCAAGGACGATGGAAATACCCTATTTTGGTCTCTTCGGTGCTTGCTCTACTTCTATGGAAGGTCTTGCGTTAGCATCATTTATTGTGAACTACCAGGGAGCAAAGAAGACGGTAACCGGCGCATCAAGCCACAATTCAGCGGCGGAAAAACAATTCCGCTATCCGACAGAATATGGCGGACAAAAACCGCCGACAGCACAGTGGACTGTAACTGGCGCAGGAGCTGCCGTTGTAACGGATAACTCAGATAAACAGGGAAAAATCGTCACTACCTCTGCCACTATTGGGAAAGTGGTGGATATGGGGATTTCAGATCCCTTTAATATGGGAGGAGCAATGGCGCCGGCTGCAGCGGATACGATCATTGCTCACTTTAAAGATCTGAATCGTAATCCGGCTTTTTATGATTTAGTTGTTACAGGTGATCTTGGAAGGATTGGGCAGGCTACTACATTCGAGCTTTTACAGCAGTCCGGACTGGAAATATCGAAGGAGCAATTTCAGGATTGCGGTTTGATGATTTATAACGATGACCAGCCGGTCCAATCTGGTGGCAGCGGAGCAGGATGTTCGGCTTCCGTGTTATATGGCCATTTATTAAACCAAATGCAAAAGGGAATCTATAAGAAAATACTGGTTGTTGCCACCGGAGCTCTCTTATCACCGCTATCTTTCCAGCAAAAAGAAACCATTCCATGTATCGCCCATGCTGTCTCAATTGAAATGAACTAGGAAGGAGGAATCGCATTGCTGCCAATGTTTTTTTGGGCTTTTGTTGTCGGGGGTCTGATTTGTGTTTTCGGCCAATTGATGTTTGATATCGCGAAATTGACACCAGGGCACACGATGAGTTTGCTTGTTGTCATTGGTGCTGTCCTTGATGGTTTCGGACTTTATGAACCATTAATTGATTTTGCAGGAGCTGGTGCTACGATTCCAATCACGAGCTTTGGTAATTCGCTTGTTCACGGAGCGCTTCAGGAAGCTGAGCAGCACGGGCTGGTCGGTGTCCTGACAGGCATGTTCGAAATCACCAGTTCCGGTATATCTGCTGCTGTAATCTTTGGCTTTATTGGCGCACTTATCTTTAAGCCCAAAGGTTGATTCTGTGTTTCAAGGGTGGTTTAATGCCGGATATACTTAATACGATCATACGCTCTATTTTATTGATTTTGGGCTTATTTATCATTACAAAGCTTCTTGGAAAAAAACAGTTATCAAGCCTGTCATTTTTTGAATATATCGTAGGCATCACTGTAGGAGATATTGCTGGTACATTAGCGATGGATCCTGATTTGAGCTTGAGGGATGGTATTGCCAGCCTAATCGTCTGGTCTTTCGTCCCTTTGGCGATTTCAACGGTATCGTTAAGAAGCAGAACATTTCGCAATATTATTGAGGGAAAATCAACTACCTTCATTGAACATGGTAATATTCTCGAAAAAAACATGCGAAAAGAGAAATACAGTATAGATGAACTCTTGGAACAACTTCGCAAGAAAAGTGTATTTAAGGTGGCAGATGTTGAGTTTGCTTCGCTTGATTCCAATGGAGAATTAAGTGTTTTATTGAAAAAAGCCAAACAGCCATTAAAGTATGAAGATATTGGAATTAAGGTTGAAGCAGAGTCTGCTTCGGTGCCTGTCATGATGGACGGTGAACTTATCGAGGAAAATTTAAGGAAAGCTGGTCTGGATAAAGGTGAATTGATTTCAAAAATCAGGGCTAAAGGATATCAGCCAAATCAAGTCTTCTATGCAGAAATGGATTCTAGAGGACTCCTTAGTATTGATTTATATGATGAATTTATATCCTGCCAGTTCCCAGACTTTGATCAAGTATAATCCATGAATTCTAAATGGATGGGGGCTCGCCCATACAAATTCGTTAAGCCTCACATATATTGCTATTGAGTAATAAAAAGTGAGGTGAAGAAGAATGGGCTACGGTTGGTGTGGCGGCGGCTACGGCTACGGAGGCGGCGGCTATGGCGGTTCCACTTTCGTATTGATCGTCGTATTGTTCATTTTGTTGATTATTGTAGGAGCAAGCTTCTACAACTAAGAGCAAAGAAGAAGGAGCTGTTCCAATTCGGAACAGCTTTTTCTGCCTGGACTATTGATGATTTTTACAGTCTCTCTTTCACCATTTTTTGCTTCCTTCATACAATAGAGTAGTTAAAGAAGGAGGCGTGATTTATATGGATAATAATTTCTTCAAGAATATAGAGAAAAAAACTGGCGTAAATATGAATGATGTATTTGAGTTAGCGAATTCATTACAAAATGCGAACTTTAAAGATGAGCAAACTGTACGAGGCGTAATCCGCCGTGTTTCAAAAATGGCTAACAAGCCTGTCAGTAAAGAAATGGAAGACAAGATTGTAGAATCCATCGTTAAGGATGGAAAGCAGCTTGACTTTGGCCAAATTTCCAAAATGATCAACAAGAAGTAATTCTTGAATGCCAAATCAGGACCTGAGTTTATATCCCCAGGTCCTGATTTGGCATTTTTCTCTTTATATTAGATAAAAAACGGGAAGGATTAGCTTTTCTTCCACGTCTTTTTTGTGGAACAGAAATGAATAAGTTCTTTTCTGCCCTTGTCACTGCTACATAAAGCAGACGGCGTTCTTCTTCAAGTGGTTGAAGGTCTCCATTACGATAGGCATCCAAAGCATAATCATGGGGGATGCTTCCGTCAACGGTACCAATTATATAGACATTTCCATATTCAAGCCCCTTGGATCGATGAATGGTGCTTAATGTGATGGCGTCAGTTAGGTTCCTGCTGCTCCGTTTAATTTCAGCGTTCATGGCTGTCATATGGTCAGCATGCTCGATGAATTCTCCGACGGTTTTAAAGTTTCGTGCCGCCACTTTTAAATCCCTGATGTCGTCCGATCCCTTTTCAAGCTGGTTTCCTTCATTTCCGCGCTTTTTGATAAAGTCCTGATATCCCAGGTCCTTTTCGACTATATCTATTGCCGCTACTGGCGGCAGGGAAGACAGAGAGCGTACAATCGGTATAAGCCTTTTCAGCTTTTGTTCCTGGAAAGCAAATCCGGTTTTTACATGGGTAAGAGCTTCAAGCATGGAACAATCGTTCAGGATGCTATTAGCCTGTAAATCACGGAAAATCGACTGTTTTAAAAATAGTGAAGGAAGAATATTTTTGATTGCCTCCGAGTCATCGGGATTCATGCTTAGCCGCAGAAATGACAGCATTCCTTTTACCATGAAACGCTCGTAAAAGGATTCAATATCCTGATCAAGACGGAAAGGCAAGCTTGAATTCGCCAGCCTCTCGAATACGGCACGGCTGGCTGCATTCGTCCTGAACAGGATAGCGAAATCACCGGGGCGTTCGCCTTGTTCGACCCGTTCTTTTATATCTGTCAGGATCATCGTTGCTTCTTCTTCTTCATCATAAGGATGGAAGATTACTGGCGGACGCTCAGCGGAAAATTGGGCCCGCATTTCTTTTTCATGACGGGTGAGATTTGCCGAAATTAAAGTGTTTGCTGTCTCGACAATTTCATGCGGCGAGCGGTAATTCTGGTTTAAGATGATTAATTTGGTATTTTTGAAATCGGTCTTAAAGTTAAAAAGATAGGCAGGGTCACTGCCTCGGAATGAATAGATTGACTGGTCGTCATCGCCGACAGCGCAAACATTTCCATGCTTGCTAGAGAGCATTTTCATAAGTTCGTATTGAACTTTATTAATATCCTGGAATTCGTCTATTAAAAAATAGTGAAAACGATTTTGATAGTTTTCAAGTATGTCAGGCTTTTCCTTAAAAAGCTTATAACAGCCCAGAAGCATGTCATCAAAGTCGAATAATTTCTGCCTGTCTTTAGCAGCTTCATAGTCTTTATACAGCAAAGCCACCTTTTCTTCCCAAGGAGATTCAGGCTTAACTTCGTGTGGCATTATCATCGTGTTTTTCCATAAACCAATTTGCTGTAGTGCGAGGTCATAGGCAAACTCTTTTTCATCCAGCTGGAGCTTTCGGCCAGCCTCCTTTAATATTTGTTCCCGATGCCATTCTTTTTTCATCAGCTTGTCAGATGACCAATTTTCACGGTCATGAAAACAAAGGATTCGGTAGAAAATGCTATGGAAGGTGCCAGCAATCAGCTGGTTAACCTTAGCGGGGGACATTCCCGGGTAAAGGGCAATCCGTTTCTTCATTTCAGCGGCCGCCTTTGCTGTAAAGGTAACAAGCATGATAGAACCGGGATCAACTTTTTTCTCTTCAATCATAAAGGCGGTTCTTGCCGTCAGTACTCTCGTTTTTCCACTTCCAGCACCAGCTAAAATTAATAATGGCCCATCTATAGAAACAACAGCTTTTTCCTGATTACCATCGAAAAGGATCCCAGCTTCTTTAAGTTGTTTTAAATAATTTAACTTAACTCCTGGCTTTGCTGGAGGGAACGGATTAAAAGGTGAAGGAATCTTTACTTCTCGTGGGAAGATGAATTTTTCCTCTCTTTCAGCTTCAGCCGTAATGGAACGGGCCTTAGGGATCCGGAAGCCATTTCGTTCGATATATTCCGTTTCCTCGGAAGGTTGAACGGATGGGGAGAATTCATTTTGTTCACTGCAATCTTCTTTCGCGGAAAGGTGATGGTAGAAATGGGGCTTGTCTTTTATGCCGAGGTAAAGACGGACAGGACCTCCGCATACAGAACAAGTAAGCATCCCTTTTTTTCCGTCATCAAAAAGCTTTTGAAAATCCTCACGGTTATATCGATCAAGGCTTATTATCTGTTGATTATACTTGGCTGTTTTCATGTTTTCCCTCATCTCCCACCAAAAATAGCACAATCTCTATCATAGCAGAATAAGATTCTTAACAAAAGGTGTTTTCGGCATCCAGCACCACTTAGTGAATACATTATAAGGAGGAGGACGGAATTTTTTTATTAGCAGTTTAATACGGTCATAAACAGGGAAAAGGAAGAGAAGAATATAGTGAGAAAAATAATTATTCTTGGGGGATACCAAAATGGGATACATTCTTCCAGTGACAAATTATCAATATATACAATATGCTGAGCGTGAAATAGGGACAGATTATGATCCGTTCCAGATTAATAAAATTGCAAGGGTACGCAAAGAAGATCCTGTAGAACAGGGACAGGAACAGCGGGAGCAAGCAGTAGAACCCATGAAAAAGCGCAAGGACCAGCAACCTGTGGCACGAATGCAGCTGGCTGCCTCTGAAATAAGCTTCTCTAATAGTGATCGGGTATATAAAAAGAGGGTAAATCCTTCAGTTGTCAGCAAGACATATGCGGAAATAACAGGAAAAGGAAGGCACTACAGCGAGTCAATTTAAACTCAGCTGTGGTGTCTTTTTATGTATTTCTTATTATGTATTTGTTGGTGTTGATTTGTGAAAAGGCAAAAAGAAAACTCCATTCTTAAGAGAATGGAGTTTCAAAATCATATAGATTTTTTCATCGTTTTATGTGGGATTCCCGCATCCATGAATTCTTCTGATACCGTTTCATATCCTAGCTTGCTGTAAAACGGGATCGCATGTGTCTGCGCGTTCAATTTCAAGGTTGATATACCTTGTAATTTGGCGTAATCCTCGATTTTATTCATGACCGCGACTCCGGCACCGGTACTGCGGTTTTCTCTTAATACACAAATCCGTTCTACCTTGCCGATTCCGTCCAATACACGGAATCTTCCAGCACCAGCTGCTTTTTTGTTATCATCATATAATACAAAATGAACAGAATCGGATTCGAATTGATCAATTTCTTCTTCTTCAGGAACATTTTGTTCATGAATGAATACGGTCTTGCGTACTTCGAGTGCATCTGCTAATTCTTGTTCGTTAGTAACAATTTTTACTTCCACGTTAGATTATTCCTTTCCGAGCCTGAATGTTTCATATACTGTCCACGATCCATTATCCAACTGGTACAATAGGTGGATTCTGTCGGCGGTATCCTCAAATTGTACTTTTGTCATCCTCAATGAACCATATACATCGGAATGTTCATCGTCAGACATCTTCTGTCCGATCGTGATATGCGGTACAAAGTTATACTCCTGATTTCCGTCAAATGTTGCGTTAAGCTCATTATGAAGCTGTTCTAATTCTTCAGGTGATTCAACCTTCAAGTAGATTACATTGTTAACGGGCTTAAAGGAACCAATCTTAGTGATCTTGATGTTGACTGGTCTGAAATTCCTGGCGATTGAATCGAGTTTATTCGCAATTTCCTTGATTTCTTCCTCCGTCGCTTCAAAGGATGACTTTAAAGTTAGGTGAGGCGGGATTAACGCATAGTGCGGATCATAACGCCTTCTCATTGAATTAGCAAAATCCTGGATTTTTTTCGATGGAAAAATGACAATACCGAACTTCATCTCATGTACCCCCGTTTCATTAGTGTGGTGCATATCGATTTACTGAAAACCTATATTATGATTTACCATTCATTATAACAAATTTTCTAAATATATAATATAAAGAAGCGTATATTAGGAAAACACTTGTCTTATTGCCCGCTTGAGGTCTGGCTGCCAATAAGTCCATGTATGATTCCCGCTGAACTCATCGTAAAAATAGCCAAAGCCTCTTTCCTTAAAAATACTCGACAGCTCCCTGTTTGGCGTTAAAAAGTCTTTGTTTTGGGAAGATGTGGTTTTTACGACTGTTTCTTGATCTCCAACAGTATGGTAAATCTGGAGCAACTCAGGCTGGCGGAAATCCTTTACGGCTGTGAATACATCCTCGTTTACATAAGGTGACTGCAGAAGTACCTTTCCAAATGTGTGCGGATACTGGAGCGCTGCAAGCAAGGAAACAGTAGCTGCGAGTGAATCACCAATCAATGCACGGCCCATGCCCATTTGGTAGGTAGGATATTGTTCATCTAAATAAGGAACAAGCTCGTGAGCGAGAAAACGGATATAAGCTTGATGCTGCTCACCTTTTGGATGATACTTGCGCCGTCTATCCTCGACAGATTCATATGGTATTCCTACGATGATGACGTTTTCAATTTCCTTTTTGCCAAGGAGCTCGTCTGCAATCCTTCCAATCCGTCCGAGCTGGAAATAATCCCGGCCGTCCTGTGCGATAAGTAATGAATATTTATATAAGGGAGAATAGTTGGCAGGCAAGTATACCAGCATAGTCACTGCTTCTCCAAGTTCCCTGCTTTGAAGTGTGATTTCTTCTATTTTGCCCATTGGAAAATCCATTCATTTACCTCCAAATCAATTCTTTTGCAATTGTCTATATCAACAACATGATTTTAGCATATGTATTTTGAAAAATCTTTTATGAAAATCTAAGTGTATCGTCCAAGAAAGATAGTTAGTAAGTAACATGTTTGACAATTGTGTGAAGTCTTATGTTAAGATTATGTTGAACAATTCTATTTCTATAAGGGGGAATTCTGATGAAAAAAAGAAAGTTTCTTTTGTTCACTGCTTTGATGCTGGTTCTTTCAATGGTACTGGCTGCATGTGGCGGCGGCGACTCTAAAGAAGAGGGCGGCGGAGAAGGAAAATCAGATGAAAAGCCAAAATACATGAGCATCCTTACTGGTGGGACAGGTGGTACATACTTCCCGTTGGGCGGATCATTTGCCAAAATTGTCTCTGATGCAACTGGGGTTAGCACAAACGCTGAAACAACAGGAGCTTCTGCAGAAAATATGCAGAGCATTAAAGACAATAAAGGTGAAATCGCCTTCACACAAACTGACATCGCTTCCTACGCAACTGAAGGAAAGCTAATGTTCGATGGAAACAAAATCGAAAATATCAAGGCAATCGGAACATTGTATCCTGAAACAATCCAAATCGTTACTACAGAAAAATCAGGAATCAAATCAGTAGAAGACCTTAAAGGCAAGAAAGTATCAATCGGTGCACCAGGTTCTGGTACAGCAGCGAATGCTGAACAAATCCTTGAAGTCTACGGTCTTTCACTGGATGATATCGAAAAGCAGGACTTGAGCTTTGATGAATCAGTAAACGGTATCAAAGATGGCAACATCGATGCTGCTTTCGTTACAGCTGGAACACCTACAGCGGCTGTAGAAGAACTTTCTGCAACGGAAAAGGTAGTTATTGTTCCTGTTGAAGCTGACAAAGCTGAGGAGCTTATCGAAAAGTATCCTTACTATGCTAAAGAAGTAGTACCTTCTGGAACATACAAATTAGGTTCAGAAGTGCCGACAGTGGCAGTTCTTGCGATGCTTGTTGTAAAGGCAGATCTTTCAGAGGATCTTGTCTATGACATCACTAAGTCAATCTTTGAAAATCTTGATCAGGTAACACACGCAAAAGCGAAGCAAATCAAGCTGGAAAATGCTCTGAACGGTGTTGGCATTGAAGTTCACGCAGGTGCCCAGAAGTACTATGATGAAAAAGGTATTAAGGCAGCTGAGTAAAAAGTAAGAAATAGGCCGGGCAGTGTCCCCGAGGACACGTCCGGTCAATTTATCTAAAAATGGCTTTTCACAAGGAAGGCCACATGGGTGAAAGCCCAGCCAGGATAGACCGAACTTCCAACCGGTCTATTTTTTACTGTAATGAAGAAAGTACTCCATCGGAGACATTGGACAGGCGAGGCTGCTGATATGAAAATAAACTGGATTAAATCAAAAATCTTCGTTCTGTTAACCCTCATCGTTTTTTTAGCAATTATCTCAATCAATATCCCTTACAAACAAGCTCTAGTTTTTCAAGCACCAGAAAGTAATGATATACTCTGCTATGTACCGATTAATACAGGGGAAGCCTTTAAGATAAAGTATAAGCATTCAATCCATCTGTCAGATGTGATAGAAAGCTACGAAGTGACCGAAAGCCATAAAATCAGGCAATACGAACTGGAGTATGAAGATTTTGCTATCGGTATGCCATCTGAAGTCGGAGATGGAGAGAACTTTGAAATGAAGGATGGCAAGTACTATATTACGAATATGAACAGGGAATTTTCGCATTTCGATATGAGGCTTGGCCAGGTCCGGGCAAACCATACCCTGATTTTTGAAGACATTACGTATCCGTTGTCCAAGGCGATTGAACCAGGGACAAGAGTACGGATAAAGATTGAGGAAATTAGTTTATTGAAGCAATTGGAAGGAGTGAATATCCTTGACGACAAATGAAGAATTGGTATCTCAAGAAAAACAACAAGAGCTTCTGGAGAAATATGATCCTGAAGCTGCAACTAGAAAATTGGCAGGTAAGATGGGATGGATTGTTTTCTTCGGACTTCTGGCTTTCTCAGTATTCCAGCTATACACATCCATATTTGGTGTCCTTACTGCCCAACTCCAGCGTTCGATTCACCTGGGATTCGCTCTAGCGCTTATTTTCTTGCTGTTTCCTTCAAGGAAGAAGAATCTTAAAGTAAAAAAGGTTGCATGGTACGACCTGCTATTGGCTCTGCTTGCTATTGCAGTTGGGGCCTATTGGCCAGTGATGATAGATGAACTCGTCAATCGTGTCGGGCGATTAACACCAACAGATTTCTACATTGGTATTGCCGCTATCCTGCTGGTACTGGAAGCGACACGAAGAACGGTCGGCTTGCCAATCACGGTTATTGCAGCTTTATTCATGGCTTATGCTCTTTTTGGACCTTATATGCCAGGCTTTTTGGCGCACAGAGGTCTTGATCTGGAATCTCTAGTCCAGACAATGTTCTTTACAACTGAGGGTATCCTGGGAACTCCACTGGGTGTTTCATCAACATTCATTTTCCTGTTCCTCTTGTTCGGTGCATTCCTGGTAAAAACGGGTGTTGGTCAATATTTCAATGATCTCGCTGTTGCTGTTGCAGGAAAAAGTACTGGAGGACCAGCGAAGGTAGCGATTTTTTCGAGTGCCCTCCAAGGAACAATCAGTGGAAGCTCAGTGGCTAACGTTGTGACATCGGGGTCATTTACGATTCCGATGATGAAAAAGCTTGGCTACCGCAAAGAATTCGCAGGTGCCGTAGAAGCAGCGGCATCAACAGGTGGACAGCTTATGCCTCCAATCATGGGAGCGGCAGCGTTCCTGATGGTTGAATTCATCGGCGGCGGAATTACTTACTGGGAAATTGCCAAGGCAGCTACAATCCCTGCGTTGTTATATTTCTCAGGTATATGGATTATGACTCATTTTGAAGCAAAAAGGATTGGTCTGCGAGGATTATCTGATGAAGAAATGCCTGACAGAAAAGAAGTCCTTAAAAAGATTTATCTTCTATTGCCTATCCTGATTGTTATTTTATTGATGGTAAGCGGAATGAGTATCATGCGTGCGGCCTTATGGTCGATTCTATCGACAATTGTCGTCAGTGCTTTCAGCAAAGAGACACGAATTGGTTTCAAAGATGCGATCGATGCACTTGTCGATGGAGCGCGGACTGCACTGGGAGTTGCGGCAGCTACAGCTGCAGCAGGTATCATTGTTGGTGTAGTTACTAAGACTGGTCTTGGACTAAAGCTTGCTAATGGCTTGCTTGATCTTTCTGGTGGTTACCTAATTCCTACTTTGATGCTTACTATGGTTGCCGCAATCGTTTTAGGTATGGGTTCGCCAACCACGGCTAACTATGTTATCACTTCAACAATTGCTGCACCGGCCATAATTCTGCTTGGTGTACCGGATTTATCAGCTCACTTATTTGTTTTCTATTTTGGTATTATTGCCGATATCACGCCTCCAGTTGCGTTGGCAGCATTCGCGGCGGCAGGAGTTTCCGGTGGCGAACCCCTGCGTACCGGAGTGAATTCGGCCAAGCTGGCGATAGCGGCATTTATCATCCCTTATATGTTCGTGTTATCTCCTGAACTTCTTATGATCGATACAACCTGGACAGAATTAATTTGGGTGGTATTCTCGGCCATTTCTGGTATGCTGGCCATTGGAGCAGGGGTCATTGGTTACTGGTTAAGGAAATTGCAATGGTGGGAAAGAGTGCTGGGAATCGTAGGCGGTATTATGCTGATTTATCCAGAAGGAATGTCGGATATAATCGGTCTCGGTCTTTTTGTACTGCTTGTTGCACTTCAATTGATTATTAAAGATAAAGATTCAGTGAAACCAAAGCCAGCAAATTAATGAACGGGAAAAGGAGTCCTTTTACAGGGCTTCTTTTTTTTAGCTTGATCTAAGCAGTTTGCGTCTTTCAGGCATAACAGAAAGTATATTTTCCTTTTTGAACAGGCGATCTGCGTTTCTGAGAAAACAGAAGGCTTTAAAATAACGTTCATGCAATTCTTTTACAATAATCCTCCGCTGGGTAATCTGGTTATTTGCAGCCAGATAGATCATCTCCACAGGAAGGTTTTCTCTAAGTGATTTTTCAAGAATGATATTCATGCGCTCTCACTCCTTTGATTTCTATTTATATTATACCCGAACACTAGTTCTTTATTCAATCTTTTTAGAACATTTGTTCGTAAAAATTTAAAGGGATATATGGTATTATTTAGAGGGGTGTAAATATGGAAAACGAATTGCTTAAGGTGTTTAATCAACAGGGAAATTATACTGGTACTGCTACGAGGTCGGAAGTTCATAAATCAGGACATTGGCATGAAACCTTTCATTGCTGGTTTACCGAGAGGAAAGACAATGAAGAATTTCTTTTCTTCCAAGTCCGCAGTTCAGCTAAAAAAGACTATCCTAATTTGTTGGATATTACCGCAGCGGGACATATTCTTGCTGATGAAAGTCCAGTGGATGGCTTAAGAGAAGTGAAAGAGGAGCTTGGGATTGACCTAGGCTTGGAGGATTTGCATTCGTTAGGAATGATCAAAGATTCATTGAACAGTCCTGGATTTATCGACAACGAATTATGCCATGTGTTTTTGTATGAACAACCTCAACCTTTCGAAAATTACAGTCTGCAAAGAGAAGAGGTATCGGGTATCATGATGGCGAGCCTTACTGAATTTGAAAATCTTTGGTTTGGCAGGAAAAAGAAAATAAAAGTTGAAGGTTTCCTGGTGAACGATGGTCAAGGAAAGAAATCACATAGCATGCTTGTGACAAAAAAAGATTTTGTCCCACATGAAGATACATATATTGAAAGTGTTATAAAGGCAATTAAAAAATTATAGATTAGGTTATTTTTACTTGAAAATTATATTGACATTCCTATTAATCCAGTATATATTAGTAAATGTCCTCACTACGTTGGACAATGCTAAAACGATTCCTTAGCTCAGCTGGGAGAGCGCTACCTTGACAGGGTAGAGGTCGCTGGTTCGAACCCAGTAGGAATCATACTGAAAAGCTTCAATCCTTTTCTTAAGGATTGAAGCTTTTTTTGTTCTTTCACTTTTCACATCAAATTCGGCGGTATTTGCTCACTGCGCAAGACGGCAGGTGGTGTATTAAAAATATAAGGAGGGGCTGGTTTAAGTTTTGGCTTTGGCCCAAATGGAGCTGGGTTTTGAACGTACTGGAATGTGCCGAGACCGTCCATGCTAGGTCCGCTTGCCCATCTCCCGGCCGCACTTTCATCTCCCTCTGAAAGATTAAACAGCACGTAGGAAACTTCCTGTTTTTCCAGATGTTTCGGGAAGGTGCTTGGAACCACTACATTTTCTTTTGCTTCTAACTCTTTTATAGCCGCGATCCACTGATTTTGGTGCATCGTGTCTCTTGCCAGCAGCCAGGAAAGCATATCTCTTACTCCACGGTCCGTCGTTTCATAGTATAGTCTTGCTACCTGGAGCCTTCCTTGGGACTCAGCATTAAGGTTAGCCCTGAAGTCGGCCAGAAGATTGCCGCTTGCAGCGATGTAATCTGCAGTCCAACGGTTTCCTACACTATCGGCGGGCATGGCGCCCAATCCTGATACGATGACATGCTGTGGATTCATTCCGCCTAAGATGGCATTCATTACCGGATCCTTTGCGGCTTCTTCCTGTGCGCCAACAGGTGCGCCATCTAAAAGCCTTGCTATCATGGTGGACAGCATTTCAATATGGGCCAGTTCTTCTGTCCCGGTATCCATCAAGAGATCGCGATACTTTCCATCACCTCGAGTATTCCATCCCTGGAATAGATATTGCATTGCAACAGAAATTTCCCCGAATTGTCCTCCTAGAACTTCTTGAAGCTTTTTTGCATAAACAGGGTCTGGTCTTTCTGGTTTTGCTTGATATTGTAATTTTTTTATGTGGTAAAACATCTTATGCCTCCCCAAAACAATTTTGCACTCCACTTTTATGATATGGGTAATTCAATATTAGGTAACTTGCCCCTGCCAAAGACATGGTGAATCACTGAGGCTGTCATTCTTGAATGAATAGCTCATTTATTGAATAAAACTGCAATAGAATGGAAAAGGACCTGTTTATCATTCTTTTCATTTTTGCATTAATCTTCATACCTAATCCAAAAAGAAATAGGGGGGATGACCGATATTCTTTTTTAATAGAAAAGTAAAGTCGCCAATTGAAGTGATCCAAGAAACATTGAAAAGAAGGCAAAAAGTAAGTTTGGCTAATAACCCCTCAGAGGAAGAGATAAAAATCATTCGCGAGATACAGCAGAAGACTAAAGAACTAAACCTGAATAATATCACTAGAACGAAAGCGTATCTGGATTATTATAAAAAACATCCGGAAATCCACTGGGCATTCCTGGCCCATATGGTCTCGCGCAATGGCGGTTGGAGCATGACGGATTTGAAAGCTGAGCTTTTAGCAAGGCTGTTATCTAAAAGGGAAAAAAGTTCCTATTTTTCTTTCCTAGAACGAGGGAATTGGCTGATTTTCCAGGATGCCTATCCACAGCTGCTGCTTTACGAAGAAAGTCTCAAAAGGAAAGAACCGCTATTCAGGCTGCTTCCCCACTTAAATGTATCAATCTTTAGCGAGACGATCTGGGATTATTACTGGAGTTCTTCCAATTCATCTCTACTCACATTCGGGCTGATTATCAATGAACAGAATTATATCGAAAATAGAGTCATCCAGAATCAGATATATATCAAAGATGTTTTCAGTACCCTGGAGTTTGAATTACAGGATCTATTATCCTTTAATCAAATTCTTTTCCCCTATAATGATTACGGTTTGACTAAATTGGCCGGACAGACAGTAAATCAGTTTGAATCAATGCATGAAAGAATCCAATTAGGAAAAAGATTGTATGCCATTCTTTTTGATAAAGAGGTATTGAAAAAAGTGGAGGAGTGGGCCGTGGCCCACCCACATACTGGTTCACGAAAAGATTACTGGCCGCATATTTTTAATGATGTACACGAAGGAATGCCTGGGCTTAAATATCAAATGAAATTGAGTTCCTGCAAGCTTAAATCTGGAGCAAGAAGAATCTATAGCCCGACACTTGAAAATGTATGGAAAAACGTTAAACACCAGGAAGCTGAAAAGGGCGAGTGGTTTAGTGATTTTATAGTATTAGAGTATCTTAGAGACATAGAGGGACCATCAGTTGGCAATATTGAATATGATTACTGTCATACACTTGAAAAGCTGGAACTTGCTGCTTTTGCCAAGAAGATTATTTCTATTTTAGATTAGAGAGAGGTTTATCAATAGGAAGTAATGGATTATTTTTCTAGACGAATCATAAAACATTGTATTATAGTAGAGATGACAATTGGAGAATAGGAAATGTAGGGGAGCCGGTGTTGCCGGCTGAGATAGTGTCCATAGATGCTGACCCTTTAACCTGATCTGGTTAGTACCAGCGTAGGGAACATCTTCTGATAGACGTTTTTTCGTTTATTATGGATTTATTCATGCGCTTGGGATTCCCTGAGCGCATTTTTTATTTTATCAAACTTACTTATCCTTCTTTTCCGCCTTCATTGTCAAAAAAATAGAGAAGAGGGGAATAAATGAAGAAGTTATTAATCTTGTTTTCTGCATTTTTATTAGTCTGGAGTCTGGCTGCTTGTGCTTCGAGCCAGTCATCCGTGGAAAAGGAAGGCGCATTGAAGAAGGTTTCAATTGTGCTTGATTGGACGCCGAATACAAACCATACGGGAATCTATGTTGCTAAAGAAAAAGGTTATTTCAAGAAGCACGGTTTGGACGTAAATATCATACTTCCGGGAGAAGCAGGAGCTGACCAGCTAGTGGCGTCAGGAAAGTCGGAATTCGGAGTAAGCTACCAGGAAGGAATCACGCAGGCGAGAATTCAGGGGATTCCGCTTGTTTCACTGGCGGCTGTTATTCAGCATAATACTTCAGGATTTGCCTCGCCTAAGGCCAAAAATATAGTTTCACCAAAAGACTTTGAAGGCAAAACCTATGGCGGCTGGGGGTCGCCAATTGAAAAAGCTGTAATCAATTCATTAATGAAACAAGAAAATGCCGATGTGGAGAAAGTGAAAATAATTAATATGGGAGACTCAGACTTTTTCACAGCCGTGAATCGTGATATTGATTTTGCCTGGATTTATTATGGGTGGACGGGAGTCGAGGCGGAAATTCGTAATGAACCTATCAATATGGTGTATTTAACAGATTACTCAGAGAAACTGGACTACTACACACCAGTCATTACTACAAATGAAAAAATGATCAAGGATGCCCCGGGTACAGTCAAAGCATTCATGGCTGCGCTTACTGAGGGATATGAATTTACGATAGAGCACCCAGCTGACAGTGCGGATATTTTGATTAAGGCGGTACCTGATTTGGATGAAGAGCTGGTGAAGAGAAGTCAGGAATGGCTTTCCCCTAAGTACCAGGATGACGCTGAGCGATGGGGAGAGCAAAAGCTGGAGATTTGGGAGAATTACAGTGAATGGATGTTCGATAATGGCCTGCTTGAGAAGGAATTAGAAGCTGACAAAGCTTTTACAAATGAGTTTTTACCGAAGAGGGGGAATTAATGATGGCAACAGCGTTAGTAAGTGTACAAATTATTCCTAAGGCTTCTTCTACCGAGGAGGTCATTGGATTGGTTGATGAGGCAATCAAAATCATTGATTCGTCTGGTGTAAATTATGAAGTCCATCCGCTCGAGACAACAATGGAGGGCGAGCTGGAGCACCTGTTGGCTGTGATTGCTGAGATGAATAAGAAAATAATTGAGCTCGGATCTCCAAACGTGATCTCTCAGGTGAAAATCCTGTATCAGCCAGAAGGGATCACGATGGGCCGACTGACGGAGAAATATCGCTGATGAAAACGTTATGGAATAAAGGATGGAGACCATTTCTGGTTCTCCTCCTTTTCTTCTTATTTTGGGAAGGCATTACTCATTTTCAGGAGATCCCTGCATGGCTGCTGCCTGCTCCTTCTGTCATTTTTAAGGAAGCGATTTCCAGTTACCCATTATTTTTGCAAGATATAGGAGCAACCTTGAAGCTGGCAATTACGGGGCTATTGCTGGGGTCAGCAACAGGATTTTTGATCGCTATGATCCTTCACTTAATACCTTCTTTGCGTAACGCATTCTATCCTTTGCTGATCTTATCGCAAAATGTACCGATCATTGTTTTGGCTCCTCTGTTAGTCATTTGGTTTGGTTTCGGTTTTTTTCCGAAGTTGATTATTATTATTTTAGTCTGTTTTTTCCCAGTTACGATTGCATCATTGGATGGCTTCAGCAATGTTCCCCGCGAACTTATGCATTACATGAGGATGTCAGGTGCCACCAGGTTTCAGACATTTGCGAAGCTGGAGCTCCCTAATGCTCTGTCACCTATGTTTTCGGGATTGAAAATAGCAGCGACGTATAGTGTGATGGGGGCCGTTATTTCCGAATGGCTGGGGGCCGAAAAAGGGATTGGTGTATTCATGACACTAGCATCGTCAGCCTTCAGGACAGATCGGGTATTTATTGCCATTTTCATTATTATCTTTTTCAGTATGCTGCTCTACAGCATTATTGTGATGATTGAAAAGAATGTGATTAAATGGAAGGTCAAAGGTGAGGAATGATGGAAGCAAAAATCAGACTTGAAAATGTCACCAAATTCTTTAAAGACACAGGGTTAGTGCTTGATGATATTACATTGCATGTGAATGATGGCGAATTTGTTTCGATTATTGGTCCTTCTGGCAGTGGGAAAAGCACCATTTTTCAATGTATTGGCGGCTTGATTCAACCTGAAAAAGGAGAATTGTTCCTGGATCATCGGAAAATTAACGGAGAAACAGGAAATATTGCGTATATGCCCCAGCAGAATTCGCTTCTGCCCTGGAGGACGGTAACAGATAATGTCTTGCTGGGCCAGGAACTATTCAATAAGCCTGATAAACAAGAAGCTCAAAAATGGTTAAGGAAAATAAACTTATCAGACTATCAGGATGTTTATCCACACCAGCTTTCTGGAGGGATGAAGCAAAGAGTGGCTTTTTTAAGGGCGCTTCTTAGCCCACAGTCAGTTTTGCTGCTCGATGAGCCATTTTCTGCACTGGATGAGTTCACACGATTTGATATGCAGAAATGGCTGTTATCGATTTGGGAAGAGAAGCAGAAGTCAGTTCTGTTTATTACCCATAATATTGAAGAGGCGATCTTTTTATCTGACCGGATCTATCTTTTATCTAATAGACCAGCTAAAATCATTCGGGAGATCGAAGTATCTTTTAAGAGGCCGCGAACAGATACTTTGCTATTGGAAAGTGAGTTTCTCGAGCTAAAGAGGGAAATATACAGCGATTTGAAGGCGGGTGGGCTGCATGAAAGTGTTTGATGCTCATATTCATTTCGATAAATATAAAGAAAGTCATCAAAATCAAATTATTAATAGTTTAATGGAAAACCAAGTAGAAGGGTTAATAACTGTCTCGATGAATCTTTTATCTTGCAAAGAAAATCTGAGGTTGGCTGATCACAATCCAAATATTCATCCTGCCTTTGGCTACCATCCCGAACAGCCTTTGCCGACCGATAATGAAATAGCAGAACTGTTGAATTGGATTGAAGCAAATCAGGAAAAAATGGTTGCGGTCGGAGAAGTTGGGCTGCCCTATTATCTGCGCAAAAATGAAAGAGGCAGCAGGTTTGCCTATCAGAGTTATGTGGAGGTTTTGGAGCAGTTTATTTTGCTGGCTAAGCGGCTTAATAAACCAATCATCCTGCATGCAATATATGATGATGCATCTTTTGTTTGTGACTTGTTGGAAAAGCACAATATAAGTAAGGCGCATTTTCATTGGTTTAAAGGTAATCAAGAAACAATGGAAAGAATGGCGCAGAATGGGTATTTAATATCGTTTACACCGGATATTCTTTATGAAGAAGAAACCAGAGGGGCTGCAGAATTCTATCCTTTGCATTTGATCATGGCGGAAACGGATGGTCCCTGGCCATTTGAAGGGATTTTTCAGGACAAGCTGACTCAGCCTTCAATGGTGCACCATGTGGTCAGGCAAATTGCCGCCATTAAGAAAGTCAGGGTTGAAGATGTGTACAACAGTTTGTACAACCAGGTGAAAAGCTTCTATCAAATATAATATCAACGAAAGGATAGGCTGCTCCTATCCTTTCGTTGATATCAGGGCAATTGCCGTTGACAGAATCAGGGATGATGTAAGTGCTGTCCGTGGTCTTTCTTTAAATGTAAGTTATTTAACCAGTCATCCCCAAGAAGACTTCCAGAATACAGGTAGATGATAAACAATGTAAAAATAAGGACTGGTTTTATGATATATTTTTTTGATTTCATGGATGTTTGAGTTATTGGGAGTATTTTGAAAAGGAATAAGCTGGCTGCTGAAATCGTTAAGAAGATGTTAATCAAGATCAGGGATTTTTCAGGCAGCAGCATTTCTCCAAGCATTGCCCCCATCATTCCGCCCATAATACCGGACATAAGACCTTCGATTGCTGCAGCAGAACTGAATAAAGCACCTGTCATGGTGCCAACTGCTGCTCCTAATAGCATTGATATAATGGTAGAAAGAAATAAATCACCGCGAAAAACAGTTCCGAATAAGACTCCACTAGTCAATCCAATATTCATGGCGAGAAACATTGAAATAATCATTCCATTCATGCCTGTCAATCGATCTCTGTTACGAAGGATAAGCATAATCGAAAGCATAACTGTAACGGCGAGGCTAAAAAGAATATAAGCATTAAATATAATCATCGCAAGCCTCCTTTTCACCATCATATGAAAAGCAAGGACAAACCATTACTGCGTTTTTGGGTGGATTTTCTTCGGAAATGTTACCATTTCAATTGGTTTTGTTTACTGCGGTATCCTCAGGGTAGAAAAATAGTAGATGGAGATCATCTAATTCGAACTCAGGAGGGATCATTAAATGAATAAGAATAAAGCTCCTAACAAAGGGTTGAATACGGAACAGAACAATGGCTTGACTGATACTCAGGAAGTGCTTTATGCAAGAGAATTTTCTCGTGCAGTCAAGGCGGAAAATAAGTACAGAGAAGAAAACGGAAATAAAGGTAAATAGATAGGCAAAAAGATGGCTTTCAGGCCATCTTTTCTATTTCCGTGACTCTATGTTTAGGCCAAAATGTGACGGGTATTGGTTGTATGTAGGCAAAATCACACACATTGTTAAATGGTAAATTGCCATTTTGGTATACAAGTCTTAGTTTAAAGAATCTTAATTTTAAGAATCTCAGCTTTGAGATTTTGTATGCCGCATCAAAAAAGCATCACGCTCAATCATTGAATCCTGAATGAGCATAAAAACTTGAATGGAGGTAATAGTCTATGGAAAAGACAATCGTAGGTGGAGTATTCAGAAATACAGACGAAGCAGTTGGGGCGATTAGAAGACTTAAGGAAATGGGATTTGAATCGCACGACTTATCGATCTTTGCAAAAGACAACGATAAGCTGGAAAACATCGAAGACCAAACGGATGTCGATGTAATTGAAAATGATTCGGATCGCGGTAAAAATGCTGGCAAGGGTGCCGGAATTGGCGCCGGGACTGGTGGCGTTCTTGGAGGAATAGCTGGTCTGATTGCCGAAATCGGCCTGCTTTCAATTCCTGGAATTGGTGTCCTTGCTGCTGCTGGTCCGCTTGCAACAACACTAAGCGGTGCGGCAATTGGCGCTGCAGGAGGCGGCATTGTGGGTGCATTGACAGGTGCAGGAGTAACAGAAGATGACGCTAAGGAATATGAGAGGTACTTAAAGGGTGGCAATATCCTTGTGTTAGTCGAAGTGGATGAGGAAAGAAGAGAAGAAATCCATACTACTTTTAGAGATTCTAATTCATTGAACACTGATATGTATGTGACTTCCTAAACTGGAGGGCAAGAGGCATTCCTTTGGATAGGAATGCCTCTTTCTATGGATATAGCGACATTAGAAAAAAGTACCTGTTCCAGTAGGACAGGTACGATTCAATGAAGAAGTTATCCGGTAAGTTTTGGCCATTCATTGTAACGAATAACGTGGTAAATAGCCAGCCCGTCGCTATAATTTCCGTTGCCATAATCAACTGGAATCAGTGAAAAGGTTGCCAGCCAGACAGAAAAATAGGAATAGCGTACAAATAGCGTATGGGGCTCTAAAATGTCTTGTGAGATGAGGATGTTAAGCACGAGCACTGATCCAAGATTAAAAATGATTCCACCTGCATGGACAAGGAAATGAGTTAATCGATTATTCCATTTAAGGTGCTCATACTCGCTAAAAGCGTCCAGAAAATACATACTGTTTAAACTGAATGGTCCCTTTTTGAAAATTCTTTTTCCGCGCCCCAGGGAGAAACTGAATTCCCCTCCAAATATCCATGCGAAGAAGGAATGCCCCAATTCATGAATTAGTGAAACTATTGGATAAATAAATAACAGTGCTAGAAGAAAGCCGATAAAGTCTGAAAAGCCGAACATGATTAGAGACCTCCTATTCTTAAAAGTTTTTTTATAATCAATGTACAGATTTTACCCATGGGCTAGTAATCTAAACGAACATAAAAGTTGAAATATATTACACATTTTCATATTATCTTCAACTTTTTACACAAATAGACAAGTCACCCAAATTTTAATCTGGAAAGGACTGGTGTTGTCACAAAGCAATTAATCGTACAAAAACGCCGTTACGGCGTTTTTGTTGATGTTAAGGAAATTATAAAGTTATTTAGGTGTGGATAACTGCCTGTGGTTTTCTTATTCCAGCTCCAGCGCCTAGCCCCTCGAGTCGCTTGTCTAGTGTCGCCTCCTAGAAACTCCGAAACTTCAACTCCGCCGGCAGAAGCAAAAAGCGCTTCTTTGTCGGAGTCTCCAGTTTCTGCGTTTCTGGACAGTCGGCTATGCATTTCGATTTCGAGCCGCCCATTGAAGTCAAAGAACGACTTCATTGGTCGTCCCTCCGAGGCACAGGACGTGCTAGACCCGCCAGCCACACGATGTGGCGTTTCAGGCGGGCAGCGCTTGTCGGGGCTGAACGAGGCGCTTGCGCTTTTTGTTCTTAATGCAAAAGAATAAATTGAAAAACCGCCTATACCCTTCCTGGAAGAACGAATAGGATAATACAGAATAGATAAAGGCAGGAGGGGAAAATATGTCGCGTGAAAAAGGCAAGGTTATTCATGTAGATAAGCTGACAATTCATGCAAAAGAAGTTGAGATCATCCAGGAAAGCCGCAGGGATCACCGGAGGGGCAGAAGACATCCATTTGATTTCTTTGGTCATGGAAGAAGAGCAGGGGATGAACTTGGGAAAGACAAACACATTGAGGAAGAAAGCAGTTCGGATGAGCGAAAGAATGAGAGACACAGAGGGCCAAGGTGGCTTTAGAAAACGTTAGAGTTTAATTTCATTATTCTTTCATTCAGGAAATGCTATTAAAAATGGCTTTCCTGTTTCTTTGTTTTGAAAAAATTGAACCTAATTACCAACAGAAACTTCATTATTAAATACAAACAGCTTGCAGAGGTTAAAATCTGCAAGCTGTTTTCATATGTAAAGAAATTTATAAAGTTTATTTAGGTGTGGATAACTGCATGTGTTTTTCTTAATCCAGCTTCAGCGCCTAACCCCTCGAGTCGCTTGTCTAGCTGCGGCTCCTAACTCCTCGAGACGTTTCGGTCCTGCCAATGAAGTCAAAGAGCGACTTCACTGTCAGGTCCTCCAACGCTTGTCGGAGTTGGTTGGGCAGTCGCCTCCGCTTTTCGAATTGTCTAGTGTCGCCTCCTAGAAACTCCGAAACTTCAACTCCGCCGGCAGAAGCAAAAAGCGCTTCTTTGTCGGAGTCTCCAGTTTCTGCGTTTCTGGACAGTCGGCTATGCATTTCGATTTCGAGCAACCCATTGAAGTCAAAGAACGACTTCATTGGGTTGCCCTCCAGCGCTTGTCGGGGCTGAACGAGGCGCTTGCGCTTTTTGTTCAATCTTATGCTGGTGCGTCAAGTTGATCATCCTCAATTCGTTTTTCATGGTGTTCGACGTCTTTTCTGGCGTTGAAGCGATCAGCTTTTTCCAGTGTGACTGTGATGTTGTAGTCCGGGATACCTGCGAATTTTTCATAGCGTCCCCTTGGAAGCAGGAAGTTACCTTCTGGAAAATGAACCTGAACGTTGCCGCGTGAAATGTCTACGAATTTAGCTCTGCCCTGGAAGACACCGAATCCGTTGTATAGAACAATTCCTTCACCTTCGGCAATGCTAAGGTCCTGTGCGTCTTCTGCATTCATCAGCACATCATAGCGTCCAGCGCCGTTAAGAGGATCGACTTCATTGTAGACCATGGAGTTGAATTGCTTTCCCCGGCGGGAGGTAACGATGAATTGTCCTTCCTTTTTACCGAGTTCAGGGATATCAACTGTTATCAGCTTTCCTTTTCCATCTGAAGTAGGGCAGATTCCATCTTCACATAACCAGGCTCCGCCCCACTGGAACACATCTCCTGCTTTTTTTAGATGTTGTATTCCATCATAATTAGGATTCGCCAGTGCGATTTCATTCCGTATCTCCTGTGCATCTTTAAAATCAACCAAATGCGCAGTTTCAGGCTTGATCCGCTTGGCTAAATCAATGTAGATTTTCCATTCAGCACGAGCTTCTTCAACCTGATTCTTATTGCCTTCGATTTCAGGGCTAAAATAAACCATACGCTCAGTTGAAGTGGATGTTCCGCCGCCTTCCTGTTCATAACGAGTCTTCGCTGGAAGGACAATGACGGCTTCTTTTGCATCAACAAGGGTAGAAGTATTCAGGATGATGTCCTGATGAACACGAATCTCGAGTTCAGACAATGCTTTTTCCACAAAATGTGGGTCTGGCATCGTTTCAAGGAAATTGCCTCCAGATAAGTAATACATTTTGATTTTGCGTTCATGCTCTTCAGGAAGAAGAATATTTTCGAGAGTCACTCCGACGATGTCACCTTGCCAGTCCGGAAGTTCGAACCCCCAAAGATTCTCAATTCGCTTAATATTTTCCCCGTAAAAATCTCCGCCAGGAAGAACGAAAGGATCTGCACCCATTTCACCGCTTCCTTGAACAGAGGAGTGTCCGCGGAAAGGCATCAGGCCTGCGTACTTTCGTCCAAGGTGTCCCCGAAGCAAGGCAAGGTTCGCCACTTGTGAAATATTGTCTGTTGCGAACGAATGCATCGTCAAACCAAGTGCCCATGCATAAACGGCATTCTTGCTGTTAGCGAGCAGTTCCGCCAACTCGATAATGCGTTCTTTAGAAATGCCAGAAGATGCGATAATATCTTCCCATTCTTGCTCCTGGACCTTCGCTTTCAATTCCTCAAATCCATTCACATGCTTTTGAACAAATACATGATTGATGGCTGAGCCGTGCCTGATTTCCTCCATCTCAAACCAATGCTTCATGATCCCATGCATGAAAGCAATGTCACCGCCAATATTGACCTGGTAAAAATCATCGGCGATTTTTGTGCCAAAAAGAGCGGATTCTGGATTAGAAGGAATCCAGTATTCATCCATTGCAGGTTCCTTATATGGATTGACGACGATGATTTTTGTTCCCTTTTTCTTTGCTTCCAGCATATATTTCGACGAAACCGGTGAACTGTTTGATGCTACGCTGCCCCAGAACAACAAGACATCAGTGCCTATCCAGTCCTGGTAATTTGAAGTGGAAGCCCCAACGCCAATCGAGCGTTTTAAAGCTGTTTTTGAAGGCGAATGGCAAATCCGGCTTGCATTGTCAATATTGTTCGTACCAAGAAAGCGGGAGACTTTTCCGGCTACATAGTAAGATTCGTTTGTAATCCCGCGGCTAGTCAGGTAAAAAGCGTACTGTTTCGGATCCAGCTTTTTCGCTTTCTCTGCAATCATATCCATTGCATCATCCCAGGTAATGCGGGAGAACTTCCGCTCACCCTTTCGGCGGATCATTGGATAGGGGATACGTCCCAGTTTGCGCAGCTGGGTGCTGTCATATTTTCGTAGTTCATCTATATCAGAATGGAGAATTTCAGGCTTTATTGCCCCGGCAGTATTCAGTCTGAGGACATTCAATCTTGTCGTACAAATATGCGGGCCTGTCAAAGTCTGGTCTTTCAAACCAGAGACACCTAAGGCACAACCATCACATACTCCTTTGGTCAGGATGTTGGTCGCATAACCAAAGTTATCCCGATTGTCCCAAAGTGTCTTCATCGTATCTCTTATATGTTTCGGCTTCACCTTGCCAAGCCCGAAAGGAATCGGGCTTACCCAGTGCTCTGGTGCAGGCATTGCCGCTTTTTTCTGTGGTCCTGGATGTTTTGTTTTACCCAATTTTAAACACTCCCATTTATAACAATCTTTAAGTCTATAAAAAAACCACCGTAAACCTGAAGCCGATGGTCCAGGTTTTAACGGTGGTTAGTCTTTAGCAGGTTCGCTGCCAAGTGCCATACCTTATAAGTTACAGAATTTTTCTTGAATGTCCTCCTCAAAAACAAAGATGGACATTCCAAAATCACGATCGATATCTATATCTACAAAAAGTTCTACCAACTTGCAGCCGAGAAACTCTTCCATTTCCATTGGAGGATTCTTTCGGTACATTTCTTTAACCATTTCCGTTCTAGCTGCCCTAAGTGCCTGTTTCCCTTCATTGGCGGAAGCAATGAATTTCTCTACAGGTGAAAGGTTTCCTTCCATTTCACAGATGGCCCATTTCTTACAGAAGGTAGTGGTTATTTTGCTTGGTCCTTTGCCCATATGCTTTTTCCGAAAAGACCGGACCAGGTTGCTGAATTCTGCCTCGTATTTATTCATATTATCCTCCTGTCATCTATACAGGTTTTAAGACGATAGGTATTTTACCATATTGAGAGGCAATTACAAAGCATTAACCAGCTAGTCTTTCATTAGCTTCATTTTGTTTTCGCAGTTTATTGATGTCACGGCGGATTAAAATGGACACCGCCAGCGCAACAACGAACAATCCGCTGAAGAACGTTAAGCTGGTTGCGTAGCTTCCTGTAGTGTCTTTCATCCAGGCTGCGAACATTGGTCCAGCCAATCCTGCAGCTGCCCATGCAGTCAGGATATATCCGTGAATCGCACCGAGCTGTTTTGTTCCAAATATGTCACCGATGAATGCTGGGATGGCCGCAAAACCGCCGCCGTACATTGTGTAAACTACCGCAAGCATAACCTGGAATAGAAAAGCTTCTTTCGTATGCGGCAACAGCATGAATAATACAATCTGTGTCGCGAAGAAAATCGTATATGTGTTAGGACGGCCGATATAGTCAGATATCGAAGCCCAGGCGATCCGGCCAAATCCGTTGAATAAACCTAAAACTCCAACCAATGCCGCTGCCTCTGCAGTAGTTAAGCCAATACTTTCTTCAGCTAACGGTTTTGCAGCTGAGAGGATCGCGATACCGCAAGTAACGTTGATGAAGAGCATGATCCATAAATAGTAAAAACGTGAAGTCTTTATTGCTTCATTGGCTGTCAGCTGGGAAAGATCTTTCTTGACTTTCACTTTTCCAGACTCTGTTTTTTCCTTGAATCCTTTTGGAGCCCAATCAACTGGTGGCTTTTCAAGGTACAGGGATGATAGTGTCATAATAATAAAATAAGCTGCGCCCAGAATGTAAAATGTATTGGCAGTACCTACAGATTTAATCAGGGTGTCCATAATTGGGCTGCTGATCGCTGCCGCAAAACCGAACCCCATGATGGCAAGTCCTGTGGCAAGTCCGCGTCTGTCTGGGAACCATTTTACCAAAGTGGAAACCGGGGCTATGTAACCGACTCCCAGGCCTATTCCGCCTAAAACACCATAAGTAATATACAATAATGGCAATGAACCGAGATTCACAGCTAGTCCTGATCCTAAAATACCTGCTCCGAAAAAGGCTGCTGCCAGGAGTCCTGCTTTTCTTGGACCATGTTTTTCAACAAAATGCCCGAGGAAGGCTGCTGATAATCCTAAAAATAAAATGGCAAGGCTGAATGTAAACTGTACTTGCTTGGAAGTCCAGCCGAACTCCTCGATTAATGGGTTTGTAAAGTTGCTCCAGGCATATACAGACCCAATGGAAATGTGGATTCCCACTGCTGAGGCTGCAATAAGCCATCGATTCTTCGTTTTTTTCATGCTTTTACCCCTTTACTTTGTTTGTTTTTCCATATAACCAATGACCGCAACAATGAAGTAGATGGAATCTCTTAAACTTCAAAGATCTTGATTCCAAGCTCGATATGTATACTGTTGTTGTTCCTGGTTCTTTCCCGAGAAACAGAAAACCGCCAATCTTTCCAAGCCCGAACTAAAAAATCAGGGCTTTAATAGAAAAATTGACGGTTAGTACTAAGCAGGATTCGCTACTTACGGACCAACAGTTAATCGCTTACAATTCCTATTACACCTTAACCGACGACAGGATCGCTATCTCGAATCAAAATGTGACAGAATAGTGAACTTCGAAAAAATTTTATCATCTTAGAACTGTAGATGCAATACATTTTAGGTTGCTAAATCAATTTTACACTATGGGTGTGTTGTAAATTTTTCTTGAGAAAAAGAAAAGATTGTGTTTAGATTTTAAGTATTCTCAAATTCTTATAAATTCAGGTGAAGACTATGTTAGAAAACATGAGTGATAAATATACGATAACGAAATATCAGGACGGACAATTCCTGGATGTAGAGGATGTCATCGTAAATGAATTCCCATTGACCATTTATGTAAATGACATGGAGTTTGCCACAATGGTTTGCACTCCTACACATTTTGAGGAAATGGTTGTCGGTTTTCTGGCATCCGAAGGGGTAATCCGTTCCTACAATGACATCCATTCACTTAGCATCGATGAAAGCAGAGGCTATGCATACGTTATGCTAAAAGTGAGCATGACAACAAATCAGGAGTATTATTCAAAACGCTTTATTGGTTCCTGCTGCGGAAAGAGCCGTCAATTTTATTTTCATAATGATGCCCGGACAGCGAAAACCTCGATGTCCAATACAACCATTTCAGCGACTCAGAGCATTGCCCTGATGAACCAGATGCAAAACAGCTCTCAAGTGTTTCTTGAAACTGGAGGAGTACATAATGCAGCTCTTTGTTCCCCTGATGAAATGATTGCGGTTCGCACGGATATTGGAAGACATAATGCACTGGATAAGTTATATGGATATAGCATTTTGAATAGGGTGCCTGTAAGAAATAAAATCATTGTATTTAGTGGCAGGATTTCTTCAGAAGTATTATTGAAAGCGGCGAAAATTGGGGTAGGAATCGTCCTGTCCAAATCAGCGCCTACAGATCTTGCTATTAAACTGGCAAAGGACTTAAATATAACTGCAGTAGGTTTTATCCGTGGAAAATCTTTTAATGTGTATTCCTGTCCAGAAAGAATTGTTGATTAAACCTTTTGTTATAAGCTATATAAATTGAACAAATTTCATTTTTGATAATTAGTATTAATTTCATGAGTTGTTTAATAGACCAAACATACTAAAAGCCAGGGGCCATTTATGGATTCTGGCTTTTTCTAGTATAATGTCTTTTTTTCACGGACATTGTCACACAAGGAAGAATCAGGAGTATCTTAGAGGATTCAGAGGGAAAAGGGAGGCTCGGCAGGCTCAGTGGACGAGAACAAAGAATATCACATGATTTGTTAAATTATCAGATTATTTGGATTTTGATTGAATATTACAAGATTGTTACAATTATTGTTATAACGCATTTTTATATTTTAGGCGTAATATTCGGTAAAATAGGAAATTTGAATGAATTCTAACAATACTAGTTTACCGTTCTTGAAAAGCGGGTATAAGTACTTTGGGTAGAATGTTACGGTTTTTTATAACTGGGTTATAAGGACCGTTTAACAGAATAAATATTAAAGAAAGTAAGATTATGAGGGGGAGTTTTAAACAGTGAAGAAAATTTTATCATTATTCATTATTATGGTGACCATGACAGGTCTCCTGGCTGCTTGCGGCAGCGATGAAAAAGCATCCGGCGATGGCGGCATGAAATTGGCCGAGGATGGCAAGTTCACTTTTGCATCATCTGGAGAATTCAAACCATTCAGCGTAACAGATGGAGCAGGCAAGATGACCGGGTTCGACATCGATGTTGCCGAAGCAGTGGCAAAGGAATTGGGTCTTGAACCAAACCAGAAAAAATTTAAGTTTGCCAGTATCGTAGAAGGTGTCAAGTCAGGCAGATTCGATGCAGCTGTTGCCAGCCATACAATTAATGATGATCGTAAAAAACATGTAGATTTTTCTACTCCATACTACTATTCAGGACCGCAAATTTTTGTACGACCTGACAGCGATTTAGAGAAACTTGCTGATTTAGAAGGATTGGAAATTGCAGTTTCTAAAGGTTCTACTTATGCAAAGACTGCTGAAGATGTGACAGATAATATTGTGCTTTATGACAGTGACGTAACTGCTTTAGAAGCGTTGGCCAATGGAAGGCACGACGCTGTTATAACGGACTTTATTACAGGGAAAGAAGCAATTGGTGCTGGCCTTGAAATTGAAGGCAAAGAGCTCCTTGGCCGAAGCGAGCAGGCAATTGCCATAGCCCAAGACAACGACGAATTACTGGAGAAAGTCAACGAGGCATTGGAAACTTTAAGAGAAAATGGAACGTTGAAGGAAATCAGTGAAAAATATTTCGGTGAAGACATAACGGCTAAACCGGAGTAATAAGTTGTCATCTGGAGCGAATGTGCGGTATAACTGCACATTCGTTTCTGCTTAAAAATGATATTTACCAAAAACGATAAACGATAAAAGAGCCCACAGGGAGTTGAATGAATTTTGCCAAGTCTATCGCATGTTATAGAAGTCTTTTTTGACACGTATGATATATTCCTCAAAGGCATGCTGCTTACATTGCAAGTTACAGCAGTCTCGATTTTGATTGCTATTTTCATAGGGTTATTTTTTGCCTTCCTCAAAATATCAGGTATTAAAGTTTTGGAATGGATTGCAAATGCCTATATCTATTTGGTCAGAGGTACACCTTTGATCGTCCAAATCTTCATATTCTACTTTGGAATGACCAATTTAAACATCTCTGCTTTCTGGTCTGTAGCCCTTGGGCTGGCCTTTCATAACGGTGCCTATATAGCAGAAATCTTCAGGGGAACCATCCAATCAATTGACAAGGGACAAATGGAAGCTGGTCGTTCGCTTGGAATGAGCAGGGTCCTTACAATGCGGAGAATTATCCTCCCACAAGCATTCCGTCGTGCCTTGCCTCCACTTGGGAATCAATTCATCATTGGCCTCAAGGATTCTTCACTAGCAGCATTCATTGGAATGTATGAATTATTCAATGTCGCGACAACAAAAGGGGCAAACGATTTTGACAATATGACTTACTTGCTCATCGTTGCTGTGTACTATCTATTCCTTGTTTACTTGATATCTGCTTTGGTTGGACTACTTGAGAAGAAACTTTCGGTAAGTGATTAAGGGGGAATTTGTTTTGGACGGAAGAGATATGATCAATGTTAAGAAACTGAATAAATCATTTGGCGACCTTCACGTATTGAAGGACGTTGATATAAATGTAAAAGAAAGTGACGTTGTCTGCCTGATAGGAGCAAGTGGCTCAGGTAAAAGTACTTTGCTGCGATGCCTGAACTTCCTGGAAATTAAAGATAATGGCCAAATCATCATTGAAGGTGAAGAAGTAAATGCAGATTCGCATGACCTGAACGAAGTGCGCCAGAAAATTGGTATGGTTTTTCAGCACTTTAACCTATTTCCTCATAAAAATGTGATTGAGAATATTATCGAGGCGCCAATGCATGTAAAAGGGATCAGCAAATCACAGGCGATCAAGGAAGCAAGAGAACTGCTAGATAAGGTTGGCCTGGCGGATAAAGAAAAAGTTTATCCATCCAAGCTTTCTGGCGGCCAGAAACAGCGAGTGGCAATTGCGAGAGCGCTGGCGATGAAGCCAGATATCATGCTGTTCGATGAACCGACATCAGCACTCGACCCCGAGCTGGTTGGAGAAGTACTGGCAACAATGAAGGAGCTGGCAGAAGAGGGCATGACCATGGTAGTCGTGACACATGAAATGGGCTTTGCGCGCGAGGTAGCTGATTGGGTTGTCTATATGCACGGAGGCCGGATTGTAGAAGTTGGCCACCCGGATGAAATCTTTGATAATCCTGTCGAAGAACGTACACGAGAGTTTTTAAGCAAAACCTTTTAAACGTTTATAAAATTATTTAGCGGTGGATAAGTAATCTAGCTCCAGCACCTGGCCCCTCGAGACGCCTGTCTAGCTGCGGCTCCTAACTCCTCGAGACGCTTCAGTCCTGCCAATGAAGTCAAAGAACGACTTCACTGTCAGGCCCTCCAGCGCTTGTCGGAGTTGGGCAGTCGCCTCCGCTTTTCGAATTGTCTAGTTTCGCCTCCTAGAAACTCCGAAACTTCAACTCCGCCGGCAGAAGCAAAAAGCGCTTCTTTGTCGGAGTCTCCAGTTTCTGCGTTTCTGGGCAGTCGGCTATACTTTTCGATTTCGGTCCGCCCAATGAAGTCAAAGAACGACTTCACTGTCAGGCCCTCCAGCGCTTGTCGGGGCTGACC
>NZ_JAGGQU010000052.1 GCF_018613155.1 Bacillus sp. ISL-55 | reverse complement strand
TAAACGGGGGCACAGTTCATACTTCATGGCTTCCTTGCTTTTATTGGCCTATTGATACAACGTGCTTTACAGGTTCTGCGATTTTCTTTTTATCCTGATCGACCAGTTCCCCTGACAGGATTTCCACTGTATCGATGTTATCAAGATCGTCCACAATAAAACCAAGATTCCCCTGCTTCTTTTGTCCAGCTAAAATCTCACCATGTAACTCTTCCAAGTAAAAGTCATCTTCCCATGTTTTATGAATTGAGTCATTGATATTCACTATTGCTAACGGCCCAAAACGATAGCTTTCCTTAGAATTGTTCTGTAATTCAACTCCAATTTTAACAAAATCAAATTCTTCTTCATGTGTATATGGATGGTAGAAATCAATCAGACTGTAATCAGGGATAAAGTGCAGCAATTTAACATCTTTTATGGTATAAACGATTCCATCCAGATTAAACGTTTTATTTACATCTTTCACTGCCTTAAGCGTTAACTCACCTTTATTGTCAGAAATAGAATCACCTGCCTTCTTCAGCGCGTAATCATCAGTCACTTGGGGATTAGGGACATATACATCCTGATTTTCAATCAGTTGTTGACTTCCAGCTGTTTCAGCAGCCTTTGTTTCTTTACTTGATTCCTCCTTGGCTATCGAACAGCCAGATAGAATAGATATAGCTATTATAAGCAGAAAATATCTTTTCATTTTGAAAACCCCTTTTCAGAAAATCTCCCGCGGTTCCAAGGCACCTGCGGGAGATTCTCAAATTAATTATTTTCTCTTTCCATTTTCTAGGATGTCAAAGATATTTTTCGCAATGTCAGTGTTGTCGATCTGTCCGTAAAAACGCTCTTTTCCAGGACCAAATGCAAACACAGGGACGTCTTCACCAGTATGCCCGCCAGTTGTCCAACCTGTGTTTGAACGCTTGTCAAAGATCTTTTCTATAGCATCATCAATGTCTCTAGACTTTTTGGTCGAAGCATCTTTTACAGATTGTATTTCCTCTGCAGTTAATTCAGGTAATTCCTGAGCTTTAAAGTCAATATACTTCCTTAAAGTTTCCTCCACTTCCGCGCCGTTAGCAATTTCCGCTGCCATGAAATCTGGAGTCCGCTTAGCAGCCTTGATAGGAGCGCCGAACCAGTTGTATATCCCATCAGCACCAATTGAATATCCACCTGTTGAGTGGTCGGCAGTCGCAACGACTATAGTATGCTTGTCCTTCTTGGCAAATTCGATAGCAGCTTTATATGCTTTCTCGAAATCTTCCATTTCACTCATTGCTGCAACGATATCATTGTCATGTCCAGCCCAGTCAACCTGGCTCCCTTCTACCATAAGGAAAAAGCCATCCTTATCTTTGCTCAAACGGTCGATTGCAGATTGGGTCATTTCTTCAAGGGAAGGCGTTTCTTCGTTGCGGTCGATCATCTTGTCCATTCCACGAGGGGCAAAAAGACCAAGTACTTTTTCATTACGATCCTTCATTAAATCTTGTTTATTTCCAATATAGCTATAACCATCCTTCTTGAATTCCTCAACAAGGTTCCTGTCAGCACGGACAAATAGATCTTTACCTCCACCTAATAGAACATCAACCTTATGTTCACCGTTGATTAGATCCTGATAATAATCATCTGCAATGGCATTCATGTTCTTGCGGCTTTCATCATGTGCTCCAAAAGAAGCCGGTGTGGCATGTGTAATTTCAGAAGTTGCTACAAGTCCAGTAGCTTTACCTTTTTCCTTTGCGGCTTCCAAAACAGTTTTCACCTCAGAACCGTCATTATCCACTGCGATCGCATTATTGTAAGTTTTGATTCCCGCAGACATCGCTGTTGCAGCTGAAGCAGAATCCGTTACGTTTTCTTCAGGATCTTCCGGATAAGTCATCTGATTACCTACCAGGTATTTGTCAAATTCGGTCCTCTCTGCTACTTCTGTTTCAGGATTGTCTTTCAAATATCGGTATGCTGAGGTATAGGAAACTCCCATTCCATCACCGATTAAGAAAATAACATTCTTAATTTCTGCACTGTTATTTTTTCCTTCATTTTTCGCTTCTGCATTGAATGCACCTACAAGGCTGCCGAACGCTACAGTTGAAAGAACAGCGATCGGGAGAATCTTCTTTTTAAAGTTTGCTTTAATCATTTCAAGACCTCCAGAAAAGTTATTTACTACGCCTTTTAATATACTAGGAAACTATTAATCTCTTATTAACACAATGTAAAAAAACATTGTGTTTATGTTAAGGCTCTTCACAAAAAAATAAAAATAGCAGATGATCACTCATCTGCTGCGGATTCTTCTTTTTTTCTTTTGTTTTCGGTTCATCACCCATCCAATAGCCGCCAAGACAAACAACGCTGCACCTAGCAAGGTATTCATAGACAGCATCCCGCTTTGCTCAGGTTGTTCTGTGGTTTGCTTCACTTCTGGTTTCTTCTCAATCAAAGGCTTTAATTCAACAGAATGAATCGTTTCACCGCTGCCGTTCTCAACTCTTAATACTCCGTCCTCATCAACTACTCGATTGCTTTCACCGTTAGGCTCAGTCAAGTAGAGACCTTCTCCCGCCTTGAATTTGAGATTGCCACTATTGAATTTCTCACCTTTCCTGATTTGAACTGAATGAAAATTAGCAAAGCCGAAATCAAAGAGTTTTGACGTATCTTCATAGATTTTCCGTTTATATTCTGATTTCAATAAAATGGCTGTCAACTGCAACTTCCCGTTATCTGCTGTAGTAGCAAGCGTTTGCTTCGACTGGTCCACAAAACCTGTCTTTCCGCCCGTTACTCCTTTGTAAGGGATTTCACCTTTTAGCATACGATGATGAGAAAGAATCGTTGTATCCCAAGACTCCCCATCCCACTCCATTTGTTTCGTGCCAAAGATCTCCCGGAAATCCGGATTCTTCATTGCATAGTTCAATATCAAACCAAGGTCCTTGGCTGTAGTAAAATGATTTTCATCAAACAAACCATGTGGATTGACGAAATGAGTATCCTCTACACCAATGTTTGTTTCCAGGAACTTATTTATATTTTTGGAGTAACTTTCTAAAGTACCGTCCAGGTGAATAGCAATTGCCAATGCGGCATCATTTCCTGAGTTGATCAGCATTCCCTGAACCAACTTCTTCAAAGACACCTGTTCACCAGCGTTTAAATATACTCTCGTGCCATCGATATTCTCAATTTCCTCACTAACTACGACCTGCTCATCCAAGTCAGCTGTTTCAATAGCATAAATGGCAGTTGCAATCTTTGTCAGGCTCGCAGGGTACATCTTTGTTTCTTCATTTTTCCCGAATAGTATGGCACCCGATTGGGTATCCATCAAAACAGCTGCCTCAGATGTTAAGACAGGTTCATCCGCTCTTGCTTTAACAAGTTCAGCAGAATCATTTAAATTTACAAATAACAACATTATCAGGGCTAAAAACTTCCTCATCAAACCACATCCAGTGTCCTATTCTCTCCAACCATTTTAACAGAATCTTGTCGAAAGATGTTTGGTGTTATTATTTTTTAATCAAACTGGAATAATCGAAAAAGTTTGTAAAGAATTAATCACCCAGCCAAGTCCGTTCTGCTTTTAAAAACAAAGGTGAAGACCTTAGGGAGTTGAATAAGCGAGGTTGTGGGGAACCGATGCGCAGTGGTATGAGAATATATATTAATTCAATAAAAAAGGTCACCAATAATGAACATCGGTGACCTAAATGTAAATACCTTATAAATCAATGGACCGGCAGTGACAGCCTCGCACGTCACCCGTAGGCCATACTCAATTCCTCCCGTTAAAAACGATATTTTCGAGATAGGAAATATATACGTCATCCCTGGCGAGTGCTGCTCCATAGTCTCTTTTCACAAAGCGTTCAGCTGCTTCAAAGCTGTCAAAGGGTCCATGGCGCTCTTTACTCTCCTGCTGAACAAAATACCGGGTTCCATCGGTATAAATCAGGTACAATTCCCGGTCACGATTTTCATACAGACATCCATTTTTCGATCCCTTTAGATTATAAGTATTTTTAAAAGCGTCCGGCTTGATTGGATCAAGCGGGAATGCTTGTTCAATATATCGGTTGTAAGCTTCCTTATTCATAGAGCATCCAGAAGCTTTGGCGTGTCCGCCCCCTCCAAATTCGCCAGCAACAGCAGAGACATCTACGTCATCATGAATTGTCCTGAAGCTTATCTTCTTCCCCCCCAAGTTCAAAATCGCTATATAGTCCAGATGTGGATACTCCTTGCCCAGCTCGTTCCCTAATTCCGAATGATAGGATTCTGCATGAACGACCCCGCCGTATAAACCATCATTTTCAATTTGGATAATTTCACGTTTTTTCCTCCTGATATATCGTTCGATCTTATCTTCTTCCATTTCAAGGAGCTTTTTTTCAAAATCATCATAATCAAAGTTATCCCCGGATTTGAGACGTGGTACCATCCGTTCTTCGAATTCTTCTATTGATACCATAAAAAATAAGTCATTTAGATTTTTTGCCTTGTAATTCTTAAGGATGTCCCAGTCCCAGGTATCATATTGCCTGACAAGCTCAACAAACTCATCAAGGGAGCCAGTTCTGACAAGATGATTTTCCTGTACTAAATATTCATATACCAGTGATGCCGCACTTGTCAGTGTCCCCGAGTCATCCTCTACTTTTACCATACCCCAGCTATATTCATTGAAATTCAATGCTGTTTTATGGTGGTCAATCAGCTTTGCCTTTCCCCCTTCTTTAACAAACAGATTGATTTTTTCAGTGACATCATGGTTGACAGATAAATCTGTTATGTAAAGGTGGTCTTCCTTTTTCATCCGGTCAATCATTCTCTCGAAATACTTCTCCACCTGAAAATTAAGTCCAGAGACAGAATTATATCTGATATCGGCTTTGTCACCGAATGCGAGCCTGAATAAAATCCCGCAGGCCACCCCATCCAAATCATTATGAGTAAATAAACGGTACATATTTGCCTCCTTGGTTTGTATCTAATCTATAGTTTGTTTTTGCCCTGATAATCTATTCAAGAGAATATCAAAAAAAGTAGACAAGTTCAGCAAGGGGACGAGCATAGATATTTATAGAGGATAGTAAGGAGGTGAAAACATGCATTTCTTTGTGTTAAAAAGAAAAACATTATATTTTATTGGCTTAATCGTTTTTATTGCCATCATCGGTTCTCTTTGGTTGAGTCTAAAGCCTGATGCCACTCCGGCAATAGGCGGACAAAATGAACAAATCCGCGAAATCCACTTGGTGACAGGCGAGTTCAAATCTACCACAGATGATGGCAAGGAAATCGAAGCATACCGATGGGATCCAGGAACAATCTTTTTGGAAAAAGGCGAAAAAGTTCGTTTAAAGATTCTAGGAGTCAACGGAAAAGAACACCCTTTCATCATTGAAGGAACCGATATAAAAGGCGTAGTGAAAAAAGGTGAGGAAACAGTCGTCCCTTTACAATTTGATAAAGAGGGGACCTACAGGCTGATCTGTCTGACACATCCTTCAGCTGAACATAATGGGCCAATGATCGCCTATATTGTTGTCGATTAGATAATCGGTATAATGTTCCGCATGGAATCACACTGAAACAGGATATTGTATCCTGTTTTTTCTTTTGCCGTAATTGACACAAAACATACATAACACTATAAACACAGTATTAATTTTCCTGATAGAATTATATATATAAAGAACTTCTTATATAACAGCACCAGGAAAAATCTACACAATTATAGAACAGTTTTAAAAACCTAATCTAAATACATCAACAAAACTCATATCAATATTACCTTGTTCATAATTTCACAAATATGTCACACTCAATCTGTTATATCCGTAGTATGATAAAAGTGTGGTAACTGTTATATAAACATCTACTTTAGAGGTGAATTTAAATGGAACAATGGAAAGGCTTTAAAAATGGTGCTTGGCAGGAAGAAATCGATGTTCGGGACTTTATCTTAAAAAACTTTTCTGAATATACCGGTGATTCCAGATTCCTTGAAGGGGCAACTGAGGAAACTCTTCAACTTTGGCAGCAGGTTATGGAATTAACAAAGCAGGAACGTGAAAATGGCGGTGTTCTTGATATGGATACCAAAGTGGTATCCACTATTACTTCCCATGGTCCTGGCTATCTTGATCAGAACAAAGAGAGAGTTGTAGGCTTCCAGACCGATCAGCCATTCAAACGCTCTATGCAGCCTTTTGGCGGTATTCGTATGGCGAAAGCAGCATGCGAGGCATATGGTTATGAACTGGATAAAGAAGTAGAAAAAATCTTTACTGACTTCCGTAAGACTCATAACCAGGGTGTATTCGATGTCTATACAAAAGAAATGCTCCAGGCTCGTAAAGCCGGAATCATCACAGGCTTGCCAGATGCTTATGGACGCGGCCGCATCATTGGTGACTACCGCCGTGTAGCTCTTTATGGCGTAGACTTCCTGATGGAGAAAAAGAAGAAAGATCATGGAACGACGAGCAGTGTCATGACTGAGGACACAATGCGCCTGAGGGAAGAAATTTCGGAGCAATACCGTTCATTGAATGAATTGAAGCAGCTTGCCCAGAGCTACGGCTATGATATTTCCAAGCCAGCATCCAATGCGGTAGAAGCATTCCAATGGGTTTACTTTGCATACCTTGCAGCAATCAAAGAACAGAATGGAGCAGCTATGAGCCTTGGCCGTGTCGCAACATTCCTGGACATCTATATTGAACGTGATCTGCAAAACGGTACACTTACTGAAAAAGAAGCACAGGAAATTGTCGACCATTTCGTCATGAAGCTTCGCCTGGTGAAATTTGCACGTACTCCTGACTACAACGAGCTATTCAGCGGTGACCCTACATGGGTAACCGAGTCAATCGGCGGTATGGCACATAACGGGCAATCGCTTGTAACGAAGAACTCTTTCCGCTTCCTTCATACACTTGATAACCTTGGACCGGCTCCAGAGCCAAACCTGACTGTGTTATGGTCCCCTGCCCTGCCTGAGAACTTCAAGAAGTATTGTGCTGAGATGTCAATCAAAACAAGCTCTATCCAATATGAAAATGACGACTTGATGCGCTGTGAATATGGCGATGACTACGGAATTGCCTGCTGCGTTTCCGCAATGGAAATCGGTAAGCAGATGCAGTTCTTCGGAGCACGCGCCAACCTGGCGAAAGCTTTGCTTTACGCAATCAATGGCGGTGTCGATGAAAAGCTTAAGATCCAAGTTGCTCCTGCTTTAAGCCCGATCACTTCCGATGTTCTCGACTATAAAGAAGTCATGGCTAAATTCGATACTGTAATGGAGTGGCTTGCCGGCCTTTATATCAATACTCTTAATGTCATTCACTACATGCATGATAAGTACAGCTACGAAAGAATCGAAATGGCGCTGCATGATACGGAAGTTTTACGCACAATGGCAACAGGAATTGCAGGTTTAAGCGTTGTAGCAGATTCATTGAGCGCAATCAAGCATGCAAAGGTAAAAGTAATCCGTGACGAAAACGGCATTGCCGTTGATTTTGAAACAGAAGGCGACTTCCCTAAATACGGAAACAACGATGACCGTGTTGACAGCATCGCAGTTGAACTTGTGAAAAACTTCATGACAAAGCTGCGCAAGCATCCGACATATCGCAATTCTGTTCATACGATGTCAATCTTAACGATTACTTCCAACGTCGTGTATGGTAAAAAGACAGGAAATACACCGGATGGAAGACGTGCTGGTGAACCATTCGCTCCAGGTGCCAACCCAATGCATGGCCGCGATACTAAAGGAACACTCGCTTCCCTGTCATCTGTTGCAAAGCTTCCATACAGCTATGCTTTGGACGGAATTTCAAACACATTCTCCATCGTGCCAAAAGCGCTTGGAAAAGATGAAGACAGCCGTACAAATAACCTAGTTTCCATCCTTGATGGCTACGCAATAAAAGATGGCCATCACTTAAACGTAAACGTGTTTAACCGGGAGACTCTGTTAAATGCTATGGAGCATCCTGAAGAATATCCACAGCTGACAATCCGTGTATCTGGATATGCAGTCAACTTCATCAAGCTTACACGTGAACAGCAAATGGATGTCATCAACCGGACCTTCCATGAAACAATGTAAATAATACAAGTGTACCGAAACAGGAGCTTCTCTCCTTTCCCATGGCGGGAACTCCTGTTTTAATGAAAGGAGAAATCATCATGATCGGAAACATTCATTCTATTGAAACTTTTGGGACTGTAGACGGACCGGGGATTCGTTATGTCATCTTCACACAGGGGTGCCTGCTGCGCTGCCAGTTTTGCCATAATGCAGACACCTGGGAGATCGGCACCGGAAAACAGATGTCTGTTTCCGAAATCATTGATGATCTGAAATCCTATCTCCCTTTTATTGAATCATCTGGAGGCGGCATCACTGTAAGCGGAGGTGAGCCACTATTACAAATCCCTTTTATTACTGAACTTTTTAAGGAGTGCAAAAAGCTCGGAGTGCACACCACTATTGATTCTTCAGGTGGATGTTATTCAACGGCCCCTCTTTTTCAAGAGCAGCTGGCTGAGCTATTGAATTACACTGACCTGATTCTATTAGATTTAAAACATATCAATAGAAAAAAACATATCAAACTGACAGGTATGGCCAATGATCACATTTTGGATTTCGCCCGCTTTTTATCTGATCATCAAGTTCCAATTTGGATTCGTCACGTTCTGGTCCCTGGGGTCACAAATGAAATCGAGGATCTCTCAAAATTGGGTGAGTTTATTGGGACACTGGACAATGTCCAAAAACTTGAAGTCTTGCCGTATCATAAGCTTGGTGTATATAAATGGGAAGCATTAGGGCTCGAGTACCCTCTTAAAAATGTTGAACCTCCTTCAGACGATGAAGTGGAGAATGCATATAAGCTGTTGACAGCCCATATAGCAGTGAAATAACAGCAGGATTCTCTCCTGCTGTTTTTCTCTGCATACATTTTGGATATATTTTTAGTATCATAGTGGTAATAGTTTAGTGGAGGTACTTTATGTATCAACTGTTTACAGAAATCAGTAATTTTCTGAGCGGACCATTTTTCACCCTTGTGAACCAGACTGAACAAATTCCATTATTGGCTAGCTTTTTGCTGGGTCTTGTCGGCGCTCTTGCTCCATGCCAGCTGACAGGCAATCTCGGTGCAATCACTTACTATGGCAACCGAAGTCTGCAAACGAAAGGCCAGTGGATCGAGATTATGTTCTTCATCCTGGGGAAAATATTCGTCTTTACACTGCTAGGCCATGCAGTCTGGCTAGCAGGCCAGAGTTTCCAGCAAATGTTGCCGGGCTTCTTTTCCTGGTTCCGAAAACTGATGGGACCTCTTTTCATTTTGATCGGCCTGTCACTTATTGGAGTCTTCGCATTTAATTGGATCAATCGCTTCACTTCAGTTTTGCCACAATGGACAGGCAATGGAAAAACAGGATCTTTTTTAATGGGGGTAAGCTTTTCAATCGCATTCTGTCCTACAATGTTTTCCTTATTCTTCTTTACACTTATGCCGATTGTCCTGAATACATCATACGGAGCAGTTCTGCCTACAGTCTTTGCCATTGGCACTTCCATCCCGCTGATTATCTTTGCTGCAATCATTTCCTACATCGGCCTGAACGGGTCATTGATGAAAAAAAGTCGCAAACTGGGTTCAGTGGTGCAAAAATTAGCAGGATACACTTTAATAATCGTTGGAATCTTTGATACAGTCACTTATTAGGGATTGTAATTTTTTTCACAATAACCAGCACTTTTGGCAGCTTGTTCGTCTTTTTTTGAAAAGCTGTCACAATAACGGGACTTTCTTGACAGCTTTGACCTCTTTTTCTGAAAAGCTGTCACAATAACGGGACTTTCTTGACAGCTTTGACCTCTTTTTCTGAAAAGCTGTCACAATAACGGGACTTTCTTGACAGCTTTTCCTCCTTTCTCTGAAAAGCTGTCACAATAACGAGCTTTTCTTGACAGCTTTGCCTCCTTTCCCTGAAAGCTGTCACAATAACGGGACTTTCTTGACAGCTTTGACCTCTTTTTCTGAAAAGCTGTCACAATAACGGGACTTTCTTGACAGCTTTTCCTCCTTTCTCTGAAAAGCTGTCACAATAACGGGACTTTCTTGACAGCTTTTCCTCCTTTCTCTGAAAAGCTGTCACAATAACGAGCTTTTCTTGACAGCTTTGCCTCCTTTCTCTGAAAAGCTGTCACAATAACGAGCTTTTCTTGCCAGCTTTGCCTCCTTTCCCTGAAAAGCTGGCACAATTACGAGATTTTCTTGACAGCTTTGTCTCCTTTCCCTGAAAAGCTGTCACAATAACGGGATTTTCTTGACAGCTTTGACCCCTTTCCCTGAAAAGCTGTTACAATTCCGAGACTTTCTTGACAGCATTGACCCTTTTTTAGAAACCCTGTCTAAATATCCTAATAATTACTAAGTCGTTCCGTAGCTAAGATAAATACGGAACTAAAGTTGATGACTAAGCAGATACCTATTCAAGAAAGCAAACAACATTTGAAATGCAATAATTCCAGCCTTCTTAACCAAATAACAATCTGTTATCAAAAAGCCATGGACGTCTAGTCCATGGCAATCCGTCTTATGCTATATTCATATTTTCCTTATATCCGGGCTCACAGTTGATGCACACAGCTTCATCGTAATCAACAGTGTTTACGTCCTCTGGATTGTACTCGATCCCACATAGTGGGCATTCTATCATTTCTTCTCCATCAAAACCTGCTGCTTCTGGAATGGAGTCATTGACCTTTAGCTCTCCCGCCCAAACGCCGCTTATCGTTGACATTTCATTTTCAATATATTCATTCGCTGCTTCTTCTGTTTCCCACACACCATGGTCCCACAGCATTTCGTCAGCGTCACCTGAATTAATCATTAGCCCATATACTACTTTTTTCATTATTTGCCACTCCTTTTCGGATTGGGAAGTTTGTTTTATATACATAGCCACTATTCTAACTTTTGAAACCCCCACTATTTAGGAAATGAAACCTTCTAAGCTTATTTCCGTATATATTATATGGATTGCTCTGAGTCGATTTTTCTAATATAATTAAGCAATAATTGAAAAGAGGTGATGACATGCTATTGGAAATATACGCTCAGTCCGTTGATGCAACCGCCGTTTACAGCGCTTATTTGACTTTGCTCATCAGCATGTCGATGTCCGTCTTCTGGTTATACCGTGACGCCTCTAATATCCAATCGTGTTTATTGCGGATCAAGTTAAAGCCATCCACTTCTCAAACAGCTTTTAACAATAAAGCTGAACTTGGTTTGAAGTTTCACCTTCAATTTCTTAAGCGAATAAAAATTAAAATCGATCCGGGTGATGAGGACAGTCATTTTTCTCCTTTAGTTGCTAACTAGATATAAATTAGGAGGAGAAAAATGAAAAAGCTTTTCACCATGATTATTGTTCTACTTATACCAGCACTATTAACTGGCTGCCAGGCGTTGACAAGCGAGGGATCGTTCTTCCAATCAACATTCATCAATCCCTTCACCTGGCTCATCAAGCTATTCGCCGGCATCACAGGCGAAAGCTACGGTCTGGCGATTATTTTGATTACAGTGCTCATCAGGCTGGTGTTAATGCCCTTAATGTTAAAACAGTACAAAAACCAGCAGAACATGAAAGAAAAGATGGAAGTCCTCAAGCCTGAAATGGATGAGATCCAGAAAAAGATTAAAGCCACTAAGGATGCGGCCGAGCAAAGAAAATTACAGCAGGAAATGATGGGACTCTATCAGAAGCATGGAGTAAATCCCCTTTCTGTTGGCTGTCTGCCGATGCTGGTCCAGATGCCAATCTTGATGGGCCTTTATTATGCGATTAGAGGTTCTGCCGAAATTGCCAGTCACTCCTTCCTCTGGTTCAACCTGGGACATTCTGATATTTGGATCACGGCAGCTGCCGGGCTGATTTACTACCTTCAGTTTAAGGTCTCGATGTCCAATGTAACGGAGGAACAGAAAAAGCAGATGAAGTTCATGGGGTTGCTGTCACCAGTTATGATTGTGATGTTTTCATTAAACGCCCCGTCTGCCCTGCCCCTTTACTGGACAGTTGGCGGGATGTTCTTGATTGTACAAACCTTACTGGCTAGAAAGGTCTATGCCCAAAAAGAAAGTCCAATTAGGGTTGAGAACCAAGTTTAATACATTAATGCCTGGGAAATTGCTGCACCCCAGGCTTTTTTAATGGAATTATATGGTTGACACCCTACTTTCCATCCAGTTATACTTTAAATTAATGATATCTGAAGGGAATGGTAAAGAGCCGATGAAATACTAATCTTATTTTCTGCCCGATTTTTCTAATATGAAAAACGTGTTGCCCGAAAATAGGATTAGTCTGCTCTTTTTGCCATTCCCAGTCGATTTTTAACCTGATCAAAGCATGTTGCCTTTTGGCGCAACTATGCTTGTTTTGTGGCGTTTAAATCTATTGTGAATGTATTGCAGAACCTTCCGGGTGACACCTGGGAGGTTTTTTTAAATGGATAAAATACTCACCTTCATTCAATAGTCACAAAACGAAAGGTGGAATTTTTTTATGACAATCATGAAAATAAGAGGTATTCAGAAGAGCTTTAATGAAAAACAAATATTGCAAAATGCTGATATTGAGATAAAACAAAAAAGCCGTATTGGACTGGTCGGCAATAATTGCGCCGGCAAGACTACATTGGCGAATATTATATACGGGAGCATCATCCCTGATAAAGGAATAATCGACACTTTTAACAGCAGCGTGAACATTGGCTACCTTAAACAATCCACTGAATATTCTATCCATGACTTTGAGGACACCTGTTTTCTTGCTGAAAACGGACTCTTTCAGCTTTCAAGTCAGTTAGGTCTTAACAAGGATATTGATTTGGCTGATCCTGATTGGAGTAAGTTAAGCGGCGGGGAAAAATTGAAAATTTCTCTTGCAAGTGTATGGGCAAGCAGGCCAGAACTTCTCATATTAGATGAGCCAACAAACCATCTTGACTTGCAAGGAGTAGAGTGGCTGATTGACGAGTTGAAAACTTTTAAGGGCGCCGTAATCATTATTTCCCATGACCGATATTTCCTCGACCGGACCGTGGCAGAGATTATCGAAATCGAGGATGGAGCAACAAAATCATTCAAAGGCAACTACTCTTCATACCGTCAGGAAAAAGAAAGATTATATGAAATTCAGCTGCATCAATATGAAATACAACAAAAACATAAACAACAAATTGAACAGCAAATGGCTAATCTTAAAAACTGGTCTGAAAAAGCTCACCGGGATTCGACGAAACAAGGTTCGGCCTCTGAAAGAAGACAAATAGGATACAAGGAATACCATCGTGTGAAAGCAAAGAAGATGGATAATCAAATAAAGTCAAAGATGAAACGGCTGAATCAGGAGCTTGAAAAAAATGAGATTAAAGCACCCCAGGAGGAAGCCAAGGTGCGCTTCGAATTTCAGGATAGCCGAAAGAGAGGAAAACGCATTTTAGAAGCCCGCGAGCTTTCCAAATCCTTCGGCAGCCGCTGTTTGTTTGAAGAGAGCCATTTTTATATGAATCACGGAGAAAGAATGGCTCTATTAGGTAAAAATGGCAGCGGAAAAACAACCTTCATTAAAATACTGCTTGGGCAAGAACCAGCTACATCAGGGGAAGTTTGGGTCAGCGAAACGATAAGGGTTGGTTATCTCAGCCAGGATGTTTCAGATCTCCCTCCCTTTAAAACGGCCCTGGAGTTTACTGGACTAACTGATAGAGAATCGATTGGCAGAGCGAGGACGATTTTTTCCAATATTGGACTTCCAGAAGAAAAACTCACAGTTCCAATCAGCCAGCTGAGTCTTGGTGAAAGAACGAGAGTAAAGCTAGTGATGATGCTTTTGGCAGAAATCGATTTGCTGATTCTAGACGAACCTACGAACCATCTCGACTTGGCCAGCAGGGAAAGTCTTGAAAAAACATTGCTGGATTTCAAGGGATCTATAATAACAGTCTCACATGATGTTTATTTTCAGGAGAAGATCAGCAATAAACTTCTATTGATTGAACACGGAAAGATTAGCAGGAAAGAGTATGGGATGAAGGAATTTAACAACCAAAACGCTTCTCCGATTGCAGAAAGTAAGGAAAAAGAAGAACAATTGATGGTTCTGCAAAATGAAATCAACGCCCTCATTGGCAGATTGTCTTTCATGGCAAAGGGTGAGCCTGGATATGAGCAGCTCGACAAGGACCTTACCGAGCTATTGAAAAAGAAAAGAGATCTATCATAATCTGTTCATAGCAAAATAAAAACTGCACCTGCAGAGGTTAGATTATGTGTCTAACATCTGCTGTGCAGTTTTCCATTCTTATAATAATCTCCCAATAACAAGTCCTGCAGCTGCACTCAATAGACCACCGATATAAGTACTGACTACATACAACACCACAGCTTTGTTTTCTTTGCTGTTGACTAGCTTGACTAAGTCAACATTCAGTGTCGAAAAAGTGGTAAATGCCCCCATGAATCCTGTGGCTGCAAAAAGATATAAATTACCCTGGATTCCTTGACCAACAATCCACCCAAGCAGAAAAGACCCAAGGAGGTTCACCGTAAGTGTAGCGACAGGCAGCACCGATTGGGGCATTACCTTTTGGACACCGAACCTTGATAAGGCTCCAGCCATTCCACCTAAAGCAACCAGAAAAAACCCACTCATTTTCCCGCCTCCCTGCCAAGTCCAGCACCAAGCTTATAACCTGCCGCGGCAAGGGCCAGTCCGCCGATAGCACTGATCACCACATAGAATATTGCCAACCCTATACTGCCGTTTTCTATCATTACCAGCGTTTCAAGGCTGAAGGTTGAGAATGTTGTAAATGATCCTGTTAGACCCGTACCAATTGTTGCCGACAGTACAGGATTCAGTTTTCTTCTTGCTATGATACGGGCTGTGAACCACCCCAAGAACAAAGAGCCTGTGTAATTGGCAATTAATGTACCCATGGGAAATCCATTATTAAATAATTCGCTTGTGCTAAGGCTGACCAAGTACCGCAAGAGGCTTCCTAACATTCCCCCAAGCCCTACTCCTAGATATACCAATGAAATAACCTTCCTTTTGCCATGCTATTTTCGATTCAATTTATCTTGTAATGCTGTTTTAATCTGTGGCCACTCTTCTTTTAGAATGCTAAAGACAACGGTGTCCCTGACATAACCGTCAGCGATAATTCGATGTTTGCGCAATACCCCTTCTCTTTGGGCACCGAGACGGGAAATAGCATTCTGGGAGCGTAAATTCCTGAAATCAGTACAAAATTGCACTCTGTTTACTTTCATTTTTTCAAAAGCATATTGGAGCATGAGCAATTTTGTTTCTGTATTCACACTTGTTCTCCAGTATTCTGGACTGTACCATGTCCATCCTATCTCAAGTGATTTATGCCCTTCTGAAATATCAAGATATCTTGAGCTGCCAACTATTTTAACCGATTTATTATCAAGGACAACAAATGGTATCTGTGTTCCTTTCTCTCTCTCAACCATTGCAGCTTCAATAACCTTTTTCATGTCTTCTTTGCTTTTGACCTTCGAAGATGTAAATTCCCATATAGCCTGATTTTGCCCGGCTTCCCACAAACCATCAAGCTGACTAATTTCCATTGGCAAAAGCTTTACAGTTTCACCATCTAGAGTGACCTTTTTATCCATCTTCCCAACTCCCAATTGGTTTTATATTCCTTTATCATACCACTGGAGAAGATCATCTGGGAATTCCTCCATTAGTAAATGTTCTTCTTTCGTTTTCTCAAACAATAGTAAAACTAGTCTTTCTTCAGAAGCCGCCTCGAAAAGAATCCCGAACGTTTATTAATATGTATATATGAACATGTACGTAAGGGAGATAGCGGCTTAATGTAAAAAAGAATTCCCAAAGGAAAGGCTGCCCGGTCTCCCGGACAGCCTGCGCACTTATTCTACCTCTTCAAAATATTCTTTGTAATAGCCGCCAACCTTGCCGGAATTATCAACAATGAAATAAAATTCCTCGGTTTCGTTTTTCACTTCATATACCTTTCCAGTTGTCAGCTTGTTATTTACAATGTATTTTTTTGCATCTGTGTGAACGCACTTAAGAGTTTTAATCGTTTCGCGTTCGTGCCAGTTCGTATGGATCATCTTCTGCACTTCCTTTAAATAAATTCTTATACTATAGTATAAAGAAAAGATGATCCATTAGGCAACAGTTAGCTGGCATTCGCTTCCTCGCCCGCTATTTTCAAACCACGCACTTCCGATTGATCAAATGTCATTGTTTCGCCCGTAATCACATTTTTCAAAGTTATATAACAAACATCACAGATTACATCTTTACGAATATATTGTAAAAAAGAAAAACGTTCATTTTTGTAAATCAGTTCATAAAATCCTGTTTTAGTAAAACCATTCATGCTAACCCCTCTTTCCAGGATGTTTTCATCTTGGTGTTTGGCTGTGTCTTTCTTTACCACAATCAAGACTTGTATTAAACATCCCGGAGTAAAAGGTATTTTTTACCTATAAACTGTTAATTGGAGCAATCAGCTCCCTTCCTTCATTTTTGGCAGAATTAATTTCGGTCGAAACTCGGTAGGCTTCCATCGCGTCGGCATCGAATGGGAGCAAAAGCTGTTTAAGTTTTTGAGGTTGAGCAATAGAACTGTCGAGCCAAATATCAAGCTTGTCTTCCGGAAGAATCACAGGCATCCTGTCATGAACTTTCTCGGTAACTTCATTTGGACTAGTCGTGATAATCGTACAGGAAGTAATCTCCTTACCATTCTTATTCCAATTCTCCCAAAGCCCGGCTAACGCAAAAGGCTTTTTATTTTTCATACCGAATCGGTATGGCTGTTTTTGTTTGCCGTCTTTTTTCCATTCGTAAAATCCGTCAGCAAGGATCAGGCAGCGCCTTTGTTTAAGGGCATGCTTGAAACTCGCTTTTTCATCAACTGTCTCAGCGCGTGCATTGATCATTCTGTAACCGATTTTTTCGTCATCCGCCCAGAAAGGAATCAATCCCCACCTCATTCTAGTCCCTATCCTGCCTTCCCCATTATCAAACACCGTCAAGATGTCCTGTCCGGGAGCTATATTGTACCTTGCATCAAGATCATCCGGATATTCGAACCCAAATTGCTCCTTTAACGTACCTATGTCCTCAAATAGCGAAAACCTTCCACACATGTTCTCTCCTCCAAATGGTGTTTTTTATTATAGTTCCCGTCCTTTTCACGATGTAACATCTTCTGTCAGAACAAAAAGCGCAAGCGCCTTGTTCAGCCCCTACAAGCGCTGGAGCTAGAATAAGAATACTCCATGTGTTAATCTACATCTAAATCCCTAACGATAAAAAAATAAGCCAAGCTTCTTTGAGCCTGACTTATCTATATTTTTTCAGCATTTAGATTCTTTTTCATTTTAACCCTAAGTGCAATATTCGCTGCTACAAGGAATGGAATGATAGATGCAATGGTAAATCCAAGTGCATAACCTGATATACTTTCATTTAAAACTCTATCGTTTATGCTAAAGCCAAGAAATGTTATACCGATGCCATCCCGATCCACATGGTCAATGACCGACCAAAGCTCAATCCCTTTAATAAGGAACAAACCACTTATGATCGACAGCAATAAAACCCATAGCCATTTCATACGACCATACCTCCAAAATCCCTAAACCCTCATCAAGTTCAGGTGTATACACTATATTATAGGGAGAAATGGTATTAATTAATATAAAGCTAGCGCAGTTGTAACAAAATGTTCATAATGATGTTCTTAATTTCGTCAATAAGGTGCTAATTATTTGCAAAATTAAATACAATCAATAAGAAAATTTCTTCTTCATCAATCTATCCAGCTGCAGAAATGCATTTTTAACAGCTGTTTTTGGGATTTCCTGATAGCGGTCCCCAATGCTCACTTCAAAATAACATGAAGATTCTCCAGTTGCCTTCAGGTGATTAATGATTCCCACTCCTGTTTCGCGAATCACTTCTACCAAAATTGTTTCTATTTTCTCTTTAGAATGAGGGAAATGGACATGAAACATGTTCGAAACTGGAATTTGCGGCAGTGTGGTAACGTTATGACAAGAATTATAAAAACCCGCAAGCTCCTTGGCATTTTCATAATACTCCGGCATTTTGTGTGATTTCTGATCGAAATAGTGGTCTGCCGAAATGATATACGGGTAGAGGCTGATCAAATCGCCGCCGTACCTCCTTTTCCAAACCTTTGATTCAGAAATGAACCCAGCTTCCCCCGCAAGGATTGCACCGGCAATCCCTCCGATTCCTTTGTAAAAAGAAAGATAGACACTGTCAAAAAGCTCGCACACTTCAGAAGCTGCCTTCTCATAAAAGGGCAGCACCTCAAGTAGTCTGGCTCCATCTAGATGCAGCTTAATGCCATTCTTTCGGCAATGTTTTGAAATTTCCACGAGAGTTTCGTAGCTAGGCAGTTGCCCGCCTATTTCCCTTTGCGGCAATTCCAGCAAAAGGCAAGCAACATCCTCATCCATTGATACAACGTCATCAAGCTCAATAACACGTGTTTCGTCTGCAATCAAGATTGTTTTAATATTATGTAATTCCTTTAGTCCATCTTCCTCATGGATTTCCAGGTGACTTAACGGATGGTATGCTACTGTTTGCAATTCTTTTTCATCACACCAAATACGCATTGCGATTTGCTGGGCCATCGTTCCGCTCGGAAAGAAAACTGCCTTCTCCTTGCCCAGGAAAGCTGCGATTTTATCCTGAAAGGCATCGATTACCTTTCCAGTTCCGTAAATATCACTATCTAGTTGTCCGTCGATATTTTCAAAAGCATCCTTCAGGACTTGAACGTTCCGTCTGCCATGGCCTGGCAATGGATAGGTCGATTTATCAAAAGCTTCCTGTAATGCACTAATCATTGTTTATCCCTCTATTCAGATTATTTAACCGTCCCATTACAATCATATTATAGAATTCGCCATCAGACAGTAGTTTGTCATTCTTCAAAATGCCCTCGATTTCAAATCCAAGCTTTTCATAAAGTCTCCTGGCATTTTCATTAGATTCCATCACATGGAGAGTCATTTTTTTAATATCGTTCTCGTCTGCCCAGGAAATCGATGCCTGTAAAAGGTTTTTTCCGATACCATAACCCCAGAATTCTTTCAAAACACCTACCCCGAACTCCACCTTGTGCCTAAACCTCTTCAAATCATATCCAGCACACCTCGAAAACCCAATAAGCCTTCCATTCGTTTCTGCCACCAAAAATATGTTTCTGGCACTCTCACTGTCTGCTTTTATAATAGATTGAAAACCCTGCGGATCAATGAATGCCTCACCAGGTTCCCTATCGAGATTTTCAGTTTCACCATCGATTTTCAGCCTTAAATCAGACAAAGCCTCTGCATCCGCTTCTACTGCAGATCGAATTGTATACTTCATATCCTTAATATTGAAACCCTTTTCACTTATAAGCATACTTGTTCCTCCATAATATACTCTTTAGTTAATTTTAGACATATAGAGTTAATTTGTATATAGAAGGAAAAGTTCAAGACAGAGTGAACATCGATTCTAAGAAATCAACGGGAAACACGAGTAAAAAAGGATGGAATCCTGAGATTCCATCCTCTACATTTATACTCTCTTTAGCTCTTCTACAGCTTCCATCGCCTGTTCTCTAAGCTTGAACTTTTGAATTTTACCTGAAGCGGTCATTGGATAGCTTTCCGTGAACTCTATATATCTCGGTATCTTGTGTTTCGAGATTTTTCCTTTGCAATATTCTTTGATTTCATCTGCTGTGGCAGACTCTCCATCCTTTAAAATAATCCAGGCCATGACTTCCTCACCATATACGCTGTCTGGGATGCCTACTACCTGGACATCAAGAACTTTTGGATGTCTGTAAAGGAACTCTTCGATTTCGCGCGGGTAGATATTCTCCCCGCCTCTAATGATCATATCTTTTAGTCGGCCGGTTACACGGCAATACCCGTTTTCATCCATTACTGCCAGGTCTCCTGTGTGGAGCCAGCCTTCTGCATCAATCGCTTCCCTCGTTGCATCAGGATTTTTATAATATCCGTCCATTACATGATAGCCACGTGTGCAAAGTTCTCCCTGGACTCCTCTTGGAACTTCCTCCATCGTGCCTGGCTTGACGATTTTCACCTCGACCTCCGGAAGCGCTTTTCCTACCGTTTCTACCCTAAGTTCCAGGGGATCATTCGTCCTTGTCTGCGTTATAACAGGGGAGGATTCAGTTTGGCCGTAGGCAATTGTTATTTCCTTAGCCCCCATTTTTTCATTGACAGCTTTCATCACTTCAATCGGGCAATTGGAACCAGCCATGATGCCGGTCCTTAAGGAAGACAGGTCGTATTTTTCAAATTCCAGGTCATTCAGCTCGGCGATGAACATAGTAGGAACGCCGTGAAGCGCTGTACACTTTTCTTTTTCAACCGTCTCAAGAACTGCCTTCGGACTGAATTCCTGGACCGGCACCATTGTGGCGCCCACTGTGGCACAAGCCAGTGTTCCCATGACACAGCCGAAGCAATGGAAAAAGGGCACCGGAATACAAAGTCTATCCTGGTCCGTAAGCTTCATGGCGGATGCAACATTATACGCGTTATTTACAATATTGCTATGGGTCAGCATAACTCCCTTTGGAAATCCAGTTGTACCTGAAGTATATTGCATATTGATGACTTCACTCTGTTTAAGCGTTGCCATTTGCTCGTCGAGTTCTTCCTCTGTCACATCATCCGCCATATCCAGGATATCCTGCCAGCTGTATGTCCCCGGAAAACGCTTTTCTCCCATTACAATGACATTTTTCAAATATGGAAGATTGCTGCTTTCAAGCTTGCCTGGCTGACTCGTTTTCAGTTCTGGAACAATTTCGTACACCATGTCAATATAAGAGGCGTCTTTAAATTGTTCCATCAAAATGATGGTCGTTGAGTCTGACTGCTTTAGAAGATATTCCAATTCAGCAGTCCGATAATTTGTGTTGACAGTAACAAGAACTGCACCCATCTTTCCGGTGGCGAATTGCGACACTACCCATTCCGGGGTATTAGAAGACCAGGCAGCAATGTGCTCTCCTTTTTTCACTCCCAGTTTCATCAATCCTCTGGCAGCTTTTCGACATAGCCTATTGAACTCTTTGTAATTCATCCTCAGGTTGCGGTCAGCATAAACAACCGCTTCGTGTTCTGGGTACTTTTTGGCTTGAACCTCCAATAATTCACCTACAGTATATGGCAGCAAATTCTCCAATCTATTAACCTCCTAGATAAGTTAAATTATGTAAGCGTTTACCTATTACTATACCACCTTAGTTTGAATATTCAATATTTTTGAAATGTATTCCTTCCTTTTTTCTAAAAATAAAAAAAAGCAGGAAAAAAAATTCCCTGCTTATCCTTATTTGTCGTGCCACATATAACTTTTCCCGGTTTCCTTTGACACTATCGATATACCTATAGAAGCGCCATGTCCCGCAGCAATAACGGATTGACTGGAAAGACCCGCTAACAAGCTTGTGATATAAAGGTTAGGGAGCTTTGTAGTTCCATCATGATCAATTCCCAGTACCTTTTTAATCTTCCCACTTGGTACCTTCTCATTTACTTCCAGTTCGAACCCAAGGCTCTCAAGCAGCGAAGTATGAAGATTCGTGGCAATAACCAAATGCTTGGAAGCAAACTCTTTACCGTCAGCCAAAATAACTGAATAGCCGTTATCATTCTTGTTGACAGTTTCCACTGCCCCCTCAATCCATTCAGTGCCTGCAGCGAGAGCCTGGTGTTTAATATTTTCGAGGAGTTTCGAACCGGTAATTTCTTTAATTCCCGGATAATTAAAAAGCTTCGAAACCTGTTTGATCTGGGATTTCCCTGAATCAATGACGGCAGTTTTCAACCCGCCCTGGGAAGTGTAAATTGCTGCCGATCCACCTGAAATCCCCCCTCCAATCACTAATACATCTAGCATCTAATACTCCTCCTGATTATGTAGCCGCCTTTTTAACTGAAAAGGGCGGTTTTTTTCGAAAATCGTAATTAAAATAATTTAGAAATCAAATAAATGACTCCTGCCAGGAGCCATACGTACGTGGCCGGTCATATAGGAGGAAAGCCTGAAAACTTTCCTTTTCCCTCTTGCCTTGTACGATTTGGTCCGATGCCTCAGGACCCGCCTTCACAATGGTTGTTTTTCTTATTTTCTTCCAAATTCTCACCTCACAAGCAATCAAGACTTAAAAAGAGGAAAGCTGGGCTTTCCTCTCTTGTTTTTTAGTGAGCGTGGTGCACAGCGCAGCGGTTAGGGCCGATTTCAAGCTCCATCGCTTCTTCTGCTGTCACTTCTTTTACACCGCGGTTGATCGCAACAATATCTTCAAAGTTTGGTGGTGTCTCGCTGGATGCTGATTGTGCTACATGATCGACAAACTCTTCAACTGTCTTGCCTTCCATGATTTCATTTTGCTTCCGAATCAAACCTAACTGGCTTCCAATGAAACCTTCTGCATTTACTTCGTCATCAAACGCAGCATAGTGGCCAGGTAAAACAATAACGTCATCAGCGATTTGTGACACCTTGCTATAAACGGTATCATACAAGTCTTTTGCCCACTCTGCAGCTTTTCCGCCTAGGTCCGGGCGTCCAAGACCATTTACAAAGATAGTATCGCCTGAGAAAAGAAGTTTATTATTCACAAAGAAAGAAACACTTCCCGGGGTATGTCCAGGTGTCTTAACAGCCAACACTTCAAGTGTGATATTCTCAAATTCAATTTTATCATGCTGTTCCAGCGCTTCAAAGTCAAATACTGCGCCTTCACTCTTCATCAGGTAGTATTTCGCTCCTGTGACATCAGCCAGCTCCTTGCCGCCGGATAGGTGGTCAGCATGAAGATGAGAATCAACGATGTGAGTGATTTTCACATTTCCCCTTTGTGCAACTTCAGTGTAACGGTTGGTGAACCTTGATGGATCCACAACAAGTGCCTCATTTTCAGAAAGAACCATGTAAGAAAGACAGCCTTTTCCAACACGAATGAATTGAAGGACCTTAACTTTTTCATCCTTATATACCTCAACTGGATATAAGTATTCGCTCCAAGACTTCATTCCGCCAGATAGATAAGAAACTTCAAATCCAGCATCAGCAAGCATTTCAGCCACCATAACAGAAGAGCCTTCTTTAGCACAAATCACTACGATGTCTTTATCCTTCGGAAGCTGACCAACCACTTCGTCTACACCATCAATTAAGTCGAAGTAAGGGATATTGAGATATTCAATATTTGCACCTTCAACCTTCCAATCTTCGAAGTCCTTCACATTTCTTACATCAAATATAAAAAAGTCCTTTTTTTCTACTACCCATTCATTTAATTTTTCAGCAGTGATAGCCTTCATACCCATAATAATTCCTCCCAGTGTAAAAAATTGATTAGGTCGAGTATCAAATCCCCATTTAATACCCTTATGGGTATATATTATAATTTCGAATAATAAAATGCAAGCTTTTTTTGTTTAATAATGTGACTATGATGTTTTGTCCTTTTTGCATGCTTCCAGAACAAGAAAATATTTCTAATAAAAAATATTCATAATGGGTTTTCAAATCTTTAATAAACCTTTACAATGAATGAAACTATATAATATAGTTTGAAAATTCAATCCATTCTTACCGAGGAGGAATGCAAATGAAAATTATGAGCAATGAACAGTTGGTGGTCTCGTATCGTGATGCATTAAAGTCGGAAAGTGATAAAGAATGGGCAAAAGTTTTAAAAACAGAAATATCCAAAAGAGGACTAAGACCGTTTAAAAACCGTTAAAAAAGAAACAAGAAAAACCTTTGTACCCTGGTGACAAAGCCGCTTGCTGCCGATTGGCAGTTAAGCGGTTTTTTTGTTTTTTTTTAGCTTATTAGAGTTTGTCTGATTATCCGGGGAAAAGTTAAGATGCTTTGCTGACACATAACGAGATGAAAAGTTAACAAAGAATTCACATATCTACTTGTGAGTTTAGCTTAAAATTAGCTTATAGAAAGGAAGTGAACCATGCTACTAAAATCACGCACTGAACCAATTGAATTAATCGCATTACGGCATTTGAACAGGCGGATGGAGTTGTCATCCCAGAAAAAATTTCAGCTTTGGACTATGGAAAAGGGTTTTACTGGAGAAGTGTTATTCGACCGGATGACCGAAACCCTCGCGGAAGAAAGATTTATCATCGACGATCTCCTGCTTAAAGTGAATAACTCATATTTCCAGCTGGATAAAGTAATCATTTCCCAGGATGGAGTCTATCTTATCGATGTCAAATATCACGAAGGCGATTACTATCTCGAAGGAGATAAATTATTTTCCGTCCGCAGCAGTCGAGAATACAAAAACCCCATCATTCAGTTGACACGGAGTGAGACTCTTTTCCGCCAGCTGCTGCAAACCCTTAAGATGAATCACCTAGTCCGTTCCTCCGTTGTTTTCAACAATCCTGAGTTCACCCTATACCATGCCCCAATGGACCAACCGATCATTCTACCAACACAAATTAATCGATTCCTAAAAGAGTTAAACAGTACCCCCTCAAAATTGGACGAAAGCCACAAGAAACTCGCCCAATCATTGCTTTCACTGCACCAGGTTAAAAATCCATTCGCCACACTGCCTGACTACCAATACGATCAACTGGAAAAAGGAATGAATTGCTCGGAATGCGGGTCTTTGAATTCCGAAATCGCTGACTATGACCTTGTTTGCGGCAAGTGCGGTACCCATGAAAGAATAGAAAAGGCAATCGTGCGGCACATAGAGGAAATCAAAGTGCTGTTTCCTGAACAGAAAATCACTACGCAAACCGTTTATGAGTGGTGTAATGGGAAGGTTAGTAGGAGGACGTTTTTGAGGGTGTTAAAAAAGAACTATCGAGCATCGGGAACGACCAAGGATACCTATTTTGAGTAATTCGAGTAGCTGTTCTGAATCAGCGGGCAGTCCTTGACAGCTTTGAGCTACACACCCGGAAACCTGTCACAATAATCACGTTTTCTTGACATTTTAGGGCTCTACACCCTGAAACCTGTCACAATAATCACGTTTTCTTGACAGCTTTGGGCTCTCAACCCGTAAACCTGTCATAATAATCAAGTTTTCTTGACAGCTTTGAGCTCTCAACCCGGAAACCTGTCACAATAACGGCGTTTTCTTGACAGCTTTGGGCTCTACACCCGTAAACCTGTCATAATAATCACGTTTTCTTGACAGCTTTGGGCTCTACACCCTGAAACCTGTCACAATAACGGCGTTTTCTTGACAGCTTTGGGCTTTCAACCTTGAAACCTGTCACAATAACGGCGTTTTCTTGACAGCTTTGGGCTTTCAACCCGGAAAGCTGTCACAATAATCACATTTTCTTGACAGTTTTGGCTCTCAACACGGAAACCTGTCATAATAACTATACATTCTTGACAGCTTTGACTTCTACATTTTAATATCTACCAAAATTCTATCGCTTTCCAACTGCTCTTCCTTTTTTCATAGAGTTCTCAAGCCCCAAAAAGCACTGCCACAAAAATTCGCGGCAGTGCTTCTAAAAGTTATCCTTGTAACAGCAGTGATTCTGGGTCTTCCATCAGTTCCTTAATTCGTTTTAAGAAAGTGACGGCTTCTTTGCCATCAACAATCCTGTGGTCATAGGATAATGCGATGTACATCATTGGCCTGTTTTCCATTCTTTCTTTATCGATGGCAACGGGGCGCAACTGGATTGTGTGCATTCCAAGGATTCCTACTTGCGGACCATTGATAATAGGTGTAGATAGCAATGACCCGAATACGCCTCCATTGGTAATAGTAAAGCTTCCTCCCTGAAGGTCCTTCAAGGAAAGTTTGTTTGTACGAGCCTTTTCAGCTAGCTCGTTAATATCATTTTCAATCTCGGCAAAATTTTTCCTGTCCGCGTCCCTGATGACTGGAACAACAAGTCCTTCATCGGCAGCAACAGCGACTCCGATGTCATAGAACTTTTTGAGGACAATTTCGTCTCCCTGGATTTCGGCGTTCAAGTAAGGAGTCTTCTTCAAGGCGGCTACCACAGCTTTCGTGAAAAATGACATGAATCCTAAACGAACATCATTCTCTTCATAGAAACGATCCTTCCATCTCTTTCTTAGCTCCATAACCGCTGTCATATCGACTTCATTGAAGGTCGTGAGCATTGCCGCTGTCTGCTGAACCTCAACCAGCCTGTTGGCAATAGTCTGGCGTCTCCGTGACATCTTGATTCGCTCAACCCGGCTATCATCATCTGATTTGCCTGCAGGGCTAGCCTTCGCAGCTTCAATTTTTTCCACAGCTGGCTTTTGGTTATTTTTTTGCTCTGGAGAATATGACTCGACATCCTGTTTCCTTACTCTGCCTAGCGGATCCTGGGAAACTACCTTGCCCAAGTCAATGCCCTTTTCCCTTGCCAGTTTTCTTGCTGCAGGTGAAGCAATGATACGTTCCGAGGCTGCCTCATTACTAGCCTGGTCAACAGTAGGTTTTTTGTCGGTGTTTTGTCCTTCGACCGAGCCATTTTCATCCTTAGCAGATTCATCTGGGGATTCCTTCACCCTGCCTGCTTCTGCAGTAGGCTGATCGTTTGCTGCGCTGCCCTGTTCACCAACAATGGCGATTGCTTCCCCAACCTTCACTGTATCTCCTTCTTCAGCGAGGAGCTCTGTTAATACTCCATCAAAGTCAGAGATAATTTCAACATTAACTTTATCGGTCTCCAGTTCAACGACATATTCACCTTTCTCGACTTGATCACCCTTTTTTTTCAGCCATTGGGCAATCGTTCCTTCGGTGATTGATTCGGCTAATTCAGGAACTTTAATCTCTGCCATTTTCATTTCCTCCTCCATTTGTCCTTGTCAGTGCATCATTTACAATTCTTGCTTGCTCCAACTTATGGATGTTCGGATCTCCCTCTGCCGGACTTGAACGTCTTCTTCTACCAATATAGGAAGCTTCCAGTCCATTCGGTGCTGCTTCATTGATTCTAGGTTCAACAAATGTCCATGCTCCCATATTCTTAGGTTCTTCCTGAACCCAGACAATTTCTTTTAAGTTCGGATAACGTTCTAACTTTTCTTTTAATAATTCAAGCGGGAAAGGATAGATTTCCTCGATTCTCAATACATGCAGCCATCCATGCTCTTCCGGCTGGATCTTTTCAGCGATATCTATGCTCACTTTTCCAGTGCACAACACCACCCGCTCCACTTTCTCTGGCTGGCTGCCAAGTCCTGGCTGTTCGATGATCGGCTTGAAACTACCTTCTGCCAATTGTCGCGGATCCGCAGCAACCGTAGGGTTCCTCAAAAGACTTTTAGGTGTCATCAAAACCAGCGGACGAACAGCTTCCTGCTTTAAAATCGCAGCCTGTCTGCGTAGAATATGGAAATATTGAGCCGCAGAAGAAAGGTTGGCAACAGTCCAGTTATTTTCAGCTGCTAGTGTTAAAAACCTTTCAACTCTTCCGCTGGAATGCTCTGGTCCCTGTCCTTCATATCCGTGAGGCAGAAGCATGACTAGACCTGATTTTTGTCCCCACTTCGCTCTGCCAGCCGCCACAAACTGGTCGAACAGTACCTGGGCAGCATTAGAAAAATCACCATATTGTGCTTCCCAAAGGACTAAAGTTTCTGGGGCGAATACGTTATACCCATATTCAAAGCCCACTACAGCTGCTTCAGATAGCGGACTGTTATGAATGGAGAAGGATGCTCTTGCGCCGGGCAAAACATGGAGCGGTGAAAATTGCTCGCCAGTTTCGCTGTCATGCAAGACAAGGTTCCTCTGGGCAAAGGTTCCTCTCTCAGAATCCTGTCCAGTAAGTCTGACTGGTGTTCCATCTTTTATTATTGAAGCAAACGCCAAAGTTTCTGCCAGACCCCAATCTATTTTACCGTTGTCAGAAAATGCATCCTTTCTTCTTTGAAGGATTTTCTCTAATTTATTGAAGACATTGAAACCTTCAGGCCAATTAAGGAGATCACTATTTATTTTTCTTAGTACGTCGATTGGCACGCCAGTTTCTATCTGTGGTATTCCCATTTCCACTACATCCGGGATATCTGGTTCGTTCGTTACTTCCTTCTCTTTTTTCGGGACTTTTTCGTATGCTTCTGTCAGCCTGCCCGATACTTTCTGCTCAATTTCGGTTCTTGTCTCTTCTGACATAGATCCTTGGTCTATAAGTTTATCACCATAGATTTTCTTCACTGTCGGATGTTTGTGGACGAGCACATACATTTCAGGATTTGTTGTCATTGGCTCATCCATTTCGTTATGGCCAAATCGTCGATACCCAATCAGGTCAATCAAAAAATCTTTTCCGAAATTCCTTCTGTACTCAAATGCCAGCCTGGCTGCCATCAAGCATGCCTCCGGATCATCTGCATTGACATGGACGATCGGTATTTCATATCCCTTCGCCAGGTCACTGGCATAACGTGTGGATCGAGAATCCATTGATTCGGTTGTGAATCCAATCGTGTTATTGGCAATAACATGAATCGTTCCGCCAGTTTTATATCCGTGCAAACGGCTTAGGTTCAGAGTTTCAGCCACAATACCCTGCCCCGGGAATGCGGCATCACCATGGATCAGGATAGCCATTGCTTTCACAGGATCATATTTCGCATAACCCGGTTCATCCCTGTCATCCTGCGCAGCACGAGTAAAACCTTCAACCACTGCACCTGCAAACTCAAGGTGGCTTGGGTTATTAGCCAATGTCAGTCTCGCATTGGCAGTAGTATCCGACTTGATTTTCCGGTCAAGTCCAAGGTGATATTTCACATCGCCAGTCCAGCCGAAATTAATTCCAATCGAACCTTCTGATGGAACAAGCTCTTTATTTGGGGCATGCTGGAATTCAGCAAAAATCATTTCATATGGTTTACCTAAAACATGGGCAAGGACATTAAGCCTTCCTCTATGGGCCATGCCAATATTGATTGTTTCAACACCATTATTGACTGCTCCACTAATGACCTCATCAAGAAGCGGAACCATTGAATCCAGTCCTTCGATTGAAAACCTCTTTTGTCCTACAAAGGTCCGGTGCAAATACTTTTCGAAATTCTCGACCTCTGTAAGGCGTTCGTATAAACTGGTTTTTCTATCTTTATTAATTTTAGGAATTAGTGCGCCAGACTCAACCTTCTGCCTAAGCCACTCTTTTTCAGCCATTTCATTTACATGTTCAAATTCGTACGCAATCGTATCGGAGTAAACCTTTTGAAGAAATTGAAAGGCCTCTTTGCCATTTCTAATGGAAGAAGGAGCACTAGGGCATACGATCTCCACTGGCATATCCATCAAGTCAGCTTCAGTCAATCCCCATTTCTCATAATCTTCAAGTTGCGGATCTTTGCTTCCAAACTGTAATGGATAAATATTGGCAGATAAGTGGCCATAAGAACGGATATAATCAGCATATCTTAATGCAGCTGCAATTTTTGCCGGAGATCCTGCTGCCTTTACTGCAGGAATTACTTGATTACTTTCATATGAAGATGAAGATTGTAGATTAGAATTTTTTTCAAAATATTCCCTGATATCTGCATCAACGGAATCCGGATCTTGTAGGAACATTTCATATAATTCTTCGACATATCCCTGGTTAGGTCCATGAAAACCCGGCCATATAACCCTGTTTCCCGACACTGGCTTTTTCACAAAAAAACCCCCTTGCCATTTCTAATATTCACTAATTATCTGTTACCCTGTAGTGCTCTTTTTTAACTGTAATTTCAAAGAATAATATTATTATTCAGATATCAACCGTTTACATTAATATTCTAACATGATATTTTCTTTTAACCAAAGGTTTTGACTATCAATATAGTGTTAATTCAATAACATGCTTTTATTATCGCAGTAAAACTATTCCTATTAAAAAAGAACAACAAAAAAACCGGTTAGACCGGCTTTTAGATTTGTTGCTTATCCTATCTATAAACTCATTAAAGTTGCATACATATTTTTTGGTGCAAAAAGGTTATTTCTTTTTTCAATCTGACTAGGCTCAATCATTTCACTTTGTTCTACAGGCAATTCAATATGCCCGCATGTGATACACTTTTGAAATCTTGCTCCAGCTGTAAAAATGTCTACACCATCATTCGTTCTAAATCCCGCATTCTCCTCGTGCATTGAAAAACGGTGGTGGCAATTTTTCGATTCGCGCATATTTAATCCTCCTGTTAAATGGTTCTCATTTAATTATATATCAAATATTCAGAAATTTTACGTGACAAAAATCATAATTTAATCTCAATCTGTTAAATAAATTCAAATTTAGAACTTCCAGGACAAGAGCAAAAAAGAAGAAGGAAAGCATCTACCTGCTTTCCTTCTTTAATTACCTTTTTTCAATTATTTTAAACCGCTGTTGAATCAGAAAATGTCTTCTGTATTTCTTTTACAATATTCTCTATAACCTCCGGGTCATCTGCATCGATTTCCTTAAAAGGTCCATTATATTCCAGAAGTGCATGGTTGTAGCGAGGGTCATAATAATGGACGAGTAAAATCTCGATTAATTCTTTATAGTTTTTTTCTTCCATGGCCATGGCAAGGGATGGAGAAACTTCATGGTTGATTCGTTTGATTAATTTCGATACCTTCTCCCTGACTTCCTCTTCAAACCAGGCTTCTCCGAGGAAAGGCTGAACATATTCATTGTATATCCGTTGTACTCTTTTAGGTATTGAGCTTTTGACCATGTAATGAATTCCGTTCACCTTTTTCTCGAGCATTTCCTCCGGCTGAGCTGCACGCCCAATTCTTTTGCTCTCCGCTTCAATAATAAAGTAGGCAGAGCCTTTAATTTCATTCAGCCTTTCAAATAACAATGCATCAAATGTTTTTTGATTGTGTGCCTCTCCCATGCCAATCATGCCAAAAATGGATCCTCTATGGTTTGCCATTTTTTCAAGATCAACAACAGGATATCCCTGTTCCTGGAGAGCATGCAAAATGTCGGTTTTTCCAGTTCCTGTCATCCCATGCAGGACGATGGCCTTACCTGGCAAAAGTTGAGGAATTCTTTCCAAAATATATTCCCTGTATGCCCGGTAACCACCCTCCAGGCGCAGAGCCGGCAATCCTGCGTATCCAAGGAAGGATGCAACAGATTTGCTCCTCATCCCGCCTCTCCAACAATGAATCACAGGCTCAGCACCTGTCTTCTTAAGGTCCTTTATTTCACCAAGCAAATGTGGCAGCTTTGGAGAAACAATCTCCATAGCTCGCCATTTGGCAGCTTCTTCACCTGATTGCTTATAAAGCGTCCCTATCTCTTGTCTTTCCTCATCAGTGAATAATGGTATATTGACCGACCCAGGTATTGCCGATTCACGATGCTCGATCGGCGCCCTGACATCGACTGGTATATATTCCTTTGAGTTGACTAATTCTTGTACTGATATGTCTTTCATTATCCGATTGACCTCCATGGTCGTATGTTTAAACCTACATCTATCTATTGTACCTAAAACTAGCAGAGTTTTCACCATTATAACCTTAAATCAAACAATCCTTTCAAATTTTAAATAGAAAAAAACCGCAGAATCTCCGCGGTTAACAGTAAAAGTTTTTGCCGACAAGTATACTGACTGACTGGCAGAATTCCTTCCACTGATCCGGAAAGGAATCAAGGCCTCTGCTTTCATAGGTCTTTCCTTTTGTTTTTAATTTTACTGACCAGCTGGTACCGTCTACAACAATACCTTCTGTTTGGTAATCTTCTTCCCAATCCCACAATCTCAAGGGATACAATTTCTTCTTGAAATCCTCTACGCTGCCAAAGGTGCCTACCTTCAGCGGCCCGGAAGATTTGGAGTCGAGATGCCATTCAAAGTAGGTAAAAGTATTCCTTTTAAAATCGATCCTAACCCTCATTTCAGGACCAGGATATCCGTGCAGCACGACAGTCATTAGAACGGGTTCTCTATCAGGCCTAATTGATACGATATCATCTTTCACAAGGAATAATTCTTTATTGCTGCTGACAAGTGTTTTTATATATGAAGGTTCAACCATACCCTGCCTATCACTAACAATGCCAGGGTCTTGTTCACTCATTTCCATGCAGATCACTGGAATCGTGGCATTTCCTTTTTTTTCTAAAATATCGAGAAGAGCTTCGTACATTTTCATCTCGTCCAACGTCCTTTATAAGAAACTATATATTTCGTCCTTTTCGGCTTCATCCATGGAAAACTTTAAGTAAAGTATAAACAACAAATATTGTATTGTACTGTAACAAATCGCACGCTTTTTTAAAAAAAATCGATTTTGCATACGACAAATTCAGTCATTATTCTTCATCAATCATCGTCTTAATGTAGGATCCTGTCTTTTTCTGCGCTTTCCCGAGAAATAATTTTCAGAATAGACTGTCTTTAATCAATCTATTTCCTAGTCATCTCTCAAAAAGGTTCCAATTATAGGTTAATGGACGTCATTAAGTTTAATAATAAAGGAAAACTGGTATAAAAGAGAAAAACAGTTCAAATATTGGATAATCAAATCAGGAGTGACTAAAATGATAGATTCAATGGCGAAGCAGTTCGAGCAACCAAAAGGAATTCTAGGAAAGCTAGCAGGGACGATCATGTATTTTGAGAACCGGAAAATTAATAAGTGGAGCATACAAAAGCTTCAAGTCCATAAATATGACCGTATTTTAGAAATTGGATTTGGGCCTGGATATGGAATTAAGACTTTAATGTCCAATTACCGCGGAATAGAAGTCGACGGAATAGATCTATCTGCCAAAATGAAAAACGAGGCGGAAAAGAGAAATAAAGATTGGATTGAACAAGGTAAAGTACAACTAACTACTGGGGATGTCGCCAACTTCCAGCCCGAACATTCCTATAATAAAATCATTTCTGTTAACAATTACCCACTTTGGGAGAAGCCGCTGACTTCCTTAAATCACTTGCATCGATTGTTGAAACCAGGTGGGAGAATCGTCCTTACTGTCCAGCCTCGCGAAGATGGGTCGACGGCTCAAACTACAAAACAACTGGGAGAACGAATGAAAAAAGATTTGCTTAGTGCCGGTTTCAAAGACCCGGAGATCTCTTATCTGCAGGTAAGACCAGTTTTGACGGTTTGTGTAACCGCAGAAAAGAAGTAACCGCTGCTTGATATGCAGCGGCTATTTTCGTTTGCTACTGGTTGGTGTTTTTCATCCATTCTAATAAAGTCATACCCTAACCTCTACAGCAGTTCCCACAAGCTGTCTTATTCCATCCAGATCTTCTTGTTCGAATAAATCAATAATTTTACTCCCAACTATGACACCATCACAATGCTTGCACACTTCTCTTACTTGATCAGCGTTTGAAACTCCGAACCCTGCCAGCACAGGGACAGAGCTGTTACTTTTTACCATATTGAGGAAATTAGTCAAATCCCCGCTGAAGTTGTTTCTTGCACCAGTGATACCAGTTACGGTAACAGCATAAATGAATCCTGTGGCCTTGGAGCCGATTTCTTTTATTCTCTCAACTGGAGTTGTGAGCGTCACTAACCGGATTAAAGAGATTTCATGCTCCTTAAGCGACGGTAGAATGAAATCTTCCTCCTCAATAGGCAGGTCAGGGATAATGCAGCCTGATATTCCTGCCGTTTCAGCATCCTCGGCAAACTTCTCGAGCCCATATGCCACAAGGGGGTTCAAATAGGTCATTAGAATAAGAGGGATTGAGATTTCAGTTTTGAAAGTTTGAACCTTCTCCAGCACCTTTCTCAACGTAGTTCCTCTGCTAAGCGCCCGGATACCAGCTTCCTGGATTGTAGGCCCATCTGCAACGGGATCAGAAAATGGGATACCAATTTCTACGGCATCTGCACCACATTCTTGTAAAAATAGCAGCTTTTCTTTTAGGGTTTCGAGCCCTCCATCTCCAGCCATTATATATGGAACAAAAGCCTTTTTTCCTTTTTCAGTCAGAGCCTTTTGAATTCTATCCATCATTCCATTCCTCCTATCCTGTCCTTAATTGCCTGCACATCCTTATCACCACGGCCAGATAAACAGACAACGATACTCTCATCTTTGCTCATCCCAGCAGCTAGCTTGACTGCGTACGCAATGGCATGTGCACTTTCCAAAGCAGGGATGATTCCCTCTAACTTTGAAAGCAGTTGAAATGCTTGAAGTGCTTCATCATCCGTTACCGATTCATATGTGATTCTATTAATATCATGCAGATAGCTGTGTTCAGGGCCGATGCCAGGGTAGTCCAGTCCAGCCGATATCGAGTGCGCCTCCTGAATTTGTCCGTCTTCATCCTGAAGAAGGTACATCATCGCACCGTGAAGGACACCTGGTTTCCCTTTAGATAGTGATGCGGCATGTTTGTCAGTTGCCAGGCCGAGACCAGCAGCTTCTACTCCATAAATCGACACGCTTTTATCATCAATGAATGGATAGAATAAGCCAATCGAATTGCTGCCGCCGCCAATACAAGCAACTAGTGCATCAGGAAGCTTCCCTTCTTTTTCGAAAAATTGCTGTTTCGTTTCTTTGCCGATGACACTTTGAAAGTCACGGACCATTTTTGGGAACGGGTGCGGACCCATTACTGATCCAAGGATATAGTGAGTATCGCGCACGTGTGTCACCCAGTAGCGGAGAGCTTCATTGACCGCATCCTTCAATGTACCGCTGCCTGCATCTACACTGATGACCTTTGCTCCAAGAAGTTCCATTCTGAAAACATTTAATTGCTGGCGTCTGATATCCTCTTTCCCCATGAAAATCACACATTCCAAATTGAGCAAGGCACAGACTGTTGCAGTAGCAACTCCATGCTGTCCCGCCCCTGTTTCAGCAACAATCTTTCGCTTGCCCATCCTTACTGCCAGCAAGGCCTGCCCGACTGTATTGTTTATTTTATGTGCACCTGTATGGTTGAGGTCCTCTCGCTTTAGGTATATTTTTGCTCCACCAGCATGCTCTGTTAGATTACCAGCCAGGTATAATGGCGTTTCCCTCCCAACATAATCCTTCATTAATTTTTGCAAGTCGACATGGAACTCCTCGTCTGCCAAAGCTCTGTTGTATTCCTTCTCCAATTCAAGAACAGCATGCATCAGCGTTTCGGGTACAAACCTTCCGCCATAATTTCCAAAATGGCCTTTTTCGTCGGGCAAATTATAAGTATTTGTAATCATTCAAACTTCCTCCCTCTCTTTTTTTGCATTATTTATAAAATCATTTATTTTAGCTAAATCTTTTTCTCCGTTTGTTTCGACACCGCTGCTGACATCAACCATAAAGGGATTGACCTTCGCGATTGCTTCGCTGATATTCCCAGGGTCCAATCCACCCGCCAAAATGATGTTGCCCTTTGACTTTCCGATTGCTTTTGCCAGATCCCACTCAAAACGTGAACCGTTTCCTCCCCGATATTCTTCTGGAGGACTGTCCAGGAGAATATAATCAGCTCTTATAGTATCAATTTTTTCGAGGTCCTCCGGTGACTTAACGGAAACAGCCTTGATTAATGGCAGGCCAGTTGATCGATAGTCATCAGGATTCTCATCACCATGAAGCTGAATATGTGTAAGGCCGGCAGTTTCGGCGATTTTCTTTATTGTTGCAGCATCTTCGTTCACAAAAACCCCTGCCTTCCAGACATGTTCCGGTAAAGCTTCAATGATTTTCTTTGCCTCTAAAGCTGTTATTTTTCTTTTGCTGGCTGCAAAAACGAAACCCAAAGCATTAGTCCCGCATTGAACCGCATGCTGTGCTGCCTCGATTGTTCTTATTCCGCAAATTTTAACCTTCATGAGAATCCCTCACTACTGGAACAGTGAATGCATGAAAGGTTTCAATCAGATCAGCGGAAGTCATGAATGTTTCCCCTATCAGGACTCCGTCTGCGCCAGCTGCTGCTGCACGGACGATGTCGTCTCTTGATTTCATCCCGCTTTCACTGATCAGAAACGCTCCTGCCTTTTTTATAAGCGGTCCTAGCTTCTCGGTGTTTATGAGATTGACCTCGAATGATTTTAAATCGCGATTATTGATTCCGATGATTTGAGCTTTTATATAGAGAGCTTTTTCCAGATCTGTTTCGTCATGGATTTCAACGAGGCACTCAAGCCCTTTTTCTGAAGCATAATCGTAAAGCTCTGCCAATTTCTCTAGAGACAATGCGGAGGCAATAAGCAAAATGACATCCGCTCCTGCAGAACGGGCCATGTCTATTTGAATTTGATCAACGATAAAATCCTTGCAAAGAATTGGAAGGTCTACTGCTTCTCTGACCTTTTTCAAATCAGTGAAGGTTCCTTTAAAACCTTTTTCATCCGTTAACACCGATATAGCCGATGCACCTGCCCGCGCATAGAGTTTGGCTTGCTGAGCAGGATCCAATGAAAGATTAATGTCTCCTTTAGAAGGTGACGCTCTCTTAAATTCAGAAATGATGGCAACATTATTTGCCTCTCTTAAGGCCTTTAGCAAAGAGCGTGGCTTCGAGGAAATTTCAGATATATCCTTGGCTGACTTCCTCAGCTCTTCCACCTCCGCTTTTTTTCTTTCTATGATTGAATCAAGTATTGTCCCCATCTCACCCTACCGCCTTTTTGTTTCGATTGCTGATGCTGATTAAGTTCTCAAGTTTTGCCAATGCTCTGCCTGAATCAATGCTTTCCGCTGCGAGATTCACTCCCTGAAGAATCGTTTCTGTCTTCCCGGCGGTATAAATTCCAAGACCTGCATTCAGCAGCACAGTATCCCGGTGTGCGCCTTTTTTACCTTGAAGGACCTGGAGTAAAATATCTGCATTATCTCGTGCATCCCCACCCCTGATCTTGCTGTTATCGTAAACTGGCAAGTTCACTTCTTCTGGCTGAAGTTTGAAACGATTGATTTTTCCTTCTGAAACGATGACCATTTCGTTTTCACCAGCAAGAGATGCTTCATCCATTCCTCCAGCTCCGTTAATGACGATCGCCCGCTTCCTGTTCAGGTTCGAAAGCACATGGGCAAACTTATCGAGCATATCCCTGCGGTAGATCCCGAGCAGCTGGTAATCAAGCTGTACTGGATTTGTAAGCGGCCCGATTAAATTAAAGATTGTAGGGATTTTCAGGTCCCTTCTTACCTTCATGATTTGTTTCAATTTTGGGTGGACATGGGGTGCAAAAAGGAAAGCAATCCCATTCTGCTCAAGAGTTTCTTCTGTTGCTTTTGGAGAGAAGTCAAGGCTGACACCGAGTGCCTCCAATACATCCGCGCTCCCGGTCTTGCTCGATACGCTTCTGTTCCCATGCTTTGCTACTGTAATACCGGCCCCTGCAATGACAAATGCAGAAGTGGTGCTAATGTTGAAGCTTTTGGATCCATCTCCACCTGTTCCGCAATTATCCAGAACATTCGGTATATTTTTTGTAAAATTCAGCGCATGTTTTCTGATTGCCTTAACCAGCCCAGATACTTCCTCGGCGGTTTCTCCTTTTGACTTGAGTCCTGTCAAAAACGATGCTATTTCGGCATCTGTTGTATCCTGGTTAAAAATTTCCTGTACAGCTTCTTCCATTTCATGCTCCAACAACGATTTCCCTTCGACCACCATTTCAAGATAATGTTTCATGAGTTAAAATCCCCTCTCTGATTTCACTTAGAAAATTTGATAAAATCTGCTTTCCGCTCTTCGTGCCAATTGATTCCGGATGAAATTGAAGTCCGTATAAAGGATAAAGTTTATGTTTGATAGCCATGATTTCCCCATCATCAGCTGCTTCAGCCAGAACCTCAAAATCTTCATTCAACGTCGCCCGCTCGATCACCAAAGAATGATATCTCATTACTTCAGGATGTTTCTCCAATTCATTCATTAGTGAAGTTCCGGTATGCACAAGCTTCGACTCCTTGCCATGCCTGATTCTTTTAGCCTTGATGATCGAACTGCCAAATGCATGGGCTATCGCCTGATGGCCAAGACATATACCAAGGATTGGGATTGATGGGGTCAGTTGTTTAACAGCCTCGACACAGATGCCTGCTTGCTCAGGCCTTCCCGGACCGGGCGAAAGGACGATTGCTTCGGGCTGCATGCTGGAGATTTCCCGAACCGATATTTTATCGTTCCGGACCGTTTCCACTTCAGCGCCCATTTCACTCAAGTATTGGTATAGGTTATAGGTAAATGAATCGTAATTATCGATCAGTAGGATCATTGGCTGCCTCCATCAATGCTTTTAATTTATGGTTGGTTTCATCGAACTCTTTTGCAGGATCAGAATCATATACAATACCGGCACCCGCCTGAAGATATCCTTTGCCATCCTTGACAACCAATGTTCTGATCGCGAGGGCAAAATCCATGCTTCCACAAGCAGAGAAATAACCGACTGCACCTGAATAAACCCCTCTTTTTTCAGCTTCAAGCTCGTTGATGATTTGCATCGCGCGAATTTTTGGAGCTCCTGATACTGTTCCTGCAGGCAGACATGCCGCCAGACCATCGATTGGGTGAGCATCTTGCAGCAGCCTCCCGCTTACTTCGGATACAAGATGCATGACAAACTGATATCTCTCAACAGCCAGGAATTTATCAATTTTCACACTCCCAACCTCACTTATCCTCCCTAAATCATTCCTTGACAGATCGACGAGCATCTTATGTTCGGCCAATTCCTTTTCATCCTGGATTAATTCCGCTTCCAGTTTTAGATCTTCATCAGCTGTTTTACCCCTTGGTCTGGTGCCAGCAATTGGGTTGGTAATCATTGTTCCATCACGATATTTCACGAGACTTTCAGGGGATGTGCCGGCAACCACATATTCCTCAAAATCTATAAAGTACATGTAAGGTGAAGGATTATCGACTCGAAGCTTTCGATAAAACGAAAATGGATCTCCTTTTGCATCACCGGAAAGCCTTCTTGACAGTACAACCTGAAAGATTTCTCCCTCTTCAATCAAGCTCTTTGCAACTCTGACCGATTTCTCAAACTCCTCCCTGTTTTGCGATGATTTAAAATCAGAAAGTGAAAATCGAATGACTGGCTGCTTTTTGACTGGCGAATCAAGTTCTTTCTTCCGTTTCTTGATTTTCTTAAAAAGATCATCATTGCTGAATCCTGGAAACGGAATGCCAATCAGGTTGATTTTTTGTTTAAGATGGTCAAATACAATGACTTCATTGAAGAACATCAAATGCGCTTCACGCATATCAAGAGGGTCCTCTTTTAGCGGGCCAATTTCCTCAAAATCGCGAATGAAATCATAGCTTACAAAACCTACACCGCCTCCTATGAAAGGAATATCAATTTCAGTATTTAATTTTGGAAGCAACTCCTTCAGCGCCTCAGAAAAAGAACCCTGTATTCGCTCCTTAATACCTTTCCTTGCCAGATAAGTCTCTCCCTTTTCATTCAATAGCTCATAAACGGGGTCACAGCCAATGAAAGAAAAACGACCGGAATCATTATGTTTATGAGAACTTTCCAGAAGGAATTTTTTCTTTCCGGAAATCATTTGATAGATGGATATAGGCGTTAATGTATCTCCTTCAATCTCTTCAATAAAGATATTTGGTGATTCAACCTTCATATAAATCCTCCTTCAGAAAATAAAAAAGTCCCCTATACATGCACAAAGATTGTGCTGTATAGAGGACGATTACGATTGGACCGCGGTGCCACCTCATATTGGAGCCTAGAGACTCCCTCTCTTCAGGTACAGGAAAACCAAAAAAAGCTTTCGATATACCCTATCCTTTTAACGGAGGAATCCGGGCAGCCCTACTATTACTTCAGGCTGCCTCTCACAAGGCCATTCGACAAGTATTTCTGTACCGGTTCACACCATTCCCGGCTCTCTGTAACAGAAAAATCCTGCTTACTCTTCTTGCTCATCGAGTTTACATAATAAAATTATGGGGTTTTTCAGTATAAACAAAAAGGGCCCCCATCCTTATTGAATACAATAAGGACGAGAGACCCGTGGTGCCACCTTAATTAGCTGTAAAACAGCTCACTTAACAGCATCGAGCACTGAATGCTTAATGCCTGCCTTTTGTAACGATAAGGCCTTTCGCCAAAGCCTACTGCCTGAAGGGTTCGGTTTGGAAGCTCGGAAGTCCATTCGCTGCAACAGTTACACTGATTCTCACCAACCATCAGCTCTCTTGAGTACCCGTTTCAGTTACTACTCTTCGTCATCGCTCATTCATATATTATTCATTATATTAAAGCGGTAATACACAAATGTCAAACAAAAATTGAAATATTTTTAATTTTTCTGCTTTAAAAGTTTCTCAAGGTTACCCTTCCAGTCTTCTGCCAGTTCCTCGATCCCCAAGAGTTCTTCAATTGCCTGGTAATCCTTCCTATTATGAAAATAAATTTCATTAGCCATTAAAATCGAAAACTTGTTTTGTTTCCTCTCTAAGAAATTAATTTCGGAGTCCTCAAAAACCATACCCTCTTGGAGAACACGGAAAAAATAGCCGGTATAGCCAGTCTCCACCACCCTTTTCAGCAGCGTGTCAATTTGGTTATTCTTCGAAATCTTTGAACACGGTATCCTTCCCTGTGTCACCTGGATGACAGCTTCTCCAAGCTTATAGATATCACCTATATAGACATCATCTTCCAACATTCCCTGAGCTGAAATATTCTCGCCAAAGGTTGGAGGTGCTAATTCCTTTCCAAATTCAACAGACCATTTTGAATAATGCTGTGCAGGATAAAAGCAAACAGCTCTATCAGGTCCTCCATGAAACTCTGTTGCTGCCACGCCATCTCCCTGAAAGGATTCTTTTGTCAGTAAAGCTTGTATCACTCTTTTTTTATCAATTGCTGATAATTCTTGTTTGCCGTGCCAGTTCTTAAGCTCCGGCTTCCCGACATTCAAGTACAATATTTGGGGCATAATTCCACCAACCTTCAAGCCTTTTCCAATTATTTTATCCTTTTCACTCCAAAAACTCCATAAGGATTTTCACAGAAAAACCTTTCCCATAAAAAGACATCTGTTTTTTCTCTAGTTTAAGTCCACACTAAAATTAGTATGAAAAAAGGCAGGTTACGATCATGAATTATATTGAAAACTTGTTTCCTAAAGCTGGAGGAGTTTCAAATAAAAAAGAAAAGGACTCGAAAAAGGATGGTGCCAATAATCAAAAATGGGCAATTGTCTCGATCGCTTCCATTCCACTCGTGATGACACTTGGAAATTCGATGCTGATTCCAGTTTTGCCTGTCATGGAGAAAAAGATGGGTATTACCGCCTTTCAATCGAGCCTGATCATAACCGTATATTCAATTGTAGCAATATTTTTAATCCCGTTAGCCGGGTATTTATCTGATCATATTGGTCGAAAGAAAGTCATAATTCCAAGCCTGATCATAACTGGTATCGGCGGCACTATATCAGGGTGGGCCTCATGGCAAATGAACGATGGTTACTGGGTTGTCTTAATCGGAAGAGCCTTGCAGGGCGTTGGAGCAGCCGGTGCTTTTCCAATTGTTTTGCCATTGGTTGGAGATATGTTCAAAAACGATGATGAAGTAAGCGGAGCTCTGGGAGAAATCGAAACTGCTAACACACTTGGAAAGGTTCTCAGCCCTGTATTAGGGTCATTCCTGGCAGGAATCATCTGGTTTATCCCGTTCTTTTCAATACCAGTTTTCTGCGCCCTGTCTATAATCATGATGATCTTCCTGGTTAAAAGTCCAAAAAAGAAACAAGAACCACTGCCATTCAAGGATTTCCTTAAGAAAATAAAATTGATTTTCACTGAAAATGGGCGTTGGCTGTATGCCATCTTTTTTATTGGTGCGATTGTCATGTTCGTGTTGTTTGGAGTCTTATTTTACCTGTCCGATATTCTGGAGAACAAATATGGTATAAAGGATTTGAAAAAAGGACTGGTTCTTGCCCTGCCGTTAGGAGCTCTATGCCTTTCATCATTTATTACAGGTAAAGTAATAAAAAAGAATATGGTCCTTATGAAATGGATTACGTTCTCCAGCTTAGTTTTGCTTGGTATAGCAGTGGCCCTCCTGAGTTTCTCAAGAGAGTTATGGTTTTTGATTTCCATGTTCCTTGTTGCCGGCATCGGTATAGGTGCAAGCCTGCCGCCACTGGATGCCTTAATCACTGAGAGTATTGAAAAAGAAGAACGAGGTACCATCACATCCATATATAGCTCAATGAGGTTCATAGGAGTGGCCGCAGGTCCTCCCATCATCGCTCTTATGATGAAAAATTCAAATAAACTAATGTTCATTATCCTAACCGCTTTAAGCATCGCTGCCGCTTTGGCAACATTTCTTGCCATAAAACCAGATAAAAAAGGGACGTAAAAAACGCATTGTCTAACTGAACAATGCGTTTTTCAAGGACAGTCTGATTGCATTTCCATAAACTGTTCAATTTTAGCGTTAAACTCCTGCCATTTCTTAACAGGAACTTGATGTGAGACTTTTGGAATAATGGCTTTTTGAAAATGTCCCAACTCTCTTTCATAGGCCCTTATGTGCTGGTTGATGAAATCTCTCGAACCATAAATAAGCAGCAAAGGAACTTTTAAATTTTTCAGTCTTCTGCTGCAAGAGTAATTCAATGATTCGTTGTAAAAGTGGAACCATGTATTCAAATCTGTTTTCAACATATGTTCAATGAGTTCAGTCCTGTAAATTTTATCAAAGGTATGTGCAGTTGCAATCACCTTTGCAAGGGTTTCAGGGGAATGTTTAACGAAATACATTCCCATCAAATGCTCATATTTCAATGCGGGTGATTGTACTTCTGCAAAGCCTCCGGAAAGGATAAGCGATTTAGTTCTTTCCGGGTATGTCAGGGAAAATTCCTGTGCGATGCTGCCTCCGGAGGAATAGCCGCACAATGTGACTTTTTCCATTCCTATAGAATCGACCAGCCTCAAAACTTCTTCGGCATACTTTTGGATTGTAACCTTTTCTAGTACAGCTGTGGAATCACCATGACCGCTTAAGTCAGGAAGGATGAGTCTATATCGTTGGCCCAGTGGCCTTTGAAAATGAAACACCTTCCTTCCCATTCCCGGTGGGTGCAAAAAGATAATTGGACTTCCTTGCCCAATCTCTTCGTAAAAGAGATCACCATACTCTAAACTGCATAAAGTCACTTCCCATTCACTCCCTATGCATGGATTAACATAACTTCCTCAGTATAACCAAATGGCAAAACATCTCATGCATAAAGGTGCTTATAATCGTGACTTTACCAGTCCTGTATGGTATCCTTGTATTGTATATTTGTACAGAATGACTGCCGGTGTTGGCCCACCGACAGTCTCCGCAATAGCCGTTCCCTTAGAAGATCGGCAAATAAGCAGATGGACCTCTCACTGTATTACGGTTATGAGAGGTCTATTTTTTTTGGCTTAACGTCAGGAGTGCGAGGATAAGACTGGCAAAAGAAAACATTGCCATAAAGCTCTCGAATACTGTCATAGGCATCACCCCCTTCCTCTGGGGCTAGCCGATCAACCTGGAGGTTTGACTATTGCTTCTAAAGTATACCATAATCTTGTCCAAAACGAGAACATATGTTCTTTATAAAACGAAATTAGGGCTAAGATACTAGATGAATCAGGACTCATCCAGTATCCGCCGTGTTCAGTTTGTCTTCAATCTAGGCTTGCCAGGATCACAGTCCGGCATATTCAGCGAGGCGGCTTCTGCAACTTTAGAAATATAATAGCACTCTTCCCTGAACATATGATCAGCCATCAGCGGTGCAAAGCTTCCCAATGCCTGTTCAGTTAACTCCAGCTCCTTTAACTCATCAAGAAATTTCATGAACAGCTGAATTTCCAATGATACTTCTTGATTCATTCTTTGCAAAGCTGGAAAGGAAGTTAAATTCGTTCTCAAGTAACCAGTCATCTCGACTGCTTTTAAATAGAAATCCTCAAAATGCTTCATGTATTTCTCACTTTTTGTCTTCAGGCGCTTTTCAACCTGATCGAGGTTACTTTGAATAGCACCAGCATGGCCTGCCGCATCAAGCAGCCAGACAGTATGATGGTGTAATTCGTGGAACACCGGCGGCACTTCACCCCTTTTAAGATACTCAAGAACTCTGATATATTCCTCAACCTCATTGACCATATGGTTGATAAAAGTTGGGCCAAAATGAATTTTCACATTGCCAGTCAGCATTTTTTCTATTAGGTCCAGCTTAAATTGCCTGATTTTCTTCGCTTCTTCGTCCGCTCTCATGCTCAAATGAATGAGATCAGTTGTTTCCACCCTTTGCAGCAGCCTGTCAAAAGTATTAATAAAGTACTTTGCCGTTTCTATTTCCTCCTGCTCTACAGGTACCAGCGCCTCATGCAGGAATCTCCCGTGGTCACCAAGAACCTGTAGCCAAAAACGGTGCTCATACAAGGCAGCAGCTTTGTAATCCCTCTCCATCCCTTCTCCTCCTTTGAAATTCACCTCACATAAGCATATTAAGGAAGGAGGAGGGAATATTCTCATATGTACAAAAAGACCTGCAGAATGAACCCTGCAGGTCTTTCGCTTTATCTGGCAACTGGTTTCTTCAAAATTCCAAGCAAAATTGCTGTGACAACAGAACCGATGAGAATTGAAGCAAGGTATAACAGCCATCCTCCTTCAACGAGCGGTACTACGAACAATCCGCCGTGTGGGGCTCTCAGTCCAATGTTAAACATCATCGTCAATCCGCCGGCAACAGCTGATCCAGCCATTACTGAAGGAATAACTCGCAGTGGATCTGCTGCTGCGAATGGAATAGCACCTTCAGTGATGAAAGAAAGCCCCATAATATAGTTAGCCTTTCCAGCATCCTGGTCTTCCTTGGTAAACTTCTTTTTAAAGAAAGTTGTCGCAAGCGCAATACCAAGCGGAGGCACCATACCTGCTGCCATAATCGCAGCCATTGGCTCATATACACCATTTGCAAGCAAGCCAGTTCCAAATACATAGGCTGCTTTATTAACTGGACCGCCCATGTCAAATGCCATCATTAATCCCAAAACAATTCCAAGCACTACAGCATTCCCAGTTCCTAATCCAGAAAGCCAGTCTGTGATTGCCTGATTCAGGGCACCGACTGGTTTGTTTACCAAGAACAACATGATGAATCCTGTTGAAGCAATACCGAACAATGGATACAAGAGAATGGTCTTGATTCCCTCAAGTGAAGCAGGAAGTCCTGCGAATAATTTCTTCAATCCCAACACTAGATAGCCAGCGAGGAATCCGGCAACCAAACCTCCGAGGAATCCACCACCGCCAGTTGCAGCAAGCAATCCACCGACCATACCTGGAGCGAAACCTGGTCTGTCAGCAATACTTAATGCAATGAAACCTGCAAGAATTGGCACTAGTAATCCAAACGCACCGCTTCCTCCGCCTATGTCCATCAACGCTTTGGCAATTGGGTGATAAGATGGATCATCTGGATTAAAGGCGTTATAGCCGAACATAAAGGAAATAGCAATTAAGATACCGCCCCCGACAACGAAAGGAAGCATATTCGATACACCATTCATCAGATGCTTATAGACTCCGCCCCGGCTTTCTTTCTTTTCTGCAGCTGCATTGCCTGATGCCTTGTAGAGTGGAGCATCCTTTTTGACAGCCCTTTCAATCAGGTCCTTTGGCTTGCGGATTCCGTCTGCAACAGGTACATCAATTAATGGCTTTCCGGCAAATCTGTCCATATCAACCTTTGTATCAGCAGCAATGATGACTGCTTCAGCGTTTTCAATGTCTTCTTGTGTCAGGACATTCTTTGCCCCTCCAGAGCCATTCGTTTCCACCTTGATATCAACGCCCATTTCAGCCGCTTTCGCTTTTAATGAATCAGCAGCCATATATGTGTGAGCTATTCCAGTAGGGCATGCAGTTACTGCTACAATGAATTTTTTATTGTTCCGTTCAATCTTCTCTTCGGTTTCTTCCTGATCGTAGCTATTAATGATTCCAATGACATCATTAGCTGTTTTTGCCTCAAGCAGTTTTTTACGGGCATCGGCATTCATCAAAATGGAGGAAAGTCGTGCAAGTGCTTCAAGATGAGTGTTGTTTGCGCCTTCAGGTGCTGCAATCATGAAGAACAGGTGTGCAGGCTGTCCGTCCAACGATTCATAATCGACTCCAGCCTCTGACCGTCCAAATACAATTGCCGCATCCTTCACGACTGAAGTTTTCGCGTGCGGAATAGCAATCCCATCCCCTACGCCTGTGGTGCTTTGTTGTTCACGTTTTAGGATCGCTTCTTCAAAAGCATTTCGGTCTGTAATTTTCCCCGCCCGCTCTAGCACTCCTACGAGCTCATTCACTGCATCTTGCTTTGATGCAGCACTCATGGATAACAGAATCGTCTCTTTAGTTAGTAGTTCTGTAATTCTCATGGTTTCTCCCCCTTACTAGGCTTTTTGTATTTTTACTTCCAGAAGAAGTTGTTCAACTTTATCAGGTGTACATAATCCGATTGAAAACGCTGTTGCACTTCCAGATGCAACACTATAGCGGAATGCTTCTTTTCGATCTCCAGTTTTTAGATACTGGGCCACGAAACCAGCAACCATTGAATCCCCGGCACCTACTGAGCTTTTGACTTCACCTTGAGGAACATCGGCTTTATAGGCCTCGTTTTCATTGATATAGACGGCACCTTTCTCAGCCAATGAGACAATGACATTTTTAGCACCTGCTTCAACTAGTTTTTTCCCATAAAAAATGGCCTCGTCAGTACTAGTGATTTGCTTGTTGAACAACTGTCCCAATTCATGGTGATTTGGCTTGATCAGGAATGGCCTGTAATCAAGAATGCTTTTTAGCAAGTCACCTTCAGCGTCTACGATTACTTCTGCCCCACTCTTCTTGCAGATTTGGACAATTTCTTTATAGATCGATTCTGGCATGCTGGAGGGAATGCTTCCAGCAAGGATCAGAAAATCGCCATTTCCAAGCAGCATGATCTGCTTCTTCAATGACTCCATTGCCATTGTTGAGATTTCAGGACCGCGGGCATTTATTTCTGTTTCTGCTGCGGCCTTAAGCTTAACGTTAATACGGGTATCACCTTCGACATTGACAAATCTTGTTTGTACGCCTTCCCGGTTAAGAAACTCCTCGACATACTTGCCGGTGAAGCCTCCAATAAAACCAGTTGCACTGCTTTCAACTCCAAGGGAACGAAGGACCCTTGAAACATTAATCCCTTTGCCGCCGGGAAGCTTTGTTTCATTTGAACTTCTATTCAAACTGCCTAGCTGGATTTCATCTGCTTCAACGATGTAATCAACTGATGGATTAAGAGTCAGAGTGTATATCATGATGTCACAACCTTTATTGAAGTTTTGCTCGTATATTGACCTTTATGATCTTCATCAATTGTATTGGTGATGATCGTCGCTTCATGCAAGTCTGCTATTTTCGCGAATGTAATCTCCGAAAACTTGCTGTCATCAGCAAGCACAAACGATTCTCGAGATAAAGCCATCGCTTTTTGCTTGATCATTGCTTCTTCCTGGTCTGGTGTCGTATACCCTGAATGAGGATGGATACCATTCACTCCGAGGAAGCATTTATCAAAGCGATACTGTTCAAGACTTGCCAAAGCTCCCCTTCCGATGATCGCGTTCGTTTTTGGCTTGGCATATCCGCCAATCACATATGTTTCTATATCTCTTTCAAGCAGCTGCGGTAAATGCATGAGACCATTGGTGACCACCACAATATTTTTAACATGAAGAGAACTGATCATCTCAAAAACAGTCGATCCGGCATCAAGATAAATACTGTCACCTTCCTCGACAAGACTTGCAGCATATTGAGAGATTTGCTTTTTTTCTTGAAGGTTTTTGGTGGATTTTTCAATCATGCTTGGCTCCTGGAGTTTCCCCCTCAACCTGGCTGCTCCCCCATGCACTCTTTTGAGGAACTTCCCTTCTTCAAGGATTGTCAGGTCGCGGCGAATGGTTGATTCCGAAGCTTCAGTGAGATCAACTATTTCCTGTATTTTTACTATTGGCTTTTCTTTAATCATTTGTAAGATGAGCTGGTGGCGCTCAGGTGTTAACATGAGCCATTCCTCCTATTTGCTTCGTATTTTCATCATAATGTAATCGATTTCAAATATCAATCATTTTCTTTCAAAAACAATCAATTTTAATCAAAAATAAAGATTTTATGAATGTTTTTGACCGTTATCAGAAAATAAAAAAACCTCCAAAACGGAGGTTCAGCTAATAGTATCTCTATAGTATTAAGGCTTTGATGCCCTGGTATCCAAAATATATTCCAAAACCAAGCAAAGAGAGGCCAGACAATATTGAAATAGCCCTCAAACTGCCATAATTCAAAAATCTCCTGAAGCCGGTCGTGATTGCCGCGACAAAAATATCCCACAGTGCCAAGCCAAGAAAAATCATACTGCTATAAATCAAAAGATCTGTACGTCCATAGTTGCTGGCGGTTTTTGCAAGTACCGAACCATAGATACCCAACCAGAAAAGGATTGATAAAGGACTGCTGATCGACATGATAAATCCCGTAAGGAAACATTTGAACATCGATTCTTTACCACGGCTGAAAGCTAGATCAATATTATTCGCCTTTACAATACATTCAATTCCAGAGTAGATGAGGACGAATCCGCCAAATAACCATAGAAATATCTGAATGATAGGCATGTCCAAAAAATTCACAAGACCTAAATAGATTAACAGCATAAAAATAGCATCGGCGATCATTGAGCCTGTCCCTACAATCCAGGCATGCCAAAAACCATTTTTAATCCCCTTATCCAGCCTGGCTGAATTTACCGGACCAATCGGGGCTGCCAATGTTAATCCAAGGAATATATAACTGACTAGTAAACTGACACTCAAGACCTCATCCCCCACCACACAAAAACTTTGTACATTGTATGTGTGGGAATCCAATCCTAATACAACCTGTCCAATTTTTTAAAAATCATATTATCTTAAGTGAGTGAAATTTTATAATTGTATTCAATAGTTTATGTGCTATAATTCTTATATAAATACGCGGGTGTGGCGGAATCGGCAGACGCGCTAGATTCAGGTTCTAGTGGTGGCAACACCGTGGAGGTTCAAGTCCTCTCATCCGCATACAGAAAAGGTGCCTATACAATGGGCACTTTTTTTGTTTATTAAAAACTTTGTTGTAGTAAACTTTACGCTTAATTTCTTATGAGGCCTATGGCACAGAACTTCCATGCCCGCGGCAAACAACCTTTCAAAAAAGCAAAAAAACAGCCTGGAAATTCAACCAGACTGTTTTTACCTTATGATTATCCAATTAAATTCTGGCTGTGGTTGTTAACCACTTCAAGAACCTTAATTGTCTGCTCCATATCACTTTGACAAATTGGGCAAGCGGGGACATTGCTGCTTTTAAAGTTGTCGCGAACCCAGCATTTGCAATCATCAGAAGTACATACCCATACTTTCGTTTCAGCGGTTACGATCTCTTCAGGCGGTTTTCTTCCAAATGCCATTTCCTCACGCTCCTATAGGTTTAGTTATGGTCCTTTTCGATTTAGTAGCCCCTACATATAATCAAGTTGATTGTCAGCATCACTTGAAAAAATGCAGGCAACAAAATAATCAAAAGACCTTATCATCGTTCGATTGATAAAAAGATTCATTTATTATAAAAAGCTGGCAAATGAAACTTTTTATAATAAATGAATGATCCGAAAGTTGATATCTATTCCATTTTACCACACTTTCTTATTTTTACCAAAAGAGACACTCCGGTAGTGCCGGAGCAACAGTTACTAGTATATTCTTCAGCTTCAAAATTTATTAAAACTGCCTAAAAAAAATATTTACTTTATACAAAAATAGGTTGTACACCTTCAGATGTCTGAATAGAAATAGTACAAGCAAATTACGCTTTAACTATTGGAGGTATTTTTAAAAGTGAATGTCTTCTTAGGCTATATTATTCTTGGATTATCACTCGCCGCCCCGATTGGGCCCGTAAATGCCGCGCAGATGGATAAAGGAATCAAGAGCGGCTTTTTCCAGGCGTGGCTTCTTGGTCTAGGCGCTCTCACGGCAGATATTATCTACATGCTGACTGTTTATCTTGGAGTGGTTAATTTTCTTGAGACCCCGTTCATGCAATCTTTTCTCTGGCTGTTTGGATTCTTTGTGTTGATGTATACAGGAATAGAAACCATCATGAACTCCGGGAAAATCGTCATGGATAATCGAAGTGAGAATTCCACTTTCAAGTCTTTTTTATCCGGGTTTATCATGTCCATTTCCAACCCGCTTACCATTTTATTTTGGCTGGGAATTTACGGATCAGTGCTTGCCAAGACTGCTTCCTCGTCCAGCACCGGAGAACTTGTCATATACAGCTTAGGTATCATACTGGGGCTTGTTCTCTGGGATATCATTATGGCCGCTATTTCCAGCAGCTTCCGAAAGCTTCTTACAACAAGGTTACTGACTTTCATTTCTCTTATATCCGGACTTTCATTAATTGGCTTTGCTCTGTTTTTTGGCTATCAGGCACTGAAGCTGTTTCTTTGAATAAGAGTACACTCTGGTGTTGGAGCGTCACATTTCCGGAAGGTGTCTTATTAATAGCGGATTTTTGACAGCTTTGAGCTCTTCAGCTTGAAACCTGTCACAATAACGGCGGATTCTTGACAGCTTTGACCTCTAACACCTGAAACCTGTCATAATAATCACGTTTTCTTGACAGCTTTGGGCTCTAACACCTGAAACCCGTCATAATAATCACGTTTTCTTGACAGCTTTGGGCTCTACCACCTGAAACCTGTCACAATAATCATGTTTTCTTGACAGCTTTGGGCTCCACAACCTGAAACCTGTCACAATAATCACGTTTTCTTGACAGCTTTGAGCTCTAACACCTGAAACCTGTCATAATAATCACGTTTTCTTGACAGCTTTGAGCTCTAACACCTAAAACCTGTCATAATAATCACGTTTTCTTGACAGCTTTGGGCTCTGTCACCTTAAACCTTTCACAATAATCAAGTTTTCTTGACAGCTTTGGGCTCTTCAGCCTGAAACCTGTCACAATAATCACGTTTTCTTGACAGCTTTGGGCTCTTCAGCCTGAAACCTGTCACAATAATCACGTTTTCTTGACAGCTTTGGACTCTGCCACCTGAAACCTGTCATAATAACGGCGGATTCTTGACAGCTTTGTGCTCTGACACCTGAAACCTGTCACAATAACCATGTTTTCTTGACAGCTTAGGGGTCTACCACCTGAAACCTTTCACAATAATAATCGATTCTTTCCAGCATTGCCCTCAAATCAAAAAGCTGTTTAAACAACACTGGATTTTCTTTGTTTATAATTGCAGATGTGGTATTGGTCTCTATCCCAGCGCATGCAACGGAACATATAAAGACCAGTTATATTCTCAGTTTCTGCCCTAGTTCTCTAAAAAATAGATATGTTCCTGGTTTCAATTTCTACATACTTCCCCGTTTTCATTAAGTCCTGAAAAGCTGCTCTCTATCCTGCATTCTTTCGCTTCACGGCGAATTTCTTGATTGTTTTTGATGTTTTCGATATATAATAGAGGTGACAAAATTAAAAGGATGAGCATTCATGAATATTACCGGACATACTGTCGAACTCCTTGAAGATCCATTCGGACTTCTTACAGGGAACAGATATGAATACTTTTTAAATATTGAGGTTGACGAGGAGGACGAGCTCTATACTGAAAAAGGTCTGCTTTTGAAGGTTCTTTTCCTCGTAAACGGCGATGAGAGACGGATTCTGCAGAGCTACTTCATTGAACAGGAAACGGAAAAGGTTCTCGATTTTGAACTTGAGGATGATGAAGTGGCACAAGCAAAGAACTATTGTGAGGAAAACTTGCCTGCTGAGGATGAAACGGTTGAGGATGCCAATTAAAAAAGAGCAGAATTTCTGCTCTTTTTTCAATTTGATTTTATACTTCGACTGACTTACCTTCCTCAACGATATGAAAAAGGAGGTGAGCAAGGTGTTGTACAGGACCAAGTTCACCTGCATCTTCATTAAGTTCTTCAGTAAATTCCAGATCATTCAAATATAATGCTGAAAATTCATAGAAATCCTTTAGTTCGAATCCGTAGCAATTCGATGGCTCTTCATTCTGGTCCTCATACTGAAGCATCAAATAATATTCTTTTCCATCTTTATCTTCTGCATCAAAAAAGACAAAAAACCCTATATTCGTATCTAAATCAAATAAATGACGTGTTCCGCCTTCAGTAGCCTGGTCATAATCTCCACTGCTCAATTTCTGTATCTTCATTGTTTCCACCTGGTCTTCTGCGTGAAACTTCACTTCAAAGGTTTTCATTATTGTATAACACTCCTGTCTTCAATTTCATATGTTGATTTAAATCTTATCTTTAAAAAAGATATGCTCTGCCCTAATTTCCTCTCCGACTGTCAGGATACCATAAGAGAATTCCTGCTGTCTTCTTTTATCAGTCGGTGAGCCGGGATTAAAAACTATTACGCCATTGATTTCCTTTAGGACGGGAATATGTGAATGGCCATAAATAATACAATCGACCTCGTCATCCTCGAATGTTTCCAGTGCCCTTTTTTCGGTAGTTTTCCCGGTGCCGTGTCCATGGACAATACCTATATGAAAATCGCCAGCTCGGAATAATGCTTTCGTTTTGAACAGACTTTTGAGTTCAGGGCCATCCACATTTCCGGTAACCCCAATAACGGGTCCATACTGTTTAAGCTGATTATATAGTTCCTCGGTCTGCCAATCGCCAGCATGAATTATGTAATCGCAATCTTCCAAATCAAGGAGCAGCCTCTCAGGTAACTTCTTTGCCTTCTTCGGCATATGAGTGTCAGAAATGACAACGATTTTCACGGCTGCCCACTCCCTTCGCCTGCTTTTCTTTGTTATGTTACCCTGGTGGAAATGGATTAACCATTCTCAGGGTCTTTATATTTAGTCACATTAAAATAATCACTCGTCCTATTATAACTGTTAAACTCAATATCAAGGTCATGAAAATATCGGTGAAGCTGAAGTAATATCTTCTTATCTTTTTTCCCATCTACAATAGTCTTAGAGTAATTTAAAATCGAATCAAAATCAGTTTGGAGTGCAGTATTGTCTGTTTCGACAGTTACCAGAACAGACAGGATTTCAGAAGCGATCTCCCTTTGCTCTTCCCAATCAACAGAATCTATTCTGCCCCAGCCGAGAGTATCGTTATATTTAGTATGAAATTCACTAATGAAACTGCCAACTGTTGAATAGTTTTCCTGTTCAGACTCTTCCTGGAACACAGCGACAGTCTGACCTCCGTTTTTAAGATTGCTTGAACCACTTTTTCCCCCGACTTCTTGAAGACTACCCGTCTCCCACATTGAATAGCCGATATATAAACCAAAAGCCAGCAAAAACAGACTTGCAGGTAAAATCATAAGTTTCCATTTGCTTTTCTTTTCCATCTGCCTGCCCCCCCGTTAAAAACTTATCGTTCTTACACCGCAAATAAATCTAGTCTTAATATTATTTGACAGCCAGCACCCAAAAACCTTTTATTTTTTCCTTTCAAGCCTCCAATTCTTCCATAAATATCCTAAAAAGAAATTAACAGTGAGGAGAAATAAATATGTCTTCCCATTCAGTAAGGTACACAGCAGAATAAAAAAAACCAGGTGTACGGGATATCAGCACCTGGTTTTACCATTTAGTCATTTTATTGAAGATAATACTTAACCAACTGATCCAGCAATTTATTCAAATCGGTGAATTTATAGCCAAGCCCTTCTGCAAGGGAAGTGTCAATCGACCAGGACCCAGGCAATGCATAAGGTGAGACAGTACCGCTTGTGTTGCTGTTCTCCACAACAGCTTCTTTATTGGCCAGCAAAGTGATTTTATCGACCAATTCTCGTAAACTAATATCTCCTGCCGATCCTGGATTGATTGGCCCTTCAAAGGTTGATTTCCCAATTTCCAACAAAAAGCTTGCCGCTTCATCAGCATGTATGAAGCTGTAGCGGAAATCAGGGTTTGGAATGCCTATTGGCTCACCCGCAAGGATTTTATCAAAATGAAATTTCAAGCGCTCTGTGTAATCATCTTCAGAGACGACAATCGGGAATCGGACTGAAACAACATCAAAATAACCAAGCTGGTGAAATACCGCTTCAGAAGCTCTTTTTGCCTCTTTGTATCCTTCATATCCTGGGTACTCTTGTCTGCTTTTGTATGTAAATTTGTATGTATACGGATCAAAGTTTTCTTCTGCATGGAGCGTACCAAACTCATACACAGCCTGAGTAGAAGTGAAAATATAGCGACCCGCTTTTCCCTTCAACACCTCTGCAGTATCCCTCGCCTCAATTGGTGAAAAACAGGATTGGTCATACACCAGATCCCATTCTTTATCTTCGAAGGCTGCTGCCATCGTCTCTTTCTTTTCACGATCAACCACAAGACGCTTCACTTTTTCACCGAAGTGATCACTTTTACTTCCTCTTGTGGCTATCGTTACTTCATCGCCATTTTCTATCAGCTTTTGGACCAGCTTTTTCCCGAAATACTGGGTTCCACCAAGCACAAGAACTCTCCTCATAAAAAAATCCCCCTTTTACTATAATGACTTATTCTTCTTTGATTTGTGATTTTCCTTTAAAGTGTACTGCAGAAATTGAAAAACCGGCCTCAATACAGGGGGGCCGGTTCGGTCATAACAGGTGCTTTCTTTATGCTTGTTTCTTTTCCTTTGCCTTTGGTTTCGCGGCAGTTTTTTTCTTCTTTGCTGCTGGAGCTGTCTCTTTCTTCTTTTCTGGCTTCGTACGGTCTATGGAGGCCTGAAGTGCAGCCATAAGATCTGTAACATTGGAAACAGGTTCTTTTTCTGTAGGAGTGACAAGTTCTTTACCGGTACGCTTTGCTTCAATCAGCTCTAATAATGCTGTACGATAATCATCCTTGTATTTCTCTGGTTCAAACTCAGTTGTCAACTGATCGATAAGCATGATCGCGGTGTCCAGTTCCTTTTCCGTAACCTTATCTTCTTCCGGTACATTCGGCACATCTACAGCATTTCTTACCTCATCGGGGAAATGGATCGTTTCCATTACGAGTGTATTGTTATAGACTCTAACTACTGCGAGCTGCTCTTTTGCCCTTATGATTATTTTGGCAATACCAACCTTTTGCGATTCCTCCAAAGCCTTCCTGAGAAGAGAATATGCTTTGCCGCCACCCTCGTTTGGGGACATAAAATAGCTCCGCTGAAAGTAAATTGGATCGATTTCATTAATTTTTACAAAATCGATAATTTCCACGGCTTTATCTTCGTTTTCCTTCCTCAATGCTTCAAGGTCTTCCTCTTCAAGGACAACAAACTTTCCTTTCGTATATTCATAAGCCTTCACGATGTCTTCGTTTTTTACTTCAACATCACACACAGGACATGTCTTCTCATATTTAATTGGTGAGTGGCACTCTTTATGAAGGGTACGCAGTTTAATATCTCTATCCTCAGTCGCAGCATGAAGCTTGATTGGGATATTGACGAGCCCAAAGCTGATGCTCCCTTTCCAAATTGTATGCATTACGTTCTCCACCTTATCGTTTTATTACTAATGTGCTTAAGAATGGATTTATCATGCATTAAAACATTTGCCAGCGTACTAGTTTGAGCTTAAACAGGAACAATATAAATACGACTGGTGAAAGGATGGCGAAAATGCTGAAACCAATGCTCCCTACACTTGCGTTCGAACCGCCACAAGGGGATGAATGGCGTTATGAAATAAAATTTGATGGCTTCCGAGCCCTGTTGACTTGGGATCAGGAAATTGAACTGACAAGCCGGAATGGGAAACCGCTGCTTCCGCTGTTTCCGGAATTATCTGAGTTCCTGGCTGCCAAAAAGGAAAAGTTCCAGCCATATCTCCCTCTGACATTGGACGCAGAGCTCGTTTACATGGAGAATCCATATAAGGCGAATTTTGGCGCGATCCAAATCAGGGGAAGAATGAGGTCTCAGGGAAAAATAAAAGCAGAAGGAGATAGGAATCCATGCAGGCTGATGGTGTTCGATCTTTTGAGGATAGAAGGAAAAAGTATAGCATCTGCAGGTTACAAAGACAGGCGGAAAAAACTTCAATCCCTTTTTTCCGAGATTGGTCTCCCACTCTCTCCCGACCACCAAAACCCGGACTTGGTACAACTTGTCCCAAGTGAAACGGATTTGAAAGGCTTATGGGAAAACGTCGTTATCTACGATGGTGAAGGTATAATTGCCAAACAACACAATAGCAAATGGGAGGAAGGCAAACGGACGGAAGCATGGATTAAGACAAAAAACTGGAAATTTGTCTCCTGCTTTGTGACGGCATATGAGAAATCCAATGGATACTTTTATATCTCCGTTTATAAAGACTCAAGTATTCACCAAATCGGTCTTGTGATTTTCGGCTTTAAGCCAGAAGAAAAAAATGCTCTTCATCAGATTATCAAGCAAAATAAAAGTGGCGAAAACGACCAATTCATCTATGTAGAACCAGGCATATGCCTTGATGTTAAATACTTAGAAATCTATGAGGAGCAGCTTCGTGAGCCTCATTTCCATCAATTCCGGTTCGATTTAAGTCCAGATTCATGTACGTATGAAAAATTCGTATTCCAACAGAAGAATCTGCCACTCGATATTGAAATCACCCATCCAGACAAGCCAATTTGGGAAGAACCGCCGATTCAAAAGGTTGATTACATTCATTATTTAAGGGAGATTTCTCCCTATATGTTACCTTTTCTGAAAGACCGGCTATTAACAGTGATTCGCTATCCTCACGGCATGTTTGGCGAAGCCTTTTACCAAAAAAACGTTCCCGATTATGCACCAGACTTCGTCGAAACTTCGAAATCTGAAGGAATTGAGTATATAGTCTGCAATAATATGAAAACCTTGCTTTGGCTCGGGAATCAAATCGCCATTGAATTTCATATCCCCTTCCAAACAATTAACAGCAAAGGGCCAGATGAAATTGTCTTTGATCTGGATCCACCATCAAGGGATCACTTCCATTTGGCGATTAAAGCTGCTCTTTATATTAAAGAGGTATTGGATGAATTAAAACTGATCAGCTTTATAAAAACCTCTGGAAATAAAGGACTGCAGGTGTATATCCCGCTCCCGGATAATACTTATAGCTATGATGATACCAAATTGTTCACCGCCTTTATCGCGAACTATCTTGTTTCAAAAGACTCAGAATCGTTCACGATTGAGCGATTGAAGAAAAACAGGGGCGGCCGACTATATGTTGATTACATCCAGCATGCTGAAGGCAAGACAATTGTCAGTCCCTATTCAGCCCGCGGTAAGTCACATGCAGGTGTAGCCACTCCGCTATTCTGGGAGGAAGTGGACGATAAGTTAAATATTGAGGATTTTCATTTAGGATCAATTATCCAGCGCGTGCAGAAGTTAGGCTGTCCGTTCAGGACGTACTTTACTGCAAAAGAAGAGCAGAATTTCGAACCGGTGTTGAATGTTTTAAAGACAAAAAAATCCTGAGGAAGTTCCTCAGGATTTTCTTCGTTTAAAATTTACTTAGATACTTTTTAGCATGCTCCTGCAACTTGCTGTACAGGATATCTTCGTTAAAATCTTCCTGTTCCAGGATTTCCTCAAGTAAACCCTCTTGTGAAAAATCAACTTCAATTTGAGCCGAGTATACAAAAGTAGCATTGCCGATCAAATCGATTGTATAAGTCTCCTCCTCTTTACGGACAGCGCATTGAACCATCCCGCCATTATTGTACACATTTATTGGCTGGTCAATTTCATTCTCCCCCATCAGGCATGTGACAAGAGTGGATGCTGACATCGCTGTTCCACAAGCATTCGTATAGCCTACTCCTCGTTCATAAGTTCTCACATAGATACTCCCTTTTTCAAGGAGCCTGATAAAGCTGACATTGACTCCGTCAGGAAATAAATCATTAGGATTATTTACCATTTCACTCAATCTGGTCTGCAAATCGGATTCCAATTGCTCTTTACTGACTACAGCCGCCAAATGAGGATTAGGGACTGCGAGTGCTGAAAACGTCAATTCCTCAGACAACTGCGGAATCTTCTCCTGAATCAGTGTTTCCTGGTCAAGATTTAACGGCAAATCCCTTAGTTTAAAAGTTACAGGGGAAATTTCCACCTGGTAAGTTGGAATATCAATGAAAATCTCCTCATGCTTCTTCACCTTGAGGTTTGCTTTCATCGTTTCAATCACGGCTTCCTCGACGCCAAGCTTTTCGCAGACATAACGTCCTGCACAGCGAAGGCCATTGCCGCACATCGAAGCCTCTGTACCGTCAGAATTAAAAATTCGATATTGTGCATCTGCAACCTTGCTTGAACGGATGAACAAGATGCCATCTGCACCCAGTGATGATTCCCTGTCACAAAGCATCAATGCAAGATCACGCCTTTTAAAATCATCAAATTTATAATTCCGGTCCGTTTCATCTATCAATAGAAAGTCATTATTTGAACCATGACATTTAATCAAATCGATTATCATTTTAACGCCCCCAAAATACTTCGTTATATTACAAGATGCCATAAATATTGGAATTGTTCAATACGGAAGGTAATATGGGGTAAAATTCGTGTTATTTTTTACGATTTCCTTTTTCCTTTTTCCTTTTTCAGGCGATTTCGGGGCAATGCAAGCCTCCTGCTTTTACCCTTTTTCTTTTTCCAGACGAGTTTGGGGTAATGCAGTGCTTCTGCTTTTACCCTTTTTCTTTTTCCAGACGAGTTTGGGGCAATGCAAGCTTTCTGTTTTTACCCTTTTTCCTTTTTCAAGCGATTTCGGGGCAATGCAGCGCTTCTGCTTTTACCCTTTTTCTTTTTTCAGACGAGTTTGGGGCAATGCAAGCCTTCTGCTTTTACCCTTTTTCTTTTTTCAGTCGAGTTTGAGGCAATGCAAGCTTTCTGCTTTTACCCTTTTTCTTTTTCAGTCGAGTTTGAGGCAATGCAGTGCTTCTACTTTTACCTTTATATATATAAAAAGAACCAGCTTTTGGTTTGCTGGTTCTCCTGTTATTAAGATGCCATTTTTCTGCATTCTTCTGCGCATTTAAAGCAGGCTTCGGCACATTTTTGGCAATGTTCATGGTCATGCTTTTTGCATTCATTGCCGCAAGCTTCACAGATTTCCGCACACAAGCCGCAAATCTGGTTCACAAAGTGGCTGTTTGTCTGCATCGCGGTTACTGCCATGCCGCAGATTTCAGCACATTCCCTGTCCATTCTGATGCATTCTGCCATCATTTTCACATTTTCTTCTTTCAAACAGGAATCAAAACAAACATTACAGGCTTCAATACATTCTAAGCACGCATGGATACAATCCTGATATTGTTGGTTTACCATGTCCCAACCTCCTTCTAGTTTCTATTATTTGTTAACCTCTTTGAATCGGAGATAAACAAAATTTTCGGAAGTGGAGCAATTTTCAAATTAATGATCGTAATACATATAAAGGCTTGCAAGAGCAGCAAATACTGCCAACCGTTCTGCCTTTCCCATTGTATAGTCGAACGTTAACACAGGGGTATTGGCTTCTTTGAAAAACCTTGTCCACTCCAATGGCATCCAGCCTTTTCGCAGCGTGGCGGCCGTATTGCCGTCTTCTCGGACAAGTTTAAAATCACGAATCGAGCCTGGTGTCTTATCAATTTTCAACTTTCTTCCACCATCTAAGATAACTGAACCAATTGTCTCTTTGTCTCTCTTTTTCTCTAAAAATATACCAATAATATCTTTTTGCTCATTCAGTATTTTAAATCTATAACGCTCCTGTTTTAGCATTCCTTGAAGTTTTCCTTTGGAATCATAGATTCCAAATTCTTTCATGATTCTTTTATCTAAAAAATAAGGGATAAGCCAGCGGTAGCTTCTAGTCCTGAGTTCTCTTAATTCGCCAGCCAGCATTCCGTCCGGAGTAAAAAATAGTAGTCGTACTGCTGGTGCAGGAGCAAAAGCGATAAGCAGGTGATTTTGCTTTAAAATTTGTTTATCATCATATCGATGAAATGCTTCCGCACTCTCTTCTGATTTGTTTTTATATAAAATAAAGCGATTGTAATGGAGGAAAACTAAAAACAAGAATGGTACTGCCACCAGGAACAGAGGTATATTCCAGGAAAACAGCAGGCTTGCCGCCAAAATCATCGTAAGAAGACCCGCTGATATAATAGAACCGTTTAAACTGATATAGGCTGTCTGCTGGTAATATTGCTGAATACTCATATCTATTATCTCCTTGGGGAAAATCTACTTCGTCATTCTAAGTCTATTAATCAAAGAGCCCAATCATTCTACCTTTTTTCAACATAAAAACCGGACTGGAAAGTTCCTGTCCGGTTTTGCATTGAATTTATTTCAATTTCAGTGCATTTACTGCATTGATCAGACCATGCCCACTTTGCTCGTCATAACCCGGCTTGAATAAATCTTCAGCAGAGTTCTGGATGATCGCCTTGACTTGAGCAGGAGTAAGCTTATCCTTGCCGTGCTTAGCGATGACAACACCTGCAAGTGCGGCAGTTTTTGGCGCTGCCATTGAAGTTCCGCCTTTATAGCCATATGCGTGACCAATAACCTCTTTATTATCATTAAAAACCGGAACTGTGCTCAAAGCTAGGTAGCTATTATCTCTTCCCTCACCTGTTGAAGGATCATAGTTCGGTCCAAGATCGCCGCCCGGCGCCATTACGTCAATTTTACCTACGCCATAGTTAGAGTAAAATGCAAGATTCTTTAAAGCACCGCCAGCAGAAACTCTAATCATTGTCTGGCTGCTAGGACTCCTGTGAGTTGCACCACCATCATCCCCTGATAATTTTCCCGGACTGCTAATATCCACTGCATTGTTACCAGCAGAACCGACAACCGTTACACCCTTCTTGATTGCGTACTGGATTGCACGGTTGAATAACTGAACGTCTGCTACAATATCTTTCGTTGCGTATGCTGGGTCCTGGAACCAGTCATATCCGCCAAGGGACATATTTACAACGTCTACATTATCATCTGCTGCTGCCATTAGTGCATCAGCAATATGCGAAGTTGCTGCACCGCCAGATGGACCGAATACTCTGTATGAGGCCACTTTCAGATCCGGCCCTACTCCCAGGGCTCTTCCATTCGCTGCAATTGAACCAGCAACGTGCGTACCGTGGCTGTTCTGGTCAATCGGATCATCATAACCAGGTACGAATGACTTACCGCCAACGTAATTTTCTTTTAAATCTGGATGATTGTAATCAATGCCTGTATCAATAACACCGACCACAATATCCTCGCCATCTACAGACAAACCAGTTCCTCCTGGCAATTTCCAGGACTCACCATCGTTGGTTACCTGTTTAATATCCCACATAAAATTATTGTAAATATCAGCTCCATCAGCTAGGTCATCAACAGCCACTGTCTCTCCATCAATCGTCTGTTCCGGATAAACAGTATTTTCTACACCAGCTTCTAAAACTAGAGATGACTTCTTTACTTCCTTCAAAAAGTTGGTATTTTTTGAGCTAACCTCTACAGCACCAAGCTTGTCTAATTTATCTTCCACTTGGCCGCCGGCTTTTTTGATCGCATCCGCGTAACCTGCTGGAAGTCCCTGCTGGTCTTTAAAGATGACCAGGTATGTATTTTCTGTATTTGTTTCTGCTTCCCCTTTTGTAACGCCTGCATTAAAAATGGTAGCCGCTCCCAGAAGAACAGCGAGTGTTCCTGCATAAAGCTTTTTTCTTGTCGACATATTACCCCTCCTTTTATCTTAATTTTCATTATATTCAAAAACTACACTTTAGCAATATAATGAATTCGACAGTCAAATCCAGTCTTTATCCAGAAAAATAGGTCTAAATTATTATTCAAATGAATTTGACAAAGATAAAAATCCATAGAAATATGTTAAAAGAATCATTTTTTCTTTATCGTTTTCGAAATATTTCGACAAAACATCAGTGAAAAACAGTTCTTCCTCCCTAGGAACAAAAAGCGCAAGCGCCTCGTTCAGCCCCGACAAGCGCTGCCCGCCTGAAACGCCACATCGTGTGGCTGGCGGGTCTAGCACGTCGTGTGCCTCGGAGGGCCGCCCAATGAAGTCGTTCTTTGACTTCAATGGGCGGCTCGAAATCGAAAAGTATAGCCGACTGCCCAGAAACGCAGAAACTGGAGACTCCGACAAAGAAGCGCTTTTTGCTTCTGCCGGCGGAGTTGAAGTTTCGGAGTTTCTAGGAGGCGACACAAAACATGCGACTCGAGGGGCTAGGCGCTGGAGCTAGACACATATCGAAGTAAACATGAAAAATTTAAATGGAGATTTAGACCT
>NZ_JAGGQU010000051.1 GCF_018613155.1 Bacillus sp. ISL-55 | reverse complement strand
AGTTGCCTTGGGTTCAGACAAATTCCCCGCAGCTTCCTCTTGTTTTGTCCGAAGTTGCCTTAGGTTCAGACAAATTTCCTTCAGCTTCCTCTTGTTTTGTCCGAAGTTGCCTTGGGTTCAGACAAATTCCCCGCTGCTTCCTCTTGTTTTGTCCGAAGTTGCCTTAGGTTCAGACAAATTCCCCGCTGCTTCCTCTTGTTTTGTCCGAAGTTGCATTGGGTTCAGACAATCCCCCGGCGGTTTCCCCAAAACCTGTCCGAAGTCCTACTCTGCCAACAAAATTTAATTCGTTAAACCAAATAAAGAGCCGCCAAAATTGGCGACTCTACTAACTAACTATTAATTTCCTTAACAACCTGTCCCTCGACTGACGCTTTCTTATCGCCGATCGACAGCCAGGTCACGAATATGAGCATGATCATTGCACCCATCAGCTGGACGCTTTGGAGCATGGTATCGAACCATATTACTGAAATGACCATAACGGTTAAAGGCTCGACACTTGAAAGGATGCTAGTTTCAACAGCAGTGATATAATTCATGCTGCTTAAGAACAGCAGGAACGCCAGTGTGCCAAAGAAGATCAAGATGGCCATGATCAAAATCATCTTCGGCTGAACAACAATGAGCCATTCATCGCTCTGCCAAACTTGGTTGATCACTCCAAGAACAATGCCACCGAACAACATACTCCAGCCTACGATTGCCAATACGCTCCATTCCTTCATCAACCGTGCCGGGTAAAGGGTGTAAAAAGCAAACGTAAGACCCACTGCAACTCCCCATAGTAATGCCGTCGGACTAACCAGCAAACTGCTAACCGATCCATTCGTCAGTAACAGGTAAAGTCCCCCCAATGTACCTCCAATGCCCAGCATCTGATAACGCGGAGGCCATTTTTTATGATTAAAAGAAACATAGAGAACAACAAAAATAGGTGCAGAGAATTGCAGCAATGTTGCCACTACAGCATTGCTCGCTTCAATTGCCATCGTAAAAGTATATTGTAACCCTACCATCCCCAGGATGCTGAATATAACCAGCTGGTTCCGCCAGTATGGCGTCTTCACGACTGTAAAAATATCTTCTCTTTTAATTGCCAGGAACATTAGGATGCTGCTTCCAGCAACAATCATCCGAATAGTCAGGATAAAAGGAACCGACAATTCCGTATTCGCAAGCACCCACTCCGTAATCGAACCAGTCATCCCCCAAAGCATGGCCCCAATGACTATCATAAGTATTCCTTTTACCCGTAACATCGCGAACGCTCCTATCGTTTGTTAGGCATGTAAAATGTAAAGATCCTAATCTAGCTAATTAAATATTATAGTAGCATAAAAATAATAAAACCTATCCATTAAATAAATATCCAAACTCTACTAATCCTTATTTTACCACCCCTAATCAACACATCGCTTCTCTTAAACCATTGTGACTTTGGGTAAATAATTGTCATCCTAGAAAAAAACTGAAGGTGGTGGATGAATGAATAGTCAAATTCAACTAAAAACTTCAAAACCAAAAGTAGCTGGCAAGTTTTTACCGATTGCCGCACTTGGCATCGCAGGAACTCTTTATGCTGTCAATCTGAATCGCCGGCGAGAGACTGCCGCTTCCTCTCACTCAAGGATGCTTAAAAATATCGAACTAGGCACCAAACAAATCAAGCTGGAATGGAACGGGCTTAACAGGCCATATCGCGTGTTCAGAGACAAGGAACTCATTTACGAAGGATTGGAGCCAACGCTAGTGGACCAAAATCTAGTTCCGGGTACCCTTTACACTTACTGCATTGAAGCCCTTGATGTACATGGTAATGTAGAGGACAAAATGCGCATCCAAACGACTACATCAGTGGATTTTAAAGAAAGAGAAAATATTTTGGAGGATTTACTTATTACCACGGTTGTTACCCATGGACAAATCAGTCTTGAATGGGAACCGATCGAGGGTGTCTCAGAGTATACAGTTTTTAGGAATGGCTGCAAGTTGGACACAGTAACATCCTGTGCTTTTACTGATAAAGGGATCATTGATGACGATGATTATACTTACATGATTAAAGCCAAGCGTCCTTTGCAGCGTTCGGACCAGCTAAAATGGGAGCTAAAATCGGTTATCGCCAATGCGGTGGGGGCTGTCAAGAAAGATTCTTCCACTAAGATGGCTGCTGATGAGGAATTTACCATCACCAAAAAGATAGGTCCTATTAAGCAATTGTTGAAATCTCCGCAGGAAGGCAATCATAAAAGCGGCAACTGGCAGCTCAGATACACTACATTTTTAAAAGAAGAATGGCTCAAAAACCCGAATGTCGCAGCCGAGGACCAATTTTTTAAAGGAGATCATCGCACCTTCGATCCTGAGTCATCTGACTTCAGGACAAGAAGCGATGTATTTATCGACACGGACAACCCTTCTGCCCTTATAAGCAAAGCAACGGGTATAACAGAAGCATTCACCAAGGACCATGAACGTTTAGAATCCGCGAGCGCTTCTGACGAGGGAATTCAATTGGAAAAGGTACTTACAGACGATGACAGAGTTCAATTTCACCTGAACCATTCTGTCAGCAATCCGCTCGTCGTTTCACCTGCCATCGATTATCATGTTTGCGGAACATTCTATAAGGACAACGAATTCGACTTAGTCGGAATTCATGATCAGGCCCCAGAACATGAGATTTACCTTAAAGAACCAGGCACGGACCATTGGCAAGTCATTCATCAGGCTCACAGCAAAGGACTCGAAATGATGGCAGATCCAATGGCCAATCATTACTGGCGTTACTCTACATTCACTAACTAAAAAAAACGGAAAAGCTGACTGCCAGCTTTTCCGTTTTTTCTCTTATAAAAATCGTTTCCGGACATTTGGTGGAGGAAGCATGCAGCTTTCCTTCTGTCCGAACCATTTGTATCTGTTCCTGGCTATAAGGTCATATCCAATATTTCTGATCGGAGCTGGAACGATCAGAAACACATAAAGAAGCTTCCATGCCCCTCGCAAATGACGGCTGATCCTCAGGGCAGCGGCTGATTTATAATAAACCTTTTCATTCTCAATCAAAATCATGCTGTCCACATCGTCACGTACCTGATATTTTTTTAGCAGTTCCTGCCCGGCTTCACTCTGCAGCGAAGCAAAGTGGAACGTTTCATTTGGATCACGATTCAGAATAAATTGGACACTCGCATCACAAAAGTTGCAAACTCCGTCAAATAGAATGACAGGATGCATGGAACATCCCTCCTCGATTTTCCTATTTCTATTTTAACATTTATCCTCTTTCTTTAAAGTCAAACAGAGGATACTGCTATTGTCAAAAATTCCATCCATAATTTCTTCACGCAAATTTATAAAGTGAGAAATTTTTCAAACAGTTCGTCTATATGACTAACACTCTGTGGAAATTGGGTTGCTGCCCATTTGTCCCGGGACATCTACCCTACTCTCATTACCTTGAATATATTGTAGAAGCTATTGGAGGTGACTATGATGAATGGCTTGTATACACATGGTTCCTCGCCGCGGGATCAGCTGCTGAATTGGGAAAAGCAGGCACTTGATAGATTCATCGCTAAAATGGGTGATAAGGAAAAGCCTTTTCCCTGCATACCGGCAACGATTGGCTTTTCTACAAATCAACTTCGATATGGATTTGTTGGCGATCCAAGAAGCCAAACAACGATTAACGAGCTTGGCAGCCTACTAACAAGCTATGCAAAACACTCAAAGGAGATAGGAAATTATACTTCTTTGATTATTTTTTATGAGACTCCCGAATCAATGAAAAACGATTCTGTAGAAGAATTTGAACAATTATTCTGGAAGCATCTAAATGGTCTAAGCACTCTGGATGAATGTGAATGGCCAGAGGATATTCCCACAGACCCGCATGATCCAATCTGGGAATTTTGTTTTAACGGTGAAAAATACTTTATGTATTGTGCCACACCTGCACATATAAACAGGAAAAGCAGGCATTTTGAGGTGATGATGCTTGCGATCACGCCGAGATGGGTTCTGCAGGAATTTAATAAGGCATCAAGTTATGCCAGGAGAATTAAGGCTCAAGTCAGGGAAAGACTCGCTAAGTATGACACCATTCCAATCCATCCTGACCTGAACACATACGGGGCTGATGATAATTTTGAATGGAGGCAGTATTTTCTCCGTGATGATGACACTTCTTTAACGAAATGCCCATACCATAGGGTTCTGAAATTCTTAGGAATAGATAAGTAAAGCGCAGGATGCCGCCTCCAGCGCTTTACTGTTGATTAATCTGACTAATTATTTCATCGGTGGTCATAATCGTGGCAAACTCCTTCTGCAGCATCGCCAGTTCATGTTCCTGAATCGAATCCGCTGTATGGCGAACTCCCTTATGATCCGTTATTTCAAATGCAGCAATCGCGTCAGACACCAGAAAGGTATTGAAGCCAAGATTACCGCTCATTCTTGTTGTGGTGGAGACGCAATGCTGTGTAGATAATCCGGTTATTACTACAGACTTCACTTTATTCTGTTTTAAGTACGCTTCCAGCTCTGTTCCAATGAAACCGCTGTTCACATTTTTGGTAAAAATGATTTCTCCATCCATAGGCTGGATGCTTTCCTTAAATTCCGTACCTAGTCTGTTTCGATGGTGCAAAGGTGATGCCGGGTCGAGCGACAGATGCTTCGTGTAAATGATATGTCCTTTCCTGATTCTCCACTCCCTTAAAAGCCGGGCGATATTTCCCTCAGCTTCAGGATTGTTCCTAGTACCCCAATATGGGTCGTCAAAGCCTTTTTGAACATCCAAAATAAGAAGCGCAGGAATCTCAAACAAATTATTCATCATACACCTCCTTACTTATTCCCCATTCTTTGTCAGTTCAAGGCTTTTTACTCTCACTATCATGGAAATTACTTCAAATCCTCTCGCTAATCATGGTAAACTCTATGGAGATGTTTTTTACATAGCGAAAACTTGATGAGGAGGATTTTTGTGAAACGGTATTCGCTGTTATTATTTTTAATCACTTCGCTCGCTTTATCTGCTTGCAGCAATGATGAACCGGATGAAGAAGTCGTAGCCGATCAACCGGCTAAGGAAGTTGTTAAAAGGGAAGAAACAACGCAGAATAAATTTGATCACTTGAAGAATATAAGTTTAGAGGTAACAGAGGAAAGCCTGATGGTCCTGGAGCCTGGATCAATGATGGGTGATCTGAGCTACGAAGAGGATATAGAGGATATTGGCTTCAAAACTCCTGAACTTGACCCGGAGCTGAAAAATCAGCTACCGGCGAAACTTGAAGAAATTGCTAATGCAACAGATGATTTAGAGACCATTAAAAAAGGGTTTGTTTCCCTGCTTGCGAGCCCGCATTATAAAGAAATTATCAAAAATGCCAGTGCCTATGAACCTCATTTCGAAGAGCCTTTCCTGCCAGACCCGACAAAATCTGAAAGCGGAGAGGAAACGAAACCTGCTGAAAAAGCGATCATTCTCCTTGATGCAAGCTCGAGCATGCTTCAACAGACTGGCGGACAGACCAAAATGGAAATCGCGAAAGATGCTGTTAAAAGTTTTGCGAAAACCATCGGCCAGTCAAGTGAGGTCTCACTTGTAGTCTACGGACACAAAGGATCCGATTCAGATGCAGATAAAGAGGTTTCCTGCTCAGAAATCGAAGAGGTGTACCCAATGGGCAAATACACCAAGGAAGAATTTCACGGAGCGGTCGACTCTTTTGAAAGCAAGGGCTGGACTCCGCTTGCTGGCGCAATCCAAAAGGCCGGTGAGATGAGCAGCAGCTTTGATGGCAATACAACGATTTACATTGTCAGCGACGGTGCCGAAACCTGTGATGGCGATCCTGTACAGGCCAGCAAGGACCTTGTTGCAAAGAACACTGAAAGTACGGTAAACATCATAGGATTCGATGTAGATGGTAAAACAGAGAATCAGTTAAAAGCAGTTGCGGAAGCTGGAAACGGAGAATACTTTAAAGCCGGCAGCCCTGAAGAATTAAAAAATACCATCCAATACGAGTGGCTCCCTTCTACCCTCGACCTGGCGTTTGCTTTTACGATGGCAACAGACGGATGGGATATGGTAGCGGAATATAAAATAGCAGATAAATATCCGCTGGAATTATGGACCGTCGGAAGGAAAGAAGCACACCGAATCATCGATGCAGCCTCCATCATGTCAGAGAATGGCTGGATTACCGATGAACAATATTCCGAGTTAAGAGATTGGGGCTTTGAACGCAGCGAAGCCTTTAAGGAACTACATTACACCATGAGCAAAACCAACCGCGAAAAAGCTGATGCCAAAAGCCAGGAAATCAGGCAAAGAGTCGACGATTGGGTAGCGAAAATGAAAGAACTGAAAAAAGAGCGCGGCGATACGTGGTAAAAAGATGGTCCTATCGGACCATCTTTTTTATTCAATCACCATGCCATTCTGAGTTCTCATAAGCTTTATTTGCCTGTCGTGATACACATCCTCGTAAATCGCTTTGGTCACCACAATTTTTTCGCCATTAAGCTGAATCCAGTATTCCCGTTCCTCAGTAAAATTCCCATAGATATTCCTGGTTGTTTTCCGTACCCCTTTATCCTCCACAATCCCCTGTGCAGAATCCACCTGAAATTGAGAATAGAGGTAATCCTCATAAGCGAAAGACAGAAGCCCAATGCAGCTAATCCAAATTATGAAATAGAGTATTCTTTTCATTAATATCACCATGAATAGTTTGTGGCAAATTAGAAAATATACTCATACATCATCCTGTTAAAAGGATTTTACCGTTTCAGAAACTCAGTGTTGGATCAAAAAGCATTATTTTATCTTCTTTTCCAGGAGTAATAATTCATCTCTAATAGGAATCCCCTCATACACAATCATTGGGATTGAGGGTTTGATCATCCTGGCTTTCTCTACAGCACAAAACCCGTAACAGAGTAAATCCACGTAAAAATGGATTTATTTTAATGACTTCCATAGGCTTACCCCCGATATTTTTTCACATCAAAAAGAACGCAAACCTATGCGCTCTTTTGCTTTATAACATTTGTAAAGCTATATCAAATGTATCTTCCTTAATCTGCTCTTCAGAAATGTTTGGATTGTAGTAGCCAATATTATAATAGATTCCATCTTTTTCAAACGATAGAGACCCGTTATAATACCCTGCAACTCCCTCTGTGATTTGAACTTCTTCTCCTAGCGACTCAGCGTATTCTACTTTAAAGTTATGGACAGTAATCATAAAAATGATGTCATCCTCTTTGTTTTTTGAAATGCTCATAAAATCGACCCTTAACTCTTTCCCATCGTGCTTGAAATCCTCAATGGTCATTTTTAGCGGCATGGCGTCAAAAGGTAAATCATTAGGCGGTATTACTTCAAATGGCAAAGCATCTAAGCCAACTTTCAAGGATGGTACATTATAGAGGATGGGAACACTTTTCAATTGCTCCTCAGTGGCATCCCCAGTTTGTTCTACTTTTTCGAGTTTACTAGTATCGAGCGCTCCATTTTGTTTCTGCTGGCAGCCGAAAAGCATTAGCACCAGGATTATAGGAATAAACGATAACTTTTCCATCTGCACTCCCCCTTACTTTTTAATACGGAGGAATCTCTGAAAAGTTTCAAATTTTATCCAATTTTTAAATTATCTTGTTACTGTACCATACTCTGCAGCCAACTCTTCTCCTAAAAACTTTGCCAGCTGCAGCATTCCGAACTTACCTGCTTTTGCTTCAGCATCTGAATTATAATTCGTATTTGTATTGATATCGTAAGTGAAGATTTCACCTGACTCATTTTTGATGAATTCAATTCCAGCAACATGAATATTATTTGCTTCAAGTACTCTCTTATATTGATCAATGATTGGATCCTTAAATCCTTCGATTACCTGGAATTTTGGCTTCTCTTCAACTTCTTCTCCTACAGGGCAGAAAAGGTCTCCAATCTGGCAGGCATCAGCCGGACACAGTTCAAATCCTTCAGATGTATCCACTCTCACCGCATAAACAAACTCACCGCCGACAAACTCGCATCTTGTTATATAGCTCTCCGGGGACTGAATATATTCCTGAATAAGCGTCACACCATCGACGGGTTCTTCAAAAGAAGGTCCATCAACATATGCCTTCAGTGCTTCAATCGATTGAAATAGCTGAACGCCAAGACCTTTTCCAGCCCGATTGTGCTTCGTTATAAATGCCCTCCCGTCAAATTCCTTCGCAGCATCCAATAGCTGTCCTTTCCCGACAGTCGCAATTGTCCTCGGAGTCCTTACTCCATGCTTGGTCAACTCAAGATATTGCTTAACCTTGCTTACCTCCAGTTCAAGCGCACGGGATCCGTTGAATACTTTGCGGCCGTGAGCCTCCAGCCAGGCTAAAACCTGGGCAGTATACTCCGGAGCGAATCGATGGCCTCTTGTGTGAGAGGATGCACTCATCCTGCTATAAAAAATCCCCTCTGGCGGTTCCTTTGATAAATCAAGTAAGCCCTCGTCTAGATGCCATTCTTCATATGGAACTCCCAGCTCATCAAGCCGCTTTGTCAAATGGACCGTCCATTCGTTATTTTCATGAATGATATATACTTTGCTCATTATTTTTTCATCTCCTTAATCAAATGTAAATCAAACAATCGCTTGCTTCCTTTTTGCCTCAACAAGCGGCATAACATGACTAGCAAAGCGTTCCATTTCCTCGAGCTGAGGAGAGAATTGCAGTAATAGCAATCCTAATCCAGCTTCTTCATACTGTAAAATTCGCTCGGCAATTTGCTCCGGAGTGCCAACCAAATTCGGCCGCAAGCCTCTGTTGGATACTGAATAATCCTGCAGCTGGATTTGCTGCTCAAGCTGGGATTTACTCGTAAAATCTTTAAATCCTGCATAGGCACTGGATTCTTTAACATCCGTGATGCGTTCCAATTCTGCAAATGCCTCTTCCTCAGTGTCACGGCAAACGACATAAGCCGCCATTCCGAACTCCGACAGTTCAGGATTTGATGTAGCAGCCCTGCGCGCCTTCATATCTGTTATTTTCTGTTCAATTTCTTCGACTGTTCCACCATGCATGACATAGGCATCGCATTTTTCAACAATCGTCTGCTTTCCCTTTGCACTCTCACCGCCGGCGTATAAAATCGGATTCGGTCGCTGTACTGGTTTCGGGAACAGCTTCGTGTTTTTCAACTCATAAAACTTGCCTTCATAAGAGAAGCTGTCTTCACTCCATAGTCCCTTTAGCACATCAATGAACTCTGTGGTCCGTTCATATCTCTCATCATGCTCGGTAAAAATCCCGCCGTATTGGCGTGCCTCTTCCTCCCACCATGCTGAAACCACATTGAGAGTAAATCGACCGTTGCTGATTTGGTCAATATTTGCCGCCATCTTTGCTGTAACTGCAGGATTATGGAAACCAGGTCTAACTGCAGCCATAATTTCTATTTTTTCAGTCACAGAAGCCAGAGCAGCAGCCGTAGTCCATGCTTCAAGGGAATCGTGCTCAGGACCTTTGATATCATTTAGATATAACTCTGCTATCAAAGTGGTAGAGTAGCCCCATTGTTCTGCTGATTGGATCACCTGCTTCGCATAATCGAAGGTAGGCGGCATATTTTCATCCTCTACATTCCTAAGCCATCCGCCAAATATCGGCAGCCAAAATCCATATCTCATCTCACTCTCTCCTCATCTCATTTAATCTCAACTTAACCAACCTGATAAGTTGGTTTTACAAGAAAAATATTAGAGACTCAAAAATAAGTCTCCTAAATACAAAAAGCTCCCTTCTTTAAGAAGAGAGCCGTAGATTACTCTCTCCTCATCTTTCAGACAAATTTGTCCGCAGGAATTGGCACAGTATTCGTTCAGAACCTGTTGCCGAGGTTTCGCAGGGCCTTTCCCTCCACCTCTCTTGATAAGAAGACATGTATTAAATTTTAGTTTACTAAAGTGATAATATTCTAAATTCATTTAAAAGTCAATTCGTTTCTCGAAATATATTTTAAATCCCTACCGGAAAGCCTGACAGAAATTTATTTACCCTTTGGGATGCCTCAACCAGTCTTTCTGGAGGCTGAACCATTGCAATCCTGACATAACCTTCACCTTGTTTGCCAAAAGCGTCACCAGGAACGACAGTAATCCCTTCCTCATCAATTAATTTGAAGGCAAAATCACGGGATTTCCAGCCGGCAGGAATCTTAGCCCACACAAACATCGTTGCCGGAGAATTGGCCACATCCCATCCGCTGTTCCGGAACCCAGATACCAAAGCATCTCGCCGCGCTTCATACTCCTTTAGCTGATCCTTCAGGAAAGAATAATCAGAAGTAAGTGCCGCAATCGCAGCTTTTTGGATCGGGTAAAAAATTCCGTAATCGATATGTGATTTGAAGGATGCAAGTATATTGATAACCTGCGAATTCCCAGCGACATACCCAATGCGGCAGCCTGCCATATTGAAAGTTTTAGAGAGAGAATTGAACTCTACCCCTACTTCCTTGGCACCCGGTACGGACAAGAAACTAATTTGCGGGTTCCCGTCATAAATCAATTCAGAATAAGCGAAGTCATGTACGACCAGGATATTATGTACTTTTGCGAATTCTACTACCTGTTCAAAAAAGGGACGGTCCGCCAGTGCAGTGACAGGATTTCCGGGATAGCTCAAGATCATCATTTTCGTTTTTTGTAAAACTTCAAAAGGAATCTCATTAAGCTGCGGCAGGAAGTTATTCTCCTCCAATAAAGGCATAGGATAAATAGAACCGCCCGCAATGGTTACGCTAGCTTCATAGATTGGGTAACCCGGATCTGGAACAAGTACATAATCACCAGGATCAATGATCGCAGTTGCAAGATGTGCAAGACCATCCTGAGAGCCCATTAGCTGCAGGACTTCACTATCAGCTTTTAGTTCCACCGAATATCGCTGTTGGTAAAAATATTTTACCGCCTCATTAAATTCACTAATTCCCTTTAGCGTGTATCCATATTTCCCTGGATCCATCGAATATTTTGCAAGCTCCTCCATTACAAAAGAAGGCGGCGCAAAATCCGGACTTCCTATACTCAGGTCGATCACATCTTTCCCGTTCATCAAGGCAGCCTGCTTACGGTCAACCACTTCCTGAAAAATACTGGATGTCATTTTTCTAATCTTTTCTGATCCGTAGAGATTCATGGACATTCCCCTTTACAGTTGATTTTCTAAATGTTGTCTACTTAGAGGTTTATGATTCTAAATTTTTAAAATATAAAATCGATTATAACAGTATCGAGTTTTCAGTTCTAGAAAAAAATAAAAAATGAGCTGCAAAGCAGCCCACTAAATAACTTCCATATTAAAATAAAAGATGTGCAATCGGTGCTACTATGATGAGAGTCAGGATGGTCCTCTGTATCCAGATGACTACCAATTTCCTCAGGCTGATTGGTATTTCTGTCGACATAATGCTTGGAATCAACGCGGAGAAAAAGATAATAGCTGAAACAGAAACAACGCCGATGACAAACTTTGTGATCATTGGGGCTTCTGTTACAAGCAAAGCAGGCAGGAACATTTCGGCAATTTCAATAGCGGATGCCTTAGCTGCCAGCATTGGCTCTGGAATCTGGAGAATCAATGTGAATGGATAGAAAATGTAGCCAATAAGATCAAACACTGGGGTGAATTCTGCTAAAACAAGCCCCAACAATCCTACAGACAGAATCGAAGGCAAAATTCCCATCGTCATGATAAATCCGTCTCGCAAGTTATCCAGTATGTTTTTGCCAAGAGAAGGTGCTTTGTTCGATGCTCATAGCTCCAGCCCAAGCCGTTTTCAAGCGATTTTCCGTCACTGGTTCCTCAGGTACACCTTTGCCCTCATAATATTCATCACTAACCGTTCGTAAAGGGCGCAGCCTGACCGTGATAGCGGTTACAATAAATGTAACGAAAAGCGTAGTCCAGAAATACGTATTCCATACTTTCATTAACCCTAATGTTTTCGCGACTACAATCATAAACGTCGCTGAAACTGTAGAGAAGCCCGTTGCGATAATAGTGGCTTCTTTTATAGTATACTTGCCTTCCTTGAAGACGCGGTTGGTGATCAGAAGGCCAATTGAATAGCTTCCTACAAAGGAAGCAACAGCGTCAATCGCAGCCCGTCCTGGTGTCTTCCAGACAGGCCTCATGATTGGCTGCAATAATACGCCAAGAAATTCAAGCAGGCCATAGCCAACCAGCAACGCCAAAAATACAGATCCAATTGGCACTAGGACACCAACTGGTATGACAAGCTTTTCATACAGAAATGGCCCCATGCTTGGTTCAAAGAGCCATGCAGGACCAACCTTCGTCAGCAGCATCAACGCTACTACTACTCCTAGTACTTTTAGCAAAGAAAAAACGATAGTCGCCGGATTCTTGTTCCACGTTTTTCTGTAAAAAGGATAAATGGCTCCCAATAAAATAACAATGAATGCATAATACGGAACGGCTGCAGAAAAAGTGGTAATAAACCAGGTAACTAAGTGATCGAGCGGGATTGATGATTTTTCTCCAACAGTGATTGGAACAAAAAACATGAAAATGCCAATCGCACTAAATATGAAAAACTTTATCATATTTATGGTTGATGATGGTATTTCTGGCTGTTTTCCGGTGTTCACTTCAGGGGTGTTCTGCACATGATTCCCTCCTTTACTTCATTATTCGGATTATTTGTAAGAGAGGAGCATTCTTATGCTCTCCAGTTACCGATAGGAGTGGTACCTATATAAACTTTATTCACAAAAACATGAAATTAGGTTGTCACATGGCACATTTTTTAAAAACCTTTAAAATTACATTCGATTTTTGGGTGGGGAAATCCTTTAGCTTTTAACAAATTCTGTTTAATTTTCCCATAAAAAAGAGCTGCCCAGGGCAGCTCTCCACTATGTCCGTGTAATAATCTTATCAATAATCCCATACTCCAATGCTTCCTGTGCACTCATAAAATAATCCGACTGTATCCTTGGCGATTTTTTCCACTGGCTGGCCGGTTCTCTCGGATATAATCTGATTCAGATGATCGCGCAGCTTAAGAATTCTTTTGGCGGAAATCTCGATCTCTGTCGCCTGGCCCCTTGCACCGCCCAGCGGCTGATGAATCATGATTTCACTATTTGGGAGTGCAAGTCGTTTCCCTTTTGTACCGGCAAGCAGCAGCATGGCTCCGAACGATGCAGCCATTCCGATGCAGATTGTGCTGATATCGGGCTTGATGTATTCCATCGTGTGAACCTCACCACCTAAATCAGAGATTATAGATGGTGCTTCCCTTATCTTAAATACAGTACAAACCAAGCTATTAAGCCACCTTCGGTGCCTCCAGTGCCTGGGTAAGACTAATTAATGAAGACAAGGTTTGATATGCTCTTTTTGCCAACACAGGGACTTTTGCCTGCAAGGACAACCACGACTTTTCAGACATGGATTTTTGGTAAGCTCGAATGAAATATCGAGCAGCTATATTGTAACTGGCCGAAAGGTCAGCGTGATACACCTTGCCCGTTGTAAATATGGCAAGGTCTTTTTTGTAGTTACGCTCTACTTCGTCTGAACCATCATAAGCTAAGGCGCTTGTGTTACGAGCATTGATTCTTGAAATTCGCATTCCAGCATAGTGGGCCATTTCTGTTACTTTGTTTTGGATGGCCGTTTTACGCCAATAGCGCAATTTGAAACGAAGTTTCTTTGCGCCCCAAAAACCCTTTGGCACCTTCATTTTATCGAGGTACTCAAAGACAACAACATCACAGTTATGTTCTTTTGCGAATTTCACAATCTCATGTGAGGTAATATGAACGATGTGTTTCTGTAGACCATTAATTTGTCGCCAATAGTTAGGCGCAGACACCCAGCCGGATACTCGCTGCACTTTGCGTAGTTTGTTCGTCATGCGATACAATCGGTCTTTTTCTTTTGGCTGATTGATAAATTTACGTGCCAAGACAGTTCCTTTCGCATCCATGACAGAACAAACTGCAGAGTTGGTGATCCCTAGGTCTACAGCGCACACTTTCTGATCTTTTATTTTAGTCTCACTAAGTTTAACTTTGTGAGTGTAAGTGAAATTAAGGAAGTATTTCTTTCCGACTTTAACAAGCTTAGGATTATGGTCTTTCCAATCCCAAACATCACGTTTATATAGGTCTTGTTCTTTGAACTCGATATCCATCCACACCCAATCGTAGTTATGGAAGACTTTGATTTGGGCAGACGTTGCCGATGTACGCTCGAACATATTGCTTTTATAGAAAACAGGAAACTCCTTGTGTTCGAGTTGCAACCTCGGAGGATTCTTTTTGAACTTCTTACCTTCGGCAATAGCGACCTCCTTCTCATTTAACCAGTTTTGATAATTGGAGCGATAGCTTTTCACTTTACCGAAAGCAGCATTAATGGCTCCTCTTCTGAAATAAGAAGGGAACTTGTAAAAGTGTTGATTAAACTCCTTGTACTTTGGAGAAGGGTTAGTTTTCGTGATATGTATTAGCTTTTCAACTGAAGGCACAACAAACTTCGTGGATAAGTGACTGAGATGGTCATATTCTTTTTCAATAACGTCAATTACAAAAGATAAAGCCTCGTTATACACAGCAACCGAAGCATCAAAGATGCTAGAATGATTTGTAACCTTGCACCTTAAAGTTTTAGCAATCTTCACGAATAACCCCCCTTACCAAAACATACGTTCTATGATAAAGTATAGTATATACGATATTAGTTGTAAAACAAAAAGGCATGATTAAACAGTGGAATTTAAAAGGAATAGACATGCGGTTTATAAACTTCAATATCATTTAGTTGTAGTGACTAAATATCGAAAAAAGTGCATTAACAAAGACATATTAATCCGCCTTAAAGAGATTGCTCACAATCTGTTCGAAAAGTGGGGTTGCGAGGTCATTGAAATAAACGGAGAGTCGGATCATGTTCATATCTTGTTCGAGGCTCACCCGCAGATAGAGCTCTCTAAAGCGAAAAATAACTTTAAAACTGTCAGCTCCCGTTATATTCGAAAAGAGTTCGAAGAACATTTAAAACCATACTATTGGAAACCCTATTTCTGGAATCGTAGCTACTGTATTATCAGCACCGAAGGGACTACAGTTGAAATAATAAAGCAGTATATAGAAGAACAAAGCCAACCGGAAGCGTAAAAAGAGGGGCTATCTCCACCTAAATTGTAGATTCTAGATGGAGTTTTGCGCCCCTAAGTTTTTTCGATCAATAATTGCGAAGCCTGCTGTGGTTGAACCTCCAGGACTATTAATATAGATGGAGATATCCTTTTCAGGATTATCTGCTTCAAGAAATAGAAGCTGAGCAATAACGCTGTTTGCCACCTGGTCATTGATTTCATCTCCAAGCATGATGATTCGGTCTTTTAACAGCCGGGAATATATGTCGTATGAACGCTCTCCCCGGTTGGATTGTTCGATGACATAAGGAATCGTACTCATCATGTTCCTCCCTTTCCTGCTTACGCAGCCATTTTGAAACTAGAGAGAGGTGAACGGGTGTACAGAGACATTTCCGGTGAACATGGAGCAAGTGCCGGGATTTCCTGGATATTTTCTAGCAGCACAGTCGGATCCTCAGACTGAAGCGATTCACAAAGCAAGTCTGACAGCAGCTTTTCTTCTTCCTCGTTCAGTTCCTGGTCCACTTTACGCAGATTCCCTTCCCTATCAAGCCTTTTCCTGGCACGATGGAGTGCTGCTTTAACGGCCATTTCCGTGGAGTCCAAGTGCTCGGCGATCTCGCGCGATTGAAAGCGAAACGCTTCCTTCAGGATAAAAATCACTGCCTGCTTCGGCGTCAATTTGGTCATAACCATCTCAACTGTATCCCTTACGCTCCCCTGATTAAATGAAGCAAGATTTTCCGGAATACCCGTAATCTCTCTACCTTGCTTCCTAATCGTATCCACCCATTGGTGATAAGCAATTTTTTTAAGTAAAGGCGAGCTGATTTGTGACGGCTCATAATGGCGGATTGCCTTCACTGTTACTTCCTGGACCAGGTCATCACCGTCCCAGTTATTTTTAGTAAGGAAGCGGCAATATTGCTGCAGACTTTTATAGTGGATCATGATCCCGGAATCCTCTGCTCTATTCAAACTCCTGAGTTTATCGATCGACATCCTGTTCACTCCTTCGAACCTCTCTGCCCCTTAAACGGATCTAGGGAGGAGAAAAGATACGGCCTTCAATAAAAATTTTTTATTCTATCTTCAGTATATGCCGGGAACGATTTTAGCCAGCTTCTTCAGTCCGTTTATTTTTTCTTAACCTCAACAATATTAGGGATAATGGTATAAGAGCTATTAATAAAAGAGCCAAAAAGTTACTTTTCGTAGTCAGACACGTAAACTCTTCCCGAAAAAACAACAATATGATGAAAAATCCTACTCATTAAAAGACTTTGCAATTTCGGCAATATCAACCTTCCGATTCACTGCCCTCTTTTCAAAAGTCCAATTCACCAGAAAGATTCCTGTAAAAATCAACGCCCCACCTGCGTAGACGTACCATTCGACGACCTCATCAAGCAGCACCCAGCCGGTAAGCAACCCGAAGAAAGGTGCAAGGAACAGGAAGGCACTTGTCTTGCCTGGATCGCCTTGATTGATGAGATAGAACCAAATCGCAAACTGAACGATCGAGGCCATGATTGCCAACCATAAAATAACCGTTATTGAAACCGGGGTTATCGTCAGCTTCGGTGTTTCCAGCGTAAGACCCATCAACAAAAGAACACTGCCTCCAAAAAGCATTTGATATGCTGTCAACACCCAGACATTGAAGCGGTTGCCCCATTGTTTGATCAGAATGGTCCCTATTGACCAAAAAACAGCAGCTCCCAGACCGAAAAGTGTACCAACTGTCAGCTGCAGGTGGAAACCCAATGTAATGAACACACCGACAAAACCAACAATCGCACCAATCCATTGAAGAAGCTTGTATCGAATTCCCAGGAACACGGTCCCCATCATTACCACCATTAATGGATTAGTAAATGTTAAAATCGAGGACTCGCCTGCGGTGATTGTCCGTAAACTGAGGAAGATACAGCCCATGACGCCTGCAGTCTGCACCAAACCGATGGTGAAAATCCTTGCCCAATCAGCCAGTTTTTCCGGCTTCAGTTTTTTCCTTACAAGGACTGCCATCAGCAGACCAGCAATCGTGAACCGCAAACCAACTAATAACAAAGGGGAGACATAGTTCAAACCAATCTTCCCAACAGTAAAGGAAGAGCCCATGAGAAATGTAGTGACAACGACAAGCGCAATAAACGTGAATGGATGAAGATTCGATTTTTCCAAAACGGCCCCTCCCTTTTACAGAGAATATATTCTGCTTAAGGGGTGAAATTCCCTTTATGATTTTTCACATATAATAAGCTTAGAGATATTAATAGTCTCTAAGCTACATTGGATTTAGCTAGTTCAGAAGTTGGTATAGTGTTCATTCCTAAGCTTTCGCGCTGAACCGTATCTCATCGCTAGACCGCACATCTGCAAACCAGCGCAATGTTCCATTGTGATGGTTGATGATTTGCTGTGCTGTTAATTCATTGCCATCCCATGTGCTATGTAAATCGGAAACTAAAGTTACTTTATATCCCTTACTGAATGCGCTTCTGCATGTCGTATCTACACAAACTTCCGTTTGAATGCCAACTAGATAGAGATGTTCGATCCCCTTTTCTATCAACTCCTGGTCCAGGCTTGTTTTTAAAAAGGAGTCCGGTGTGGTTTTTTGAATAATTATATCTCCCTCTTCCGGGCTAATTTCTGAATGGATTTCCCATCCATATGTCCCGTTTTCCAATGGGTATCCAGCTGATTCATTGTGTTGGATATATACGATTGGTATATTGGCTAAACGTGCCTGTTTAATCAGCCCCTTTATACCTTGCAGCAGCACTTTCCCATTGAAGACTTCTTCCCCTTCCAGGAACATTCCGTTTTGAACATCTATTATTACCAATGCACTGTTTTCCATGCTCATTCCCCCAGTATTTTCTCCAGTTTTTGAAAGGCTTTTTCAGTTGCAAAACCGCGAAAATGATTCACAAGGTACTCCCTCGCCCTTCCCTTATCCACAGCGATAGATGTAATTTTATTTCTGCTTGCCCAGGAATCGTATGTTTCAAAGGATGTGCTGCTCCAGCCATTCTTTTCGCCTTCCGCGTTTATTTTTTCCTTGATCCCCGAAATGACAATATCCATCGTTCCCTGTAGCTCTAATAAGCCATTGTCGAACACCTTTTTATGCTCTTTATCCCTTAATCCCGCCAGAGTCCTTAATTCTCTTGTATCGATGACCCCTTCCTCGCTAATGATTCTGTAAAGATTCAACGCTTTCCTTGATACATGTCCTTTTTGATAGCGGTCCTCAACCGTTTCATCATGGCCAATAACCGCCTTAAAATAAGGCAGGAAATCACTTGAAATCAGGATGGACTTTTTCTTCATGAACTTTCCATAACCAGCGACACCATCAACAGAAAACCTTGTCCTCCAAATCCATGGATCATATTCTGTATCCGAATGCCAGGACTCAGGAGTAGTAATAGTATTCAAAGCCGGGAAATCTGGTACCAAAGGCGCTAGCGGGAGTAAGCCTACCTCTTCAATGACCTGAATTGCTTCCTCGTAAGTCTTTATTTTGTATTCCTTCAATTCAGATAGCTCCTTCAATAAATCGTCTACTTTGTATTTCTATAACCTGATACAACTCGCCTATCCATAAATCCTCAAAATAACAGGTTCGGTTTTGAAGAACAAAATGCGAATTAACAGCGCTAACAATTATTCGGACTTGAATTAGCATCTATGGGAATTTTTATTTTTAGGATATTTTTCAATTACTTATTCCCATTTTGGGAAACATAAGCAAGGCACAATATTGAATTATAATATAATGGAGGGTAAGTGTTATGGCAAATTTAGTTAAATGTAAAGCATGTGGTAATGAAATTGCAAAAGGTGTAAAAAAATGTCCTCATTGCGGAAAAGACCAACGTAATTGGTTTATGAGGCATAAAATATTATCAATTATTGGTGCAATTATCTTATTAATTGCCTTAGTCAATGCATTAGGTGGTGGTGGAGATGTGGAAGATACCACAACTAATACTGAAGACACTGCTGAAGAAGTTAAAGAACCCATTGTAGTGACGGTTGATGAACTTATGAAGACTCTAGATGAAAATGCATTAAAGGCTTCTAAAACTTACAAGGACCAATATGTTGAGGTGAAAGGTAAATTAGGGAATATAGATAGTTCAGGTAATTACTTTTCACTTGACCCTCTTTCAGAGCAATATACAATTTTAAATGTTCAATGTTATATAGAAGAAAAGCATTTAGATACTGTAATGGAATTTAGTGCTGAACAAGAAGTAACGGTTGTTGGAACAATCACAGATGTCGGTGAAGTTATGGGATACTCTTTAAAAGTACAATCAATTAAATAAAAATTATCATAAAAAAGTTTGCGATTTTCGAATCTCAAACTTTTTTCAATTTTTTTTTAACACAAGTATCCAAAAACCTGCCTATCATTTTACGCATATTATTCAATTATCATACAAATTCGCAGACTGACAATAACTTCTGTAAGAGGTGCGAATTAGGGTGCTGAATAGCCTTTAATGAATATAAAACCTTGATATATTAACAAAAAGATCAGTCCAATTCAGTTTTCGAATTGGACTGCTAATTTATTCGCATTAAGCTTTTGTACTCTAGAACCGAACCCGTTATCATCCAGAAGCCCTGTTACAAATCAATTTGTTTTTTCTACCAGCTCACCATTTTCAATCGTGATCAGCCTATCCGCCATATTCACAAACAAACCATTTTCAACCACGCCCGGAATCATATTCAGCTGCTTTTCGAGTTCCTGAGGTGACTCGATCTTTTTGAAATCGCAGTCGAGAATATAATTACCATTGTCTGTGATGAATGGCTGGTTCCCATTTAGCCTTAATTTCGGTTCACAGCCAAGCTCGGCGATCTTCCTGGACGTCATTTCGGATCCGAACTTTACAATCTCAACCGGTAACGGGAAGGTTCCTAATTTTTCCGCTCCTTTTGATGAATCTGCAATGACAATAAAGGTAGAAGCTGCATTGGCAATGATTTTTTCCCTTAGCAGTGCTCCTCCCCCACCTTTTATCAAGTTCAAATTAGCATCAAACTCATCCGCACCATCAATCGCTACATCAATTTGTTTTATATCTTTAAAATCCACCAGAGTGATCCCTTGCTCCACAGCTAGAGCGGCGGTTTGCTCCGATGTCGGGACCCCAGTGATGTTTAGACCGTTTCTCACTAACTCCCCCAGTTTTTTGATTGTAAAATAAGCGGTTGAGCCTGTTCCAAGACCAACCACCATTCCGTCTTTTATGTATTCAACAACTTTGATGCCGACTAATTCTTTTTCATTCATCCTGGCACCTCCAATCCTTCGAACATAGCATAGCTTGGCCTAATAAAAATTATGTGCAGGTTTTCGGACTGGGACAGTCTTAGGCTATGTTATTCTATTTCGTATTGTACATATTTTACAAAATAATCCATCACATTCTCATCTTCTATTTTTTCATTGGTTTCTACAAAGCCAATCTTTTTATAAAATGTGATCGCTCCTTCATTTTCAGGCACAACGGAAAGACGAACCCTTTGACAATTGGGATGCTGTGTCGTGATCATTTCAATGATTTTCTCCATGGCGATTTTTCCATACCCAGATCCCTGGAACTGTTCACCAATCATAAACCTTGGCACCCAGTGACGGTCATAGTCCTCGTTATCAGATATATACTCCACAGCTGCCAATCCAACAACAGTGTCATCTTTACAGATCGCGTACGGTGTAAACTTTTGATCAACATATGCCCAAGCAATGGTTGCCAAATTTCTAGCAACAAATGGCTTTTGATCCTCGGAAACTTCAAGTTTGGCACAAGCACGGATATTATCCTGTGTGACCTTTCTAATTTCTATATTCATTCATGCTCCCCCATTTTAAAAAGTTATATTGTCATGGAATTCTTTTTTTCTGCAGTAGTCCATTTCCCCTTTACAGCTTTTGCCTCCTTTATCAGCCAGAACAAAGTAATAGAATACACAATAATCAATGAAATTGGTATTAGTAAATAAGCATGACCCATCCAGCCGAAACCGATCACAGAAACAGTCAAGACAGTAGCAACCGTTTGAAACAAATATGCCTTGCTCTGGTAAATAGCCACATAGGGTAGGAAATGAGCCCCCGTTAAAACACCGACAATGAACGGAATCCAATCCGGCTGCTCGTATGCAACAAGAATGATAATCGGTGCGAAGAAAATTTGGATTCCACCGACTAACCCGCCAATGGTTGAAAGAGGATTATGTGTGGCGAGAAAATTGACATGAATAACTTTTGAAACCAAAATCCCAAGAGGCAAGACAAGACCTATGCCAAATAAATAAACCCAGACCATGATATGTTGTGGTACAAAAAGTCCTCCCACTCCCATCACCAGCCAGAAAATTACCCCTGCTATAAACATGGGATACCCTTTGCCGGCTTCTGCTGATAATTCCATCCTTAGCTCTTCAAAATTCAAATCAGAAACACTCTGCTTCATAGCTAAATAGCCCCCCTAGTAGGAGTATTTTTTATATCCTATCTTTAATATAGTTTACAGAATGTTCTTTTAAAAGGATTATTTTCCTATTTATTCAATTACTGCTACAGCGACTATATCCCCAAATGCAATTGACAACGCACATCCATCCTCAGCTACCATCCGTACTTCCTTCCTGATCGGATCGAGAAAATGAACGTGGCCTTTTTCTTCATATGTAAATCCATCATCCCACTTCGAAATTTTTACTGGATATGTAAATTCCATGGCGTAGCAAATCTGATTCTCCATCTCCTGGATTTCATACTCATCGAGCAACGGCTTCGGCTGCCGCAACTCATCCCTGGCTAGCTCTCTCAATAATGCTCGATGCTCCGGCATAAAGTGAGCTGGCATAAATTTCAGCTTTCCTCGATCACGTATTTTCATGCTGACCATCCTTTCGGGAGTGTTTAAACCTATTATATCCCGAACAAACGTTCGTAAACTATACCTAATTTATTTTTTCATAAAAAAACTGGCTAAGCCAGTCTATGCAATCACTTCATGATATTTAAAATAAGTCGAGAGTTTGGAATCAACGTGATCCTTCCATCCATCTAATGGCACATTCAACTTTTTCAGAACTTTATAGGCATGGACCCATGCGCTCATTTCAGCCGTAATTCGATAAGACCAATCATTCAGCCATTTTTCATAATCGAGTTCGCCATTGATAAAATCAATACAATGGCCAATTTCGTGTGCCAAGGCATAAACATTTTCCAGCGTGGTCGATAATGGAATCGTTATGGACATGTTAGGATTAAAATTGATTTTCTTCTTAGAATCATATATCACCTTGCAGTTCAACTTCTCCGCCTCTTCTACTAAAAGTAAAAAAGTGCCATACGTAACCATACATTTTCCCCTTTTATTTTTATAGTTTTTCTCTCTATTATATCGGTTATTTTTAAAATTTATACACTTATTCTAAATATTCAGAAATATACCATTTGCAGATAGGACATCTTTTGCCGGCATATCATTATAAAAGGGACCTTAATTTGGAGGATGATTATATATGAAAATACATGTCGTAAGGCCGGGAGACACTTTATGGGGCATTTCACAAGGCTACCAAACTGACATTAATCAGATTATTTTAGCGAATGAAATGGATAATCCCAATGTATTAGTGGTTGGGCAGTCACTTGTAATCCCGGAAATTAGCCGCGAGTATGTCGTCCAGCAGGGTGACAGCTTGTGGGCAATAGCCTCCCGTTATGGGGTCACCGTACAGGAACTCGCTGCCTACAACAATATCGCGGACCCTTCGCTGATCTTTGTTGGCCAAATGCTTCAGATGCCATATCTGATGCATTCCATCCAGTCTGGCGAAACTATTTGGGCGATTGCCAGGCAATATGGGGTGACTGTGAACGAAATAGCTGCGGCCAACAATATTTCTAATCCTTCAGTCATTTATTCTGGTGGGGTTCTGAGGATTCCAGCACCTCAAAAGCCTGCAGCTGAAGTGAACTCCTATATAACGAGAATGGATGATACAGGCAGAAGAAATGTTCTGTCACGCGGGCACCTTTTCACGTATCTTGCTCCTTTTTCCTATAAGATTGGTGAAGATGGATCACTCCTGAATCTACAGGATACAAATGTTCTTCAAGCGGCCAATATGACCAACACCTCACCATTGTTGACAATTACGAATGAAGCAGAAGGCTCGTTCAATTCAGACCGGGCAGCCGCCATCCTGCGGAATCCAGCCGTCCAGGACACTTTGCTGAACAACATTCTGGGTAAAATGAAGGAAAAAGGCTATACCGGCTTGAATATCGATTTTGAATACGTCTATCCCGAAGACCGCGAAAACTATAACAACTTTTTAAGAAAAACCGTTGCCCGCTTGCATCCTGAAGGCTATACGGTCTCGACTGCACTGGCTCCAAAGCAGAGAGCTGATCAGGAAGGTCTCCTGTATGAAGCGCACGATTACAAAGCGCACGGGGAAATTGTTGATTTTGTAATCATCATGACATATGAATGGGGCTGGTCCGGAGGAAGGCCATGGGCAATCGCACCACTAAATGAAGTCAGGAAAGTGTTGGACTATGCTGTAACAGCCATTCCGCGTGATAAAATCTTAATGGGTGTGCCTTTATACGGAAGAGACTGGCGTATCCCTTGGGTGCAAGGAACTTATGCTCGAACAGTCAGTCCAAAAGGAGCCGTAGAGCTTGCCGCGCAACAGGGTGTCAATATTCAATATAATGAAACGTACCAATCCCCATTTTTCCGCTACACCGACGCAGACGGACAACAGCACGAAGTCTGGTTCGAAGACGCAAGGAGCGTCCAGGCCAAGTACGATACCGTTAAAAAGTATGGATTACGCGGTGTCAGTTTCTGGACATTAGGACCATCCTTTCCTCAAAACTGGCCAATGCTGCACAATAAATTCAGGGTAAAGAAACTATAAGCATAAAAAATCTTGCGATTAGTGGATCGCAGGATTTTTTAGATACCGTCAAATATAGACCTCGCGAGGAACCTGAACAAATAGAACACCAGCCGGAACGGAAGAATAATCAATTCCGGAACCCAGAACAATACATCAAAAACGAAATCCCAAAATGTATAGCTGCCTTCCTGCTTCTTTTTCCTTCTTCTTTCGGCCCACTTTTCAGTGAACATTCAGGTTCCTCCTATTTTTTGTTACACTCTTCGCAAATTATTTTACCCTGATACTGTATAAAGGCTTTGATCTCCGTCATCCCCTTCGTTTCCGGATACCTCATTTTAACGAATATCTCTTCATTCGCTTGAATTTCTTTCTTGCATACCGAGCATTGTGGCGTGATTTTGAACATTAGCTTCACCTCGGTTTTAAATACGTATTCAAGTGATGAAAGTTTCAGATTTTTACTAGTACTCTTCCTGTGATAAACAAATATTCTTCACAACAGGCTTAAAATTTTGCCAAACTGGCATTATATCCGGATTGATTAGTATTAAATCCCCACTAATTTCTTTCAACCGTTAATAAAACTCTTCCAACCGTCGATAAAATTGGTGCAACCGTTCATATAACATTTATAACCGTTTAAAAAACTGCTGCAACCGTTCATATGTTTGTCTAATATTTATTAACATTCTAAAAAATCTAGAGAATCATCAAAACCCTGACCGAAAACTGGCCAGGGTTCTATCAAATTAATATATATCCTGTCTAATAAACACAACAAACGAAACAATCAAGGCTGCCAGTCCCCATACCGCCAACACCACTAGTGAAAATCCAAGCGTCATACCTTCGATCGGCGGCGCCTGGCCGGATAGGTAGCCGGTCAGATTCAAATTGATCATGAACAGGTATTTTGCTGATTCCCAGGAGGAGACCATATTGCTGAGGATGGCTCCGGAAATCAGCGCGGCGAGCATGACGCCCATTCCTGCTGGCGTATTGCGTATCAGAACTGAAAGCATGAATGTGATAGTTCCGACAATCAGTGCCACGAACCAAACAAGGCTGAACTCCATCAATAGATACTGCCACTGTGGAATCATCTGGACGGCATTCGTATTGAGTTCATTCCCTACGACATTGAATCCGGTTATAACAGGAGCGGCCCAGCCTTGATAACCAAAAATAAGGCCGGATATCAAATACGACAGCACTCCAAACAGCACGACAATTGTTGAAACAGATAAAATCAAGGTGAGATATTTGCTCATCAAGATCTTCCAGCGCTTCACCGGTCTTGTAAGCAGTAACTTTACCGTTCCGGCGCTCCTTTCTGAAGATACAATATCAGCTGCCACCACCATGATCATCAATGGCAAAAACAAATTGATTGAATGCTCCGCGAACACACGGGCAAAACTAGGTGCTCCCGGTTCCATCGGATTTACATTGTTATCAAGGTAGTATTGTTGTTGCTGGATGCGAAGTTGAAGCTCGCTTTTCCACTCATCTGAAATGCCGCTGCTCGTAATCCTGTTTTGTGTATCAATGATTTGCTGCTGCAATGTCGTTCGCCAATCAACATCCCCAAACCGCTCAAGCCTTCTTTCAATTTCTCTGTATTGAGAGTAGGTAAAAAGCGCGACAAGCACAGCAATGATTCCAGCCACGATAAGGATTCTTTTTTTGCGGACAATCTTCAGCATTTCATTCCTGACCAGATTAATCAATCGTCTCACCTCCAGTCAGTTCAAGGAAAAGGTCCTCAAGTGCAGGCAGTTTCCTGTTCATCTCATTCACCTGGACTCCCTTTTCTACCAGCATCCGATTCCAAATAGCACTTTCATTTTCAAAATAAGGAGTAACCAAAGCTCCATCTGGCCCATCCGATACTGTCGTTACTCCACCCAGAATTTCTTTCGCAGTATCACGCGGTTCGGCATGCCAGATGACTTTTTCCTGAAGTGCCAGCAAATTTTCAACATAGTCCACTTTGATAACTGATCCTTTTGAAATGATTGCGACCCTGTCACACATCAGCTGGATTTCGCTGAGAAGATGGCTTGATACAAGCACAGTTAGCCCCTCTTCTTCAGCCAGATAACGAATGAAATTCCGCATCTCTCTTATCCCCATTGGATCCAGTCCGTTCGTGGGCTCATCCAGAATCAAGACCTTTGGTTTGCCCAGCAAGGCCTGGGCAATCCCAAGACGCTGCCGCATCCCAAGCGAATACGTACTGACACGATCATGAATCCGTTCATCCAATCGCACAAGCTCTACCACATAATTCATATGCTTCGTGTCGACTTCCGGCAGCATCCTCGCAAAATGCTCGAGATTTTCCCAGCCCGTCAGATAGGAATATAGCTCGGGATTTTCAACAATACAGCCCATTTGCGACATTGCTTTCGTAAAATTCTTCCTGACATTGTAGCCGCCGATTTCAATTGTTCCTGCACTCGGTTTGATCAAACCGACCAGCATTCTGATGGTCGTTGTTTTACCAGCGCCGTTTGGACCAAGAAAGCCAAACACTTCGCCTCTTTTCAAATCAAAGTCGATGCCTTTGATGATCTCTTTTTTGCCAATCGTCTTTTTCAGCCCTTTTACAGAGAGCGTAATCTCACTCATCGTTCTCCCCCCTTACCATGTAATTAATGAAGCGACCCGCTCCGCGATTAGCCTGTATCCTTCGGCATTCGGGTGGAATTTATCTGTATACAAATAATCGTTGACACTAAGCTGAAATAAGTCGAACGTCGGCACATAAACCGCCTTTTCATTCTGGTCAAGCAATTGATTCGCATCATAATTCCAATCACGGACAATTTTTGTTGTCAGCTCGGAATCATTCAAATCAATGAACGGATTATACAGGCCAATATGAAAAACAACAGCCGAGTCATTCATGGTTCGCACTTCTTTTAAAATGGCTTCAAGGTTTTTCAGATAACTTTCCTTGGCCTGAGCAATTTTCTGCTCATCCATTTGCAAGAACGTTTGTCCACTCTGGAACAAGTCATTGCCGCCAATCGTAATCAGGATGTAGTCTGCACTCTGGATCTTCCTCTGGATTTCTCCTTGCTTCAGCTGATCCAACAGCTGATTCGAACGGTAACCTTTAACGCCAAAGTTATGTATTGTGATTTTTTCTTTTGATTTCTCCTCAAGCTCATCAACCAGATAGCCAATATAGCCTTTGCCTGAGTCATCCCCGGTTCCACGTGTCAGCGAATCTCCGAGTGCGACAACCACCTTACCGTCTTTATCCTTATCTACTTCTACTGGTTCTTTCTCTTCAATTGCTCCAGATGCTCCTTTGCTGAAAAATTGATTTTGAATTGTCCATCCAAGACCAAATAGCATCAATATCAATGAAAGCACTGAAAATACCAGTGTTAATCTAACCGAATACTTTTTCACCTGACCACCCTCGTTCCACTAATTGGTAAGCTTTATTTTATAATAATTTCGAAAGGAATAAAAATGATAATACTGTGGCGATGTGCTGGATGGTGGCTTTTGCTGTTTTAAACGCAAAAAAGCGCGCAGCTTTATATGCTGTACGCGCTTTTAGATGGCAAATGCATGTTTTCCGATTGTTTTAACGACATCTCGAGTGAAAATCCACTGACTTGTCGCTGTCTCCGGATTATAGAAATAAAGACAATCAATTTTATGTTCATTCTCAAGGGCATCTTCAACTGCTTTGACTGCTTCTTCACTTGCCGGTTTATTAATCGCACCATTCTGGACCGGCTGGAATGCGTTTCTTTGATAAATCACTTCTTTTACTGTATCAGGAAATTGTTCGTGCTCCACTCGGTTCAGCACGACTTCGGCAACGGCTACCTTGCCTTCATATGGCTCACCTTTTGCTTCCGCATGGACCAGGCGGGCAAGAAGCTTTACTTCTTCTTCCTTAATGAAGCGTTTATCTGTGACCGAAGACTCCTTCGTATCAACATCCACTTTTTTGGCTGTTAAAGTCTCAGCCGGCTTGTTCGTTTTCGTTGATTCTGCATAAACTGTATATGAACCAATTACTAATGTAAGGATTGAAACTAGCATAAGAATTTTTTTCATTGTAAACCTCCTGTTTTGGTTTATTAGACTGAACAGGCCCTATATTAGGCTAACAGGTTTACAATCTTATCACACTAGTTAATGACTGGGTTAATTTTAAACTTCATACCAACAAGGGTAAAAACTGTATTTATTATTACGAAATAATGTTTACTCGTAAACTTTGTTACAATTTTAACATCATTTGTTGCCTTCATTTATAAGCAAACATCAGTTTTTTATTGAAAAAAGTGCACTCAAACTTCTTAGTGTATGGATTCTCGCTGTCAGAATAAATAAGTCAGATTGATTATGCTCCACATAATCTTCAATGATTCTAAGACCTTTCCAAAACCGCTCCACAAGCAATAATGTATATTTTTCATCCCACTCAAACATATTGATTCTTGATAGCTCCTGAGCGAGCTGATTAAATTTATACTCCTCCACCCAGAGCTTGACTTGAAACAACTTATCATGATTGAGAATCAATCCAGACTTACTTTTATAACATTTTTGGACGAAATCCGCAAACCCCTTAATATTTTCTGCCAGCAGGTTGGCTTTTTGCATCTCAAAATTCACTCTCACCAACTCCTTCTATAAAACAAATATGTTTCAGTCTGGAATTTTACAACCACCAAACCGCCATTTGGATATTTATGTTAAAATAAAGAAAACCACCAGGAGTCGTTCTTTATGAAATCAAATTTTCAAAAGAGGAAAATCCAACAGAAATACCGAGAAGAAGTTGGCAAGAAAACCGAAAAAGACCGCTTTTCTTTATTGATCAATATAATTTCTCTTGTTGTGATTGTGGTTTTTATTTTGAATCTGTATATTGACTGGTTATAAACGAAAGGAGAAAAGAACATGCTTTGGTTAGCACTGTTTTCCCCGTTAATTGTATTGGTTCCCCTTGCTGTTTATATGGATAGAAAAAAAGGAACCGGTGACCCAAAACTTAATTCTGAAAATCACCGAATTGAACAAGACCAGGCCCTTCACGACAAGTCATTCATTTTCCCAGGCGGAAATGGTCCAACAGAAGGTCAGTAAGAAAAGCGCAAGCGCCTTGTTCAGCCCCGACAAGCGCTGGAGGGCCGACCAGTGAAGTCGCTCTTTGACTTCATTGGGCGGACCGAAATCGAAAAGTATAGCCGACTGTCCAGAAACGCAGATACTGGAGACTCCGACAAAGAAGCGCTTTTTGCTTCTGCCGGCGGAGTTGAAGTTTCGGAGTTTCTAGAAGGCGACACTAGACAAGCGACTCGAGGGGCTAGGCGCTGAAGCTAGACAATTCTCGAAGGGGAAATCTACACTTCAATATATTGTAAGAAAAGCATCGACTACGATGCTTTTTAATCTAGATATTCAGC
>NZ_JAGGQU010000050.1 GCF_018613155.1 Bacillus sp. ISL-55 | reverse complement strand
GAATCTGGTGGATGAGAACTTCTAATCTGGTGGATTAGAAACATTTGTTCTTAAAACGATGAAAAAACCAGTATTATCAAGGGTTCAAGCCACTCTCTGTAAATTGAGCCTCTTATATTATCTTTTACTCTCTTTTTTCACCCTTTCACTTTTAATCTTTTAATCTTTAAAAATCTTTTTTGGCGGGACAGGAAAAAAAAAAAAATGGGCATGGCCCAGGGATTTTTCTGTTCCGTCATGTTGGCGTTAGCCGAAATGAATATTTCCGTCTGTCGAATCTATGATGTAATATGTCACAGACATCAGGAGTAGCGATCACGTTACATGGATAACAGCAAATAAATCATATTAACAGAAGGAGGATCAGCAGATTCGAAAAGTATTTTGAAAGGCAAAAGGCATAATTTTAATGGGCGATTCCTACGGAACGCTAAAACCTTTAAGAACGGAGCGAGTTTCAGAAGAATCATTATTTGGTTAAGAGGAAAACAACATTAGGGAGGAAGGTTTTGTCAATGGGAGCGAAGCGAATATTGACTTGCGAAGCAAAGGGTTTTTACCACTTTTTTTTACGGAAGCAGGGGAAAATAAACGGCTGACGAAGGAAGACGATTATTTTCACCCCAAAGGAAACTGCAAGCTGGCAAAGATCATTGATTTAAAGGCGTTATAAGACACCACAGCAAGGCTGTTGGCTTTTCCCAATTTTGGGTTTGTGTCGTCAAAAAAGCTATTATCTTAACAATTTTACATAGGGTAAGTCTGCCCTTTTTTAGAAATAGGAGGTGAGTTTAATGCAAAATACAAGAAAAATAGTAATTCGTCATAACGATGGATATGTCGTCATTCGTGTTCCAGAAGGTGATTTTGACTTTTGGTGTTATAACGCATCTGGTGAGCTGATCAGCGAGGGGTGGATTCCAAATCCTAAAGATAAATTTGAATTGGATGCAAACGAAAATATTTGGAAGGAGTGATAATTTGAGCAGACGCAAACAAGGCAGTTTATTTCATCAAATCAATAAGCATATGAACCAAAATTTAAACAGGATCGGTCAAAGTAAACATGAAGCAAAGCGACATTATCGCCAAGAATGCGAAAAACGAAGTATTCAATGGAACCCTGCAAAAGCTCCTGGCATTCATAGCATCAAAACCATGGAAGCATATAAACAAACGGCACAAGAGTTTTCGCACTGGATGAAAAAGCATTATCCAGAAGTGAAAAATATTCAAGATGTTGAAAGACAACACACCAAAATGTATCTCGAAGAACGTCAAGAGAGAGGTAAATCTCCTTGGACTGTAAGTAAAGACATGTCCGCATTTAATAAAATCTTCAATCACAATCTTACAAAACAAGAATGCGGCCTGCAGTTGAGAAGTTATCGAGATGCCGAACGTTCAAGAGTAAATCGTGAACATGATCGTAAGTACAATCCTGAAAATTACAGACAGCAAATTGACTTTGCCAAGGCTTTTGGAGTTCGTAGAGAATCTATCTATCGTGGAAACTATCAAGTGAAGGATGTATCGTTATACCGTTATGACGGCAAAATTTATGTATCTGTCATTGAAAAGGGTGGCCGCTATCGGGAAGCTCCATGTCTTGACCGAATGCAAGCAACGATTGAACAGCACTTTCCTCATATTCCAGAAAGAGATCCCCTCACAAAAGAACAATTCCAAGACCTTTACAATAACTCTCAAACTTATCTTTTTGATAATTACACCAACAAAATTGACAACCATGCCTTTCGGCATGAATATGCCAGGAATCTCTATGAAGAGTTGCAAGAGCAGGCTCCACCAGAGCGTGATATAACGCTCTATCGTGGCTATGACAGAGAGATTCTTCAAGAGGTATCCGAGGCCTTGGGGCATTCAAGAGTAAGTGTAGTTGTGGAACACTATCTCCGTTAATTTTTTTCCTGTCCCGCATTGTAAAATTCAATGGTTTAGCGTAAAACATAGGGTATCATAGAGAAAAAAGGTGAATTTATTTTCAGTTTGGAGGAGTTCATTATGACGAATAGAGAAGCTATTGGTTATATGTTGTTGGCTTGTAAAGAACTTAATTTGGACAAAGAGGCTACTAAGAAGTTGTTTGGTGCGATGTATTGGCAATTTGATTTGAAGACAGAAGATGAAGCCGAAGAACTGGGTCATGAATGGTATCACAGTCTTGACGAGTAGAGATTAAATTATCGTATAATTAAAATGGTTTCTTCTTACAGGGAAATCAGTGCCGAACTTTTGACAGAAGTGCTACGCACATAAAAAACCACTCCTGAACACTGGCGGGATAACAGTGTTTCAATAGGGGCGGTTTTTTATTTTGAAAAGGATTTTCATGCTGATATGTTGAATGTTATAACAATGAGGTGGATGCTATGTCGAATGAAACGCAACAATCACAAGCGGTTTACAGCTCTAACGATGTAGCTGTAACCTTACAGATCCAGGAAAGCACTTTAAGGAAATATTGTTTGATTCTGGAGAAGAACGGTCATGAGTTTTTAAAAAACGAACATGGTCACAGAGCATTTTTCGATCATGATATTATCGTTTTGAAAAAGTTCAAAGAACTTAAAAGTGGTAGTGATATGACGCTTGAACAGGCTTCGAAAGCAGTGATAGCATGGAAAAATGGAAACTCCATAACAGAGCTTGACACACAGGAAAGCAGTTATGTCGCACGTTATAGCGACCTATTGGAAGAATTCAAGTTGTTCAAGCAACAGCAAATGGAATTTAATAAGGAGCTTCTAAGTGAGTTAAAGAAGCAACAGGATTACATAAATCATCATTTGGAAGAACGTGATCAGAAGCTCATGCTTTCCCTTAAAGAATCTTTGGAAGCAAAGCAACAATTGGCACTTGAAGAAAGTAAAAGGAAATCCTGGTGGAAGTTTTGGAAATGAAGATTCATCTTGGTTTTCCAAGAAAAATAAAGGTAAGCATTTTAATTTCAAGAAAAATCCAGGTAAGGGGTGTTGTCTTTGAAGCTGAAAAGGACAATTAAACGGAAGACCGAGGAACCACATACAAAAATTCAGGATTTCGGTATGTCGAAGACAATAAAGAAAATTGATAGAGCGTTAGTGCTTTTAGGCAATAGAAGGTAGATGCGGCCGCAATAAAAAAAGTAAGCATAAATGCTTACTTTAATAGTGCCATCAAAATGAGTAGGAGAAAAATGGACTTTGGAATGCTGAACTTCCAGCCGAGGTTGTTGCGTTCCATTGTGACGGGATCATCCTTTTGAAGATCCCGTATCAGATTAGCCAAAATTCTTCCTGCTTCCAACAAAAACATCAATACAAAATTCATACTGAAATTCCCCCTTAAAAATTCGTCTATCTTTAATATCAAAAAAGAGTCCATAATCCTTTTTAGGAAAAACGAGTTTTTTTTATTTTTTTTACAGTAACCATTTCACAGCCAAATGCAAGACTTATTTAATGAATTACTCCAGAAGTTTCCATTTGAAACATTGAGGGAAAAGCGGGTGTGCGAAAGATGAAAAAAATACTGATATTATGCAGTCTACTGGTATTGTTACTGGTTGGATGCTCTCAAGAAAAGAAAGAGAATAGTAATACATACAAAGGAGAACATGGGACTTACGAAATACTTGATACTCGGTTAATAAAAGATAATGGAGCGTTAAGAGAAGAATTTGCTAAGTTGCAATGGAAAATAAAGTACACTAACACAACGGATGAAGTAAGAAAACCTATTGATGCAGTTGAATTAGATATGGTTATTGAAAACGAAACAGATGTCGAATTAAACGAAATTCCATTTGATAGGATAAGACATGCAGGTGAAGAAACAGAGGAACAAAAATTAATGAATAATGGCTTCTTAAATGTAAAACCAGAAGTCACATTAGAAATAACAGTAGAGGCTACTATAGAAGAAGCGAAGATCGACTCGATCTATTTACGAAACAGAGATGTAAAAGGTGAAAATGGAGAGGAATTTGAAAAAAAAGTAAAAAATGAAGACCTGGATATTGTAGGAGAAAAAGAGGATATGGAGACCTCGGATAAACCACTGATTATAAATGTCCAGGCGAATAAGGACAGTTGGGAATTCTCATATCCAAATAAAGAAATTGTTACAATTAATGACTTAGTGGTTCCTACAAATGAAAAGGTTTATTTCAAGCTGTTGCCTTCCGATTTTGGACATTCATTCTGGATTCCTGCCGTTGGTGGAAAAATGGATACAAAGCCTGACAACGCCAATGAATTTTGGCTCGAATTTGATGAAAAAAATGCTAATGAAGCAGGCGGGATATTTTATGGCAGATGTGCTGAACATGGATCGGATATGGACTTTAATGTAAAAGCAATTCCACGAACTGAATTTAATCAGTGGATTGAAGAAACAAAAAGCGAATAAAAAAGCCAGGGCTGCTAGCCCTGGCTTTTTTGTTTTAAATAGTCATTCCAGTCTTTGCACTGGTTAGGTGGTAACATCGGAGATGCCTTTATTTTAGTTTGTACGCTTTCAATAAATGTTTTTCCAGCAATATCATTATCAACGCCCAAATGGATTTCAGTGAGGCTTGGATAACGTTTCAGGAAGCCTTCTATGACTTCTTCTTTCAATCCTGCCATAGAGACCAGGAGAACGTCTTGTACGCCTTTGTAGATGTTCCAAAACGAAAGTAGGTCTATTGCACTTTCAAATACGCATAAACGCTTGGGAGTACCTATGCTGATGTTGTATCCATATCCGTATTCGGAACCTTCCGAAACACCTTTGAAACGTTTATCAGTGAGTGTTCCATTCAGTTCAGCTCCTACAACCTCTCGGTTGTTAGTGATCCAGGGGAAGACGATATTACCACGTTCATCCTGCATCATTAGCTTTTCTTTTGCGAGATTTTGGACTATACTTTTATCAATACATCTGGTTTTTATAAGGTAAGCGAACGTTCTTCGCATATCTTTTTGAATAGTTGGTAAAGAAAATTCTTTGGAGACTTGTACAGTGTTGGTCGCACTTTCAAGTCTTTTTTTTGTGTCCGTAGAAAAAGAACTGTTGGTTAGATCTGCAACTGCTGTCTTGAAGTCCATTCCATAGTAAACTTGCATAAAGTCAATTGCATTACCTTCTATCCCTCTGCTATTCCACCAATAAAAAGAACCTCTGATAATAAGGCTATCATGGTCTTTTAGTCTGTATCGACCATGATTATCTACTTTAACAAGATCTTCTCTTCCAGATAAGAACTCTACTAAATTTGTATTTCGAGCTTGCTCGGCTTGTCCAGAGGTGACTTGTTGTAAATGTTTGGGGATCTCTCTGAATCTATCAGCTAATTTACTCATACTGCTTTGAGTTCCTTGGTAGGAGCTTCTGGTTCAATTTTAACCTCTTCTTTTTGTTGAACTTTTTGCTCTTGAATTTGATTAATGACACTTTGGAAAGTTCTTCCGTTCATATCATAATCGATTGAGAGACTGATTTTACTTTCTCTATTTTGGAAGATATCTGCCCAATCTCCTTTACCAAATAGATATGGATTTGCTGTATAAACACCTCTACCAACTCTTTCAAGGATTTTCCCTTCTACGAATTTTGATAAATTGTTATCTATGGTTCCAGTAGATATATCAAGCTGTTTAGCGATTTCTTTCTTCACATGAGAATTTAAAACTATTTCGTTTGTATAGTTCATTCTCATTAGTAGTTGAAGCAACAATCCAGATTGGTTTGTTTGTAGATCACTAAGGTAGAGAATATCTCTTAAATACAATTTTATGAACTCTGGTTGATTAGGAACCTTAGTAACAGTAGTTGTTGATTTATTTGTTACTTCACCTGTCTCTGAGTTGTATCCAGTCACTTCTGTTTGCTGTCTTAAAAGTCTTTTTTCTGGTAATGACATGATTTTATAAACCTCCTAACTTCATTTTTTGTTGTGTCAATCCTCACTGAATTTAATGAGTATCAACGTAATCTATCATATAGAAAACAATACCATTTGACAATTAGAAAAATGTCGAACACCTTTCTACCTATTTACATTTTTTAACATATTACTCTATTAATCCTAAT
>NZ_JAGGQU010000049.1 GCF_018613155.1 Bacillus sp. ISL-55 | reverse complement strand
AAGCGCTGCCCGCCTATAACGCCACATCCTGTGGCTGACGGGTCTGCACGTCCTGTGCCTCAGAGGGCCGACCAGGGAAGTCGTTCTTTGACTTCATTGTGCGGACCGAAATAGAAATGTATAGCCGACTGTCCAGAAACGCAGAAACTGGAGACTTCGACAAAGAAGCGCTTTTTGCTTCTGCCGGCGGAGTTGAAGTTTCGGAGTTTCTAGGAGGCGACACTAGACAAGCGACTCGTGGGGCTAGGCGCTGGAGCTGGATTAAGAAAACTACATGCAGTTATCCACACCTAAATAATTTTATAATTTCCTTAACAATAAAAAAAGCATTAAAGGACTGCCCTTTAATGCTTAACTAGTCTTTTCTTGCACTTTTTCAACAATTAGTTTATTCAACCTCGGGGCCAATTGGAACATGATCGTCCCTATGATGGCAATTACCAGAATATAAATGCTGGCAAAAATCTTTAACTCTCCGGTTGCCAGAGCAGCTATAATTACGGAGAATTCCCCTCTTTGTGTGAGGGATAGGCCTGCCTTCAAGGAATCACTTCTTGATAGACCGTACCATTGTCCTCCAATATAACCTACAATTAATTTATGAATCAATGACCACAGCACCAGAACAATCAATAGTCCTAAATAGGGAATGTCGCTGGTCATTTCAATATGAAGACCAAAGTTCAAGAAGAAAAATGGAAGGAAGATATTTCTTACTGGCAATGCCGCCTTTTCTACCTTGTCCTTAATTGAAAGCTCTGAAAGCATCATTCCTGCAAGAAATGCCCCGATTACCTCTGACAATCCGAGCAGCATTGCGATACCTCCGTAAGTTAGCGCAATCCCCGTAATCAACACGATAAAGATATCATCCTGGTCGATCTCTTTTAACATTGATTCCGCCTTTTTAAAAACCACTCTTGCAAAGAACACAGCAATTCCTGCAAGAAGAACTATTTTCAAGAGGATCATCACAAAATCAGTTACCGTAAATCCTTCTCCAGAAAGGCCAATCAGTACGGTTACAAGAATTGGTGCAATCAGATCCTCGAAAACCAGGATAAGGAGCATGAATTCTGATTCTTTGTTTTCATCTCTGTTTTTATCTACAAGCAGTTTAGCTGTGATAGAAGAACTAGTAGCATAGACAATACCACCGACAATTAAAGATGATACCCAATCCAGTCCAAACAGCAGGCTAATCCCTGCAGTTACAACAATTCCAAGAAAAGCATCCAGCAAACCGCCCTTCCATACCTTTCCACTGTTAGTAATAAGCCGGTTGACTGGAAACTTCATACCTAATATGAAAAATAACAGGACTAAACCAATCTCTCCAGCCACTTCAATTACCTTAGATTCCTTAATAACCAAGGATAATATGAGACCAAGCAAAATATATAATAATATATCGGGTATTTTTATTAATTTGATTCCAACCATACCAATAAAAAATAGCACCAATAAAAAAACTCCAATGACTAAAGTGAAATTCAATCTGCAACAACACCTTTTTAATTTTATAAAAGTAATAACCTTCCTTTTTACTACCCAATTACTTTAAAATCAACACTGGAAAATTAAATAATTAAAGGCCTTTAAGTTAGTATGGTTTAACAATTATGATAAAATTAGTTAATAAAATTATTGGAAGATTCTTATAAGGGGGGAAGAAATGAACAGCATTCCAGAACAGGCCCTTGTCCAGCAGCATAAGGGCATCACAAAAACCAAACTCGCAAAGAGAATTTTTTTCATCATATTAGGCGGTATCTTGATGGGCGTGGGAATTGAGGAATTCCTGGTCCCGAACAAAATTCTTGATGGCGGTATCGTTGGTATCTCAATCATCCTCTCACATTTAACAGGCTGGCGCCTCGGCCTCTTTATCTTTGTTCTGAACATTCCATTCTTTTTCATTGGCTATAAACAAATTGGAAAAACCTTCGCACTATCCACCTTATTGGGAATCACTGTGTTATCTTTAACGACTAGCTTCCTTCATGATTGGCCTGTATTTACAGAAGATTTACTTCTCGCAACGGTATTCGGCGGTATAGTTTTAGGAGCTGGTGTCGGAATAGTGATAAGGTATGGAGGTTCACTAGACGGAACGGAAATACTTGCAATCCTGGCAAATAGGAGACTGCCCTTCTCTGTAGGGGAAGTCATTATGTTTTTCAATATTTTCATTTTTGGCACAGCAGGATTTATTTTTGGATGGGACCGTGCGATGTATTCACTCCTTGCCTACTTCATCGCATTCAAAACTATTGATATAGTCATTGCCGGTCTTGATGAATCGAAGGCAGCGTGGATTATAAGTGATCAGCACAAGCAAATAGGCGAAGCCATCATGGCTCGTCTTGGCCGTGGCGTCACATATTTAACCGGAGAGGGCGCATATACGGGCGATGACAAAAAGGTCATTTTTTGCGTCATTACCCGTCTTGAGGAAGCCAAATTGAAATCTATTGTTGAGGAATTGGATGAGTCAGCCTTCCTTGCTGTCGGAAATATTGCCGAAGTTCGTGGTGGCAGATTCAAAAAGCGTAATATCCACTAGTATGAAACGAACACAAAAAAGCTCAGAAATCTGAGCTTTTTGTGTTCATTCAGGTGAATTACTTCAGTAACTCGTACTAAACCCGTTTTGTTTCAGTTAGGCGCTAATAGAGAGTATACATTGGTATCATAGGATACCCCAGCTTGTACCATATAACTTCTCAGCATTCCCTCTTTTTTAAATCCTAGTTTGAGGAGCAGTTCATTGGAAGTTGTATTTTCAAGAAAAACAATTGCACCGATCCGCTTTAACTTCATCTCATTTAATCCATACTCAACAGCTTTGCCGATCGCTTCTGTTGCTAAGCCTTTCCCCCAATAAGTTGGGTGTAGCTCATAGCCTATTTCTGCTCTCCTATGTTTTGATGACAAGGCATGAAAACCAACAGTGCCGATGAGACTTTTTTGGCTCTTTAATTGGATGCCCCATCGTATCCCTTTATTTTCATAAAAGCCGACTTGGAAAGAATGAATGAGGCCTCGTGCTTCTTCAATGTTTTCGAGCGGTTCTGAACCATAATGTTTCATAACTTTTGCGTTGGAAAAATTGAAAAATAAATCTTCAGCATCCTCCTCAGTAATTTCCCTCAGAGTGAGCCGGTCTGTTTCTAAAATAGGAAATACCATATGTCCCCCAAAATTAATAATATGATCTTATTAATTTCTATACAATCCATGAAAATTCCTTTAAAGAAAGCCGTCCAGTTTGGACGGCTTTACTCAGTCTTCTGCAGGAGCGGCATCAACAGCAATTTGATAAGCATCAAGCAAATCTGACTTTTCCAGGTCACTCTCAAGGCCTACAAGGAATTGATTGCCGCCATCCTCTTCTACTCTCATTAATACTGTTCCCTCTTCATCCCTAAGCATCGCAAAGGATTCGCCATTCATTTCAAATAATGCTTCTACCTCGAATTGCCTCTCCCTGCCACTATCGTCAGTAACAGTTACCAGATCTCGGATTGAATCGTTTTTCAAGTCTGCTCACCTCCAACAAATGATCCCTTTATCTTTCCCTTCCTCAAACTTAATATGACTTCACAGTTTAAGGGCATTATCAAATCGAAATTCTTAATGAATTTCAAATAAACTTTTAAATTCATTTCTTTATTTTCATCTATATAATATTTTTTACACACTGTTATTTTTGGAGGCGGCGTTCTTGAAGTCAGCAGGAATTATCATTGGCTCAATCATTGTTTCATTTGCGTTTAATCTTTTTCTAATCCCCCACGGAATCATGAGCAGCGGGATCAGCGGTCTTTCCATCATATTGTCAATGCTAACATCGATTAATACTGGTATTTTCAATTTCCTTTTGAACTTCCCCCTTTTAGTCTTAGGGTATTTGAAACTGGGACGAAAATTTATTTTATATACCATACTTTCCGTCATTACAATTTCTATCACTCTTTATGCTATTCCAGTGTTTAAACTTGCAGAAGATCCCATACTTTCCTCTATATTTGGCGGGGCGATTGTTGGATTAGGTATAGGGATTATATTCCGTTCCTCTGGTTCATCAGGGGGCTTCGATATAATCGGTATGCTTTTGGCAAGACGCAAAGACTTTCCTATGGGAACACTTTTATTTGCCATGAATTCAGTCGTTATTTTGTTATCAGGCTTTTTGTTTAGCTGGGATGCTGCGTTGAATACACTTGTTTCCATATTTGTTTTGGGAAAAGTGATCGATAAAATTCATACACATCATGTTAAGCTAACGTTGATGATCATTACCAGAAAAGGTGAAGAAGTAAAGCAGCATCTATTAAAAAATGTATATCGCGGGGTAACAGTTATAGACTCTGTCGGCGGTTACTCAAACGCGAAAAGTAATGTCATCATCACGGTCATTTCCAGATATGAGCTCACCGAAGTTAAAACACTTATAGAGGAAATTGATCCCGAGGCATTTGTGAATATAACCGAAACCCTTGAGGTGATGGGCCTTTTTCATCGGAAACAGCATTAAGTGACATTCAAGAAGCTGTTAATACAGCTTCTTGAGGCATTCTAAATTTAAAAGGAAAATTTATCTTGAATTTCTCATGGATTCATCGTATAATAATTGAGTCGCTGCAATAATCAACTATATCATTTCTCTTTTCTAATGAAGGGATAAAAACTATTAATTCTAATCATGTCCCAGTAGCTCAGCAGGATAGAGCAACAGTTTCCTAAACTGTAGGTCGGGAGTTCGAATCTCTTCTGGGACGCTTAAAAACCTTGTTTTCTAAATCAAGGTTTTTTTATTTTTTCTAAAGTTTTTATGCCTTCCTGCTCCGCTAATGATTGCTGAAAAAACCACGCAACCCCCTTAAAAGATTTCACTGTTAGAAGATGTCACCTATCCCCCTTTTTGGATTAACATCACTAGACTCCCAACAGGTCTCGGACAGAATTCCGTCCATTTTTTATATCTAAAACATTTATTTTGAGAACAGAATTTCAAGAAACTGTTAGTAAAATGGAACTAAAGTATTTTTAAATACGTCTATTATTAGAGAAGTGAGATTTTATTCTATTAATATACCAATTATTTATTTTTGGATTAAATAAGCTTTTTTGTGGTATTTATACACAACAAGCAATTTAGCAAAAGGGGCATTAACATGAAAACCAAAATAAAAGAGTTACCTTATTTATTATTTTTGCTGGTAATGCCAGTACTAGGTTTAATTTATAAGATCTTGAATAACAACCCACGAGAGGCTGTCATCCTTTCTACCAATATTGACGATAAAATCCCTTTCCTGCCAGTCTTCATTTTACCGTATATCATTTGGTACGCCTTCATATTAGGTTATCTAGTTTATTTTTGGTATAAAGATACTCGAGTTTATATAAAAACATTGACAATGATTGTCTTTGGTGAATTAGTATGTTTCGTTATTTACTTCTTCTTCCAGACAACCGTTCCACGCCCAAACCTTGTTGGTGATGGAATCCTTATTGACCTTGTCGGCATGATTTACAGCCATGATCAACCATATAACGCTTTTCCCAGCATTCATGTATTAACTACCTTTGCCATCATTCTTGGGAATATCAACATTCGCAATAAGCATTTCTTCCATTCGGTCTTCGTACCGGTGATGGGCTCATTAATTATCATCTCTACGCTGTTTGTTAAACAGCATTATATACTTGATATGTTCGCATCAATGTTTTTAACTTCGTTTATATATGGAATAGTCTTCGAACTATTTGAAATTAATGTTACCGAGAAGTCCAAAACGGCATATGTAAAAGAGTGAAAAAAAACGCTTCATAGAAAAGAGCTGCGACAACTGCAGCTCTTTTTTAGTACCTTTAAGTTTTGAATTGTTATTTTTCAGATTCCTCTTCACTTCTAACATCAGGTTTGACTGGATAAAATTCTTCAGATGCTTCTGTTTGGTACTGGTAATTCGTATTTCGATATTGTTTCTCCCCATCTTCAAGAATACTTCCTGCCACATATTTATGGAAAAAGTATTCAAACAGAGCGACACCGGCGGCTGATATCAAAGATGCAAGCAGTAAGCTCTCTCCATAAGTTAAACTTTCTCCCAAGATCCAAATGATCATAAATGCAAGTCCAAAGTCGGCTAATGTTGCGATAGTATTATTTGTTTTAGGCAGTAGGAACAGGTCCCCAATTACATAAGAAGCTAGCCCAAGAACCAGGGAAATCAAGAAGACATTTGTAAAAGACATATCGTACATCAAGCCAAGAATGACATAGAGTAGTACCAAGCTGGCAAGGAACTTTACGGCTAATGCTCTAAGATGTTTCATGTCGGTTTCCTCCATTAACTTAGTGTTTTGCGTTATTTTGCTCCACTAGCTTTATTCCATACCTTTTTCTGTAACACTATCGATATCATCCCAATAAGCAAGACAACGATTATGCTAATGAAGAAACCCATACGTATGCTCTTTTCCATTATCGTCCCGCTAACTGCAGCAAGAATAAGGGCGATTCCGATAAAAGAAATGAACTTCCCCCATGCTTTTAATTCAAGCAATTTTAAAGCAGAGATTATAATGAAGGCCCAATTGAATAAAATCAGGATGCCTGCGGCTGTAGTGATATATTCATAAATTTTACCCGGAAGCAGCAAGGCCGTTATGATTGATGCAATTAGCCCAGCCACTGCAAGTCCAAGCGATGGGAGGGGCAATTCTTTCATTTTTTTGATTTTCTTGGCGAAGACCTTCGGAGCATCCCCGTCATTAGCAAGTGTAACGAGAAGGGTTGTCACCCCAAACAGCGATGCAGTCATGGTTGAAAATCCAGCAACGATGATCGCCGCGTTGAACACATGAGGAAAAAATGCCAGATTATATGGATCCAGGGCAGTGACAAATGGACTTTCTTTATGGTGAAAGGCACCATGAGCTGCCATAATGACCGCAAGACCTAAAGCAAGAACGTAAATGATTACTAATAAAATCAGCATGATGACTCCAGCTTTTGGAGCATCTTCTTTATTTTTTAGCCTTGTTGCCATCAGGCCGATTACTTCTATTCCTCCATACGCGTAAAAAGCGTAAATCAACGATGACCAAAATCCTTTTAAGCCCTCAGGAAACAGTTTTTGTGGAGATTTTGGCACCATTACTTGCTTCGTATCAAGATTAAACAAGCCAAATATAGCGGCAGCAGCTATTAGAATGAACATAATAATGGCTGCAGTTTTTATAATGGCTAATAAATCTTCCACCTTGTCAAATCCTTTATTCCCAGTAAGGACAACACCGATCGAGAGGATAGCATAACCAGTAGCGAAAAGCCACAAAGGTATGTTGGGAAACCAGAATTGTGACAAAATTGAAAGAGCAGTAAGCTGGCTTCCCATAATCAGGATATTGGAGCTCCAATAATTCCAGCCACAACTGAATCCGGCCCACTGTCCATAAGCTTTCTTTGCATAATAGCAAAACGAGCCATCCTGGGGATCTTCTGCTGTCATTTTTGCCAATAAATTATAAACCACGTATGTTCCGATTGCGGCAAGGATGAAAGAAAAAACGATAGATGGTCCGGTAATTTTAATACCAATTGCAGAACCGAGGAAAAAACCGGTACCAATCGTACATCCAACACCAATCAGTGACAGTTGCCACCATTTCAAATCTCCTTCATTGGAGCTATTTCCACATCCCGACTTTGATGATGGCAGAAAGAAATCCATTGTATTACCCCCTTCCTCAACAAGTATTATCATTCGAGAATCAACTGCATTTTATGTATGAAGCAGCATGCAGAACAAAAAGCGCAAGCGCCTCGTTCAGCCCCGACAAGCGCTGGAGGGCCGCCCAATGAAGTCGTTCTNNACCACAGGCAGTTATCCACACCTAAATAATTCTATATTTTCCTTAACAATGAAAAAAGTCGAATCCCGGGGAATCGACTTTTCGCATTTTATTTCTTGCTCTTTTCTGATTCAGAGTCATTACTTAGTCCGGTCATCGTCCGATACATCTGGGTGTACATACTTCCTTGCACGATATTTTCCAGGAAAAATTCACCTATGAGCTTTTTATATTCCTCGTCCTCAAACATCTTTTTATTTTGAAGCTCCATTTCTGCCAGTCCTTCATATGTGGAAATCAGCGCATAAGTATGGTCTTCACCAGAAATCGGCGATAAGAGCTCCACCTTGTGGTCATATTGTTCGTTACGGAAATTTTGGATTAAGCGCAAGTTTTTAATGCCATCCGGAAATTTATCTTGTTTCATTTCAAAAGTTTGCATAACAATAACTGACATATCTTATCCCCCTGTGATGTAATCGATAAGATTAGATTTTTCCTAAGATAGACAATCTATACATTTTGAAATCTTGGCTATCAGTTATCAAATTACCTCACCAATTTACAGGCCAACTTTATCCAATTGGGATGGTGCTGTTGTAATGTATGTTATATTTGCTTTTCAAATAAAGTATTACGATCATTAAATTTAGTCATCATTTTTAAAAGGATAAAATTTAACATTAAAAAGATTACACCAATTAAAGCAAGTAAAATGGGCTTGATTATTAGAAAGCCCGTTGCCTGGCCAACGAAGAGTCCCATGATAGGAAGGATCAAAATAGCGCCAAGCTGCTGTGCCTCCTGAAAACCTTTTGCCCTCGCGGAAACGAACACATTCACCAGGATTGTGAGGATTGTAATCATTGGGACTACCCAGAGCATCAGGATTAACCAGTTTGCATTTGGAAAAATGAAATAACCAAACATATTATAAGTTAAGCTTACAGTGATGACTCCAAACAGGAAGAAACTCACCCAAGTGATAATGATAGATGGAATAAAAGCTGAAAGTACTTTGCCAATGAATAATTCCTTCACAGTAATAGGAGAAAACAACAGTGTTTCCATGGTACGTTTTTCTTTTTCTCCAACAAAGCTATGAAGGGCAATCATCATTGCATTAATGGTCGGAATAAGCAAAAAGATCGAACCCAGCAAATAATTCACAACGACGAAAATAATTTGATGTTTCAAACTTGGGAGACTCCCTATCATTTCCCCGCTCTTTGTTCCTTTTAGGCCCTTTAGTACATTGTCCACTAGATCAATCAACTCTGGTGATGAAATTGGAACATTCTTAACCAAAAGAATAAAAGCCAGCGGAAATATCACCGAAAAAATCAGCGGCAATAAGATTAACCCCAGCCATACTTGGACCGAGCTGGTTATTCCCCTGATATCTTTAGCAGCTATTAGCCATATTAACTTTTTATTCATTGACCCCACTCCTAATCTTAAAATATAAGGATTCCAAATCGTTATTTTCAATTTCTACATGGTGAACCCAAAATTCACTGATGATTGATTGCAGCAATGGGGTTATATGTTCACTTGAAGGCAATGAAAACTGCAAAGTATTTTTATCTATTATTGAAACTGGATAACCTCTCCATTGAGGTTCAGTTGGCAATAAATTAGTTATAACTTTCAATTTAATTTGACTGACATACTTTTTTTGCAGTTCATTTATAGTGCCGTAATCAGTTATTTTTCCGTCATTCAGAAAAAAGTACTCTTTGCATACATGCTCCAGTTGGTGCAAAATATGTGAACAAAGAAATATGGTCGTTCCTTCCCGCTCGTTTAAATTCTTAAGGAATTTGAGCACCAATTTTATTCCTTCTGGGTCGAGCCCATTCGTAGGTTCATCAAGGAAAAGGAGTCTGGGTTTATGGAGGATTGCCTTGATGATTCCCAACCTGCGTTTCATCCCTGTACTATATGCCCCTACTTTTTTATCCATATGCTCAGCAAGTTCAAATTCCTCTAGGTAAAGGTGGATTTGCTTTAAATCAAAGCTTCCATATAGCTTGGAAAAAAAGATTAGATTATCTAACCCCGACATTTCATGATACAGACCGGCATTTTCAGTTAGGATTCCAGTTGCTTTCCTGACTGTATCCCCTTCGATGTGCGGATTCATGCCGAGAATTGACAGTTTTCCGTCTGTTTGGTTGATGACACCGTTCATAAGGCGGATCATTGTTGTTTTCCCGGAACCATTTGGGCCAAGAAGCCCTACAATGTCGCCTTCTTTTACACTCATAGATACGTTGCTAAGTACCACCTGTTCACCGAAGTGCTTTGAAACTCCATCCAGCTCTATTACATTACGCACCGTTCTGCTACCCCCTGTGTGCTTCCCTTTCTACATAAGACGGCCAACTTATGAAAACGTTCAATCAGATTTGAGTTTATTTGTTGGAATGATAAAAGATATCTAGACTTAGTCCTCGTCCACTAGTCTAACAAGCCATTTAAAGATCATAAAAATGGACCAGTATTCGCAACTGGTCCTTCATCTTTTTTATCCAATTAGCTCTATTGATGACTCAGTTTTGCTGAATGTTGATTTTTCAGACGTGAGCAGGATGTATTGGTAACCTGATTTTACATAATCTTGATTTTCAGGGCGCCAATAGGCTTCATTGGTGACCTGTTTTTCCTCAAACTTGATTTTCAGGGCTCCAATAGGCTTCATTGATGACCTGTTTTTCCTCAAACTTAATTTTCAGGGCGCCAATAGGCTTCATTGGTGACCTGTTTTTCCTCAAACTTGATTTTCAGGGCGCCAATAGGCTTCATTGGTGACTTGTTTTTCCTCAAACTTAATTTTCAGGGCTCCAATCAGCTTCATTGATGACCTGTTTTTCCACAAACTTGATATTCAGGGCTCCAACAGATTTTTGGTGACTCAATTTACCATGATCATTACGCTTCTTATACTTCCCTTCTCATTGCCTGGAGTACATCTACTTTAGTGGCTCGCTGTGCAGGTCGCAGTCCGGACAGAATTGTGACCAGGTAGCAAATAATAAAACTGATTATTGGCAAGGTATATGGAATATGGCTGAAAATCAGGCCCTCTGGCGGTTCTTCACCGAACGCCTGCTTGATGATCAGCGGCAGTCCGAAATTCACAATGAAACTGATGACATATGCAACCAGTGTTCCTATTGTGGCACCGATCAGCCCGATATAGCTGCTTTCAAGGAGGAATATTTTCTTGATTGTCTTTGGATTAGCCCCAATTGCTTTCATAATACCGATATCAGGTGCCCTCTCTGTAACAGCCATAGTCATTGTGTTATAAATTCCTATCGAAGCAATAATGATTGCAATTGTACCTATAAAAATTAATCCTGCTTTAACAATTGTGAACATGACGTTTACATCCTTGAGCTCATTTATAACTGAATAGGATGGGTAACCATTTTCCTCTAATTCAGCGGTGATGTTTTTTACTGATTCCATATCTTTGGCATAAATCTTCACTTCATCATATTGGTCTAAAGGTATATCTGGCAATTCCATGTCGGGATTGTTTGGATCCTTCATCATTCCCCGTGGAGTCCCCGTAAATTCTTCAACCTGCTTAAGTACTCCCTCAGAAACAAAAACAATACTATCGTAGACCCAGTCCTTTGTTGGTTTTTTTCGGATTCCTGCCACTTTCACTTTCAGCGGTTCTTTTATCTCTTTGCCGCCTTCAAACTTAATGACATTCATCGTAATTTCCTTGCCAAGCAAAGCTTCTTTGAAGCGAAATTCTTCTTTTATTTGTCCCTTCTCATCATAGAGTTCTTCAGACATTTCTTTGTTCGGCCGAAGGTTTTCTACAAAATGATAGCCAACGACCACTTCATTTTCTGCTTTTGGCAGCCGGCCTTCCGAAAGTTCGAGCCCTGCATTAGTTTCCGAAGGCATATGGGCAACTATCGCCTGGGCATCTGTCATGTGGTTGTCCACCTCGAACAAATAATTCTGGAGGCTCTTCCGTCTTGTTACAGCCTTAACATCGTCAATATCTTCAAGATAGGCAATATCCTCATCTGTCAGCTGCCTGAAACCATTATTCGGCTCCTCTTTTCCAGGGACCTCAATTTCTGTCACGATCCTTCTTTCCAGCGTTTCTTTTACAATCGATTTATGGAGACCGAATCCTACCGAAGCAAGCACGATCAGGAATGCCACGCTCATAGCCGTGGCCAGGATGGTCATGAACAACCTAGTCCGGTTTTTTTTCATATTTTGCCTGACGAATTGAAATTGATCTTTAAGCCTCATTTGCTAATACCTCCTCAACAACTTTGCCATCCCTTAATTCAATTGTACGATGTCCGATTTGAGCAACCTTGTCATCATGGGTAATGATTAGAAAAGTAATGCCAAGCTCTCTGTTCAATTTAATGATGAATTTGAGTAAATCATCTTCGGTTTCTGAGTCTAGACTGCCTGTGGGTTCATCAGCAAGAATGATTGGCGGATTTACAATAAGTGCACGGGCGATGCTAACCCTTTGCTGCTGACCCCCTGAAAGTTCCCCAGGATAATGGTCCTGATAGTCTGATAATCCGACCATATCAAGGATTTTATTTGTTCGTATTTTCCTTTCTTCCTCTTTGACCCCTTTTAAGATTAGCGGGAGTTCTACATTTTGATAGGCTGTCATGCTAGGGATCAATTGAAAGCTTTGAAAAATGAATCCCAGATACTGAATCCGGAAGTCGGCAAACTTTGTTTCGTTTAAAGTAGATGTTTTGATTCCATTGATTGTGATCTCCCCTTCTTTCGGCCTTATAAATCCGCTGACAAGGTTAAGAAGTGTGGATTTTCCTGAACCGCTTCTTCCTACAATAGTTACAATTTCTCCTTTGTTCACTTTAAAAGAAACATCCTTCAAGACAGGAATGATTGTTTTTTTACCTTTTTTGCCGATCTCAAATTCGTGGCTCAAATTGTTGATTGATATCATTGACGCACCTCTTCTGCTAAATATTTGAATAAATTATATTTTTTACCATTACTTAAGCCCAAAAAAATAGGCGATTGGCTAATCGCCCAAGTAGAACTATTAGGCTGGGTACTTCTCTGACATAACTTTTTTCAATTGTTTCCGTGCTCTGTGAAGACGTGTCTTGACTGTGCCTGATTTTATATTCAATTTGCAGGCGATCTCATCTTCTTTTAACCCGTATTGGAACCTCAATACTAATACTTGCTGGTACTCATTGGTCAGTAAATACAGCATATGTTGAATTTCTTCTTTGAATAGGATGATTTCAACTTCTTTTTCAAGTGATTGATTGTTATCATAATCACTGAAAATTTGTTCCATGATGCTCTGGTCAGATGGAAGCCATTTTCTTCTTTTCTCTGCCCGCAAATAATCAATTGCTGTCCTTGCTGCGATTGCTGTTAACCATGAACCGATTTTATGCGTATCTATGATGGTATCTGCCTTTTTATATGCCTTTATGAAAGTCTCTTGCACTACATCCTCTGCCAGATGTCTGTCTTTAGTAATGCTGAAAGCTATTTGACAAAGCTTTTTACCATGGATCCTATAAAGCTCATCAAAATCAATCTTAGCCATGTCCATCCCCCTTGCCCTTTAATTAACCTTTGCAAGCTTTGCTGCTTACAATTTTGTCTAGTGGTTTTATTTAAAATGCTCCTTGATAAAGGCTGGTACATCTTTATCGATAAATGTACGAATCTCTTTGTGATTCCCTGCTTTGTATACGAAAACAGCAGTATACGGAGCTTCATTAAACCAGCCATAACCTGCGTACTCTATCGATGAGAGCAATTGGTCATGTTCACTCAGTTTAAGGGCGTTTTTATCGTTCATAATACGATTAATTATTTCTTCTTCAGGATATCCCTTGAATTGTTCCTGTTCTATTGAATCATTTGTTACAACAATATAGTCTATATCATCTGGTGTCACAATTGCTTCTTTCATCATGTCGTTTTCCTTCAGCCATGCGATGAAGCTTTTATATGAATGCTTTAGTTCAATTTGGTCATAATCGTTTATGCCTGACATAATTTCAATCGATGACCTGTTGCCTTTTGGATAATAATCAATGGAAAAAGGTTCTTGCTCAATTTCCTTTTTCAGGATTGAAATAGCCTGATTAATTTTTTCCTTATCGGTAATTGTCAACGGACTATCAGCTATATGTTTGTTTATTCTAATGGAGGTAATTTCATCTGTATCCATTTTAAAAATAGGCTGGTGTGCATGCTTGTACTCCACTGATTCATATATCTCTCTCATTTGAGGCTCGTAATCAAATCGGTCGATGGTGTACTGGCGCACCAGTTTATTTCCATTTTTCAATTCATAAATAAAGAGAGCAAATTCCTGTGATTCCATTCCTTGTTCATTCATTTTTTCATTATTTATGATATTCTTATGGAATTTTCGGACTGCTTCAATATTTTCTGGCTGGAATAGTGGCTTCGGAGCTAGTCGATCATCCGCGTCCATATAAACGTGATTCGCGTAGGTGACACTTTTAATCTCATCCAGAGCAGGCACCTTTTTTTCGTATGGAGCGAAAGCTTGAGTTATGAGGATCAAGACCGCCATCGCAACCGCAAAGTATCCAAGGCCTTTTACTTTTCCAAAAACCCTCCACGTTTTCTGAAGGACCATTTCGGCAGCGAAGTATCCGATTATCCCCCCAGCTGTATATCCAAATATCAGCCAGGCAAATTTATTCTGCATGGCATCGAAATACATGCCACCGAGAAGCATCATGCAGAAAGCTGCTCCGTATTTAAAAACAATTTTTAGGCCATTAAAAGCAATTGCCTCCGATGCTGCTTCAATATTCCTTTTTTTATAGATAAATAGGGACAGGACATATGTGACCAACACAAAGACTGAATATAAGAGAACTGCCTTCACAGATATTGACTGGCCCTCTAATATAGTCAAATGTGAAATAGGTGAAAGATATTCTATATTCCTGATCTGAAAATAATCACTAGGAAACCCGTACAACATAAGTCCAAGATTATAGATGATCAGCAAAGTGAATCCAGCAGGGAACAATAGCATAATGTAAGTCAAGACGCCCTGGACCACCGAAATTCCTGTGACCATTGCTATAAATACCCCAGAAAGGTAAAATACCGCATTAAATAAAATGATGATCCCAGCCCATCTGAAAATGTCCTGCAGCTGGAAATATAGATTCAAGTCATACACACTGTGAATAATGGCAGTGAACAGCGCAATCAAGATAACTGGAATAATCAGAAACACAAAGCCTGTCAGAGTATAAAAGTTGAAAATATCCTGCCGTTTCAATGGCAGACTATGGATTAAATCTGCTGCCTGCTTCACATGCAGGAAACGATACAGAAAGATTGCCATAACAACTGGTACTGTAATAAACATGGTGAACTGTATCGCAAAATTGAAATCGAACAATCTTTCCACCGGCATGAAATCACGGTAGTTCTCACCGGAATACAGCATCATAATCCTTAATGGAATCGCGAAAAATAAAGCCAGGAAGTAAATGACGGATATCCAGCCGACGTTTCTTCCAACCTGGAGGACCATTTCTTTGTTAAACAATGATATTTTTGATTGCATAGCCGATATCCCCCATTTCATATATAAAAATCTCCTCTAATGTCAATGGGAGGATATCAAAAATAACAGGTTCAGTCTGATTGATAACCTTCTCGATCTCATCCACTTTCCCCCTGATAATACATACCATGACACTTCCCCTTCTTTCACAGTGGAGCATTGTCAGTTGTTTTTCCAGGTGCTTCGGTGTTTCTCCCTTATAAGCCACCTGAACCTTATGGATATCAGATTTTAGGTCATCAAGGTCTTTTTCCAAAAGGAGTGACCCATGATGCAATATTCCAATATGGTCGCAAATATCTTCAATTTCGCGCAAGTTATGCGAAGATATCAAAATCGTCATTTCCCTGTCTGCGACATCCTGTATCAATAGGTTTTTAACCTTTTTCCTTGCTACCGGATCCAATCCATCCATGGGCTCATCAAGAATCAATATTTCAGGCATCGTCGATAAGGCGAGCCAAAAAGCAGCTTGTCTTTGAATTCCCTTTGAAAAGGTATGTAATTTTTTGTTCATGCTGAAGTCGAATACCTCGGCTAATTTCATAAATCTTGCTTCATTCCATGAAGGGTAAATGCTTTTATAGAAATTAGCCATCTGTTTGACTGTATACTGAGGAAAGAAATATGGCTGGTCGGATATATAAAAAATCTTCTCTTTTAAGGCTTGGTTTTCAAAGACCGCCGAACCTTCTAAAAGCACCTTCCCAGAATCCTGTTTATATATTCCAGCAAGCAATTTAATGATGGTTGTTTTACCTGCACCATTCGATCCAATCAAGCCGTATATTGAGCCTTTATTTATAGTCATATTGACGTTTTTTACAGCCTCGTGTTTCTCAAATGTTTTATCGATTTCAATCATTTGAATCATCTTGCCCGCTTCCCCCTTTTAAGCCATCAATGTTTCCAATCATCTCACGCAACTCTTCCGCAGTAATGCCCAGGTACAACGCTTCCTGTAAAAGTTTTTCCAGATCCTGCTTCACCTGCAGGATTTTATCTGCATCCTTGCCAGGTTCCATCGCATTGACAAAACTTCCCTTGCCTTTTACTGAATAAATGAATCCCTGAGCCTCAAGCTCTCTATATGCCTTTTGGATTGTATTTGGGTTTATTGTCAATTGCTGTGCCATCTGACGCACAGAAGGCAATTGTTCATCAGGTTTGAGCACTTCATTAATGATTAGCTCTTTCATCTTATCTACCAGCTGCTCGTATATCGGTTTCCGGCTCCTCAGATCAAGCTCAAACATAATGACCCCCTATCTGTACTAAGTGTACTATTATTATTAATACAGTTAAATTATATGCCAACCACTTCCAAAAAGATAGGTGATATTTTCTTAATAATTTCTTAAGAAAAATTAAGAAATCAATGTTTAACTATCGTCGGTGATTTAAACACGTAACGGTCAAATTATCTATTTAGTGTAATTTTACACAAATAATAAATATTATCACAAGACTTTAAAAGAAAAAATAATTCGACAAAAAAATACCCTAGCTTAAACTAGAGTGCTAAAAACCTTCCAATAAACACCACTAAATCCAAAATACATTAAACTCCACCTGGTTAACCATAATAAAACGGGAGGTGAAGAAAGTGAAATGGTTATTGACAATTGGACTTATTTTTTCTAGCAGTACAGCAGATAATCATGATGAAATAGATTTAGTTTGGGAAGGTGAATCTATTGTAGAAGTTCAGCGGTCAGACTTTTCTATTCCATGGTTTGGATACCCAATTCTTAACCATACTATGCTGGAAACATTAAATAAACAGATGTCTCTTCAGATTAAGAAGGAACCAACAAATGCAGGTTTGGATGATTACGGAAACATCATACCAGAAGATGTGGGATATATTCTTGATGAGAAAAAGTTCAAGGAAAAATTCACAGAAAGTTTTTTTGAAAAACACCATTCACGATTACAAGTTCCTGCCTTACCTGTATATCCGAAGGTAGACAGCGAAATCATCGCCAATATACGAACAAATCTAATTGGCCATTACATAACATATTTCAATAGCAGGAACAAGGAACGAACCCATAATATTAACCTTGCCGCGGAAGCAATCAATAATCATGTTGTTTTTCCCGGGGAAACTTTCTCCTTCAATAAAATTGTCGGCAAACGTACCGCCTCACGCGGTTATCAGCCTGCACCCATAATTGTTAGAGGTGAATTATCAGAGGGAATTGGCGGAGGTATATGCCAGGTATCATCAACACTTTTTAATGCTGCTGATCGCTCTGGCCTGAAGATACTCGAGCGTTATTCTCACAGCAAGCAGGTTCCCTACGTTCCACCTGGCAGGGATGCAACTGTCAGTTGGTATGGGCCTGATTTTACATTTAAGAACAAATATAACCAGCCCATTCTGATCCGCGCTAAAACTTATCCTGGTAAAATGATTGTCATGATATATTCCTCTGAGGAAATCAATATAGAAAAGCGGAAAGTTCCAAGTACAGACAGCAGTGTTGAAATACCGGAAGAAGCCATATGAAGAACAAAAAGCGCAAGCGCCTTGTTCAGCCCCGACAAGCGCTGGAGAGCCGCCCAATGAAGTCGTTCTTTGACTTCAATGGGCGGATCGAAATAGAAATGTATAGCCGACTGTTCAGAAACGCAGAAACTGGAGACTCCGACAAAGAAGCGCTTTTTGCTTCTGCCGGCGGAGTTGAAGTTTCGGAGTTTCTAGGAGGCGACACTAGACAAGCGACTCGAGGGGCTAGGCGCTGGAGCTGGATTAAGAAAACCCGTATAGTTATCCACATTGAAATTATTTTATAATTACCTAGTAAAAGAAAAAAGCCAGGTTTCCCTGACTCGTTTTTTCGCATGATTTGATCCTTGAAGAATTAAGACTGTTACTCATTTATCTTAGGGTCAAGTGCATCCCTGAGTC
>NZ_JAGGQU010000004.1 GCF_018613155.1 Bacillus sp. ISL-55 | reverse complement strand
AGAAGTAGTACAATTGGCGAATCTTTCAGTAGCCCTTTAGGGTTTGGTCAGTAACAAAGGCTTTCAGCCGCAGAGAAAACCACCCGTTCTCACGGGTGGTTTTTATTTTCAAAATTACTAGTTTAAGAATCTATCAATCTGTCCACACTGTGACTAGTGAAGGGACGGTGCGAAAGATGATGACGAAAAAATCAGCCGCTATTTTATACATATTCTTATTATGTGCAGGTACCATTTTAAGTTTATATACACCGAAAAATGAAGTGACAGCGAAGGAAGCAATGGTCATTCCAAACGAGGCGATTCGTCTGAGGATCCTTGCCGACAGCGATCTGGAGAAGGATCAGAATATCAAACGCCTGACCCGCGATGAAGTGAACAAAGAAATCACGAAATGGGTTCAGGAACTGACTTCAATCGAGGCTGCTCGGGAAGTCATCAAATCCAGGCTTCCAGAAATCCAGGCAATTGCTGAAAGAGTTATCGCAGCTGAAGGTTCCAATCATTCTGTAAAAACTGAGTTTGACAAAGTCCAGTTTCCTACTAAATTATATGGGCAGTTCCTCTATCCAGCAGGCGAGTACGAAGCAATCCTGATCACGATTGGGGAAGGCAAAGGTGCGAACTGGTGGTGCGTTCTCTACCCGCCACTATGCTTCCTAGACTTCTCAAATGGAGAAGCAACAAGCGAAGGCTTCGACGAAAACGACAATAAAGGTGATGTAAAAGCAGAAGCTGAAGACGAAGAGGCAGAAGCTGAGCGTGAAAAAGAGGAAAAAGACGCTAAAAAAGATAAGAAAGTAGTATACGAGGGCAGTGAAGAAGAAGAAGTTGAGGTAACATTCTTCCTGGTGGAGATTTGGAACAGGATTTTCGGCTAAAAACAGCCCCTGCGCAGTTTGCAGGGGCTTATTTTAGCTATGCTGGCAAATATATTGGCGATTTTCCAAATATATCGACCACAGTCTGAATTAATTTGGCGGATTTTTTAATTATTCGACCACTTTTAGAATTTATTCGACCACTTTTAAGGATAATTCGACCAACTGGTGTTTACCCACTATGATTAAGCTCTACCTGAGATTAAATATTCTGCGCAAATCTCTCATCAGGAATCTTGTTGAGCATGACATAAAGTGTGACTGGCTCTGCTCCGGTGTTTTTATAGGCAAGTTCTTCTGTACCGCTCAAATGGACGGTTTCGTTCGATACAGCTGCTACTTGTTCGCCATCAATGGTAAAAGTACCTTCACCCTGCATCGTTAAAATGAACACTTCAGTACCTGGATGCGTGTGCTTTGGCAGCTCCTGGCCGGGCATGAAGTTCAGCAAAAACACTGTGCTTTCCCCTTTTTTGAAGACAATCCTCTTAGTAAACCGTTCCTCGCTGAATTCCTGGTATTGTGTTAATGACTGTTTTTCCATCATAAATTCCTCCTTATTGTCTGTTAATCATAATGGGTGCGATCTGGCTCAATCGCTCGAACAGCGCCTTTCCACCCTCAGTTTCAATTAATCCTGTTTCCGTAAGTGTTTCGTGCATCAGCTTCAGCCATGCTTTCGCGCGCACCGGCGAGATTTCGAATGGCATATGTCTCACTCTCATATTAGGCGGTCCGAACTCTTCGCTGTAAAGCGCACCGCCGCCGGTCAGCTGCGTGAGGAACATCCACTGCTTCCGCTTGATTTCATCTATATCACCTTCGAACAATGGGCTGAGCTCCTCGTTTTCGTAAACCTTTGGATAAAAAGTATCTACGATCTTCCGGATTGATTCATCTCCGCCGATCTTTTCGTATATTGTTTTTATTTCCATGCCGTTCCCCCTTTTTGAGAAAGGTTTTCAATTGATTAAGTTTATTATAACCAGACTAAATGACTGACATAGTGACTTATATCACTCACTTATAAATTTTTACTATGAGAAGCTAGGAAACATTAGCTAGCTTTTAAAAAGAAATACTTGGTAAAGGAGGAAAAACGACCGTCAGAATTTCCAAAAATATTACATTATTCGAACAAGCAGATTACATTCACTTGATAATAGTTTCGGGTGACGAGAATCCGGATATTTAGTGTAGTGTAACATCAAAACTTAGATTTCAAGGAGGATGAGTAATAATGGCTAAAAACAATAACAATGATAAGATGTCACGTGAAGAACGAGGACGCATGGGCGGCGAAGCAACAAGCGAGAACCATGGCAGCGAATTCTATCAGGAAATCGGCCGTAAAGGCGGCGAAGCAACTTCCAACAATCACGATCAAGATTTCTATCAGGAAATTGGCCGCAAAGGCGGAGAGGCTACTGCTGAGAGCCATGACAGCGAATTCTACCAGGAAATCGGGAAAAAAGGTGGCGAGGCAACATCAGAAAGCCACGACAAGGACTTCTATCAGGAGATCGGCCGCAAAGGCGGAGAAGCGACTTCTGAAAACCATGACCGAAGCTTCTATGAAGAAATCGGCGAAAAAGGCGGCAATGCCCGCAACAACAATAACAACTAATATGGCTTAGAAAGCCAGGATCTAAAAGAGGCACGGCAGCTTTCATTTAAATGAAGGCGGCCGTGTTTTCTTTTTCTATAAGGCTCTTTTCTCAAACTTTGTTGCTTTTGAATACTAAATAGGATTTCAAGACCTATTTTTTTCGTAAAAGTTAACTCTTTTTATGAGAAAAGAGCATGCAAACTTAGTACCGACCTGCAAAATGGCTTTTTATAACGTTAAAATCGGCTTTAGGATTTTAACAACAATCTTTACGAAAACAGCGTTCTATCAAGAAGAAGGTTCTACTTTTTATCTTCTATCATATTCATTTAGTAGAATCTTATTTTTGAGGTGAATAATATGACATGGAAAATCAGAAGTGCGAAGCAAGGGGATCTGCCAAAACTGGAGGCTTTTTTAACAGAAGCAGGAGTAAGCACGGAAGGATTGAGTGATTCTATCAAAAACTTTTCGCTGATGGAAAACCAGGACGGCGAGCTTAAGGCATGCCTTGGAGTAGAACCGGTGGATCGAGCAGGACTGCTTCGCTCATTTGTCGTTTCCCCGCAAATTGGCCAGCCTGATTTGATGCTTCTTTTTAAACGGGCATTCCTGACAGCGAAAAACCAGGAGCTTGAAGAACTATATCTGGTTACAAACAAGATGAGCGCAGTTTCCTTCTTCGGCAGCCTTGGTTTTGAAATGGTAAACCAGTCAGAGCTTCCGGATTCTCTTCTTGAAAAAAGTCATTTAAAACAAGTTCTGACTGTGGATAACTCCGCAATTATGAAAATAATTCTGTAAATTGTGGATTAATCCACAAAGTTATCCACGGTTTCATTAAAATTATACACAATTTGTGGATAAAAACTTGTGTTCGCATGATTCTTCTTTTATACTTTCATAGAAATATATTAGTTTAGCCAGAAATAAAAGGTGGATGTAAATGCAAACACAAATGTGGGCAGTGGATAAGAATGTGGATAATTTAAAAACATATCCACAAATCACCGAAGCTGCACAAAAGCTGAAGCAAAATGAAGTAGTAGCTTTTCCGACAGAAACGGTTTATGGCCTCGGCGGCAACGCAGAAAGCGATGAAGCCGTCTTGAAAATATTCGAAGCAAAAGGAAGACCTGGGGATAACCCGTTGATCGTGCATATTGCAAATCGTGAGCAGATTCACTCCTTTGTAAAAGAAATCCCTGATCAGGCAGCGGTTTTAATGGATGCCTTTTGGCCGGGACCGTTGACGATTATCCTCGAAAAAAAAGAGGGGGCGCTTTCTGAAAAAGCAACTGCCGGGTTATCCACAGTTGCCGTCAGGATGCCCGACCATCCAATCGCACTGGCGATTATCGAAGCATCCGGTTTGCCGCTGGCAGCCCCAAGTGCAAATCTTTCAGGCAAGCCGAGCCCGACGACTGCGAAGCACGTTGCCGATGATTTGACGGGCAGGATTTCCGGGATTGTTGATGGTGGAGCGACCGGAGTAGGACTTGAATCAACCGTTGTCGATTGCACCGGTGACATTCCTGCGATTTTAAGACCGGGCGGCGTAACAAAGGAACAGCTGGAAGAAGTAGTCGGTGAAGTCGCCGTCGATCCAGCCCTGAAAGATTCCAGTCAGGCCCCAAAATCCCCTGGGATGAAATATCGTCACTATGCACCAAATGCACCGTTTTATCTTGTGGATGGAACGAGAGAAGAAATCCAGCAGCTTGTGAATGAAAAGCGAAGAGAAGGCCTGAAAGTCGGCGTGATGACAACGAAGGAAAATCTTGAGTTTTATGATGCTGATATTGTGATACCATGTGGCGCAAGAGCAAAACTCGAAACAGTCGCCGAAGCGCTCTATGATACACTCCGGGCGTTCAATCAGGAAGAGCTCGATATCATTTTCGGAGAAATATTTCCCGAAACAGGCGTAGGCCAGGCAATCATGAACCGGCTTTCCAAGGCTTCAGGACTGCCGATCATTGAAAAATAAGACATGTGAGAAGCGCTTCAGTTATGGAGCGCTTTTTGTATGGCAAACGGTGCTTTAATATTTCGCATCTGAAATTCCCTGCTTCTAAATCCTTTTGGACGTGCATATGCTGAATTAGCAAGTCCGAGGGGGCGAAGACATGACAGCAATAGCCGGCGAATTATTCACACTTATGTTGATGGCATTCGCGTTGGGAATGGATGCTTTTTCCGTTGGACTCGGAATGGGCATGTTCAGACTGACGAAAAGGCATATATTTAAAATCGGCGTCACGATTGGTTTGTTCCATGTGTGGATGCCGCTGCTTGGAATGGTGGCTGGGAGATTTTTGTCCGAGCAGTTCGGGGCCATCGCTGGATATATTGGCGGCCTGCTCTTGATCGTGCTGGGTGTCCAGATGATCTGGGCAAGCTTCAAGGAAGATGAGACAAGCGTGATTACCCCGGTTGGCAAGGGTTTATTTATTTTTGCCCTCAGCGTCAGCCTTGACAGTTTTTCAGTAGGACTGACACTTGGCATCTACGGCGCAAGGACGCTGCTTGTACTGATCTGTTTTGGTGCAGCGGCAATGGTCCTTACGTGGGCAGGCCTCCTGGTTGGAAAAAGAGTGCAGGGTTGGCTTGGTACATACAGTGAGGCATTAGGTGGCAGCATTTTGCTCGCTTTCGGGCTGAAATTGCTTCTTCCTCTATAACATTTCTCATGCACCTGCTTGTCAGGTGTGTTTTTTTTATAAAAATTGTATGTACCTGCTCTTCAGGTGTATTTTTTTAGCGGAAATGAAATTGTTGAAGGATTATCTTATAATGTAGAAAAGTGATTCACAGGAGGGACAAGCATGGCGCGCATCTTATTTGTCTGTACCGGAAATACATGTCGAAGCCCGATGGCGGAAGCGATTTTAAAAAGCAAGCAGCTGCCTGGAGTTGAGGTGAAATCGGCTGGAGTATATGCTCCGAATGGCGCGGAAGCTTCGGTCAACGCGAAGACCGTGCTCGAGGAAAACAATATCAGCCATGATCATCGCTCCTCGACATTAACAAGGGAAAACATCGACTGGGCAACTTTAGTTTTGACGATGACACAGAGTCATAAAGGCTTGATCATGAATCAGTATCCATTCGCGGCTGATAAAATTTTCACGTTAAAAGAATTTGCTGATGAAACGGGAAACCTTGATGTGGCAGATCCATTTGGCGGCAATGAACAAATTTATCGCGAAGCTTTTAAAGAAATTCAAAAAAGTATCGAAAGAATCATAGATAAAATCCGATAATACCTTTGAGAAATTCTTTTTGGAGTGAGCGCAATCGGTCCAAAGAGCGCAATGATGCTAAAACGTCATTCTAATATTTTTTCAGGGGGATTATCAGTGGGGTCTAAACGCAGCTACAAAATGGGATTAAGAAAGAAAATGGTCATGCTGACAACTGTGTTGGCGATCATCACTTATTCAACAAGCGCATTTTTTATTTATTTCCTGTATCCTTTTGTTCAAAATTTCTTGGCAATCAATTCGGTCGTTTATACGGCAGCAGTTCTAGCTATGGGGATTTTCTGGTCAGGCCTGCTTGCGTATATGGCCGCCGGTTTGATTATTAAGCCGTTGCAAAAGCTCGAGCAGTCTGCAATAAAAGCAGCGAATGGTGAAATTGCCGAGGATGCGGAAGTTTCGAAATCGGATGACGAGATTCGTTCTTTGGGACTGGCTTTCAATAATATGCTCGCAAACCTGCGTGAAATGGTCAGCCAGATTGATAGCAATTTCAAAGAAACAAATGAAAAAGTCATCCAAATTTCCGGACAATCTGCCGCAGCATCTGAGCAGGCGTCGATCATCTCGACAACGATTAGAGAGATTGCCGCTGGGGCGGATTCATCGGCATTATCTACACAAACAACAGCTGAGTCTGTCGATGAAGTTATTCGGATTGCCGAGGATGTCCAGGAAAAAGCGCGGACATCTGAATCGATTTCAGTGGAAATGGTCAAAGACTTGCAAGAATCGAAGAATGCCATTCATTCACTGATTTCCGGTATCGAGACACTGGCAAATGATAATCGAGAATCGCTTGGGACGGTAAAACGATTGGAAGAAAACGCGACAAAAGTAGAACAAATCATCCAGCTCGTTGGTGATATCGCGGCACAGACGAATTTGCTCGCCTTGAACGCATCGATTGAAGCAGCAAGAGCTGGTGAGCACGGAAAAGGATTTGCTGTCGTTGCCGAAGAAGTGAGGAAGCTTGCTGACCAGAGTGCGGACGCGGTCCAGGGCATTTCTGAACTGATCCAGAACATCCAGTCTGAAGTTCAGAATGTTGTCGGCCAGATCAGCAGACAGGTTGAAACAGCGAACGGAGAAGCAAAAAAAGGCGAGAAAACGAACCAGGTGATCGACGCGATGACCTCAACGATTCATGAGATGGCTGACGTCATCCATACAATCGCCGCCCTTGTCGAAACACAAATGGAAACAATCCAGCACACATCGACTCAATCACAGGAAATGGCGGCAATCGCAGAAGAAACATCCGCCGGAGCGATCAGCGTAGCATCAGCAGCTGAACAGCAGGCAGAGGTCATCGCGAATGTCGAAGAGTTAGCGGTAGAACTCAAGAATCAGGCGGAAAAATTAAAAGGGACGATCACGAAGTTTTCGTTATAATTGTTGGACCACAGCTGAATGATGCTGTGGTTTTTTTTGTAACTGGAAAAAATACGGCAGAATTTCCAATTCGCTATAAAAATCAAAATTTCGCTATAAAAATCAAAAAATCGCTATAAAAACGAAAAAGTCGATATAAAAATGAAAACTGGCTATAAAAAGGCTATTTTGCAGATACTATTTTTCTCTGATCTGATTTTAGTGATGAACATCTAAAATATCAGTGCTAACCAACCCGATTTCTTTATAATTCCGTACGAATATGAGAAAATAACGATAGATTTGATCGCCCCGCATGCCGGGATTACATAGGAGGATTTTACAATGAAAGTTGCTATTGCTTCAGACCATGGCGGAGTCAATATCCGCGAAGAAATTAAGAGTTTGATGGACGAAATGAATATCCAGTACGAAGATTTCGGCTGCGAATGCGGTACATCTGTTGATTATCCTGACTATGCACTTCCGGTTGCTGAGAAAGTGGCGAACGGAGAGTTTGATAAGGGTATTTTGATTTGCGGTACGGGAATTGGCATGAGCATCGCCGCGAACAAGGTAAAAGGAATTCGCTGCGCGCTTGTGCATGACGTATTCAGCGCGAAGGCGACGCGCCAGCATAATGACAGCAATGTCCTTGCGATGGGCGAACGTGTCATCGGACCGGGACTGGCGCGTGAAATAGCAGCAGTATGGCTTTCAGAGGAATATGAAGGCGGCCGCCACGAAAACCGCGTCGGTAAAATCAAGGAGTATGAAAATAAATAATCCAGAGCACTCCCAAATTAAAATACCAATGTAATGGAGGCGTTATAACTGTCTATTCAACAATGGGAAGCAGAATTGAACTCCATCCTTACTGAATTTAATGAACAGGTGCAGCTGAAAAAAGGCCAGGTGCTGGTCGTTGGCTGCAGCACGAGTGAAATCATTGGGCAGCGAATCGGCACAGCAGGTACAGATGAGGTTGCGGAAATGGTATTCAGGCAGCTCCGTGAACTGCAGGGTAAAACGGGCATCCAGCTGGCATTCCAGTGCTGCGAGCATTTAAACCGCGCGATTGTTGTCGAGCGGGAAACAGCTGAAAAGAAGCAGCTGGATGAAGTAACCGTGATCCCGGTTAGGAAGGCGGGCGGCGCGATGGCAGCTTACGCCTATAAAAACCTCGAGGATGCTGTGGTCGTCGAGTTCATCAAGGCTGACGCCGGCATCGATATTGGCGATACCTTAATTGGTATGCAAATGAAGCATGTTGCCGTACCAGTCAGAGTGCAGCAAAAAACCATCGGTCATGCCCATGTTACTCTGGCGAAAACAAGGCCGAAGCTGATCGGCGGCGCTCGTGCGGTATACGAGCAAACGAAGGAAAACGAGTCTTGCTGACAGAGTTAAGGACTAGGTTTTGCTGACAAGGGGAAGGTAATGAAGGAAAGCACATGCCTGATATTCAGGTCTACTTTTTCCTTCCTCCTTTTCTTTCATTATAATATCGGCTAAAATAAGAATGAATTTTCTAATAAATGAACAAGGGAATACATATAAGAGGGGGAACTTAAGTGAAGCACTTGTCACAGCAGGACAGCCAGCTGTACGCTGCAATGCAGGATGAATTGAAGCGCCAGCGCACGAAAATCGAATTGATCGCTTCAGAGAACTTTGTTAGTGAAGCCGTAATGGAGGCCCAAGGGTCTGTACTGACGAATAAGTACGCAGAAGGCTATCCAGGCCGCCGTTATTATGGCGGATGCGAATATGTTGATGTTGCTGAGAACATCGCCCGCGACCGCGCCAAGGAAATCTTCGGCGCAGAGCATGTCAATGTCCAGCCGCACTCTGGAGCTCAAGCCAATATGGCTGTTTATTTTACAATTCTTGACCAGGGAGACACTGTGCTTGGGATGAACCTGTCCCACGGTGGCCACTTGACGCACGGTAGCCCTGTCAACTTCAGTGGCATCCAGTACAACTTCGTTGAATACGGTGTCGACGAAGACACACATACAATTAACTATGATGTCGTTCTTGAAAAAGCTCGCGAGCACAAGCCGAAGCTGATCGTTGCCGGCGCCAGTGCTTATCCAAGAGCGATTGACTTCAAGCGATTCCGTGAAATCGCCGATGAAGTTGGCGCTTACCTGATGGTCGATATGGCTCATATAGCTGGTTTGGTCGCAGCAGGCCTCCACCAGAATCCGGTGCCGTATGCTGACTTTGTTACAACAACTACTCATAAAACTCTTCGAGGTCCGCGCGGCGGCATGATTCTCTGCAAAGAAGAATTCGCGAAGAAAATCGATAAGTCCATCTTCCCTGGAATTCAGGGCGGTCCGCTTATGCACGTCATCGCTGCAAAAGCAGTAGCATTCGGTGAAGCGCTGCAGGACTCTTTTAAAGAATACGCGCAAAATATCATTTCGAATGCGAACCGCCTTGCTGAAGGCTTGAAAAAGGAAGGAATCGACCTTGTATCGGGCGGTACAGACAATCATTTGCTATTGGTTGACCTGCGTTCACTTGGCCTGACTGGGAAAGTAGCGGAAAAAGTTCTTGATGATATCGGTATCACCGTCAATAAAAACACGATTCCATTCGACCCGGAAAGCCCATTCGTTACAAGCGGAATCCGCATTGGTACGGCTGCAGTCACAAGCCGCGGCTTTGGGCATGAAGAAATGGACGAAATCGCTTCAATCATTGCCTTCACATTGAAAAATCACGAAGACGAGGCGAAGCTGGAAGAAGCAAGCAAACGCGTCGAAGATTTGACAAGCAAATTTGAACTATATCCAGAGAGATAAGATTGTTACCCGGCGGCCCTCCATGAATGAGGGCCGCTTTTTCAGGGTAAAATCATTCAGACATAAGCGGTTGCTTGTACAGAGGTTTTTCTGTAAAATTATACGAAGTGTGATTCAACAGATCTTACATATAACAGACAGGTGTTCACAACTCATTTACCTTTAAAAGGAGCGATACACATGGCAAAAGTATACGTATTTGACCATCCATTGATCCAGCATAAACTTACTTATATCCGCGAAAAAAGCACAGGCACAAAGGAATTCCGCGAGCTTGTAGATGAAGTAGCAACGCTGATGGCGTTCGAAATCACGCGTGACATGCCGCTTGAGGAAATTGAAATTGAAACACCAGTCCAAAAGACAAAATCGAAGGTACTTTCAGGCAAGAAGCTTGGCATCATCCCGATTCTTCGTGCAGGTATCGGAATGGTAGATGGAATCCTGAAGCTGATCCCGGCTGCGAAGGTCGGACATATCGGACTTTACCGTGATCCAGAAACATTATTGCCGGTTGAATACTATGTAAAACTCCCAAGTGACGTCGAAGAGCGCGATTTTATCGTCGTCGACCCGATGCTTGCGACAGGCGGATCTGCAGTCGAAGCGATCAACTCTCTTAAAAAGCGCGGCGCGAAGCACATCAAGTTCATGTGTTTGATTGCAGCTCCAGAAGGGGTAGAAACGGTAAAAGAAGCCCACCCTGACGTAGACATCTACATCGCTGCACTCGATGAAAAGCTGAATGACCACGGATACATTGTACCTGGATTGGGAGATGCAGGAGATCGTTTATTCGGGACTAAATAAGGAGTGTTTGAGTTGACCAAGCCTATTAAAGTAATGACCATTTTTGGGACACGCCCGGAAGCTATTAAAATGGCTCCGCTTGTCCTTGAACTACAGAAACACCCTGAACACTTTGAATCAATCGTAACGGTAACTGCCCAGCACCGCCAAATGCTGGATCAGGTACTGAACATTTTCAATATCACGCCAGACCATGACCTCAACATCATGAAGGATCGCCAAACTTTGATTGATGTAACGACCAGAGGTTTGGAAGGCCTCGATAAAGTAATGAAGGAAGTAAAGCCGGATATCGTTCTTGTGCATGGAGATACGACAACTACGTTTGTAGCAAGCCTGGCGGCGTATTATAATCAGATTGTTGTCGGACATGTCGAGGCAGGTTTAAGAACGTGGAATAAATATTCTCCTTTCCCTGAGGAAATGAACCGCCAACTGACAGGAGTAATGGCAGATCTTCATTTTGCTCCAACTTCCAAATCGGCGGCTAACTTGCTGCAGGAAAATAAATCCGAAGAAAATATCTTCGTAACCGGCAACACGGCAATTGATGCTTTGAAGACGACTGTTAAGGAAACATACCAGCATGAAGTTCTCGATAAGCTTGGCGATAGCCGCTTGATCCTGATGACGGCGCACCGACGCGAAAACCTAGGCGAGCCGATGCGCAATATGTTCCGTGCCATCAAAAGAATCGTCGATGAGCAGCGTGATGTTCAAGTTGTTTATCCAGTTCACCTAAACCCGGTTGTTCGTGAACTGGCCGATGAAGTATTAGGCAACGACCCGCGCATCCACCTAATCGAGCCACTTGACGTCATTGATTTCCATAACTTCGCTTCACGCGCGCATCTCATTTTGACTGATTCAGGCGGCGTGCAGGAAGAAGCACCGTCATTAGGCGTGCCTGTACTGGTTCTGCGCGACACAACCGAGCGTCCGGAAGGCATCGAAGCAGGAACACTGAAGCTCGCAGGAAACGAAGAGCAGCCAATTTACCAGATGGCAACAGAGTTGCTGACAGATCGAGAAGCATATGAAAAAATGGCCAAAGCATCGAATCCATATGGTGATGGCCGAGCATCCGAGCGTATTTGTGAAGCCATTCGTTATTACTTCAAACGCACAGAAAATCGACCTGAACAATATAAATAGAAGCTATAGACACCTCTTTTTTTAAAAAAAAGGGGTGTTTTTCTTTCGAGTGGAAGGTCAGTTAGAGTTTCACTGGTGAAGGAAACAGCCTGATAACGTGTCTTCAGCTTATACTTAAAAAAAAATTAACCAGAACGATAGTTGGAAAAATATACAAATCATTTAAATGCCATAATTGCACCGAACTCAGTAATAATTGCACACTCAACTCAAATAATTGCACGCTCATTATACATAATTGCACCTTTACCCTATTTTTGGAAAAAATACCCCTGTATATAAGCAGCCACTAATTGAAACGCTAACTCAAAAAAGGGGGATTCCGTCTTGATTAAGCGTTCTCTAATCTTCATTTTTCCATTATTGCTGATTCTCGCTGCTTTCGAACCGCAAAAAATGCAGGTTCCGCCGATTCCTCAAGAAGATCCCCAAACGGAAAAAATCGCGATCGTATTAACGAAGCAACCACCCAATGAACAGGACATCAATAATCAGTTAAAACAACTGAAAAATACAAAGCTACGCCGCATCTTCACGCATGCGGTGAATGGATATTCGGTTAAGGGACCTATATCCGAGCTTCAACAGCTTGAAAAGTCGAATGACATCCAACTTTTATCCGAAGTAAACACGTACAAGGTGGAGAACTCAGCCCATCTGCCAAATCGATACAAGCCAAGCGAAAATTTTATCGATAATTTTGAATTAATTGGAACGGAAGCGGTTCGCGGACTTCTTGATGAAAAAGGAAATCGTTTGACGGGAAGAGGTGTAACGATTGGGGTGATCGACACAGGGATCGATTATGAGCATCCTGACTTGCGGAGAAGTTTTTCCGGGGGGCATGATCTGGTCGATGGCGATGATGACCCGATGGAAACGAAGGGGGCCGGCTTTAGAAGCACTCTGCACGGAACGCATGTGGCAGGTGTCATCGCGGCGAATGGGAGAATGCGGGGGATGGCTCCCGATGCGAAAATCGTTGCCTATCGTGCTTTGGGCCCAGGAGGCAGCGGAACGACGGAACAGGTCATAGCTGCTATTGATGAAGCGATAAAGGATAAGGTGGACATCCTGAATCTTTCGCTCGGAAATGATGTTAATGGTCCTGACCTGCCCATCAGCCTGGCGCTTAATAAGGCTGTGGATGAAGGTATCGTCGCGGTTACTTCATCCGGGAATTCAGGTCCGAACCGGTGGACGGTAGGGTCTCCTGGCACCGCTTCAAAGGCGATCTCGGTAGGGGCCTCGACACCTCCAATGCAGGTGCCTTACCTCAATGCTCCGGGACTATCCAAAGAAATACGGCTGGAACTTTTACAGGGTTCGGACAATTGGAACATTACCCAAAGTGAAAATCTTGTTTCTGCAGGACTGGGCACGAAAGAGGAAATGAAAGATGTAAGGGAAAAGCTTGTCCTGGTCGAGAGGGGGAAGCTTACTTTTACCGAAAAAGCGAAGAATGCACTTGAAGCGGGCGCGGTCGGAGTGATCATCTATAACAACACAAAGGGGACATTCTTTGGCAACCTCGAAGAAAACCTGCCAATCCCGGTGGCCGCGATCAGTAAAGAAGAAGGATTGGCGCTAAAAAGGCAGCTCAATAAAAACTCAATGCTCATCCGCGTGAATTTAATAGAAGAAAAAGATATTCTTGCTGACTTCAGCTCACGCGGTCCGGTGACGGTCACATGGGAAATCAAGCCGGATATCGTCGCACCCGGCGTTGCAATCAATAGTACGATTCCCGGAGGCTACCTCCCGCTGCAGGGAACGAGTATGGCAGCGCCCCATATTGCAGGAGCGGCAGCCCTGATCAAGCAGGCCCATCCAGACTGGACCCCGGCTGAAATCAAGGCGGCAATCATGAACACTGCCAAGGATATTAGCGACCGTGACGGCAAGAGGTACCGGACATTCGAGCAGGGAGCAGGAAGGATCCAGCTGGAGGACGCGATCAATACGGAGAGCCTGGTCATTCCAGGGTCGCTTCAATTCGGGAAATTCCAGCTTGCCGATAATATGCATCGCCACAGTGCGAAGCTTACAGTCAAAAATACTGGTACAGCCACTAAAAATTATTCATTTTCCATTCCCAAAAAAGAGCAGGGAATAGAATGGGAGCTTCCAATGAGCTTTTCGCTGAAACCGAATGAAGCGAAAAACCTGGAGCTGGCGATGAAAGCCACTCCGGATTTGTTAAAAGATAAAATCCATGATGACAGCCTCGTTATCGATGATGGAAAAAACAAGATAAGGATTCCATACTTGTATGTTCTGGAAGAACCGGATTACCCGCGGGTGATGGGCTTCGACTTCGCACCGGCAGATAACGGTAAGGCTTATCGCTATGAAGTCTATTTGCCAGGAGGAGCAGACGAATTCGGCATCGCACTTTTTGATCCGGATCAATACCGCTTCGTCGGATTTCTTGATTGGGGAAGAAAGCTGGAAAAGGGAATGGTAGGAAAAGAAATACCTCTGGAAAAATTGCCGGAAGAAGGCCTTTACCTTGCCAAGGTTTTCGCAAAGAAAAAAGGGCGAGAGAGCACGATAGACGCGATGATTTTTATAGGTAAAAATGTAAGGGTCGGGGAGCACGATGCAAGCAGTGATTTTAAAAAATAATAAAAGGGCCGGAGAGAAGTAATTCCTTTTCGGCCCTATATTATTCTGATTAGACTATTTTTGTTCTGACAGTATCATTAATGTGAAAAAAACACAGAGAAAATTCAGGCGAAAATAAGCTTTTATAATATAATACTAACATAGGGTTATTGGTATATATTTTAAGTGAAAACTTTGTGAATTTTTTCACCGCTATGGATTGACATTGACAATAGCCTATTGTATGCTTACAAAGGGCATAAAATGATAAGGTTTTCAATGTTGATATGCAAGCTTTTTTTGTGAAAATATTGTTTTTTCGGAAAATGATTTTTCACCCCCTGAAGCTCCCATTCTCAAAAGTGAGGATGCGTTTTTTATGCGCCGAAACAACCGCCACCCTTTTCAAGCGATGGCACTCATGTCCGCTATACTATCTCAATTGGTAGGCTCCATTTTAATTGGCATTTTTTCCGGAAGATGGCTGGACCAGAGTCTTGGTACAGAGCCACTTTTCTTAATATTCGGATTGCTGATCGGATTGGCGGCAGGTGTTTATGCCATGCTCCGCCTCATCCAACACTTCTTTTCGGGAGACTAGCCATCTATGGAAATTCAGGACTTGTTTACTCGCCAGCGCAAATACATATTCACCTTGTTGTCTTTATACGTACTCGGGTACGGCTTTACAAGCTATCAATCTGTTTTTGCCGGGTTGATCTTTGGTACAAGCCTGAGCCTTTTTAATTTATGGCTCCTTGCGAGGAAGATGAACAACTTCGGGGATTCGGTTGTACAGGGGAAGAAGGTGCGCTCGCTCGGCTCGATGTCGAGGCTTGCTACCGGAGCACTTGCTGTAATCGTTGCGATGGAATACCCGGATCGCATAAACCTTGTGTTTACAATTTTGGGATTAATGACAGCTTACATTGTCATTATGATAGATTTTTTTGTCCAGTCTTTTCAATCACGTAAATAGCGGGGAAGAGAGGTGAATAATTGATGCATCATGAAGCTCCTTTAGTTCCATTTTTAGGACTTTATTTTAACCTGGCAAACATGCTGATGATTACAGTAGCAAGTGCTATCGTCTTCATCATTGCAGTACTTTCCACTCGTAAGCTCGCGATGAAGCCGACAGGAATCCAGAATTTCATGGAATGGATCATGGATTTTGTCAAAGGAATCATCAACAGCACGATGGACTGGAAAGATGGGGGAAGATTTCATGTCCTTGGCATCACATTGCTTATGTATGTGTTTGTTGCCAACATGCTGGGATTGCCGTTCTCTGTCGTATACGACAATGAACTATGGTGGAAATCACCGACAGCCGATCCAGTCATTACACTGACTCTTGCAGTCATGGTAGTAGGACTTTCCCATTATTATGGCGTCAAGCTTAAAGGGACAGCCGAATACGGTAAGGAATTCTTTAAGCCGTTTTGGTTCATGTTCCCGATCAAGATCATCGAGGAGTTTGCGAACACGCTCACTCTTGGTCTACGTCTTTACGGTAACATTTACGCAGGTGAGATCCTGTTGGGTCTGCTTGCAGCCAGCCTCGCAACCGGGGTAGGCGGGCACTTGGCCGCAGCCGTACCGATGCTTGTATGGCAAGGTTTCTCCGTTTTCGTCGGAGCAATCCAGGCATTTATCTTCACAATGTTAACGATGGTTTATCTCTCTCATAAAGTGAGTCATGACCATTAATATATACCTGTTCATTTAATGGACAAAACTTAAAAAAACATTTTTTCATACATTAAAGGAGGAACTTTATAATGGGTCTTTTAGCAGCAGCAATCGCAATCGGTTTGGCAGCACTTGGTGCAGGTATTGGTAACGGTTTGATCGTATCACGTACAGTAGAAGGTATCGCTCGTCAGCCAGAAGCTCGCGGTATGCTTCAAACTACAATGTTCATCGGGGTTGCATTGGTTGAGGCGATTCCTATCATCGCTGTAGTTATCGCGTTCATGGTTATTGGTGGTTAATTCATTATAAGAATTTAAGATGGCGAAGATCATTCCGCGCGAACCTTCGCCATTCTACTATGTAGACTTTTGCGGATTTATATCCGCAGGGGTCGACTTGAATTTGAATGCAAGCAATCGTTTGAAATAAAAACGGGCAAGCCCGGGATTTGGAACGGGCAGCCTTATGCGTCGGTTTCTAGCCGTTGGCTACTAGCCGCAGGTTTTTACCCAGAAGACGCATGTTGGACCTTTTAAATCATGGTACAACTCTTGAAGGGAGTGAATCGAGGGTGTTAACAATGAATTTTTTAGTATTGGGAGCAACTGCTGAAGCAGCACACGGCGGCTTGAATACAGGCGATATCTTGTTCCAGCTTGTTATGTTCCTTGTTTTGTTAGCATTGCTTAAGAAGTTCGCTTGGGGTCCATTGATGGGCATCATGAAGGAACGTGAAGAGCATATTGCTGGCGAAATCGGAGCGGCTGAAAAGAGCCGTGCTGAAGCACACAAACTTTTGGAAGAACAGCGTGACATGCTTAAGCAGGCACGCACAGAAGCACAGGGCCTAATTGAAAACGCAAAGAAACAGGGCGACCTTCAGCGTGATGAAATCATTGCACTGGCACGCACTGAATCTGACAGAATCAAAGAATCTGCGAAGCTTGAAATTGAACAGCAGAAGGAGCAGGCTGTTGCGGCAATCCGCGAACAAGTGGCTTCACTTTCTGTATTGATTGCTTCTAAAGTAATCGAGAAGGAAATCTCTGCGGCTGACCAGGAAAAGCTCATCAATGAATACATTCAAGAGGCGGGTAATGCCCGATGAGCAACTCGACAGTAGCAAAACGCTATGCCCTGGCACTTTTTCAACTCGCTTCTGAAAAGCAGGCTCTCCCGCAGGTTGAGGAAGAGCTTCGCACTGTAAAAGAAGTTGTTGTGAACAATCCGGAATTGACTGCCTTTTTAAAGTCTCCAAAGCTTCCGAACGAGAAGAAAAAAGAGGTTTTAAAGACAGCTTTCGGTTCAGTAAGCACATATGTCCTTAACACTCTGATGATTTTGGTTGACCGCCACCGCGAAGACCAGATCGCAGATGTTGCTGATCAGTTCATCGCTCTTGCAAATGATGCAAAAGGCGTGGCTGAAGCAAAAGTTTATAGTGTCCAGCCTTTGACGGCTGAGCAGGCTGAAGTACTTTCAGCTTCGTTCGCGCCGCAGGTTGGCAAACAGTCACTTCATATTGAAAACATTGTAGATTCCAATTTGCTTGGAGGCGTAAAGCTTCGCATTGGAAACCGCATTTTTGACGGGAGCTTGCGCGGCAAGCTAGACCGCTTAGAACGTAAATTGCTAGGCTAAGATTCGTAGATAGGGGTGAAACTCATGAGCATCAAAGCTGAAGAAATCAGTGCGCTGATAAAATCGCAAATCGAAAATTATCAGTCGGAAATTCAAGTGAGTGATGTGGGTACAGTTATCAGTGTTGGTGACGGTATCGCCCGTGCTCATGGCCTCGACAATGTCATGGCTGGAGAACTTGTTGAATTTTCAAACGGCGTTATGGGTATGGCACAAAACCTGGAAGAAAATAACGTCGGTATCATCATCCTTGGACCTTTCACGGACATCCGCGAAGGCGACGAGGTACGCCGTACGGGCCGCATCATGGAGGTTCCTGTAGGGGAACAGCTTATCGGCCGCGTCGTAAACCCTCTTGGACAGCCAGTCGATGGCATGGGTCCAATCAATACAACTAAAACTCGTCCAATCGAGTACGCTGCACCGGGCGTTATGGACCGTAAATCCGTTCATGAGCCATTGCAGACTGGTATCAAGGCGATCGACGCTCTTGTGCCAATCGGCCGCGGACAGCGTGAATTGATCATCGGTGACCGCCAGACTGGTAAAACATCTGTAGCGATCGATACAATTCTTAACCAAAAAGGCCAGGACATGATCTGTATCTACGTTGCAATCGGACAGAAGGAATCAACTGTACGTAACGCGGTTGAAACTCTCCGTAAGCACGGCGCGTTAGATTACTCTATCGTTGTTACAGCATCTGCTTCACAGCCGGCACCACTTTTATACCTAGCTCCTTACGCTGGTGTAACAATGGGTGAAGAATTCATGTACAATGGCAAGCACGTTCTTGTCGTATATGATGACCTTTCAAAACAAGCGGCAGCTTACCGTGAACTTTCCTTGCTGCTTCGCCGTCCTCCAGGTCGTGAAGCTTACCCAGGGGATGTATTCTACTTGCACTCACGCTTATTAGAGCGTGCTGCTAAGTTGAGCGACGCTAAAGGCGCAGGTTCAATCACAGCACTTCCGTTCATTGAAACTCAGGCAGGCGATGTTTCTGCTTACATTCCAACGAACGTTATCTCAATCACAGACGGACAGATCTTCTTGCAGTCTGACCTATTCTTCTCTGGCGTACGTCCAGCGATCAACGCAGGTCTTTCTGTATCCCGTGTAGGTGGATCCGCTCAAATCAAAGCGATGAAGAAGGTATCTGGTACACTGCGTCTTGACCTTGCTTCATACCGTGAATTGGAAGCATTCGCACAGTTCGGTTCTGACCTTGATAAAGCAACTCAGGCAAAATTGAACCGCGGTGCCCGTACGGTAGAAGTACTTAAACAAGATCTTAACAAGCCGCTTGCTGTTGAAAAGCAAGTTGCGATCCTATATGCACTGACTCGCGGCTTCCTAGACGATATTCCATTGCAGGATATCCGCCGCTTCGAAGGTGAATTCCTTTCATGGTTAGACCACAACCATACAGATGTGTTAGATCATATCCGTTCAACGAAGGAACTTCCTTCAGACGACGATATGGCTGCTGCGCTTAACGCTTTCAAGAAGACGTTCGCAGTTTCCGAATAATAAGTAAGGCATTTGCCAGTCTGTCTTGATTAAGGCTTCTGGCTCCTGCCTGACCTTGGACTAACAATCTATGTAAAAGGGTGGTGAGAACCGAAATGGCATCTTTACGCGATATAAAAAACCGTATTACTTCAACTAAAAAGACGAGCCAGATTACCAAGGCAATGGAGATGGTATCCGCAGCTAAATGGAACCGTGGAGTTATGAACGCGAAAGCATTCGTCCCTTACATGGAAAAAATCCAGGAAGTGACTGCCTCAATCGCAATGGGCAGCAAGGATTCCAACCACCCAATGCTGAACAGCCGTCCAGTCAAGAAAACGGGATATCTAGTGATTACATCTGACCGTGGTCTTGCAGGTGCTTACAACAGTAACGTCCTGCGCCAGTTGTATCAGACAATCCAACAGCGCCATAAATCAAATGACGAGTTTGCGATCATCGCAATCGGACGTGTCGGCCGTGACTTTTTCCAGAGCCGTGGCATGAACGTTGTCCTTGATATCGTAGGCATCGCTGACCAGCCGTCTTTCGCGGAAATCCAGGATATCGCCAGCAACACAGTTGGCATGTTCTCGGACGGAACATTTGATGAACTATATATTTACTACAGTCATTACGTCAGCGCGATCGCTCAAGAAGTAACAGATAAGAAGCTGCTTCCGTTAACGGATATTGGCGGAGCATCAACAAAGCTTACCTCTTATGAATTTGAGCCGAACGCTGAGGAGATCCTGGAAGTTCTCTTGCCGCAATACGCAGAAAGCTTGATTTACGGAGCACTGCTTGACAGCAAAGCAAGTGAACACGCTGCTCGTATGACAGCCATGAGAAACGCAACGGACAATGCGAAAGAGCTGATCAATTCCCTCAGCTTGAGCTACAACCGCGCGCGTCAGGCTGCGATTACCCAGGAAATCACCGAAATCGTCGGTGGAGCTGCAGCGCTCGAATAGATTAGTGTCTAGCTCCAGCGCCTAGCCCCTCGAGTCGCTTCGGTCCGTCCAGTGAAGTCAAAGAACGACTTCACCGGCCGGCCCTCCAGCGCATGTCGGGGCTGGACAAGGCGCTTACGCTTTTCAAATGACAATCGGGGATGTGGCATAACGCTGCATCCCATCATGATGTATATATTTCAACTAGTACGATAGGAGGGAACAAGATGAACAAAGGACGCGTTCTCCAGGTTATGGGTCCGGTTGTTGACGTTAAGTTTGAAAGCGGCAATCTTCCAGAGATCTATAACGCTTTGAAAATTGTAACCAGCGATGCGGATGTGAACATCGAACTAACTCTTGAAGTAGCCCTTCACTTAGGCGATGACACAGTTCGTACAATCGCGATGTCTTCCACAGACGGCCTTAAGCGTGGCGTCGAAGTATTAGATACAGGTGCTCCAATCTCCGTTCCGGTTGGGGACGTAACACTAGGACGTGTATTCAACGTATTGGGTGAGTCAATCGACCTTGACGCTCCACTACCGGCTGAAGCACGCCGCGATTCAATCCACAGGGAAGCTCCAACATTCGAACAGCTTTCAACTGAGGTTGAAATCCTTGAAACAGGGATCAAGGTAGTTGACCTTCTTGCTCCATATATCAAGGGTGGTAAGATCGGATTGTTCGGTGGTGCCGGTGTAGGTAAAACCGTTCTGATCCAGGAATTGATCAACAACATCGCTCAAGAGCACAGCGGTATCTCCGTATTCGCAGGTGTTGGTGAGCGTACACGTGAAGGTAATGACCTTTACCACGAAATGACTGACTCTGGCGTTATCAAGCAAACTGCGATGGTATTCGGCCAGATGAACGAGCCGCCAGGAGCACGTATGCGTGTTGCCCTGACTGGTTTGACAATGGCTGAATATTTCCGTGATGAGCAAGGACAGGACGTTCTTTTCTTCATGGATAACATCTTCCGTTTCACGCAAGCAGGTTCTGAGGTTTCCGCGCTACTTGGCCGTATGCCTTCAGCGGTAGGTTACCAGCCGACTCTTGCAACTGAAATGGGTAAATTGCAGGAACGTATCACATCTACTAACGTAGGTTCTGTTACTTCCATCCAGGCGATCTATGTACCAGCCGATGACTATACTGACCCGGCACCGGCTACAACTTTCGCCCACTTGGATGCAACAACGAACCTTGAGCGTAAGCTTTCTGAAATGGGTATCTACCCTGCGGTGGATCCACTTGCTTCGACTTCACGTGCATTGACACCTGAAATCGTTGGCGAAGAACACTATTCAGTAGCTCGCCGCGTACAGCAAACATTACAGCGTTACAGAGAACTTCAGGATATCATCGCGATCCTTGGTATGGATGAGCTTTCTGACGAAGATAAGCTGACTGTACACCGCGCTCGCCGCATCCAGTTCTACCTGTCACAAAACTTCCACGTAGCCGAACAGTTCACAGGACAAAAAGGTTCTTACGTGCCAGTTAAAGAAACAGTTAAAGGATTCGCTGAAATCCTTGACGGCAAATATGACCACCTTCCAGAAGATGCATTCCGCCTAGTTGGCCGAATCGAAGAAGTTATCGAGAATGCAAAACGTATGGGTGTAGAGGTCTAATAACGGACCAGGAGGGTAAAAAATGAAGACGATCAAAGTCAGTGTTGTTACTCCCGATGGGCCGGTGTATGAATCAGATGTTGAAATGGTAAGCACAAAAGCGAGCACAGGCGAGCTTGGAATCTTGCCAGGCCACATTCCAATGGTTGCACCGCTACAAATTGGCGCTGTCCGTTTGAAAAATGGCAGCAATAACGAATTCATTGCAGTCAGCGGCGGCTTCCTCGAGGTCCGTCCCGAGCAGGTGACCATCCTTGCTCAATCTGCAGAACAATCATCTGAAATCGATCTTGAACGTGCACTAAAAGCAAAAGAACGCGCTGAACAGCGCCTGCATGAAAGAAAGCAGGAGAACGTTGACTTCAAGCGTGCAGAACTTGCCCTTCAGCGTGCGATCAACCGTATTTCAGTTGCAGAACGCAGAATTTAATTTTAAATGATGCGATCAACACCCTCCGGGACGCCGGAGGGTGTTTTTATTTTGGAGAGAGGCTCCTGTGCTTACTGCCAAATTAATTGGTAATCTGGAAGCAGATTCCGTTTCGCTATAAAAACTAAGATTTCGCTATTAAAAATGAATTTTCGCTATAATAATCAATTTTTCGCTATTAAAAATAGATTTTCGCTATAAAAGTAAAAATTTCGCTATAAAACATTTTGTAGACTATATTAAAGAGTGTTTAATCAACAATTCAAGCTAATAAAAGAGACAAGTACTACTGTTTAATCCAGAAAACACTTATTCGAAGATCAATTCATCAATCATTTTTATAATAATTACCCTAAAAAACTCTCGCCATTTAAAAAAGCCCACAAGTTCTCCCCAAATCTATTCTGAAACAGACCTTATAAATGTTGACAAACGTCACTGACAACTTAAACCAAATTGGATTAAATATAGGATGTAACCGATTGTCTGCTGCGTTTTTACCTTCAAAAGTGCTTGCTATGGAGGCTGCACCCTCCAAAGCTGCAGGCGCTCGAAAAAGCCTGGGCAAAAGAGTAAGAATATATTGCCTATAAAGCAACTAAGTATGAAAGGGGAGCCGTCTTTTTGCCAGTCCACATAACCTTAATAGAGAAACTATTTTTCTATTGAAAAGGGTTGGAAGTAGGTTGCCAGATTATACAAAGGCTTGTCGACACACTATTGCAACAATGTTATAATTGTTATCGGTTACAAGATTAAAAAGTATGAAAATTTCACAACATTGGAGGGATGGGCATGGAGCAGTTGAATCTATATCAAAATAACTATTTGATAGTCTTTGTGTTCCTATGTCTCGGGGTATTGCTTCCAATCGTAGCCTTGTTTGCGGCTAAGCTTTTGAGGCCGAAATACAAGCAGGACGAGCGGAAATATACCACCTACGAGAGCGGGATGGAACCGTTCAGCGATGCGCGGGTCCAGTTTAATGTCCGTTATTATGTTTTTGCTCTTATGTTCGTTATTTTTGATGTAGAAACAGCGTTTTTGTATCCATGGGCTGTCGCCTATGAGAAGCTGGGAATCTTCGCATTGATCGAGATGCTGATCTTCGTCGTAATGCTTCTAATCGGACTCATCTACGCATGGAAAAAGAAGGTGCTAAAATGGATTTAAAATTGGATGATTTATCACCCGCAGAAGCGGCAGAACTCCAAAGGAATGTATTCGTGACAACTCTTGAACAGGTTAAAGGCTGGGCCCGCAGCAACTCGATGTGGCCAATGACTTTCGGTCTTGCGTGCTGCGCGATTGAAATGATGGCATCCAGTTCGGCTCACTATGACCTGGACCGTTTCGGGACATTTTACCGTAACTCACCTCGTCAGTCCGATGTCATGATTGTTTCAGGTACTGTAACGAAGAAAATGGCTCCGACTGTCCGCAGGCTGTACGACCAGCTGGCAGAACCTAAGTGGGTAATCGCGATGGGTTCATGCGCGACAGCAGGCGGTCCATACGTAAAATCATACTCAGTTGTAAAAGGTGTCGATCAGATTGTGCCGGTTGATGTTTACATACCGGGTTGCCCGCCGAATCCAGCAGCATTGATTTACGGGATTAATAAATTGAAAGAGAAAATCCGTTATGAGGCGAAAACCGGGAAGAAGGTGATCTAACCGATGAGCGGGGAAAAGGATTTAGAGCAGATAAAGAGAGAAGCAGCCCAAAAAGCAAAAGAGCTTGCGAAGCAGCGTCAGGCCGCTAAACAAGCAGGGGAAGGAAACGACCCGAAAGAGGTTGCCGACAAAGTCGCAGAACCTGAAGTGAAGGAAACCGAGGCAAAGGCAGAAGCACCAGCAGGTGACGATGCTGAACTCGCTAAAAAGAAAGCCGCCGCCGCAGCGAAGGCAAAGGCAGCTGCACTGGCGAAAATGAAAGCGAATGGCCAGGCCACAGAGGAAGCTCCTGAAGCCAAAGAAGAAGTATCAGCTTCGGTAGAAGGTCAAGACGCTGAGTTAGCTAAGAAAAAAGCCGCAGCTGCAGCAAAAGCGAAAGCAGCCGCACTTGCAAAAATGAAAGCAACTGGCCAGGTGGAGGAAAACGCTGAAGTGGAAACTCCAGCAGCCACTGAAGCTACAGCGGGAGACGATGATGATCTTGCGAAAAAGAAGGCCGCAGCCGTAGCAAAAGCAAAGGCCGCAGCGGCAGCGAAAAGAAAAGCACAGGCAGAAGCAGGCGGAGAGGCAGATGCTCCTGCAGGCGACGATGATGACCTTGCGAAAAAGAAAGCCGCGGCCGTAGCGAAGGCAAAGGCAGCAGCGGCAGCAAAAAGGAAAGCTCAGGAGGCAGGCGGAGGAGCAGACGCTTCAGCAGGCGACGACGATGATCTTGCGAAAAAGAAAGCCGCAGCCGTAGCAAAAGCGAAGGCAGCTGCAGCAGCAAAAGCCAAAGCCGCAGCCGGCGGAGGCTCAGCAGACGACGAAAAAGCGAAAGCGATTGCCGCAGCAAAGGCAAAAGCAGCCGCAGCAGCGAAAGCTAAATCAGCAGCTGGCGCAAAAGCAGGAGCAGATGAGCCTGTTGAAGAGAAAAAACCGTCTCCAAACCAGCCTTACTTAGATAAATATGTAAAAACGATTACAGACAACCTTGGTGATGATATTTTGGAAGATTCCTATATTAACCCTCTTTCAAAGGATGTTCCAACTCTTGTCGCGAAGAAGGAATCTTATTACCGACTGGCTGAATTCCTTAAGTACAACGAACGATTAGGTTTTGATTACCTTTCAGAACTTCACGGCACGGATTTCCAGACACATATGGAAGTGTATGTTCACTTGTACTCATACAAAAATCGACAATCAGTTGCGTTAAAGGTCAAGCTAGACCGCGATCAGCCTGTTACTCAGTCCGTCCAGCCGCTATGGGCAGGAGCAGATTGGCCAGAGTGTGAAACGTATGACTTGCTTGGCATCAAATTCGAAGGCCATCCTAACCTCCATCGCATCATGCTTGGTGAAGACTGGGTCGGCCACCCGTTAAGAAAAGACTATGAACCGTATGATGTGGAGGTGTAGCCCGTGATACGCACAGAAGAAATGCTCTTGAACGTGGGCCCTCAGCACCCTAGTACACACGGTGTATTCCGCCTCGTTCTGAAAATTGACGGTGAAATTATCGTTGAAGCAAAGCCGGTCATCGGTTATTTGCACCGCGGGACAGAAAAGCTTGCCGAAGATCTGCAATATACACAGATCATTCCGTATACAGACCGTATGGACTATGTTTCGGCGATGACGAATAACTATGTAATCGTCCATGCAGTCGAAACGATGATGGGCTTACAGGTGCCTGAACGCGCTGAGTATTTAAGAATACTGGCGATGGAATTGAACAGGGTTGCCAGCCACCTGCTGTGGTGGGGAACATTCATCCTCGACTTCGGTGCGACAAGCCCTTTGCTTTACGCATTCCGTGACCGCGAGATGATCCTGAACCTGTTGAATGAACTGTCTGGTGCTCGTCTGACGTTCAACTACATGCGTGTAGGCGGCGTAAAGTGGGATGCTCCGGAAGGCTGGATTGAAAAAGTGGCAGAGTTTGTTCCTTACCTTAGAGGCCAGCTGAAAGGCTATCACCAGCTTGTATCAGGAAACGAAATCTTCCTGAACCGTACAAAGAACATTGGTACTTATACAAAGGAAGACGCAATCAATTACTCTTTAAGCGGCCCGAACCTGCGCTCTACAGGCGTGAAATGGGATTTGCGCAAGGATGAGCCGTATTCAATCTATGACCGCTTCGACTTCGACGTTGTCACTCGCGAAGAAGGAGATGCCTTTGCCCGTTACCATGTAAGGATGGGTGAAATCGAGGAATCTCTTAAAATCATCGAACAGGCTGTGCAGCAATTCCCGAAAGACGGGGAAATCATAGCCAAGGTTCCAAAAATCATCAAGGCTCCAAAAGGGGAAGCGTTTGTCCGGATCGAAGGCTCCCGAGGTGAGATCGGATGCTACATATCCAGCGATGGAAAGAAAGAGCCGTACCGTCTCAAGTTCAGAAGACCGAGCTTCTACAATCTGCAAATCCTTCCTAAACTGCTCGAAGGAGAAAGCATCTCAAATCTGATTGCAATTTTAGGAGCGGTTGATATCGTTCTTGGGGAGGTAGACGGATAATGGTTCAGGAGCTACTCGAATCAAGCGCAGGCCTCATGAATTTCAGTATTTTCTTCGTCCTGGCTGTCGTCCTGCTGTTCGTAATCCTTGGATTCGTAACAATGGCGATTCTGGCAGAGAGGAAAGTGCTTGGTTTTATGCAGGGCCGTTACGGTCCATCCCATGTCGGCGGTAAATGGGGGCTGTTGCAATCCGTAGCCGACGTCGTAAAGCTTCTTGTAAAAGAAGACTTAATTCCAAAGGCAGCGGATAAGCCGCTGTTCATTATCGCACCGGTCATCGCGTTCGCGCCGTCCTTCATGGTCATGGCAACGATTCCTTTGACTGACAAACTGCAGTTTGCTGACTTGAATGTTGGTTTCCTGTATTATATCGCTATTTCAGGGCTGACGATCGTCGGCATGCTGATGGCAGGCTGGGCATCCAACAACAAGTACTCATTGCTTGGCGGTATGCGTGCCGCGGCACAGATGATTTCCTACGAAATCCCGCTTGTCATGAGCGTTATTGGAATCGTCCTGCTGACAGGCAGCCTCAATCTTAATGAGATTGTTGCAGCACAAGGTGACAATGGCTGGTTCATCCTATGGCAGCCAATCGCGTTCATCGTGTTCTTCATCGCTGCTACTGCCGAATTGAACAGGGTTCCGTTCGACCTTGCTGAAGCGGAAAACGAGCTTGTTGCCGGTTTCCACACAGAGTACTCTGGCTTCCGCTGGGCGATGTTCATGCTTGCTGAATATGTGTATATGTTCGCAATGTCTGCGTTGATCACTGTATTATTCCTTGGAGGCTGGCTGCCGCTGCCGTTCCTCGGCTTCATTCCAGGAGCTGTATGGTTCGCGCTCAAGTTCAGCTTAGTGGTCTACATCCTCATTTGGTTCCGTGCTACGTTCCCGCGTATCCGCGCCGACCAATTGATGGAGTTCGCATGGAAAGTGCTTCTGCCGGTAGCGCTGGCAAACATCTTCCTAACTGCTTTGATTAAAGAATTTTTTCTAAAATAGGAACGGAAGCAGCATTGCTTCCTGCATTAAAGGGGTGAATTACGTGCTAGGATGGACTAAAGGATTAGCTTATACCCTTAAACAATTGACTCGCGAAAAGCTGACTTACGATTATCCAAACGAACCGATTCCGCTTCCTGACAGATTCCGCGGGATCCAGAAGTTTTATCCTGAAAAATGCATCGTCTGCAACCAATGTGCCAATATTTGCCCGACAGATTGCATTAACTTGACTGGTAAAAAGCATCCTGATCCAACGAAAAAAGGCAAAATCATTGATACGTATGATATCAACTTCGAACTATGCATCCTCTGTGACCTGTGCACAGAAGTTTGCCCGACTGAAGCGATCATCATGACGAACAACTTTGAACTTGCTGAATACAGCCGGGATGATTTATTCAAGAACCTGGAATGGCTTGACGAAAATGATGAGAATATACGGAAGGTGAATAAAGCATGACGTTAACAGGCGAATTTTTTGCGTTTATGTCACTTGCTTTAGTGGCGGTAATCGGCGGCGTGCTTTTATTGAACCTCACGAAGGTCATCCACATGGTCGTAGCGCTCGTCTTTACTTTCGTCAGTATTGCAGGTATTTATGTGCTCTTGTCCGCTGAATTCCTGGCGGTCATCCAAGTCATGATCTATTCCGGCGCCATCACAATCATGATGCTGTTCGGAATCATGCTTACCCGCCACCATGGTGACGATGCTGAACCAAAAGGCGGTATGCTGCGCAAGCTTGCATTGCTGCTCGGCGTACTCGGCTTTGGAGCAGCAGTATATTTCGGAATTTACGATTTGAATTTCGAAGCAGTACCAAATACACTGCATGAAAACAATACAGAACAAATCGGGGTATCACTGTTCTCGCATTACATTATCCCGTTTGAACTGACATCCGTGATCCTGCTTGCTGCGCTCGTAGGCGCAATTGTACTGGCGCGCAAGGATGATGAAAAGGAGGGTGATCAGGAATGAGTTCTGTTCCGGTTTCAGCCTATCTAGCTCTTGCACTTATTCTTTTTTGCATCGGCCTCTACGGTGCCCTGACAAAAAAGAACACAGTTATTGTATTGATCTCAATCGAATTGATGCTTAATGCGGTCAATATCAATCTGGTAACCTTCAGTAAATACGGAGTGAATCCTTCGATCACTGGCCAGGTTTTCGCGCTGTTCTCCATCGCGGTAGCAGCAGCTGAAGTAGCGGTAGGACTTGCGATTCTGATATCGCTTTACCGCAACCGCAGTACGGTCAATATTGATGAAATGAATCAGTTGAAAAATTAGATTGATGGATTTTTCATAGGCGGCATTTGCCGCTGAAATCAGAAGATTTCTTGTAGCTGGACTGCCCCGTGAAAGACGGGCCTCAATCTGACGGGCGTATATAAGATAGATAGCGCACGTTCAAAAAAGGGGATTGTGATATTAATGGAGAATGCTTGGCTCATTCCGCTGTTCCCGCTTGTATCCTTTCTATTCCTGCTGCTGTTCGGTAAAAAGCTGAAAGAAGCGAGCGCATTCGTGGGCATCCTTGCGACGCTTGCCTCTCTTGTATACTCCATCCTTGTGCTGATCGAGCGCTTTTCGGAGTCTACATTCAAAGCTGAAGCCGTATGGCTGACAATAGGGAATCTGGAACTAACTGCGGGCTTTGAAGTAAATCAATTAAACGCATTGATGCTGGTGATCGTGTCTCTTGTCAGTTTCCTTGTGCATACCTATTCAAAAGGGTATATGCATGGTGATGAGCGCATTCCGGTTTTCTATGCTTATCTAGGACTCTTTACTTTTGCAATGCTTGGTCTTGTCATCTCGCCAAACCTTTTGCAGACATATATTTTCTGGGAATTGGTCGGTGTAGGTTCATTCCTGTTGATTGGATTCTATTTTTACAAAGAAAGCGCCAAAGCGGCTGCAAAGAAAGCCTTCATCATGACCCGTATCGGGGATGTCGGGCTGCTGATCGGGATGATTCTTTTATTCTGGCAAACTGGCAGCTTCGAATATGATGAAATTTTTGCTGCGGTAGAAGAAGGCGCAATTTCCGGAACGATGATTACCCTTACTGCCATCTTGATTTTCATCGGTGCAGTTGGTAAATCAGGTCAGTTCCCGCTTCATACATGGCTTCCAGACGCGATGGAAGGCCCAACGCCAGTTTCTGCGTTAATCCACGCAGCAACGATGGTTGCGGCCGGTGTTTACTTGGTCGCATCGCTGTTCCCGCTCTTTAATGCGAGTGAAACAGCCATGATGACAGTTGCGATCATCGGTGCCTTCACAGCGATTTTCGCGGCAACAATCGGCCTTGTCCAGACTGACATCAAGCGTGTTCTTGCATTCTCGACTGTCAGCCAGCTTGGCTACATGATGCTTGCATTAGGCTCTGCCGGCTATGTTGCCGGAGTCTTCCACCTGATGACTCACGCGTTCTTTAAAGCATTGTTATTCCTTGCAGCAGGAAGCGTTATCCATGCTGTACATACTCAGGATATTGAAAAAATGGGCGGGCTTTGGAAAAAGCTTTCCTTCACTGGACCTTTGTTCCTGATCGGAACACTGGCAATCAGTGGTGTTCCATTGTTCTCAGGATTTTTCAGTAAAGATGAAATCTTGATTGCTGCATGGGCTCATGGCAATTACACTTTGTTCTGGCTTGCAGTGATTGCGGCGTTCTTCACAGCTTTCTACATGTTCCGCCTGTTCTTCATGGTATTCACTGGTGAAGCACGCAGCGAAATGAAGAATGTCCATGAATCGCCATCCGTCATGACGATGCCTATGGTTGTACTGGCTGTACTGGCTGTGGTAGCTGGTTACGTTAACACACCTTGGTTCGGCACATTCCTTGGCGACTGGCTCGTTGAAGGAAACGAAGCGCTTGGCCACGGGCATATCGAAGGTCCTGGCTGGATCATGATTGTCGCTACGGCTGTTTCCTTGCTCGGCATCCTGCTTGCATGGATGATGTACAGCAAGAAGTCGATTTCACGCGACTGGCTGTCCAGCAGAGCGCCAATTGCATATGGCATCGTGAAAAATAAGTACTATATCGATGAGATTTACAATCAGAGCATCGTGTTTGGTGCGAAAGCGATCAGCTTGTTCCTGCGGTTCATCGAGGTCTTCCTTGTTGAAGGACTTGTGAAACTGACAACTGCTGCCGTCCAGACACTTGGTAAAACAGGTGCGAAAATCCAGAACGGCCAGGTACAGACTTACGGCACAATCGCCTTCGTCGGCCTTGCAGTCCTGATCGTCATCTATGCGCTGACAGGGGGGTATTTATAATGGATTTCAACTATTTCCTTACCTTGCTGGTATTCTCCCCTATACTAGGAATCCTGCTGTTGGCATTCATGCCAAAGGCGAATGAATCAGGCATCAAAATGCTTGGCGTACTGGCAACACTGCCGTCATTGATCCTTGCGCTGATCGCATACTTTTCGTATCGCGGCGGCCATGACCTCGCCAATTTTACGGAAAAATTCCGCTGGATCCAATTCGGCGGACAGGGTGCTGAGCAGCAGGGCATGTTCTCAGTGAACTATGAACTCGGCATTGATGGATTCGGTTTGATCATGGTGGTTCTCACAGCAGTGATTGCGACGCTTGCGGCAATCGCGTCCTTCCATATCAAAAAAGAATGGAAAGGCTACTACATGCTGTTCTTGCTTCTCGAAATCGGGATGCTGGGAGTATTCACATCACAAAACTTGATCCTGTTCTTCCTTTTCTTCGAAATCACCTTGATCCCAATGTTCTTCCTGATTGGGAAATGGGGCTATTACGAAAAAGAAAAGGCTGCATACAGCTTCTTGATTTATAACGGACTTGGCTCAGCAATTTTGCTGATCGTCATCATGGTGTTATTTTCAAGAACAGGAACGTCTAATATCGAAATGCTGTCAGTCATGATGAACACAGACAATGCGCCAATGTTCGCGCCAGTCTCTGAGTCATTGAAGATGGGATTGTTGATCGCATTGCTTGTCGCGTTCGGTGTCAAGCTGCCAATCTTCCCGCTGCACAGCTGGATGCTGCGCGTCCACGTCGAAGCGCCGCCATCCATCGTTATGATCCACTCAGGGATCTTGCTGAAGATCGGTGCATTCGGTCTGATCCGCTTCGGGATGGGGATTTTCCCTGAACAATTCGCGGAATTAGCAGTGCTGCTTGCGGTATTGGGTGTTATTAACCTTTTATACGGAGCGTTCCTTGCTTTTATCCAGACAGACTTCAAAATGGTCCTTGCTTACTCTTCTATTTCCCATATGGGGATCGTTTTAATCGGGCTTGGCGCATTAAATGAGGCAGGAATTCAAGGCGCTATTTTCCAGGTCGTGTCACACGGCTTGATTTCAGCTCTATTGTTCTTCCTTGTCGGGGTTCTTTATGAGCGCACGCACACGACAACGCTTGCGAACCTTGGCGGCATGGCAAAAGGAATGCCGCTTGCATCAGGCTTCCTGCTTGCAGGCGCGATGGCATCGCTTGGATTGCCTGGCATGTCAGGATTCGTCAGTGAATTCATGGCATTCCTTGGACTATTCGAAGAAATGCCAGTCCTTGCAGCGGTTGGTACAATCGGCATCATCATGACAGCCGTTTACCTGCTGCGTGCAGTCCTCGCCATCACGTATGGCAATGCAGAACGTGAATTTGTCGGGATATCAGACATTCGCTCATTTGAATGGGCACCAGTGTTAGTGTTGATTGGCTTGATCGTACTGATTGGTGTATATCCAGCTGTTCTTAGTGAACCGCTTCAGGCAACTTTAGAGACTATCTTGATGGGAATAGGGGGGTGATGAAGGATGGATTTAGATACACTTCTATCATTTGATTGGGGGACGATGACTCCGGAATTCATCATCCTTGGTGTCATTGCAATTTTATCAGTCGCTGATTTATTCATGCCAAAGCAAGTCGACCGGAAAGTCCTTGGCTGGGCCGGCTTTGCAGGTGTGGTGCTGGCACTGATTTCACTCGTATCGCTAATTGGCACTGAAACCACATCGATTTTATACGATACATTCAGATTGGATTCGTTCGCGATTGCGTTCAAGCTGCTTCTCCTTCTCGGAGCGGCGCTTGTCATGCTATTGGCGATCGACTACAGGCCGAATGATGGAATTGGGGAATATAAGGGAGAATTCTTCTACCTGTTCCTCACTGCCTTGCTTGGAACGATGTTCATGGCATCAAGCGGAGACTTGATCACCTTGTTTGTCGGTCTTGAATTGCTGTCTATTCCGTCTTACGTTCTTGCAGGTATGCGCAAACGAAACCTGAAATCGAACGAATCAGCAATGAAATATGTCATAAACGGCGGAATTTCCTCCGCGATCACATTGTTCGGTATGAGCTATGTGTACGGAATCGCCGGAACAACCAATTTAAAAGGAATCGCTCAAGTCTTTGGAGGTCTGAGTGACCCTCAGCACATTTACATTCTTGGACTGGCATTCTTCATGATTTTTGTCGGCCTGTCATTCAAGCTGGCATCCGCTCCATTCCATATGTGGGCACCAGATGTATACGAAGGAGCACCAACTCCAGTGACAGCGTTCTTGAGCGTCGTCTCGAAAACAGCTGGATTTGTGATCATCCTGCGTATCCTGTTATCTATCTTCGGATATATTCCAGTAGCACAGGAAGATGGGCAGCCAATTCCTCTGCTGTTCGCGGTTCAGGATTACATTGCATTCCTGGCGGGAGCAACGATGATCATTGGTAATGTCATCGCATTAAGACAGCGCAATATCAAGCGCATGTTCGCCTACTCAAGTATCGCGCATGCCGGTTACATCCTTGTCGCATTGACTGCCATGTCATTCGTGACCTTCGATGCAATCTGGTTTTACATGCTTGCTTACTTATTAATGAATCTTGGCGCTTTCGCTGTGATTCAGCTGATCACAATGAAAACAGGCTCAGAAGATATCAGCCACTTCGCCGGCCTCTACCGCCGCTCGCCATTATTGGCAGTGGGAATGGGAATCTTCATCCTGTCACTCGCAGGAATCCCGGGTACAGCAGGCTTCATCGGTAAGCTGAACATCTTCATGGGAGCATTGATGGTCGACCAGGCACACTACGTCCTTGTATCGATCATGATTGCAACAACAGTTGTATCCTATTTCTACTACTTCGGAGTCATGACACAAATGTTCTTCCGCCCGGCAGCAAGCGATGAAAAAATTCAGCTGCCAATCGGAACACTCGTCGTGATCCTGGTAACAGTCATCGGAACGATTCTGTTCGGAGTCATGCCAAACCTGGCAATCGACTTCATGCATAGTAATTTTAACCAGTTCATTGACTTCATGAGATAATTTTTCACTTCGCTAACTAAGAAGTAAGAACAAAGCTCGAATCATGTATGGATTTTGGGGAAAATCAATTCATGGAAACAAAGGGGTAAATTCAGCTGGCCTTGCTTTTAAAGCGGGCCAGTTTTTTTTTGCCATTGAGAAAAGATCGCATAGAAGGATTTTTGCGATAATAGCAACGGGAAAGATTAAATCACACGCGAGAAGAGCATATACCAGAGGAGCTAGTGGAAAGAGAACTTTCGGTCACATGAAACTTTCCGTCTTCTGAAACGTCTAAAATAACAGGTAATCATCTAGTTTATGTTAAAATAGACATGGTAAGGGGGGACCGTTTATGATTACAGGTTTTGGCGGCTTTGCGCTGACCAGCATTCTGACACATCTTATATTTATCGCCGTTTCATGGTGGGCTCTTCAAGCACTCCAATTTGATAAGCTGCTCCGGGCAAACCATGTGCTTCAAGCCCGAGTTTTATATATTCTAACTTCCATCGCACTGGGATCCACAGTAAGTAATTTCTTCCTTGATTACCTCCAATGGTCACAGCAGCTTCCGATGATTTTTCAGTAAGGCCTAATTGGTTTTTACTTAACAAAGGTAGTTTTGTACTTGATCCGATTTCTGGAATTTTAGCCCATCTGCTGTTAGTTCTAAACAAATTGGTAAAAAATTAGGTCTTCATACATGTTCCCAAAACGCGAAAACTTGAGTATTATTGTTTTTGTGCTTGTTTTTTGCGTTAGCATGTTTATTTTTTCACAAACGATGAACACCCGGCAAAGTTGGTACATAGAATAATGTCAAAAAGTGACGAGAATTCCCAAGTATGCGATTTGCTCTCCTGGTAAGAATGGTAATAAGGGAGAGTGAAAGACATATGAAGAAGATTCCATTTATTTTATCAATTTTTGGCATTATTGGTTTTATAGTGCTTCAAGCTGGGAATAAGACGACTGTAGCTGACGCTGATCATGAAATAAAAACTCTGGCCTCAGTTTTGCAGGACGAAAATATTTTGATCACTGGTTGGTCTATATATGCAAGGGAAACATTGGAAGAAGAAAATGTCGAAGATTTGGTAAAAAACTTGAAGGTCCAGCTCCCGGATTGGACATGGAACCACCTCAATGGAGAACTCACCGCTGTTTCGAATTCTTCTGAGATTCAGGAAAAAATTAAAATCGTTTCTACGGACACAAACGGGCCGATACATACGTATGTGATGTATGAGGTCAGAGGTCAGCAGTGGAATAAAAATACAGAAACCTTTTTAAACAAAAATTTACCAGGCAGATTATTTGACATTTTTCGAGGGAATGCCACAACTTTCTCTTGTATTGAAGGCGAAATCAATGATAAGATAAAATCGGCTTTACCTGTTTATAAAACTAAATTGCTAAAGGCTTTTCAAGCCGAGGAAGTCGAAGGATTGGAAGAAGAAGCGTTTATTTCCACATCCGCCGTTTCGCCTTTGTTCGACAACTCTTTGAGCAATGACCATGAGATGAATATGCAGCTTGGATTACGGAAAACTGATCGATTGGGCGCAAAGACTACCCTAGTAGTTGGCACACCCATCATAACGATTGAATATTAATATAGAGAAATTGGACGCGGAGGGGAATACACTTGGAAAAAATCATCGTCCGCGGCGGACAAAGGCTAAGCGGTTCTGTAAAGGTTGAAGGAGCTAAGAATGCCGTCTTGCCTGTTATCGCTGCAACATTATTAGCAAGTGACGGAAAAAGCGTAATTCGTGATGTGCCAACTCTCTCCGATGTATATACCATCAACGAAGTATTACGTTCTTTAAACGCCGTAGTGGAGTTTGAAAATAACACAATTACAGTAGATGCATCCAGAGAGTTAAAAATAGAAGCACCTTTTGAGTATGTTCGTAAAATGCGTGCTTCTGTATTAGTAATGGGATCCCTGCTTGCCAGGAATGGCCGTGCTCGTGTAGCATTGCCAGGCGGCTGCGCAATCGGTTCCCGTCCTATCGACCAGCACCTTAAAGGCTTTGAAGCAATGGGTGCGACAGTAAAGGTAGGAAACGGTTTTATCGAAGCCGAAGCAGTCGGTGGTCTGCACGGAGCTAAAATATACCTTGATTTCCCTAGCGTAGGTGCTACGGAAAACATCATGATGGCGGCAGTCCTTGCAAAAGGAACAACAGTCATCGAAAACGTCGCAAAAGAACCAGAAATCGTCGACCTTGCCAACTTCCTGAACAAAATGGGAGCGAAGGTAAAAGGCGCCGGCACTGGCACAATCAAGATCGAAGGTGTGGAAGTACTGTTTGGTGCAGACCACAACATCATTCCTGACCGAATCGAAGCAGGAACCTTCATGGTTGCGTCTGCCATCACTGGCGGAAACGTCCTTGTAAAAGGCGCTGTACCTGAACACCTTTCTTCATTGGTAGCGAAGATGGAAGAAATGGGCGTTACCATCATTGAAGAAGAAGACGGCCTTCGTGTCATCGGGCCTGAAAAATTGAAGGCAGTTGACATCAAGACAATGCCGCACCCTGGCTTCCCGACAGATATGCAATCCCAAATGATGGCATTGCTATTGCGCGCTCAGGGCACAAGCATGATCACCGAAACTGTTTTCGAAAACCGCTTCATGCACGTGGAAGAATTCCGCCGCATGAACGCAAACATCAAAATCGATGGCCGCTCTGTCATCATGAACGGACCATCAAACCTTCAGGGAGCAGAAGTGGCAGCAACTGATTTGCGTGCCGCAGCATCACTGATCCTGACTGGACTTGTAGCAGATGGAATGACTCGCGTTACAGAACTGTATCACCTGGATCGCGGTTATGTGAACTTCCATCAGAAGCTAGCAGCACTTGGCGCAGACATCGAACGCGTCAGCGAAGTAGAAGAACAGCCAGTAACTGATCAATTAGTCTCAGACATGAACGCATAAATATTACTACTCAATGAACCGGAGAATTGTGCTTTAACGTATAGTTCTGCGGTTTTTTGATGTTAAGCGGGCGGATTGAGCCCGAAAAATTTTGTCCAATTTCGTGAATTAGTTTTGCCCGACTTATTATGAGACTTTCGACAGAACAATATGCATTTTCGATTTCTGTCATAAAAGCTTGTCCGCCTCCATATGAATGAAATGAGACGGTTTTCGACCGGATTAATTTCATAATGGAGGCTTTTTCTATGTTTAAATTCAAACCACTCATCGTACTAGCTGCAATTCTATTCGCTGTCACACTCCTGATCCCATCCTTGCTCGTCCTCCCTTTTATGGAAGATAAGGCAGGCGGAAAACTGGGGGAAGAGCTGCAAAGTGAGGCAAAGGATGTCGCCGCGGTTCCAACCGCAGACTCGGCTGTTGAGGTAGCCGTTTACCGGACAGCGTTGTCCAAGACAGAGAAGCTTCCGCTTGATGAATACCTGATCGGTGTCGTCGCTGCTGAAATGCCCGCTGAGTTCGAACTGGAGGCATTGAAGGCGCAGGCACTGTCGGCAAGGACTTATTATGTAAAACAAATGCTGAGCCCAAATAAAGTAGGCGTACCTGAAGGCGCCCAGTTGAATGATACAGAAATTCACCAGGTTTTTAAAAATAAAGAAGAATTGAAAAAGCAGTGGGGCGTCGACTACAAATGGAAGGTCAAGAAGATTGCTGAAGCGGTCAAAGCAACGGATGGCCAGGTGCTTACATATGATGGCACCCCGATCGATGCGACCTTCTTCTCGACATCGAATGGCTTCACCGAAAACTCAGAGGAATACTGGTCAAACTCGCTGCCGTATTTGCGCAGTGTAGAAAGCCCGTGGGATCTCGAGTCACCTAAGTTCAGAAGTCAAACGGTGATGACGGTTGCTGAGGTGGAGTCAAAGCTTGGTGTCAAGCTGCCGAACACCTCGGAGATTGGCAAAGTAATCTCAAGAACATCAGGCAACCGCGTTGCAAAAATCGATATAGGCGGCAAAGTCCTCACAGGGAAGGAAGTACGTGAGAAGCTAAAACTCCGCTCCAGCGACTTCACCTGGGAGCTCAAAGGCAGCAATGTCGTCATCACCACCGAAGGCTTCGGCCACGGCGTCGGCATGAGCCAATACGGAGCCAACGGCATGGCCACCGAAGGGAAGACCTACCAGGACATCGTCAAGCACTATTATAAAGGCGTCGAGATCAGCGAGGCCGATAGCATGCTGACGAAGGTTACTGCGAAGAAATAAAAGAGATAATGACGAGGCCAGGGTGAAAAGCACCCTGGCTTTTTAGCGCGGATTGGTGTGGCGTTTTGACTATTAAAATCTTCGCGGATGAAGTATGACAGGTGAACTTTTACTTTTTCGCGGGATTGAAGAATGCTTCGATGTCTGGTGGCATGTGGTAGATGCGGCCTTTGTTGGTGCCCGTGTGGGGTAGGTTCAAAGATATTAAAAGGTCTTTGATAGTCTTGGAGGATACACCTGGGCAAAACTCTCTACACATCTGGTTTTTAATAGTAGGACTAATAAGGAGGAAAAATTCTTTTACAGTTTTACGATGAGCCGTTTTGGATTGATGTTCACACACAGGACAGCGCCAAATCCATTTTTTTCGATACATGCCATATGATAAACATGATGGGCATTGAACACCCTTTTGAAGATCGTCGGGGGTAAGGGAATATTGTTTAAGAAGGTCTGGGTGGTGTGGAGAATGACTTTTTACAAGAGACTTGGATATCTTTTTTAAGTCTTTGTCAGTAAAACATGGATTAGGAGTGGTATCGTCGATCTGAAGAACGCGACTTAATAATACATCCCCTTTAACTATTAAGTTATTTAGAGACCGGTCACTCACCTTAATAATCGTAGAGGAATTGCTAATGGCTACGAGATGGTATATGGGCGGGACACTGAATTTGTGGTTCTTAAGCCATCTTTTCAAGTGCCAGGCTTGCATTCGAGCCTGGTTAATGGGATTGTCATAAGCTTTTTCCTGACCATCCTTTGTTTGAATCATTTGTTCGGAATGTTTTTCAAAGAAAAGGGTACCTGCATAGGCTTTGGTTTCAATTAGAAGGATATAACGAAGAGTTAAAATGAGGGTATCCATCTGAAAATGCCATTTCTCATCTTGAAGACGTAAATCCCGGAATATGTGGTAGCCTTTTTCAGGTAAAAAGCTTAAACGGTAATCTGTTTGCAGTTCGCCTTTGTAACCAGCACGCCAGGCTTTGTAATCTTGTTCGATTAATGCGAGTTTAGGATGATTTGATATGATTCTTTCCATTAGTGCCTCATACATGAGTAGCCGAATGGGATATGTCCTTTCTTTTTCAATCAAATTGGTCACTTCCTTATTAGTTTTTAAATCAATTCTTCATTTACAAGAAAAATACCTGCTGATATAAAGGTTTTAATATGAAATTTTATTGTACGATTTACAATTTTTAATTATATCAACGGTTGGAGCGAATAATTGAACGGTTGCAGAAGTTTTATCGACGGTTGAGGGGTTTTTATCAACGGCTAGCCTCGTTTTATCAACGGTTGAAGCAATGAGTGCCATAAGTCTCTACTAATAAACAAAAAGCCAGCCTAAATAACAAGGCCGGCCCCTAAAAAACCGTAACTAATATCTATCTTAAAAACAAATCCAGCTAATATCCCCGAACTCGCTCCTTAATCCCGCGCAAAACCCTCCCCAGCCGCGGGAACTTGCCGCTGAAGTAGGCATGATGGATGAAGTGCGAGGCCGCTAAGACCCCAATTACGTCTTTTATAAAATCAATCAGTGTCGCTGATCGGTACGGGACGAAGCTTTGATGGATCTCGTCGAGCAGGCCGTACAGGATCGCCACGCCCATGAAGGCAAAGCTCATCACTGGTGTGAAGTGCCCGGTCGTTAACGCAGCCAGGACAAGCAGCACATACAAGATGCCGAACTCTACAAGGTGGAGTGATTCTTTTATAAAACGGTCAATTCCCTGATTGGGCAGCTCGACCAAAGCATCTGCAGGATTGCTGGACATGATCCAGATTGCGGCCATATAGAGCAGCGGGAGAATGCGTAAAAACCATACTAATAACTTTTTCATCTTAATACCTCGCTTTATAGTAGTAACTCGTGTTGTTTATAGTAGACCCCGAATAAACTGTATCTCAATCCCAAAATCAACCCAAAAAACTTTTTTTGCATAAAATTCTCACCTTTGTCGAAAAATAAGCAGTAAAAAATTTTTCAACTCTATGTATATATTTTTTCGCTTCTGTTCAAACTGATTGCTGAGGTGATGAAAATGAGAGAGGAAGAAAAAAGATCTTCTCAAGACAAAAGCAAGAACAGCTTTTTCAAGAAGCGGTGGGTGTATCCAACAGTTTATATTGCTAGTGCCGCAATCATTCTAACTGGTGTCCTATGGTATCAAAACAGCGGGACCGAAAACATTGATCAGTCCGAGTACAAAGCGACTGACATGCCTGGCAAAAAGATCAATGATCAGCCAGCAGTTGAGGTTAACCGCGCGATGGAGAACTTTGTAATGCCAGTGGTGAATGAAGACGATGCTGTCATCCAGATGCAATTCTATGACAATGACGGCGACGCGGCTGAGCAAGAAGCAGCTCTAGTGTTCTATGATAATACGTACCATCCGAACACTGGGTTAGACATTGCTTCAAAAGATGGCAAGGAATTTGATGTAATCGCATCACTAAGCGGTACTGTCACTAATGTCATGGAAGATGCAGTGCTTGGAAATGTCATCGAAATCGAGCATGACAAAGGTATTGTAACACAATATCAGTCAGTTAAAGACTACCAAGTTAAGGTTGGCGACGAGGTTGAGCAAGGACAAGTGATTGCGAAGTCCGGAACAAGCCTGATCAATGAAAAGGCTGGCAACCACGTACACTTTGAAATCCGCAAGGACAATGTACCAGTCAATCCGCATGAGTTCTTCAACAAGCCACTAAGCGCATTGCAGGATGCAAATGTGACAGAAGAGAAAGCTTCTTCTGATGCAGATGCAGGCAAGTCTGAAGATGCTGCCGAAGAAGATGTAGAAGGAAGCTCAGAGGAAGATGCTGAAGGCACAACTCCAGCAGAAGACAAGCCTGCTGAAGGCGGCTCTGATAAAAAAGACGAAGATAAGGATGCAGGAGAAGATAAAGACAAAGACTCTTCAACTGACTCTGACACTTCAACAAATTCTTAATAAAAAATAAAATTTTGGAACCTGCCTAGCTATAAAGGCGGGTTTTTTTATTGGAATAATAAGAAATCATCCGGATTTATGTAAATGGGAAATCTATGGTAAAATCAACGTGAGGAGGGATACATATGAAACGTGCTTTATTTATAATCATGTCGGTCGTAATCGCCGCACTCATTTCCGGCTGCAGCAAAGAACCGACTCCCGAAGAACGGTTTTCCCAGTACGTAAAACTTTGGAACGACCAGAAGTTTGATGAAATGTATGCATTTTTATCAGAGAAAGCGAAGGATTCCATCACTAAGGAGGAATTTGTGGATCGCTATAATAAAATTTATAAAGATTTGGAGATTGATCAGCTGAAGGTAAGCTATAAACAGCCTGAGGAAGAACAAGAACATGAAGCAAACGCTGAGCTTCCTTTTTCGGCAAAAATGAATAGTGCCGCTGGTCCGATCGAATTCGGCCACAATGCTACTCTTGTAAAAGAAGAACGTGACAAAGAAACAAATTGGTTTGTCGATTGGAATACGACTTATATTTTTCCTGAGCTTGAAGCAGGGGATAAACTCAGTTTCAAGAATGTCCAGGCAGAACGCGGCAGCATCCTTGACCGCGCTGGTAATGGCCTTGCGATCAATGGGACAGCTCCTCAAGTCGGAGTAGTGCCAGGCGAATTGGGTGAGCAAAAAGAGCAAACGATCTCCAAACTGGCCGAGCTGCTCGATATGTCCGAGGAGCAAATCAACAAGGCCATGAATGCAGGTTGGGTAAAACCAGACTTATTCGTGCCGTTGAAGAAAATTTCGAAGGAAGATAAAGGCCTTCATGAAAAATTATTCACGCTGCCCGGCGTGAAGAGCCAGAATGTAGGTGCCCGCGAATATCCATACGGAGAGGCGCTGTCCCACTTAATCGGATATGTCGGCCCAATCCTAGCCGATGACCTGGAAAAACTGGAGGGCAAAGGCTACACCGCAACTGACCTAATTGGCCGCCGCGGCCTTGAACAGGTCCTAGAAGAACAATTAAAAGGAACAAACGGAGTGAAAATCTCGATTGTAAAAGAGGATGGCACCGTCAAAACACTTGCTGAAAAGCCGGTTGAAAATGGGAAGGATGTTAAGCTGACAATCGATGTAGTTGCCCAGCAGCAATTATACGACCAGCTAAAAGGAAAATCGGGTACAGCATCAGCAATCAATCCGACTACCGGAGAGACGCTGGCATTGGTCAGTGCGCCAGGATTCGATTCGAATGAAATGGCACTTGGAATCTCGCAAAACAAACGCAAAATGCTAGAAGATGATCCGCTTAAGCCGATGCTTAATAGATTCAAGCTGACCTATGTGCCGGGTTCTGTGATCAAGCCGATCACAGCGGCAATCGGACTTGAGAGTGGAAAACTCCAGCTGGATACAGCATTTGATATCAATGAGAAACAGTGGCAAAAAGACGCATCGTGGGGCAAGTACAAGGTGACAAGATACTCTGATGTAAAAGGAAGCATCAACCTTGAAAAAGCGCTGATCTATTCTGATAATATTTACTTCGCCCGGGCAGCGCTCGGAATGGGACAGGATACTTTTACAGCAGGATTGAAGAAATTTGGCTTTGAAGATCAGCCGGAATATCTCTATCCAATCGAGCCATCGCAAATCGGCAATATTGACAGCGAAATCAGCCTGGCGGATTCTGCCTACGGGCAGGGGCAGGTTGAAATGAATATCCTGCATCTGGCGACGACATATTCGCCATTCGTGAATAAGGGCAACTTGATTAAGCCAATTCTTAATATGGAGGGTGAGCAGGGACAGATTTGGCAGGAAGGTGTGGTCAGTCCCGAAAATGCAGCAGCTTTAAGCAATATGCTGACAAAAGTCATCACCGATCCAAAAGGAACCGCGCATAATGGGCTGATTGCCAACTATCCGCTCGCCGGTAAAACAGGCACAGCGGAAATCAAGGAAAAGCAGGGCGATAAAGGACGGGAACTAGGATGGTTCGTCGCCTACAATCCGCAATCCGCCGATATGATTGTCGCAATGATGATCGAGGATTCGGGGTCAAAGGATGTTGTGACGCGAGTGAAGGATTTTTATGAACTAAGACTTCAGAATGGAATGTAGTAAAAAGTCCGGTCAAAAGGCCGGGCTTTTTTATGAAACCAAACAGATGATATATGCGTATTAAAGCAACATAAATCAATAAGGACTGATAAGATGAAACATAAACGGAAGAAAGATGATGAATTATTATTTGAAACCTTCTCCAGATTACTTCTAGCTTTCTTTTTCAACTTTATTGGAAGTTCCATTCCCGATTGGTCGCAATCAATCTTTATAATGAATATGGCACTCATTTTTGCAGGAACAATCGTCTCTATCCTTTTTTACAAGAAAGTTTCTGACCCAAGAACCATGTGGAACCGAGTTGGCTTTGTTTTATTTTTGCTGATGGGCTTCTTTTGGGTTACACCTTTTTTAAGGATTGCTTATGGTACTTCGATATTTTGGATTCTACTGGCTGCGTATCTCATCTACATTTTTAACTTTATTTTAAGATATCTAGATGTTTTCCATGGTGTTCAGGTCTCTGGGTTATCAACAAACAGATATATAATGATTTGGGTAACTTTTCTATTATTCATAGGTTCATTTTTTCTCACAAATGAAAACGGAAATATAATATTGCAGATTTTTGATGCCGATGCACCTCCTCTTATATTTCCAATAGTTTTTTACCTTGGTGGGCTATTAATGACATTGATGTCGTTTACTCTATTAGTTGATAATTAACTTTTTTATTTAGAATTTTCAGCTATTTTGCTATAATATTTCGTAAGACGAAAATATATTGGGGGAATCTAAATGTCTTTGCATACATATCCATATCCTTCTCAGCGGATGACGTCGGTGGCGCGTAATGGGATGGTCGCTACGTCACAGCCGCTTGCTGCGCAGGCTGGGCTTGATATTTTAAAAAAGGGCGGCAACGCGATTGATGCAGCAATTGCGACGGCAGCGTGCCTGACGGTTGTTGAGCCTACTTCTAATGGAATCGGTGGCGACGCGTTCGCGCTTGTTTGGGTAAAAGACAAGCTGTATGGCCTGAATGCGAGCGGTCCTGCGCCACAATCGATTTCTATTGAGAAAGTGAAAGAACTTGGCCATGAAAAAATGCCTTCACATGGCTGGATTCCGGTTACAGTTCCGGGAGCACCATCAGCATGGGCGGAGCTGTCGAAAAAATTCGGTCGCCTGCCGCTTACTGAGGTACTGCAGCCAGCGATCGACTATGCGCGCAACGGTTACCCGCTGACTCCAACTCTCGCAAAATATTGGAAGGGTGCTTACAATGCTTACAAGAATCGCTTCCAGGGCGAGGAGTACGATGAGTGGTTCCGGGTATTCGCTCCTAATGGCAAGGTTCCTGAAGTAGGCGAGATGTGGAAATCTGAGGACCATGCGAACACGCTACAGGAGATTGCGGAAACGAATGGGGAAAGCTTTTACAGGGGCGCCTTGGCTGATAAAATCGCAGACGCGTCTGAAAAAGCAGGTGCTTTCCTGAGCAAGGCGGATCTCGAAAACTATCATCCAGAATGGGTGGAGCCGATTTCTGTAACATACCGCGGCCATGAGGTTTGGGAAATCCCGCCGAACGGGCAGGGAATTGTTGCCTTGATGGCATTGAATATTTTAAAAGGTTATGAGTTTACTCATCGGGATGACGTGAACGGTGTCCACCTTCAGCTTGAAGCCATGAAGCAGGCCTTCACGGATGGCAAGGAATATGTCACCGATCCTAAGACGATGCAGGCAAAGGTAGCGGACCTACTATCAGAGCAGTATGGTGAGGACGCTAGAGCTAAGATCAATGATGAAGCAAGAATGCCGGAACCTGGCCAGCTCCCTAAAGGGGGAACAGTTTACTTGTCGACCGCGGATGGAGAAGGCAACATGGTTTCCTTCATCCAGAGCAACTATATGGGCTTCGGCTCTGGTGTTGTTGTTCCAGGTACAGGGATTGGCCTGCAAAACCGCGGACATGACTTCTCGCTTGATCCTAACCATGCGAACGCGCTTGCTCCGGGCAAGAAGACATACCATACAATCATTCCTGGCTTCATCACGAAGGATGGCCAGGCAGTCGGACCGTTCGGCGTGATGGGCGGTTATATGCAGCCACAGGGGCATGTTCAGGTAGCGATGAATATGATTGACTTTGGCTTGAATCCTCAGGCAGCGCTTGATGCACCGCGCTGGCAATGGATCGAAGGCAAACAAATCGAAGTGGAGCACAACTTCCCGAATCATATTGTCAAGGAACTCGCAGCCCGCGGGCATCAGATGAAGGTAGCATATGATGGCGGAAGCTTCGGGCGCGGCCAGGTCATTGTCCGCAATCCAGAAACCGGCGTGCTGACCGGCGGAACGGAAATGAGAACCGACGGCGCAATTGCCTGCTGGTAAATTATATTCAATGCTGTTTTCGTAAAGGTGTTGTTAAAATCCTAAAGCCGATTTTAACGTAATATAAAGCCATTGTGTAGGTCGGTATTAAGTTTGCATGCTCTTTTCTCATAACAAGAGTCTACTTTGCGAAGAAACATAGTTCATTCACTTTTATTTTGTAGTCAATAGCAACAAAGTTTGAGAAAAGAGCCTATTCTAATGAAGGAACACTCATAGGCGAGTGTTCCTTTTACTATTCTGTAAAATCATTACAAACGATACAATACTATGGGAAATATACCGCACCAGCTAAAAATACTTTTCGACAAACTCCTTTACCTCTTACCCCGTTAAACCCCTACTATTACTAACGAATTTTACACGGTCAGTAAAATATCGACATAGAAAGCGATTACATTTTTTAGAAATAACGTATTGACCTGCCTGGACATTATATGGATAATTAAATTAAATTTTCTAAAGATTTAGTTAAATAAATATTTATTCATAACTATGCAAATATATCTTCACTAATTTCTACACAGGAGGAATCAACGTGATCATTCTAATCGGTCTGCTGGTTATTACCGGCATTAGCCTTTTCCTTGGCTTGAAGAAAAACAAGGCAATTTTCCTTGCTGTCCCGTTCCTGAGCATATTTCTCTACTTCCTCATCCAGATCATCATGGTACCGGCACCATTTTTCGAAACGCTAAAATTCATCTTCAGCTTGAGTTAATCCGTCGACATTCTTTTAAAAAAAAGGTATCGACCTTGCCTGGCGCAGGGTTCATATAAATAAAATCCATAAATAAAGGAGTGAAGCAAGCTTTCAATTGCAAGGCTGTGTCTGTCATTCATGAAGGATTATACAAAGGGGATTAGCAAAACCAAAGGGGTGTAAATGTGAAGAAAATTGATAAGTCAGTTGCTGACGCGTATTTCCGTGAAAAGACCCGTAACATGATCATTTATTTCATTATCTGGTTCCTTGTTTCATTCGGTGCGGTGATGATCGCAGAACCGCTAAGCGAGATTTCAATCGGAGGCTTCCCGTTCCACTATTTCATGGGAGCGCAGGGTGCAGTAGTAACATTCATCATCCTGCTGTTTGTCAATGCCAAACTTAGTGATGGAATTGACAGGAAGTATGGTATCGATGAAGAGAAGAACGTCAAGCTGAGCGAAGGAAAAAGCCTGGACCACTAAGTCACGGAGAAAGAAAAAAGAGCGTTTGAATAAGGGGGAGAACTTTGGATACACAATTCTTGGTCTCATTATCTATTATTTTAGCTACATTTGGTTTGTATATCGGGATTGCGATTTACAATACGGCTAAGCAGACGTCTGACTTCTATGTTGCCAGCCGCGGCGTTCCGCCAATTTTTAACGGGATGGCAATTGGCGCTGACTGGATGAGTGCTGCATCCTTTATCGGGATGGCGGGTACGATCATGCTGCTCGGCTACGACGGCCTGGCGTATATCATGGGCTGGACGGGCGGATATTTGCTTTTGACCTTCCTGCTTGCGCCACAGCTCAGGAAGTACGGGCGATACACGGTTCCTGAATTTATCGGTGACCGATACAACAGCCATACGGCACGCGTCATCGCTGCGATTTCAACGATCATCATCAGCTTTACCTATTCGATCGGGCAGCTTTCGGGTTCCGGCGTGGTAATCGGGCGACTGTTCGAAATCGATGCAAAGCTCGGCACGATGATTGGGGTAGTCCTGATTGCGACATACGCAGCCTTCGGCGGTATGAAGGGGATCACCTGGACACAGGTTGCGCAGTATATCATTTTGATCGTTGCTTACTTGATTCCAGTCATTTTTATGTCTCTCCAGGTTACAAGCAGCGCACTCCCATGGCTTTCCTATGGTGAGCTCGTTGGCAAAATGGGTGAGCTTGACCGTGAGCTAGGGATCTCGGAATACTTCGCGCCATTCACCAACGGAACGAAATGGCAGTTCCTTGCCCTTATGTTTACACTGATGGCCGGTACGGCGGGTCTTCCGCACGTAATCGTCCGCTTCTATACAGTTTCAACGATGAAGGCTGCTCGCTGGTCAGGCGCCTGGGCACTTCTATTCATCGGTTTGCTTTACCTGTCAGCGCCTGCTTATGCGGCGTTCTCACGCTTTATCCTGATGACAAAGGTTGCCGGCAGCAAAATCAGTGAACTTCCTGCCTGGACGAAAACATGGGTCGATACAGGAAAGCTTCAAGTTGCCGACGGAAATGGCGATGGAATCCTTCAGTGGAGTGAGTTGATCATCTCCAACGATATCGTCGTTATGGCGACACCTGAGATTGCTAACCTAGGCGTATTCGTCATTGGCCTTGTAGCGGCAGGCGCTATGGCCGCAGCCCTTTCTACAGCAGGCGGCTTGATGATCGCGATTTCTTCCGCTTTTGCGCACGATATTTACTACCGTGTCATGAAGCCAAACGCTACGGAAAAAACTCGCCTGAATGTGGCGCGTATTTCCATTGTTGTCGCTACATTGTTTGCAGGACTGATCGCCCTTAATCCTCCTGGAGCGATCACTCAGATCGTTGCCTGGGCCTTCGCGCTTGCCAGTGGAACGTTCTTCCCAGCCCTGATTCTGGGTGTATGGTGGAAGCGTTCGAATTCACAAGGTGTCATCGCTGGTATGCTCATCGGTCTTGCTGTGACACTCGGATACATTTTCGCAGCGAAATACGGCGGTTTCACTATTCTTGGCATCATTGATACCGGTGCTGGAGTGTTTGGTGCAACAGCTGCAATCCTTGCGAACGTCATTGTTTCACTTGCGACTCCGGCTCCTTCGCAAAAAATTCAGGAGGAAGTACTCGACCTTCGCTATCCTGAACAGATGACGTATAAGAACGGCGAAGTATGGATGAATGACGATGCAACAAAAGCTTAATAAGGAAATTTGGAAGGCTGTGCAGTTCCATCCCCTGTTTCAGGGGGTGGATGAACGCACAGCCCTTTCCCTTGTCGAGGAATGTGAAGCTCTTACCTATGGAAAAAAAGAAATGATGCTCAAGACGGACACACCACGTCAGGGGCTTTTATTGATTTTACAGGGAATTGCCGAGGTGTTCGTAAAAAATGCCGCCGGCCAGGAAGAAGTCCTTGAAGTCATCCGAAAAGGTGAAATTGTTGGGTTTTCAAGTCTGGCAGAGTTCCTCGGATTCTCGAGCGCCGATAAACAGCAGGCCAATGTCGAGGTCAGGTCAGTAGATGATGTTCAGGCACTTCTGATTCCTTTTTCCATCCTGGCAAAAAGGTGGGATGACCAGGATGTACATGATTACCTGCTGTCCCAGGTTTCAATCAGGCTGAAAGATGTTTATGGATCACTTGCCGAGCAGGTAAAAATGGCAAAGGGAATTGGCGAGGGAGAGACGATTTTAGCGAGGGTCCAGGATCTGATGACTGAAGAAATAGTATCAGTTTCTCCAATAACAAGCATCAAAGAAACGGCACGGAAGATGGCCAATTCACAGACAAGCTCGGTACTTGTAGTGGAACAGCAGGAATTAAAAGGAATCATCACCGAACGGGACATCGTCGGCCGGGTGGTAGCGAAGGGGATTTCTGTTGAAGAGCCATCCAGGCTAGTTATGACGGAGAAACCGGTAACGATATCCAGGTTTGCTTACTATTACGATGCGTTATCGAAAATTTTGCTGAATGGAATCAAGCATCTGCCCGTGGTTGATGATGGGAAAATCTCCGGGGTTGTAACGCTGACCGATTTGCTCCGGAAAAAGAATGATAGTTTGATGAGGACGATAAAGAAGATTGAAGAAGCAGATGAAACGAACCTACCTGAAATCAAGGCAGCAATCTATGAAATTACCGAAACGCTTATGCGAGATCGAGTTCCGGCTCTAGCGTTGCTCGATATCATCACGAAATTATACGACCGGTTGATAGTGAGAGCAGTCGAATTATCTCTTGCGGCACTCCGCAAGAAAGGGCTGGAGCCACCTGCACCTTTTGCGTTTTATTTAATGGGTTCTGCCGGTCGAGGTGAACAGTTCATGCTGACGGATCAGGATCATTTCCTTGTGTATGGGGAATGTAGTGAGCACGGCTACTTTGAAAAGTTAGGTGCGGAGATCACTTTAATGCTGGAAGCAGCCGGTTACGCCCGCTGCAAGGGCTTGATGATGTCGAGCGAGGAGCGATGGAGAGGGACGCTGCTGCAGTGGCAGGATCGCGTCAGGAAGTGGATGCTGCAGTCCACTAATGAAAATCTTCTGCTGGCACATAACTTTTTCTCCTACCGCTTCGTAGCGGGGAGCGAAGTGCTAAACGTGGAGTTCGAAGCAAAAATTGCAGAGCTGCTTGACCGCTCAAAAATCTTCCTGTATCGGATGGTTCAGGCCGAAAGGGAGCAGGAAATCCCGACACTGGACGAACCGATCCGCGCGCTATTCAAGCTCGGGAGGAAAAACATTGATATAAAAAAAGAAATCTTGTTTCCTTTCCACCACAGCCTGCAAATCCTATCGCTCTATTACGGAGGAATCCCGGGAACGCCACTAGAGAAAATCGCTAGTTTAAAAGAAAAGGGTATATTTACAGAAGGATTCACAGAAGACCTTAAAGAAGCCTTCAGCCACGTGCTCGACCTTTATATCAGGCAAAGATGGGGCAATAACGGCGGCAGCTCCGTTCTATCATTTGCCACCATGTCGACCAGACAAAAGGATGAACTCATCCTGAGCCTGCGAACACTACGCGAACTCCAGGGGATGGTATTTGCTAGATTCTCGGTGTAAAATCGTTTCGACAAAGTTCGGGTGGTGACAGGCACCTCGGAATGAGAAAGAAATCTGTCGGAATTCAGGTAGTGACGAGCACGGTACGCTGAACACCAGAAATAAACCCGGCAAAATCTCAACGAAGACAGGCACTTCGAAAGGAGGCTGACATGTTTTTTCAACGGAAGAATATTTCCTGCCCGCTTATGTATGAAAAGATTCCTTTATCGACTAAAATCGATGATCTTACGTTTGTTGTTTTCGACACAGAGACGACGGGATTCCAGGTAGCGACCACAGATCGGCTCATTGAAATTGGCGGTGTGCCGGTAAGCGGGCTGAAGGTGATGGAAAATGACCGTTTTCAGACATATGTGAACCCGGAGCGACAAATTTCTCGGGAAATAATTGAGCTGACATCGATTACGAATGAAAAGGTTACCGGAGCACCGGTGGCATCAGAAGCGATACATGACTTCTTTGATTATGTTGGATCACACGAAGCGGTATGCCTTGTCGGCCATTATGTCGGCTTCGATCACCTCGTGCTGAAGAGCGAACTGAAACGTGAAAAGCTTGCGCTGAAAAAACTGTTCACCATCGATACACTCGATCTGATTGGTTTTATTGCTCCCTCATATGATATGCGTGACTTGGAGCGATACGCGATGGCATTCGGCACACGAATATATGATCGCCACAGCGCGGTGGGCGATGCATTGACCACAGCCTATCTTTTCACAGAACTCTTGCAGCAGTTCAAGAACCGCGGGCATTCCACCTGGGGTGAGCTGATTAAGGCTACCGAAAGCCAGATGAGGTCGATGCAGTTTTAAGTGGAAACAGATATATCGGCCAGCGATACGTGATCGAAAGAATTTGATTAGGAAAAAGGCATATCCCTCGGCGATCCGCAGCAGTTTTAATCTTGATAATCTCATATAATGCTGATAGTGTAAAAAATGTATTTTGCACTTTATAGAAATGTAGGTTTATTCTACTTGTCATGAAAATGGGGGAAATGCATGGATGCCGTGCAAATGGTGTTTTTGGTATTGTTGTGGGGTGTACCGATTGTCCGTTTTATACGGATGTACAGGAAGATGAACGAAGAGGAGCAAGCGGAAATCAAAGCTACATTAAAAAATCCATTATATTACCTGGACGATGGATTTAGATATATAGGTTTTGCTTTGATGTTTTCTGGAATGATTGCTTTCAATCCCGTTATTCAGCACATCGGGGCATCTATACTATTTATTGGCTGGTTTTATGGTGGTCTGGATCACCTGGATAAAAGTGTGAAAGAGAGTGTCGGAATAATGTCATTCGCTGTTTTAATGGCAGGTGTTTATTATCTCATATGGACATAAGAAAAATGCTTAGAGTTCACTGCACTCTAAGCATTTTGTATTAATGAATATTAATTAAAGCACCATTCTTATAGGATAGGAAAACCCGCTGACCTGCAAATTCTTCATATTTCCTCGCTGTTCCATAAGAAACTTTTAACGGAATGGCTTTTCCATCACTCTCAACCTCGATCGTAAAATTATCCGCCGCACCGTTAATCGTTGCTTCCATGAATTCAATTTCTCCTGGAATGGCCAGCTGCTGGCCGATTAGCACCATGTCTTCCTTTAAACCGTTAGCCTGTTTTAATTCCTTTAAGCTTACACCGAATCGCTGGGAGATATTGAACAATGTATCCCCGGGATTGACGAAATAAATTCCTTCATTGTTTTCAAAGCTGTGGGTTGGTACTGAAAGGGCTTGTCCAATATAAATGGAATCAGTGACCAATTTATTTTCCTTTTTTAATTCCTTGACGGTAACACTGTACTTATTAGCAAGGGAAAACAATGTATCGCCTCTTTTTACGATATAAATCCCTGCTTCAACCTCTACAGGTACCTCGAGTTTCTGTCCTGTATTAATGATATCTGAAGGCAACGAGTTTACTTCCTTCAGCAGTTCAACCGATGTATCATATTCTTTCGCCAGGCTGTATAGTGTATCGCCTTTTTTTACGGTATAAAAAGATCCGATTGCATCTGTTTTCTTTTGGCCAATGCCAAACAGTAATCCTGCCGCTACCGATCCGGCTACTGCTGCGCCGATCAGTTTTCTGTTCCGTTTCAAGGTCACTTTCCGTTTTTGCTCTCTGATTCTCTGTTTTCTAGTCTGTCTGTAGGTAATCAAGTCTGCTTCTCCCCCAAGTGAAAAATAACTCCTCAAAAGAAATTCGCTAAGAAACAGGTTTTTATGTACATAAATATGGGTATACAGGAAAGTTTTCCGCCTTTAAAATAGTTGAATTTTTCAAAAAACTTAACAATACCTTGTCCCTATTGCTTTTTTCGTGCATATATCCTCAACCAAGCTAATAAAATGTTACAAACCTGACAAAGAGAGTGTTTGAGGTGAGGAGTCGTTTGAACAATATGAGGATTCAGCTGGGGACATGATTAATCTTCGTAATATACAGAAGGAACAACCTTCTGCCGCAAGTATGTGTTTTATGCGGGATGCAGTATTGGCAGATAAAAGCGAGTCTCATTTCACACTTCTCACATCCAATTTAGGGAGGGCGAGTGGTGTGCACGATTACATCAAAGAGAGAACAATCAAGATTGGAAAGTATATCGTGGAGACGAGAAAAACAGTTCGCGTCATAGCGAAGGAGTTTGGCGTATCCAAAAGTACAGTCCATAAAGACCTGACAGAAAGATTGCCTGAGATCAACCCTGACCTTGCCAATGAAGTAAAAGAAATCCTTGATTATCATAAATCGATCCGCCACTTAAGAGGCGGGGAAGCCACGAAAATGAAGTACCGCAAAGAGGAAAGGGAAGAAGAGCCGGTTAAGTGAAAAAGTATTGAAACTAACAGATTGGAGGGACCGTAATTCAGCTGTGTGATCATTTCCGACAATAAAATGAAAAATGCCCAGCTTAGATTTAGAAAAGCCGGGCATCGCCACAAAAGGCGTGTATGATTCTGCTTAATACAAAAGCGGAGGCTGCCGCCTTTTTATCATGGGAAAAAAGGGACAAGCCGGTAATGCCGGCATGCCCTGTCATGTTTACCGTAACCCAGTATTTTTCAATCTTGCTTCCCTTTCAGCAGCCGCCCGTTCTGCTGCTGCCCGTTCCGCTGCCTCTCTTGCTTCTTCTTCACTTTTGATTTCATTCGCTGCTGCGACGATATCCGGTCCGATCGAAAAAAGCAGCGTTTGCAACTCGGAGATCTCCCTGCTGATGCTATTGATCGCGTTATTGATGTAGGTCATTTCCTGGGCCTGCCATCCGCTGTTCAGATTCCCCTTGAAGTCCTGCAGCCTGCTTTTGATTTCATTCAATTCCTGCGCGTAGTCACTGATTCTATTTGCCTGCGAATACGCCTGGCCGACATTAATCTTCACTTGAATCACCTGCTCATTATTTAGATTCTTTGATTATAGTATGCCTTTTGAAAAAATCCCAATGAAAACCTGCAAAAAATTGTAAAAAATAATGGGATATTTTAGATGAAAGTGGTTTGGGATAGATTGCTTCGGGGTAAAAAGAACTAGTTTTCTGTATGTGATTTAGTAACTTCGTACATTAACACCATGATATCCCTGGTAACTCAAAGCTTGAATAGGACTAATATCCCTATTTTTCCAATTGAGGGGGTAATTAGTTGAATATAATTCCTGATATTGTAAGATATTTATATATTTAGAGATGAACCAAAGGTTTGATGTAAATTTACACTTTTTGAGCTAAAATGGTAAAAAAATATGAAATTACCACTATACATACTATAGGAATAGAAATTTTTTTGGGCTGGGGGTATGGAGTTGATTCTCACACTTTTTGACCGGAATCAGGCGTTTGACCTTGTGCTGCCTGATCGGGTAACCGGGAGATACATACTGAATACTGAGGATAAGGACCAAAACCAGGTTGAAATGCTGGCAGTGGAAGCGGAAGATGGCCGCTGGTACTTAAAATCTAATAAACATGCATTCTTGAAAAATACCGCAAATGAAATACAATCGAAGGTCCTCATAGAACCATTCAAAACATATAGTATCCACCGCAACAATGATCAATCCGCGCTAGTTTATGTTGAGCCGCAAACGGCGGATCGCAACGAATTCACAAAACATATCGCCACCAGCAATGTCATTAAAATCGGACGCTCACAGGACAGCCAAATTTGTTTCTCGAATAAACTTGTATCCGGGTCACACTGTGTAATTGAATACAACAGCAATGGCAAGGCAGTCATCAAGGATTTTAACAGTTCAAATGGTACCTATGTTAATGGAGAGAGAATCAAGGAGAAGTTGCTGGCAGTAGGTGATGTCATTTTCATCATGGGCCTTAAAATCATTTTCAACGGCCGTCTTTTGTCGCTTAACAATCCGCATAAGTCGGTATTCCTCGACCGGAACACGTTCAATTCATTTATTGCCGAAAAACCTGTGGTCGAAAAAGAACTCAACCTCGATGAAATACATATTGAAGAAGAAAATGATCAGCTGTTTTACCGTTCTCCGCGCTTTAAAAGGGATATTGAGGAAACGACGATAAAAATCGATCCGCCGCCGCCACAGCCGAATATTGATGAAACACCGCTGATGCTGCTATTGGGACCATCAATCACTATGGGGATGGCATCCATGTTTACAGGACTCCTGATGTTACAGAATGTCATGAGCAAGGACGGGGATATCATGTCGGCGATGCCGATGCTCGTTATGTCGTTCAGTATGATGATCGGAACGGTACTCTGGCCGATTTTAACTAAAAAATATGAGAAAAAGCGCCGTATCAAACTCGAAGGCATTCGCCAGGAAAAGTATTCGAAGTACCTTGCGGAAATGAAGCAGGTGATTGCGGAAGAGTGCAAGCACCAGAGTGAGATTCTGTTGGAGAATCATGTCACACTGGAAAACTGCCTGACGAGAATCAAGCGCCGCCAGAGGAATCTTTGGGAACGGGGCATAGGGCAGAATGATTTTCTCAAAGTCCGTCTTGGAATAGGCGATCTGCCCTTAAACGCAGAAATCAAGTATCCGGAAAAGCGCTTCATGCTTGAGGACGATAACCTTCAGGATGAACTTTACCAGATTGTTGATCAGCCGCAAATCCTTAAGGATGTTCCGGTCACAGTTGACCTGACCGAGGAACGGATCACTGGAATCATCGGCAGACGGGAAGAAGTGAAGAGCTTCGTGCAGGGGCTGATCTTTCAGTTGACGGCACTGCATAGCTATGACGAGTTAAAGTTGGTGTTCATTTATGACGAACACGAGCATGATACGTGGAATTTCTTGAAATGGCTGCCGCATGTCTGGGATGATGGCAAGACGATCCGTTTCGTTGCCACAGATGCGAACGAGGTAAAAGAGCTTTCGGCTTATTTTGAAAAAGATATCAGTGCACGCCAGGCACTCGATGAAGAAGACCTTGCGGAAATCGAACAGCATTATATCGTGTTCTCGATGAGCAAGAGCCTCGCTTCGAAGGCCGAAATGATCAATCAACTTTTAAAAGAAAAGAAGAATATCAGAATCAGTCTTGTCACTCTTTATGACGAGCTGAAAAACCTGCCAAAGGAATGTACGAATGTCATCGAACTCGACAAGAGCTTTTCAAAGATCTATGACAAGGACGATATTTCCGGGAAATATGTAGGCTTTAATGCTGACAGCTATCTGGAGGAGGATGCGGAAGAACTGGCAGTGAAATTGGCCAATATCCAGCTGAATACCTCACAGAAGGCCTATACCCTGCCTGATATGCTGACATTCCTGGAAATGTTTGGCGTCGGCAAGATTGAACACCTCAATGCGCTGACAAAATGGAAGGAAAACAATCCAGTCCACACGATCCAGACGCAAATCGGCGTAGATACGCAGGGCGACCCGTTCATGATCGACCTGCATGAAAAATATCACGGACCGCACGGCCTGATTGCCGGAATGACCGGGTCCGGTAAAAGTGAATTCATCATGACGTTCATTTTATCGCTAGCGGTCAATTACCACCCGGATGAGGTAGCATTCATTCTGATCGACTATAAGGGCGGCGGCATGGCGAATGCGTTCGAAGACCTGCCGCACCTTGCTGGGACGATCACGAACCTTGATGGAGCGGCGGTCAACCGTTCATTGATTTCAATCCAGAGTGAGCTGAAGCGCCGCCAGGCTATTTTTAGCGAAACAAGCCGGGTTGTTGACCAGAGCAATATCGATATTTATAAATATCAGAAACTATACCGCGAAGGCATGGTAACAGAGCCGCTGCAGCACTTGTTCATCATTTCTGACGAGTTTGCCGAGCTGAAGGCCCAGCAGCCTGAGTTCATGGATCAGCTTGTCAGTGCGGCGCGTATCGGCCGAAGCCTTGGCGTCCACCTGATCCTGGCGACACAAAAGCCATCAGGTGTCGTCGATGACCAAATCTGGAGCAACAGTAAATTCCGTATCTCTTTGAAGGTACAGGAAAAAGCGGACAGTATGGAGGTCATTAAACGTCCAGATGCTGCCGAACTGAAGCAGACCGGACGCTTCTATCTCCAGGTCGGCTTCAATGAATTGTTCGAGCTGGGACAGTCAGCATGGGCCGGTGCGCCTTACTATCCGTCTGACAGAGTTGAAAAGCACAAAGATGATAGTGTCGTAGTCATCGATGATCTCGGCCGTGTCATCAAGAATGCCCGCATCGATAAGCGCAAGTCTGCTGTGAAGAATCCGCCTAAGCAAATTGATAAGATTACGGAATACCTGGCGAAAATGGCGCAGCAGGAGAATATCAAGGTCCGCCAGCTGTGGCTTGAGCCGATTCCTGAACTGATTTTTGTAGATAAGCAGAAAAAGAAATATGGTGTCGTCCAGCAAGGTTTCGCATTGAACCCGATCATCGGTGAATTCGATGATCCGGCGAACCAGAGGCAGATGGTCATGAGGATGCCGATCACCCAGGAAGGCAATGCTGTTATTTACGGCATCGCTGGCAGCGGAAAAACGACCTTCCTGACGACGATGCTTTATTCGTTAATGGAAGAGCACACGCCAAACGAAGTGAATTTTTACCTACTTGACTTTGGCTCAGAAACGCTTGCCTGGTTCCGTGAAGCTCCGCATGTCGGCGATGTCATGCTGTCGCATGAAATCGAGAAGATCCACAATCTGTTCAAGATGCTGACAGGCGAGATTGAACGGAGGAAGAAGCTGCTTTCGAATTACGGCGGCGATTTTATCACCTACAACGAGATGTCGGGTGAGAGCCTGCCATCGATCGTTGTGGCGATCCACAACTACGCAGCGTTCTCGGAGATGTTCGAGGAGCTGGAGGAAGGCATTTCATTCCTGACGCGTGAGGGCCTGAAGTACGGCATTTACTTCATCGTCACCGCAATCAATACGGGGGCGATACGCTACAGGCTGCTGCAGAACTTCAAGCAGATGTATGTGCTTCAGCTGAACGACCAGAGTGAATACTCGGGCGTATTGGGCAATACAGACGGAGTATATCCATCCAAATTGAAGGGCCGAGGCATCTTCAAGAGTGATACGACTTATGAATTCCAGACGGCCCATATTACAAGTGATATAGACAATATGTACAGCTTCATCACCGACTATTGCAAAGGCTTGCGTGAAACATGGACGCAGCCGGCCGCAATGCGCGTGCCAATCCTGCCGGAAAAAGTGGATCTGAACTACCTAAGTGATGAAGCAAGGAATATGAACAGCAATAAAGTGCCAGTCGGCATCGAGAAGAACTCACTGAAAACAGCTTATTTCGATTTCCTTGGCAACTATGTAAACGTGGTTACTGCACTGCAGAACGACCAGTGCTCAAGCTTCATGCAGGGAGTCGCCGAAGTTTTCACAGCCTCAGAAGGCAGGGAGCTGATCGTCATCGACCCTAATGAGCACATCGCGGCCGGCCGCACGCAGGATTATAAGTATATTTGCGAGTCGTCTGAATTTGAAGATACCATCGTTTACTTGTTCAACACGCTCGTGCACCGCAACAATACGACGAAGGATGCCATCGAAGCGGGCGAACAGCCGCCAGTGTTCGGCAACATCACCTGCATCATTGATTCCTTCACTGATCTGATGATGTATCTGTCACCGGACGGGCAGGATAAACTCAAGGTCTTCCTTGAAAAAGGCAATGGCCTCAATGTGAACCTGATCATTTCCGACTGTGCCGACAAACTGAGCTCTGTCTCATTCGAAGCCTGGTTCAAGCAGCATGTATCGCTTAGCGATTTCATCTGGTCAGGCAATGGCATCACAGACCAGTACGTCATGAAGCTCGGCAAGGTCACAAACGATATGTACCAGGAAATTCCGCCAGGTTTTGGCTATGTGGTCAAAAAAGGAAAACCGACACTCGTGAAGCTGTTATCCTCAGTAGAAAGCATGCAAGAGGAGGTAGCGTACCATGGATAAGGTGCTTGTAGAGGTCTTCATCCCCGCCTCTGAAAAATCATACGACGTCTTCCTGCCGCAGGGAGTCTTGCTGCACGAAGTCATCTACCTGCTCGCAGGAACCATGACCGAACTGTCACAAGGATACTTCTCAGCAAAACACGACACCATCCTCTGTGACCGCAAGACCGGCACCATTTTAAACATCAACCAGACCGTCGAAGAAATCGGGTTGATGAACGGGGCGAAGCTGATGCTGATTTAGGGACATGGGGACGGTTCTCGCGCGACATAGGGACGGTTCTTAAAGCGGA
>NZ_JAGGQU010000048.1 GCF_018613155.1 Bacillus sp. ISL-55 | reverse complement strand
TTCTATAATAGAAGCCATGATAAATTTATTGCTTGTTGACGCTTGTTTGTTTAGTTTTCAAAGAGCAAGTTAGTTAGCGCGTCGCCCAGAAGCGACTTTACTAATATAACATCCCGTGTTTTTTCTGTCAACAACTTTTTTCAAAAAATGTTATCGACCGAAAAGCACTTTTAAGTTTTCAACCGTCTGCCGCGAAAATGTTTTTGCTGTGTTCCGCAGCGACGGTTATTAATATACCAAGTAAATTTTAAATGGTCAATAGCTTTTTTGTTTTTTTAGGATAATTTTTCAGCAGATTGATAATATCTGTGGAAAATACCCTGTCCTTTTGTTTCAACATTTACTACATCAAGGATTTTCTTTTCTATCAAATATTCCACAAGAATACCGAGATCTACTGAGTAAGGAGCCAATTCAGGATGTGTCATCAATTCATTGAATGACCAGAATTCTTTACTCTCCATCACCTCTAGCAAATGCTGGCTGCCAACCCTCGTCCTTTTATGGATCAAGAATTCACTGGCGAGGAATAATAACTCCAACCGCTTTTCAATCGACTCTTCACTGCAAATCAATTCTTCATATAACTTATATATTTCCGGTTCAATCTGTTTGACTTGATGCCACACTGTAACCTCTGGATGAAAACCATTTTCGATTACCGCTAACCTTGCCAGGTGATGAAGCGAATGTACAACGTGATTATAGGCATCCAAATAATTAAAGCTGTCAAAGAGAACTTTTCCATCAGAATACCTTCTGATCAATTTGGCAAACTCGATCCCCATTTTGATTTTCCGGCCAAAGAAAGGAAACTCCCTGAGTTCATGCTTCAGGTTGGCGATCCGTTCATTCCTGTCAAAAACAATCTTCCCATTGTACAGCCAATCAAATATTTTTTTGTTATTGCCTATTAACAGCCAATCATTGATTTGTTTTTCAGTCACGATATGCATCGCTGCTTTTTTATCTTCATAAGAATAATGTTTTACAAAGACTGGATCATTATTTTCTTTTACTATAATAAGCAGGATGACATCAAATGTATCAGTGGCAGCGATGGCTTTTTGCCTCTTCTCAACCACCACTACTCCTACTGTATTAGGATGGCTTGCGCGTTCTTGATAAATCGAACGAAGGATATCCTCCATAATAAACTCCTCCATTTGTTTGTTAGCATATATGTTCGACAATTATATAAAATCTCCTGCATTTCCTCTAGACATTTTTCGACATTAACTTAGACTTTTTTATGATTATCTTGCCGCAAATGGTATGATATAGTTAGATTTTAGGGAGGGAAATTCCAATGGCTAAGTATTCTAATAAAATTAATAAAATCCGCACCTTTGCGTTAAGCCTTATATTTATCGGCTTCATCGTAATGTACGCAGGTATTTTCTTTCGGAACTCCCCATTAGTCATGACAATTTTCATGATTTTGGGATTGCTTTTCATTATAGCAAGCACCGTTGTTTATTTTTGGATTGGAATGTTATCGACAAAAACAGTTCAGGTAGTCTGCCCTAATTGCGGCAAGCATACTAAAATGCTTGGCCGAGTGGATATTTGCATGTATTGCAATGAACCATTAACTCTTGACCCATCTCTTGAAGGCAAGGAGTTTGACGAACAATACAATCGTAAACAACAAAAATAGAACTCGGCTGCAGCCGAGTTCTATTTTAATTTCAAAAAAAGAAACTGATAGCTATTGCCATCAGCAGTTAGATTAATGAACTTCCTTCGCAGAGCAATCCGGACAGGTGCCGTAAATCTCCATCCTGTGGTTACCGACCTTAAAACCCGTTACATGGGAAGCCAAGTGTTCTACTTCGTCTAGGCCTGGGTAATGGAAATCAACGATCTTCCCGCATTTGTCACAAATAACGTGATAATGATGGGAAGTCACAAAGTCAAAACGGCTTGATGCATCTCCATATGTCAATTCCTTTACCAATCCAACTTCACGGAATACTCTCAAATTATTATAAACTGTCGCGACGCTCATATTAGGGAATTTCCCTTCAAGCGCTTTATATATTTCATCAGCTGTTGGGTGCGACATTGAGTTTATTAAAAATTCGAGTATCGCATGACGTTGCGGAGTAATACGGACTCCTGTATCCTTCAAGGTATCCAGGGCTTCTTTTAACTGACTCTGTACCACCGCCATGCACCTCACTTTACTTAAAATTATCATTCTTATTTTATAATATTTATAAATAGTGTACTAATTTCATTCCACTTTTGTCAATATTGCCACATCACAAACATTTACAATTACAGTATTCATATTAATTTTGATGCAAGGTCTGTTCCTTTGATCCCATATGCATGTTCACATATCTCGCTGCGACAAACAGGAAATCGGAGAGTCGATTCAAATAGGAAAGGACAAGCGGATTAACTTCTTCTCCCAGTTCAACAGCCAGACGTTCTGCACGTCTTGCAACAGTCCTTGCTACATGAAGCGCTGCGCCTGCCTGATGACCTCCAGGGAGAATAAAGTTGGTCAATTGCGGAAGTGCTGCATCCCAGGCATCAATCTTGTCCTCTAGTTCTTCGATGTCTTTTTCCTGGAGAGTCCACTTCACATTTTTCCCAGATGGTGTAGCAAGTTCTGCACCGACATGGAACAATGCCGTCTGGATTTTATGGAACATTCCCTGCATTTCTTCTTTGCCGCTGAAATACTCTCCGTTCAAATAGCTTAAAGCAAGCCCAATCATTGAATTCGTTTCATCACATGTACCGTAGGCTTCTACACGTATATCATTCTTGGCCACCCTTGTTCCATAAATAAGCGAAGTTGTTCCTTTATCACCTGTCTTTGTGTAAATCTTCATCTCCTAGTACCCCCTGTCCATGTCTATTACATTTAGATAATCCGAACCTTTTTTAATATATGTATGCAGATTATGTTTAAAAATTTCAAAAGATCTTGGCAGATAGTTCTTCGTAAGGCTTGAAATATGGGGCGTTACTGTTACATTCTCCATCATCCAGAATGGGTGGTTTTCTTTAAGTGGTTCCTCGTAAAATACATCCAAATAAGCATGTGCTATCTTTTTTTCCTGAAGTGCTGCTATTAAAACCTCATCCTTAACTAAATCCCCACGTCCAATGTTAATAAAAACCGCAGTATCCTTCATTATTTCAAAATCGCTGCCATCGAGAAAATGTTTTGTTTCGCTCGTGCTTGGCATTACGGAGACAATGAAATCCGCTTCCGGCATGGCCTCTCGATAGTTGTCCATCGTATATATTTCGTCAGCCCATTCTGCTTCACGGCCACTTCGGTTCACACCAATTGTCTTCATATTGAAGGCTTTTGCCAGCCGCGCCACTTCTCCGCCAATTGCCCCTATACCTAGAATGAGCAATGTCTTGCCGTATAATTCTCCCATCGGCAATTTACGCTCCCATGACTCGTCTTGTTCATTAGTCCACAGGGATCTCATTTGTTTAACATGCTGGAGCATCATGCCAATTGTAAATTCAGCCATCGGAATTTTATGTATACCCCTGACATTGGTTACAAGAATCCCCCGCTTCTTGCAGGCCTCGAAAGGCATTCTGTCCAGTCCGGCAGACATGACCATGATCCATCTTAATTTATCAGCCTTGTAAATCAGTTCTTCAGTTAAATCCTCACCGTATGTAAGGAAAATCTCTGCATCCAAAAATAATTCTTCATTGATTCCTTTATGGAATTCAAAGCTGACTTGGGGAAATTCTTTCTTCACATCTTCCTGCAAAGCCTCTGCAGGCAGAATGGAGGAGTATATTTTCATTCAGACCAAACCTTTCGTTCTATTGTCATATTAATAATTGTATTAATTTTCACTTTATTAAACAACTTACAAGACTATAAATACATAAAAAAAGGCGGGCTGTTGTAGCCCGCTAAATCGTTTGAGGAGGTATGCCCTAATACAATGATATTCAGTTAAAGCTAAAATGAATGGACAGAAGCCTGTATTGATAAAAATAGGCGGCTTATTTTATTGTTTCAATCCATAGAAATCTGAAATGGCCTCTCGGTAGGTGTCCAGCGATTGTTCAATCTTGAAGTTTGATAGCATCCCCTGGATCACCGGAATCCGCGGCGATTCTCTTTCTACCTCACTTTCAAGCACCTCAAGCGAAACATTCAAGTCTTCGTTATTTTCAAGAGTGGAAATCGCCCGTTTCATTTTTTTCAGGATCGTTTTAATATCCTGCCCATCCGCAAGGAAGTACGCTTTTGTTTTACTAATAAGTTCTTTGACTTTTTCTTCGGAGGCTACAGGATTCTCTCCCTCCAGCCCGACCACTATTGAGTCGACTCTTCTCAGAATATATTCCACTAATTGCTCAATCTTGAAGCCATCCGGACTGAATAACAGCAGTTTCATATATGAGTTGAAAAATCCTTCAAGCATGAGAGCTAAGTCCCAAAGATGCGGTTCAGCTTTTTCTCCGTAAATCGCACGCAGACTGTTTTGATAATAAACTTGCGCTTCATAATACTTGCGGAGCATCAAGTCTTTTACCTCTTCATTCAAGGGAATTGCCTGCTCCCTTGATTGCATGATGATGAATTCCTTATGTTCAATCATCGTATTGAATAACGCTGTAAGCTGCAATGAAAACTTTTCTCTAGGAGACAGTTGTTCCTGTTCATACACTTCGAGCTTCTTTTCAATATAATCAAAGTAATATTCAAGGATTGCGATCAACAAAGCATCCTTGGATTTAAAGTATAAATAGAATGCTCCTTTGGAGATTCCGCTTTCTGAAACAATTTCCTGGATTGAGGTTGAAGCAAATCCTTTTGTCGCATAGAGCTTAATCGCTGCTTCAATAATTGCTTTTTCCTTTTCCTTCACCGTTAAGCCTCCCCAACTTTTAAAAATACGAATGACTGACTGGTCATAGTTTTATTATCGTACCCTATTATATCTTAAAACTATCCCCAATTCAGCAAAAAGACAGCCTAACCCGGCTGTCCTCACATTATAGACTTTCTTTTATATATTCGAGGGCCTCTTCAACATGACCTTTCACTTTTACTTTTCTCCATTCCTTAACTAGATTGCCATCCTTGTCAATGATGAAGGTTGAACGTTCAATTCCCATGTATTCCTTGCCAAAGTTCTTTTTTAGCTTCCAAACTTCGTAATCCTCGGCTGTTTTATGATCTTCATCAGCCAAAAGCAGGAATGGCAATCCGTGCTTTTCGATGAATTTTTCATGGCGATTGATCGGGTCCGGACTGACGCCAAGAACGACCGCATTCACTCCTTCGAAACTCTCGTGATGATCCCTGAAATCACACGCTTCCGTTGTGCATCCAGGAGTCATATCCTTCGGGTAAAAATAAAGCACTACATTCTTCCCTGCAAAATCAGAAAGTTTGACTGTTTCACCATTGCTGGCCGGCAGTTCAAATTCCGGAGCTTTTTCTCCAATTACTAATGCCATTATGTATCCCTCCAAAATCAGATCTATTTAGCTTTAGCCTATCTAATTTTGAACCGGAATACAAATCAAAGGAATGCGTTATGATCGTTTTTGGTCAAACATCGCCCTCGTTACAAAGGCAGCTGGAATCGTGTAGCCAATGAGCGCTTCCAAAACAGCGATCGCCCTTCCTATCCCGACCGGCGCAATATCGCCATACCCTACAGAAAAAAGCGTAATGGCGCTGAAGTACATGCTGGTGGACATCCTTTCATATGAAGATGTACTCGGACGCATGCTGATATCAGAAAGTACCCATATCCCTTTTAGATCCAGCAAATAATACAATAGTCCAAATGCCGCCATAACCGTAGCGTAAATCAGCGCAAGTGTGACGAAATTCTCGAACGATACCTGTTTCCCTTTTATCTTGTGAGGAATAAATAGTGTTCTCAGACTCAAAAATATCGCTAAAATGATTAAAATAACCGAAAAGTAAAATTGCATGCTCATGCCTCATTTCCTGCTTCTCTCCCTTCAACTATACGCTGGTGAAATCAGGAGTATGCAAGCAAGTCCATGTAGCGGAATAGGAGCTTTAAAGTTAATACCCCGCCCGAAGTCAACCTTACTTGTGACAGCTTTTCCTCTTTTAAGCCCAAACCTGGCTGAAGTTGACCTCTCTTTTGACAGCTTTTCTCCGTTTGGCATCAAACCTGTCTGAAGTTGAACGTTCTTTTGACAACTTTTCTCCGTTTGGCGTCAAACCTGTCTGAAGTTGAACGTTCTTTTGACAGCTTTTCTCCTTTTGGCAACAAACCTGTCTGAAGTTGAACCTTCTTTTGACAGATTTTCTCCGTTTGGCATTAAACTTGTCCGAAGTTCCCCCTACTTTTGACAGCTTTTCTCCGTGTGGCATCAAACCTGTCTGAAGTTACCCTTTCTTCTGACAGCTTTTCTCTGTTTGGCATCATACCTGTCTGAAGTTCCCCCTTCTTTTGACAGCTTTTCCTCTTCCAAGCCAAAACCTGTCTGAACCTGAAGCTTAACCTACATAGAAAGACCGCAGCACGTTTATGGCTGCGGTCTTTCTGAATATATATTCAATTCCCGGCTCCCCGGTATCTTTTCACGCCTTCATTCCAGATGAAAACAGACAGGCTGAAAAACACGAGCCCGATCACTGGTGTCAGAAACGAGTAACCGTACCACTCGTCGCGTCCCAGGAAATAAGCGGCCGGATAGACTCCGACAAAAGCGAATGGCAAGATCCAGGTCAAGACAAACCGGATTGCTTTGTTATAAATATCCACAGGATAACGTCCATAGTTGCCGATATTGTACATCATCGGCATGATCGACGTCCGGGCATCTGCCCAGAAGCTGATGCAGGCGATCATGACGAAAATGCCGGCATAAACAAGAACACCGCCGAGAACAAATAAAACAAACAAGAAAGGATCAGACCAGCTCACATCAAGGCCGAGGCGGCTTCCGGCATAAAACATGACGGCCAGCCCAGTCACGGCCCCAAACAATGATTCCAGCTCCATCCGCTCAAGGATAATCTGGAACAGGCTATGAATCGGTCTTGTCAGGATTCTATCCAGCTCCCCTTTTACAATATACCGCTCATTGAAATCCCAGATGTTGAAGAAAGACGAAAAGAGCGCATATGGCACAAGGAAAAATCCATAAATGAAGATGATTTCATCACGGCTCCAGCCGTTAAGGAATTCGGTATGGTCAAAGACTACCAGAATAAAAATCAGGTTGACGGCCTGAAACAATAAATCTGAAAAGATCTCAACAACCAAATCTGCCCGGTATTCGAGCCTTGTCTTCATATACTGGGCGACATATTGAAAAAACATACTGAAGTAAAACATTCGTCACCCTCCCTGTATAATCAACTGTTTTTTAGCAATGACCCAAAGAACCTGAATAGGGATCACTAATATCAACACCCACGCAGCCTGAAGCATAAGCCCTTCGACTGCCTCACTCCCAGTGAAGCCATTTGTAAAAATCATGCTTGGAATATAGCTGATCCCCTGGAACGGAAGAAATCCCATGACTTCCTGGGCCCAGCCAGGAAAGAAGCTGATCGGCAGCAGCAAGCCTGAAAACAGGTCAATCAGTACACGCTTGGCTCGGATCAGGCCTGTATTATTATATAGAAAGAAAGTGGTGATTCCTGTCAGCAGGTTCAATTGTGTGTTGATTAAAAAGCTCAGCACGATCGAAATCGCGAACAATCCCCATGTCATGGCATCTGCTGAAAACTCCATAGGGAATATCAAGGAAACAATGACCATACCTGGCGCCGAGAAGAAGAACAGCCTGAAAATCCCTTCACCCAGTCCCTGCATCGTTTTCATTCCGAGATAGTTATACGGCCTTATCAATTCAACAGCTACCTTGCCTTCCTTGATTTCCGTCGCCATCTCCCGGTCGATATTGTTAAAATAAAACGCCCTTGCCATCCAGGCAACCGCTACATAAGTCGTCATTTGGACAGCACTTAGGCCTTCGATTTCACTTTTCCCGCCGTAAATCGCATTCCAGAGAAAATAATAAGCCCCGATATTGATACTGTAGATCAAGATTCCTGTGTAGTAATTGGTCCTGTATGCCAGCATCATCAAAAATCGGATGCGGATCATTTCGATATATTTATCCATGCTGCGTCATACCTTTATCATAGATATTACGGATGATTTCTTCTGTGGATGGCTCGTTGATTTTCACGTCCCTGACCTTATAGGCAGCAACCGTCCGGGCAATCACCTGGGATACTGTTTCCTCATCATCCCCTGTTACAGCAGTAAAAATCTGTTTTCTTTCATCCAGCTCCCATTTAATATCAAGGTCACCAGTCAAAGCTTCAAGCCGATTGAGTTCAGCTTTTTCAAGAAATTCGAAGCTGATTTCCTTTCCTTCTCCCCATCTTTCCTTCAAGCTTTTCAGCGCGCCATCATAAATGATATTTCCTTCATCAAGCATAACGACCCGCTCGCATAACGCTTCGATATCAGTCAGGTCATGGGTCGTAAGCAGAATTGTCGTATTGTATTTTTCATTGATTTCCTTCAAAAACTCCCTGATTTTCAACTTGACTAGCACATCCAAGCCAATCGTCGGCTCATCAAGGAACAGCAGCGGCGGATTATGGATCAGCGCGGCGGCAAGTTCACAGCGCATCCTCTGTCCAAGGGAGAGCTTCCTTACCGGTTTATCAAGCAAAGGCTCAAGATCAAGTGTCTTGATGACATGATCCATATGCTCGTTATAATGGGCGTCCGAAACTTTATAGACCTTTTTCAATAGCCGGAAAGATTCCTGGACGGCGATGTCCCACCAGAGCTGGGAGCGCTGCCCGAATACGACGCCGATCGTCTGGACGAATCTTTCCCGTTCCTTATGGGGATTCATGCCATTGACGATGACACTTCCTGATGTTGGGGTCAGGATCCCGGTCAGCATCTTAATGGTCGTCGATTTCCCGGCTCCATTCTCTCCAATGTAACCGACCATCTCTCCCTGTTTGACAGTAAAATTGATATCGTTCACTGCAGGAACGATTTTATAATTGCGTGTAAAAAGATCACGAAAGGCTCCCGATAATCCGGAACGGCTTGAATAAGCCTTGAATTCCTTCCGCAGCCCGTTCACTTCAATGGCATTCATTTTGATTTCCTCCTTTGGTCACTCAAACAGTTTAGCCAATCCTTCTTGCAAAAACAATTGCTATGCCTCATTTCCCCTGTCTGTCAGATGGTAGTTTAACCCCCTAAAGGAGGAATATTAAGCCACCCGTCCCTCAGATATGAACAGGATGATGACCAGGAGCAACATCACTCCATGAATAAAATTCATAAATGCCTATTTCTTGCCGTCCAGGTTCGAAAAGTAGTTCACTGCTTTTGGGGCTTTTTTTCAATCAAAATGAACGAAAAGTGAAACAATCTGTAAAAAGCAGAAATAATGATAAAATAGAAAAGCAGTTACATATAGGAGGTTTTACGATGCAAAGAACGAATTCCGAGCGAATACATAGCGAAGCTCTTGAACATATCGTAGGCGGTGTCAATAGTCCATCCCGTTCGTACAAGGCGGTCGGCGGCGGAGCCCCTATCGTGATGGAGCGTGCCCATGGCGCATACTTCTGGGATGTGGACGGCAATCAGTATATCGATTATTTAGCAGCATACGGCCCGATCATTACTGGTCATGCTCACCCACATATAACAGAAGCAATCAAAAGGGCCGCTGAGACAGGAGTCCTTTACGGAACACCGACTCCACATGAAGTCAAATTCGCTAAAATGCTGAAGGAAGCAATGCCGGCACTTGATAAGGTGCGCTTGGTCAATTCCGGGACAGAGGCAGTGATGACGACGATTCGTGTGGCGCGTGCCTACACAGGGCGGGACAAAATCATCAAATTCGCAGGCTGTTATCATGGCCATTCCGATCTCGTGCTAGTTGCGGCTGGCTCTGGTCCATCTACTCTGGGAACTCCAGACTCAGCTGGCGTCCCAAAAAGCATTGCCCAGGAAGTCATCACGGTGCCATTCAATGATATTGAACCTTTCAAGGAAGCTCTTGAAAAATGGGGCGATCAGATTGCGGCTGTTTTAGTGGAGCCGATTGTCGGCAACTTCGGTATCGTTGAGCCTAAACCCGGTTTCATGGAAGAAGTGAAGGAGCTTACCCATCAGGCAGGATCGCTGCTTATTTTCGATGAGGTCATCACTGCTTTCCGATTTATGTATGGCGGAGCCCAGGACATGCTGGGTATTACTCCAGATTTGACGGCTATGGGTAAAATCATTGGCGGCGGCCTGCCGATCGGTGCTTACGGCGGACGAGCCGAAGTCATGGAAAAGGTTGCACCACTTGGGCCTGCTTATCAGGCCGGAACGATGGCCGGAAACCCGGCTTCCATTCTTTCAGGCATCGCTTGTCTCGAGGTGCTTAAACAGGATGGTGTCTACGATTATCTTGACCAGCTCGGCGCGATGCTCGAGGAAGGGATCACGTCTTCAGCAAGCAAGCATGGCATTCCTATCACGATTAATCGCCTGAAGGGTGCCCTGACCATCTATTTTACAACTGAAAGAATTGAGAATTATGAGCAGGCTGAGAACACGGATGGCGAAATGTTCGCGCGCTTCTTCAATCTGATGCTTGAGCAAGGAATCAACCTAGCACCTTCCAAATATGAAGCTTGGTTCGTGACCATCGCCCACTCTCAGGAGGATATCGAAGCAACCCTGCATGCAGTTGATCAGGCATTTTATTCAATGGCAAATGAATAAATATACAACTTTTTATACATAACAGGTACCAGCCAGGTGCCTGTTATTTTTATCACTCTAAATGAAACCGTTTACATTTCAAGGTGTATTTTATTTCTATCTTCACTTCTGTAATATTCCACCATCCAAATTAATGTATAATTAATTGATTTCTGAAAATTCTTATGATATGATTGCTATTAATATTTTAAAATCGCCATTCAAGTGGCCGCTTAAAATCCCTGCTTTAAAATCCCGTCTTAGAGTTACACCCTCATGTACCAAGCTATCAAACTACAGATTATAGATTATTTTTTCAGGAGGTGAAACGGCTTAAAAGAATCCTTTATAAGCCGATTTTTATGACAACACAATGGAACCCTTCCCAATTCAAAGACTTTTCAAGATTTGAGCACGATGCCTGCGGGATCGTTGCCAGCATTGAAAAGAAGAAAATCCCTACACGCGAGAATATTTTCCACTGCATCAACGGCCTGGTCACAATGAACCACCGCGCTGGTTTTATTAATGGCGAGGGTGACGGTGTTGGGGTGCACATCGACATTCCACGCGCTCTATGGAAGGAAAAGCTTTCCGTAGCGGGTGCAGAGGTCAATGCCGTTGATCAAGAGAACTTTGTGGTCGGACATGTTTTTATCACAAGGACCGAGCAGGCGAAAGCGATTCAGGATGAGCTTGAAGCAAAGCTTGCAGAACAGAATATGGAACTGATTTTTTCATCAACCGATGTCACTGACTCCGGAGCGCTCGGACCGATTGCGATTCAGGAGAATCCTGTATTCTGGCAGTTCGCATGCCTTGCAAACGAAGCAGGTCAGGATCTTTCCAGCAAATTGTTTGATATGATTGTAGATTTCGAGAAGAACGATCAGGTTCATGTCGCCTCCCTTAGCCAATACCATGCAGTTTATAAGGTAATGGGTGCAGGAGACATCCTTCCGAAATACTATCATGACCTGGCCAGCCCGCTTGTGGCATCGACAATGACACTTGGACACAACCGCTATTCAACTAATACTCTATCAAGCTTTTTCCGTGTCCAGCCGTTCAGCGTCCTAGGCCATAACGGTGAAATCAATACGATTGCAAGACTTCGCGATGAAGCCCGCATGGTCAATGTTCCGCTCGTAAAAGACGGCAGTGACTCACAGGATCTTAGCCGTACACTTGAAACCTTTATTTGTCGTGACGGATATTCATTGTTTGAGGCGATGGACATGATGTTCCCGCCGATCATCAATGAAATCAAAGCTTATCCAGAACATATGCAAGATTTATATACTTATATACGCGAAGCATGGGGCCATTTTGCCCAGGGACCTGCAGGCATCATTTCACGCTTTGGTGATGAAGCAGTATTTAGTGTAGATGCACTAGGCTTGCGCCCGCTATGGATGATAGAAACTGAGAGTTCATACCTGTTTTCATCAGAGCCGGGAATTATCCCTTCAACTGAGTACACAGGTGAGCCGAAACCTCTCGCACCCGGCGAAAAGGTTGGTCTGAAGTGGAATGGAGATACAATTGAAGTATTTGAAATGGCACAATTCCAGGGTGAAGTTTTCAAGCGTTTTTCAGAGCGCCTTGCCTTCCAGGAAGCCCGACATCGCCTAGCAGGACCTCAGCTTGCTAAGACGGTTACAATGACCTATCCGGAAAAAATCCATAACGGACAATATAAAGCATTTGGCTGGGAGCGTGACCACGTCCAGCTCGTCGAACAGATGGCTGAAAAAGGCGCGGAACCAATCCGCTCGCTTGGACACGACGCTCCCCTAGCCGCGATGAATCCAGAACGCAAGAATATCGCTGATTTTATAAAAGAAAGTGTTGCTGTCGTAACGAATCCCGCCATAGACCGCGATCGTGAAGCTGAACATTTCTCAACACGGACAGTACTCGGCAAGCGCCCTGCTCTTTTCGGCAAATCCGAGACAGGTAAAGTCGTAGAATTGATCACTCCTCTTCTTGTAGAGGGAAAAGCGGGCTACGAGGTTTCACAGGAAACTGGGCAGCCAAGCATGGACCAGGTTATCCAGTGCTACCAGGGTGATAAACTTGCAGCATACCTGGAAACTGTTTTCCACAATGATGAAACTGTCAAGGAAGCACTTGAAAGGCTTGCTGCTGAAGCAATTGCAGCTGTTAAGGACGGCAAAACATTGCTTGTTCTTGATGACGCAATGGCCCACCAGGAAAATGCACTTTGGCTCGACCCGCATCTTGTTGTTTCGGCGATCGACCAGGCCCTTGTAAAAGAAGGCTTGCGCCGTGACTGCTCTCTCTTGCTGCGTTCGGCATCATTAAGGTCGCTGCATGATATCATCGTCGCACTTGGACTTGGCGCAGATGCAGTCAGCCCTTACTATATGTTCATGACAGTGTTAGATGAGTCCGTCAAGCCGCTCGTTAATCTATACAGCGCGTTGACTAAAGGCCTTGAAAAAGTCATTTCTACTATTGGTATTCATGAATTGCGAGGATACGGACGTTTATTCTCAAGCATAGGCCTAAACGATGAAGTAGCAGATTATTTAGTGATCGTGAACTTCTTCGGTTCCAATGAACTTGCATACAATTTCGAAGCGATGAAAGAAGATGCACTTAAAAGAGCAGAAGATTTCCAGAATGAAAAAGAACGGATCGGCAAAACGTTCCACCTCTTCCCTCGTATCTGGAAGGCGATTGGCGAAGTTGCTTCTACTGGAGATTACAGCGTCTATCGCGAAAAAATTTCCGAACAGGAAGACAGCAACCCGACAACCATCCGTCATTTGACTGGATTGAAGAAGGCTGACTCCGGAGTTTCACCTGAGGAAGTTGAAATTGGTGTTGGCGACCACAGCCTGCCGTTCGTCATCGCATCGATGTCATTCGGTTCTCAAAATGAAATTGCTTTCCGTGCTTATGCTGAAGGTGCTGATCGCCTGAACATGGTCAGCATGAACGGTGAGGGCGGCGAAATCAAGGATATGCTTGGCAAGTACCCTCGTACACGCGGCCAGCAGGTTGCATCCGGACGTTTCGGAGTCAATGCGGAATTGCTGAACTCGTCCAACCTTCTGGAAATCAAAATTGGCCAGGGCGCGAAGCCTGGTGAAGGCGGACACCTTCCTGGATCAAAGGTTACCGCTAAAATCGCGGAAGCAAGGAATGCGACGATTGGATCGGATTTGATTTCACCATCAAACAACCATGATATCTATTCAATCGAGGACCTTGCGCAAATGATTCATGAGCTAAAAACAGCCAATGACCAGGCACGTGTTGCCGTTAAGGTCCCTGTTGTTCCGAATATCGGTACGATTGCTGTCGGTATAGCGAAAGCAGGCGCGGACATCATCACATTGAGCGGCTTCGACGGCGGTACTGGTGCTGCCCGTATCCATGCTCTTCAATATGTCGGCCTTCCAGCAGAAATCGGCATCAAAGCGGCACATAACGCCCTGCTTGAAGCAGGATTGCGCGACAATGTCGAGCTATGGGCCGACGGCGGCGTCAAGAGTGCTCAGGACGTCATTAAATACATGCTTCTAGGAGCGAATCGCGTCGGCTTCGGTACGCTGTCAATGCTTGCCATTGGCTGTACAACTTGCCGCGGCTGCCATCTTGACACTTGCCATGTCGGTATTGCGACACAAATCGATTCAGAAGCACAGGCAAAGGAACATGGACTGCGCCGATTCGTACCGCGCCAGTTCGATCTTGCCGTCCAGGGAATCATGAATCTGTTCACTGCTTTTGGCAACGAGCTTAAATCCCTCGCTGCATCTGCAGGCATCAAAAACCTGCAGGAAGCAGTCGGACGCTCAGATTTGCTGGAACAAATCAAAGGAAATGACTTGCTTGATTTAACATATTTACTGAAGCCGCTTGAGATTGGCCAAATCACGCATCAAAAAGAAGCCGCCGCTTCCCTTGCTTCTGCACAGCTTCAGGTTGCTGCAGGCGCTGAATATCTTGATGCTGTCGACGAGGAGCTTCATCAGTCACGTGAATTCCAGGCTGTTACTGCTGAGCAGCGTGTGCTTGCAAGCAGGGTTTCATGCCACAGGGTTCGCGGACGTCTGGATGGTTCCTACAGAAAGCTGCAGCCAGTCACGCTCCGTTACAAAGGCTCCATCCTCGGTAATGGACTTGGCGCTTACAACACGGACGGCATCAACATAGAAATTGATGGCGGCGGCCAGGACGGAGTCGGCAAGACTTCATTCGGCGGTGCAATTTTGATCGCAAAATCATCTGGCAAGGACGGCGGTTTCTACAACGGTTCTGTCGGTAAAGGATTTGGCTATGGTGCCCAGAAAGGCTTGCTCGTAGCACAGGGCAATGCAGATGCACGTGCTGGAATCCGTTTATCAGGCGCCGACATGATCATCGGCGGCCTTGTGAAGAAGCCAATTCCTGAAAAAGAATTCGGCAATATCGGAACAAACGCTAATATCAAAGGCTTCGCTTTTGAATACATGACCAACGGACGCGGGCTTGTCCTCGGCGATCCAGGACCTTGGATTTGCGCAGGCATGACAGGCGGTGTCGTTTACCTGAGACACCAGCCGGAGATGGGACTGACAAAAGAAGCCATCGCCCGCCGAGTCGCCAAAGGCGCCAAGGTTTCCATCGAAACGCTATCAGCAAAAGGCATCAACGATGTAAAAGAATTACTCGCCAACTACATCAAATTGGTTAAAAACAATGGCCAGGAAAGCGAAGCTGCTGACCTCGCCCTTCTACTGGAACATCCTGAAGATCACTTCATCCAAGTTGTTCCTGTTAAAGAGCAGGCAGACCCAGCAGTATCAACTGAATGATTTGAAGTTAGTGGCCCCGCTGAAACGGGGCCATTTAATTTTTCTTAGTAGGATTCTTAGTAAGGAGCCTCCAGTGAATCATTATTAGATTATCGTTCGATGCGCTCTGGAAAAAGTAATTCATGAAGATTTTATAAGCCTGAATTCCGGTCTGATCAAGAAAAAGGGCTCATAGACATAAGCCCGAATTGAGGTCTAATCGAGAAAAAGGGCTCATAGACAGGATTCTATAAGCCCGAATTGAGGTCTAATCATGAAAATGGGCTCATAGACAGATTCTATAAGCCCAAATTGAGGTCTAATCATAAAAAAGGGCTCATAGACAGGATTCTATAAGCCCGAATTGAGGTCTAATCATGAAAATGGGCTCATAGACAGATTCTACAAGCCCAAATTGAGGTCAAATCATAAAAAAGGGCTCATAGACAGATTCTATAAGCCCAAATTGAGGTTTGTTCATGAAAATGGGCTCATAGAAAGATTCTATAAGCCCAAATTGAAATCAAATCATGAAAATGGGCTCATAGACAGATTCTACAAGCTCGAATTGAATATATTCCTCCAGTTCAAGAATCCTTCAATAATTCCTGAATAAGTGGAATTCCATTCTAATAGACATGTAACCACTTACATTTAAAACAGGCTTGTTTTTCGTTAAATTGTCGCTTGAACTTATTGGATTTCCGTTGTATAGTACATAATTGTTTAGTTTTAAACAAAATGGTTTAAAGTATTAATTAATGAATGAGATTTTCTGTCTCTGAATGAAAGGAATTCACTTCCCATGAAACTTGGTGCCCGCATACTGAAAACGGGAATTGCCATTACACTTGCCTTATTTTTATCGCATATTTTTGATCTTCCATCTCCGGTATTTGCCGGGATTGCTGCGATTTTTGCCCTGCAGCCAACTGTATACCGCTCTTATCAATCAATTATTGAACATATCCAGGGCAATCTGATTGGAGCCGCGACCGCTGTTTTATTCGTTATGGCGTTCGGCAACAGCATTTTCATTATCGGACTTGCCGCAGTACTTGTTATTACTTTAAACCTTAAGCTGAAACTGGGAAACACAATATCACTTTCCCTTGTCACATTGATTGCGATCATGGAGACACCTGGTGATGATTTCATCCAGTTCGCGCTGATTCGTTTCTCGACAATCATGCTTGGGGTTGTATCGGCATTCATTGTGAACCTCGTGTTCCTGCCGCCAAAGTATGAAAATAAATTGTATTACAAGAGTTCTATTTTATCAGAGGAAATTACGAAGTGGATCAGGCTGAGCACACGTCACGCTTCCGAGCATCAGCTCCTGAAGGCAGATATCGAGAAACTGCGCGAGGCCATCATCAAGCTGGATCAGCTATATATGATGTATAAGGAAGAACGAGATTATTTTAAAAATAACACACTTGCAAAATCAAGGAAGCTTGTCATTTACAGGCAGATGATCAACACCGTAAAAAAATCACTTGAAACATTAAAAAGGCTTCACCGCTACGAAAATGAATTCAACCAGCTTCCAGTCGAATTCCAGGAAGTCATCCAGCACCAGCTGGATTGCCTGATCAACCATCATGAGCAGGTGATGCTTAAGTACGTAGGCAAAGTAAGGCCTGAAGCATCCTATATAGAGGGTGAGGTCTGCCTGAATAAGAAGCAGCTGTTTGAATTATTTTTAGCACAAAGAACTGAGCTGGCTCAAAGTAACAGCCAAATGCTCTATCATGTCATGCAGCTGGTTTCGATCATCATGGAATATGGCGAGCAGGTCGAGCACCTGGACACTCTCGTAACCAGCTTCCAGTCCTACCATAAAGATGATAGCAATGTAACGATTGAACAAAATACGGAAATTTAAAAGCAGCTGGGTTATCAGCTGCTTTTTTTCTTACCCATATCAAGTTAACTTTTCATTCTAGGATCCAATGCATCTCTGAGTCCGTCGCCCATGAGGTTGAATCCCAGTACGGTCAGCATTATTGCCAGACCAGGGAATATCATGGTCCATGGTGCCTGGATCATATAGTCTTTCGCGTCTGCGAGCATCTTTCCCCATTCAGGATTTGGCGCATCCGCACCTAGCCCAAGGAATCCTAGTGCAGCAGCTTCAATGATTGCCGTGGCAATCGCAAGCGTGCCCTGGACAATGATTGGCGCCATACTGTTCGGAAGGATGTGCTGGAACAAAATCCTTCTGTCCTTCATCCCGATCGCCTTGGCGGCCATAATATATTCCTCTTCTTTAACACTCAGTACCCTTGAACGGATCAGCCTTCCGAAATTCGGAATATTGATTATGGCAATGGCTATCAGCGCATTCCGAAGTGAAGGTCCAAGAACGGCTACAATCGCAATCGCCAATAAGATACTCGGGAATGCCAGCATAATATCAAATGCTCTTGAAATGATTGTGTCGACCCATCTGCCGTAGTATCCTGCAAGGATTCCCAGCAGACAGCCGACAACAATTGAACCCATTACCGCAAAGGTCCCTACCCATAAGGAAATCCTGGCACCATATATCACTCTGGATAAGATATCTCGTCCAAAATCATCTGTGCCAAGCCAGTGGTCAGCTGAAGGAGCCTGAAGACGAACCTCCATTTTCTGATCATTGATACCTTCTGGCGCAATCAATGGTGCGAAAATAGCCAGCAAGATAAAAAACAGGACGATAGCTGTTCCAACGAGAGCCAATTTATTTTTCTTAAAGCTATACCATGCTTCTGCCCAGGGAGACGCCACTTTTTCCTCTACCTGCACGGTTGGCGGCATTTGTTTTTGAGTTGATATCTCCATCTGTCTCTCCCCTTCCATCAACGGTATTTGATCCGAGGATCAATTGCTGCGTACAATAAGTCAACTACTAGATTGATAAGTACAAAGATCAAGGCAATAATCAGGATTCCGGATTGGATAACAGGATAATCACGATAATTGATCGCTTCGTAGATATATCGGCCAATTCCCGGCCAACTGAAAATTGTCTCAGTCAGGATCGCTCCGCCAAGCAGAAGTCCCGTCTGCAAGCCTATGATAGTCAATACAGGGATGATCGCATTTTTAAGGGAGTGTTTATAAACAACCCAGAACATGCTCAAACCCTTTGCCCTTGCAGTCCTGATAAAATCTGACCTCATCACCTCAAGCATCGTGGAACGAGTAATCCTCGCTATGATGGCCATCGGGATTGTCGCCAGCGCCATAGCTGGCAGCACTAAATGCTTCAAGACCTCGACAAACTGGTCAGTACGTCCCTGGATCAGGGTATCTATGATATAAAAGTTCGTGATTGCATCGACTGGATTCCGCACTTCCTCACGCCCGGAAGTCGGCAGGATATCCAGATTGATGGCAAACAGCCACTGTTCCATCAAACCGAGCCAGAAAATCGGCATCGATACACCGACAAGCGCCAGGACCATCGCGCCGTAATCAAACCATGAATTTTGGAACCATGCACTGACGATTCCGGCATTTACTCCTATGACAATTGCAATTAACATCGCAACAAAAGACAGTTCCATCGTTGCTGCAAGATATGGCCATATTTCACTGCTGATAGCTGACTTCGTTCTTAGAGATTCCCCTAGATCACCCGTCAGCAGCCCTCCAAGATATGTAAAATATTGTACATACCAAGGCTGGTCAAGTCCCAGTTCCCTTGTTAAATCTGCTATTGCTTCTTTAGTCGCCAGCTGCCCGAGAATGACTTGGGCGGGATCGCCAGGGATTGCTCTGATCATAAAAAATACAATAAGTGAAAGACCCAATAGTACAGGAATTAGTGAAAAAATCCTTCTGACAGAATAGGCAAACACCTTCCCACCTCTTTTCTTGATGTAAAGCGTAAGCGCCTTTTTCAGGCGCTGGAGCTAGACATTACTTATTATGAATAATTCCATTTGTTCAAAAGAAAAGGGAGAATGCATATGTTCTCCCTTTTCCTGATGCATTATTTTTTGAATTCAACAGTTGCCAGGATATCGGATCCAGTTGGATGTGCCTTGAAGCCAGTAACGTCTGCTCTTCCTGCAAGTGCAGGCTCAGAGTGGACAAGTGGAATCCAAGGAGCATCTTCCTTGATTAACAATTGAGCTTCTTTATACAATTTTTCACGTTCAGCCTGGTCATTTGTGGACTGAGCCTTAATGAATAGATCGTGCACTTCCTGGTTAGCGTAGCGTGCGTAGTTATTGCTGTCGATATTATCCTGGTCTAGTAGTACATACAGGAAGTTATCAGCGTCACCATTGTCGCCAGTCCAGCCTAGAAGGAATGTGTCTGCTTCACCAGTACGAGCTTTTTCAAGATAAGTTGCCCACTCGTAAGAAACAATCTTTGCTTTTACACCTACTTCAGCAAAGTCTTTCTGAAGAGCTTCAGCAACTTTCTTACCGTCTGGCATATAAGGTCTTGCAACTGGCATTGCCCATAGTTCCATTTCAAAACCATCTTCATATCCAGCTTCCTTAAGAAGTTCCTTTGCCTTCTCAGGGTCGTATTCATAAGCTTCCACATCATCGTTGTAGCCAGCTACCGATTTCGGCATTGGGTTTTTCGCAGGCTCAGCAGCACCAGCATAGAAAGCATCGATGAGCGCTTGCTTATTGACCGCGTGGTTCAATGCCTGGCGAACCTTTTTGTCTTTCATTGGCCCGCGCTCATTGTTCAACCCGAGGTATGCAACATTCAATGATGGACGATAGAATGTCTGAAGGTCAGCATTTTTTTCGATTGACTCAACATCACTGAAGTTCACTCCATCGATGATGTCTACTTCACCAGTGTTCAATGCATTCAAACGAGCTGAGTTTTCAGGAATGACACGGAAGATGACTTCATCAAGCTTAGGAAGCCCTTCTTCCCAGTAATCTTCATTTTTAACAAGAGTTACCCTGTCATTGCGCTTCCATTCTTTGAATTTGAATGGCCCAGTACCTACTGGATTTTCAATGAATTTATCGCCATACTTTTCAATCGCAGCAGGGCTTGCGATTCCAAATGGAGACATTGCAAGGTTTTTGTAGAATGGAGCTAGAATACGGTTCAATGTGAATTCTACTGTATGCTCATCTACTGCCTTAACTTCCTTGATTACATCGCCAAATTGTGAGTTATAGTAGTAGAATTGTTCCTTATTGCCGGCCATCCAGCGCTCGAAGTTGAAAACTACAGCTTCAGCATTGAAATCAGTGCCGTCATGGAATTTAACACCTTTACGAAGCTTTAAAGTGTGTTTCAGTCCATCAGGAGATTCTTCCCAGCTTTCTGCAAGACCTGGGTGGATCTCTGTATCCTGCTCACCGAACTCGATGAGAGTTTCATAGATGTTTTTTGTTACTTTGAAAGCTTCACCTTCTGTTGTCACAGCTGGATCGAGCGATGTTGAATCACCGCCGCGCCCAAATACAAGAGTTCCGCCAGACGATGAACCGCCGTCAGAACCAGACTCCCCGCCCGTTTTCTTGCCGCCGGATTCATTATTACAGCCGGCAAGCCCCAGGCTAAGGATAAGGATAAAAGCAAAAAACATTAATCCAAAACGCCTTTTCATATTCTTCCCCCTTGTTTTTTCGGACTGGTTTTATGTATCCAGTCCATAATATCTATCATCTATGCTGTTTATCCTGCACACATTCCTATCTGGAATATAATTCTGTTCCAGATTAATAAAGATGGCAGGCAGCAAAATGACCAGGCTCAATTTCTTTCAATACAGGTCTATCAGTCTTGCAGATTTCCATACATTCCTTGCATCTTGTATGGAATGCACATCCCTGCGGAGGATTCTCCGGGCTCGGGATATCCCCTGTCAGAAGTTCCTGATCCCTTTTTACATCAGGATCCGGAATCGGCACCGCTGAAAGCAAAGCCCTTGTATAAGGATGGAGCGGTTTCTCATACAGCTTATCGGCTTCGGTAATCTCTACGAGTCTTCCTAAATACATGACCCCAACCCTGTCACTGATATGCCTTACAACACCAAGGTCGTGGGCTATGAATATATAAGTCAACTGGAATTCCTTTTGCAGGTCCTCCAGAAGATTCAATACTTGTGATTGAATGGAAACATCAAGTGCAGATACAGGTTCATCCGCTATGATCAGCTTTGGCCTTGTCATTAACGCCCGGGCGATCCCTATCCGTTGGCGCTGTCCGCCGCTGAACTGATGTGGATACCTTTTGGCGTGGTAGCTGCTGAGGCCGACTACCTCAAGCATTTCCTTGACCATCTGCTTGCGTTCCTTCTTAGTCCCGATTCCATGTACAATCAGGGGTTCCTCTAAAATTTTCTCGACTGTATGCCGGGGATTCAGTGATGCAAACGGATCCTGGAAGACCATTTGCATATCCTTTCGTGCCTTGCGCATATCGTTGTCCGAGAGAGTAACAAGATCCCTTCCTTCAAAAACGACTTGCCCTTCTGTCGGATCGATCAGCCGCATCAGCATTCTTCCTGTAGTTGATTTGCCGCACCCTGACTCGCCAACAAGTCCAAGTGTTTCACCTTTGTTCACCCAAAAGCTGATATCATCAACCGCTTTGACACTTCCAGTCTGCTTGCCGAGTATTCCGCCGGTAATCGGAAAATATTTTTTTAATCCATCAACTTTTAACAGTACTTCTGTCATTGGCTGCTCCCTCCTTCTCATGCAGCAGGCAGCGTACGGTATGACCTGGCCTGCCAGTTTCATAGAGTTCAGGATCTTCGCTCAGGCATCTGTCCATGACAAATTCGCATCTAGCGGCGAACCTGCAGCCAACCTTAATGGAACCTGGCTTGGGGACGTTACCGGGGATAGAGTATAAGCGCTCCTGTTTATCTCTGATATCAGGAATTGATTTAAGTAATCCAAGAGTGTAAGGGTGCTTCGGATTCTTGAAGATATCCTCTACAAGCCCTTCCTCGACGATTTTCCCGGCATACATAACAACGACACGCTGGCAAACCTCTGCGACAACTCCAAGGTCATGGGTAATCATGATAATCGCCGTATCAAGCTTTACGTTCAGATCTTTCATCAACGCCAGAATTTGCGCCTGGATGGTCACATCAAGCGCCGTTGTCGGTTCATCAGCAATCAGCACCCGAGGGTGACAGCTCAAAGCCATCGCAATCATGACCCTCTGCCTCATTCCACCAGAAAGCTGATGAGGATATTCCTTGATGATTTGTTCTGCTCTTGGCAATCCGACAAGCTTCAGCATCTCCACGGCCTGCTGATAAGCAGCCTTCTTGCCCAGCTTCTTATGTATTTTCAAAGCTTCCACGAGCTGTTCACCAATTGTGAATAATGGGTTCAACGAAGTCATCGGTTCCTGGAAAATCATCGCGATATCATTTCCGCGGATCTCCCGCATTCTTCTTTCCGAAGCGTGTACCAAGTCTTCGCCATTAAGAAGAATCTCTCCACCGGCAATTTTTCCCGGAGGCTGGGGAATCAGCTTCATGATTGATAATGAAGTAACGCTTTTTCCGCTTCCCGATTCTCCTACGATCCCAAGGATTTCTCCTTTGCTAACTGAAAAGCTGACATCATCTACTGCAGGAACCTCACCATCTTTTGTGATAAATGATGTCTTTAAATTTTTCACATCCAAAACCGGAGCATGTACCACTTTTCTACTCCTTTCTATTACCGAAATATTATTGTTGAATAAAAATTACTTATGTCTGTGTAAAACATTTTATATTAAATGCACTGAGATAGTCCACTGATTTTTCTTAATTATTTAAATATAATAATAATTTAGAATAGTTTTGGGTATTTGGTACTATTTGTATGTCAAAAGCTGATAAATTATGACACTTTAGAAATATGAAGATTTTCTTGTTTTAAAGTTTTAAGAAAAAAAAATCCCAGGACATTTTCCGGGATTTTGTATGCAGTAATAGACAAAATAAAAACCGAAGCAGAATGCCTCGGTTTCTTGTGGATTATTTAATTTTCAAGCTGTTGGACCTGGAATAGTCTATGATAGCCGCCCTGCTTTGCCATCAATTCATCATGGCTGCCGTCTTCGACGATTTCGCCGTGCTCGATCAGGACAATCCTGTCGGCATGTGTAATCGTGGATAAACGGTGGGCTACAACGAATGTTGTCCTGTCTTTTGCCAGCTTTTCTATCGCTTCCTGAATAAGATGCTCGCTCTCAAGATCCAGCGCAGATGTTGCTTCGTCAAGAATTAGAATAGGGGGATTCTTCAGGAACACGCGCGCGATAGCAACACGCTGTTTTTGGCCCCCGGAAAGCTTGACTCCCCTTTCCCCGACTTTTGTATCATAGCCTTCTGGCAGATTCATAATAAAATCATGAGCATTTGCTGCTTTGGCCGCTTGGATGACTTCCTCATCACTGGCTCCCGGCCTGCCTAACAGGATATTCGATTTGACCGATTCACTGAACAAAATATTATCCTGCGCAACCATGCCGATTTTATCGCGCAGGGAACGGACCTTGAAAGAACGGATGTCCTTTCCGTCGAGGAGAATCTCACCCTCGGTAACATCGAAGAATCTTGGAATCAGGCTGACAAACGAGGATTTCCCGCCGCCGCTCATGCCGACCAGGGCAACTGTTTGTCCCTTCTGGACCTCTATATTCAATTTCTTGAGGACCATCTCTCCCTCTTCCTCATAAGAAAAGCTTACATTTCTAAAAGAGATATCCCCGTTCACTTTTTTCAGTTCAATGGCATCAGGAGAATCCTTGATATCGTATTTTTCATCCATGAACTCGAAAACGCGGTCCATTGATGCAATCGCCTGAGTCAATGTAGTAGATGAATTCACCAGTCTGCGCAGAGGGTTATAAAGCCGATCAATATATGCGATGAAAGCGGCCATTTCCCCGATGGTCAGACTGCCTTGAAGCACTTGATAACCGGAAAAGCCAATGACAAGCAGCGGTGCTATATCAGTAATCGTATTGACTACAGCAAATGCTTTTGCGTTCCATCTTGTGTGGTCAAGCGCTTTTGTTAAAAAGTTTTTATTCTGACGGTCAAACTGTGTCTGTTCATAATCCTCAATCGCAAAGCTTTTGATGACCGAGATACCAGCCACTCTTTCATGCAAATAGCTTTGGACGCCCGCAAGTGCCTGTGACCGTTCCCGCGTAAGCTTCCGGAGATTACCGAAAAAGAATTTTACCGAAAAAGCGTAAAAAGGGAACAGGATTAATGAAACAAATGTTAGCTGGACATCCATCGAGAACATGATAGCAGCCGCTATCATAATTGTAGCAACATCAAGCCAAAGATTCATCAGTCCAGTCACAACGAAGGTCTTCGTTTGCTCGACATCATTGATCATTCTTGAGATGACCTCTCCAGCTCTTGTATTAGAATAATATTTATAGCTGAGCCTCTGCATATGGGTAAACAGCCTGTCTCTTATGTCATAAAGAATCTTGCTCGCTGTCCACTGTGCAAAATATTGACGATAGTATTCGATTGGCGGCCTGAGCACGACAAAAACAACGATCATGATGCCCATTACCCAAAGCAATTTATCTATTTTTTCATCCTTGGTCAGTGTTTCACTGCCGATGACATCATCAAGGACAAATTTGATTAAAAGTGGAATCAACAGTGGAATCGCAAATTTAAGGATACCGATGATGATTGTTCCAATGATTTGCAGCCTGTATGGTTTAACAAATTTTAAATATCTGCGGATGCTGCCCAATTTATAGTTCCCCCTTATGGAGCCTTACCTTGATGTTGACATAACAAAAAGCGCAAGCGCCTTGGTCAGCCCCGAAAAGCGCTGGAGGGCCGCCCAATGAAGTCGCTCTTTGACTTCATTGGGCGGACCGAAATCGAAAAGTATAGCCGACTGTCCAGAAACGCAGAAACTGGAGACTCCGACAAAGAAGCGCTTTTTGCTTCTGCCGGCGGAGTTGAAGTTTCGGAGTTTCTAGGAGGCGACACTAGACAAGCGACTCGAGGGGCTAGGCGCTGGAGCTGGATTAAGAAATTTACATATGATTTTCCATAACGAATCATACTTCCTAGACACGAAACAAAAACCTGTTGAATCAATCAACAGGCTGAAGCTTGTCTACCCTGTATGGTTAACGACGGTATGTTAAATACCGTTCATAATAAATGTCGATGAAATCCGGCGCAAATGGACCCTTCCTCTGCCTGATCCAGCGTTTGAGCTTTTCAACATTATACTTCAAAATCTTATCGATCACATCAGGGTATTGCATTTCTTTTCGATGGCGTTCATATTCATCTTCATCGAGCAGATTAAACGTCATATCAGGAAACACTTTAATATCGAGATCATAGTCAATGTATTTCAGCGCTTCTCCATCAAAAATAAATGGAGAACTAATATTGCAGTAGTAATACACGCCATCTTCCCGAATCATGCCTATAACGTTGAACCATAGCTGCGAGTGGAAGTAACAGATTGCAGGCTCTCTCGTAATCCAAGTTCTGCCGTCTGACTCAGTCACGACTGTCCGATCATTCCCGCCAATCACAAGATTTTGCGTTCCTTTTAAGACGGTGGTTTCTTCCCAGACTCGATGGATGTGCCCATTATGCTTATAACTATGGATTTGGATCGGTTCACCTTCTGTGGGTACGCCCATGTTCTTCTCCCCTACTTTCCTTTCCCGGAAACTTTGCAACCTATTAATGTATATTTATCTAAATTCTTCAAAACGACAAAAGGCAACAAAGAACGATTCCTATTTTTTATTATTATAACGGTTAACGAGAGAATTTAAAACAAAAGAGCCACCGATTTCCTCGATCGCCCAATAAATTTGCCTAAATTTTTATAAAAGTCCACTTTTTTATATTTCATTCATTTACAAGAACCACTTTTATCGATAACTGACGGCAAGCTGTTGATACGTATGGATGACTTCCTCCGTCTGCTTTTCGAACATCTGGTGGATTTCCTTCAAATCCAGCTTTTTTCGGTCAATCTCCATACGCAGATCTTCCAATTCAGCACTTTGCTTAAGAGCATCCAGCTGCTTTTCAATCTCCTGGCATCTTTCCAATTCAGACTGCAGATATAGAAGCTTTTCCATCGTTTGCATTTGTGTTGAAACCAGTTCGTTAAATTTATCCATACTTTTCCACCGCCTGTAAAATTAATCTTTTAAATGTATTCTTGGGTGGGGGTGAAAATCCTTTGACTAGTTATGTAGAGGAATCGGAACCTTTGTCGAAAGGTGTTGTCGTTCCTTTTCGCGGCGCTTTCTTCTTCCCGGCATTCTCCCCGGTGCAACGGAAAAAGGCACTCTACGAATTAGAGTGCCTTTCATTAAGGTGATATTAGCGCTGTTGGCCAGAGTTTTGGCCTTTGCGAGCTTCAGCTTGCTGGTTTTGCTGACGTACTTCTTGAGCGTTTGTTTCGCTCGCGAATTCAGTGCCGTATTGGCCTTGTCCGCCTTTAGCTGATTGAGCGTTTTGTTGTCTCACCTGCTGAATGTTTGTTCCAGCTTGAGATTGGTTAGGTTGTTTTGCCATTGTTTATCACCTCCACGAATAATAGATTAACCATCCGCAGGAGGAGCTATCCGATTTTTTTATACCAAATTCATCCAATAAGTGAATTTTATACTAGCAACGAGATTCCGCCATCGATGATAATCGTCTGGCCGCGGATCATGCTGGATTCATCCTTCAGCAAGAACATGATGGCATTGATCATATCGTCGATTTCGACCATTCTTCCAGCAGGGGTTTTCTCTCTGGCTTCGGCAAGGAGTTCCTCTCTGTTTGGAAAGTGAGTAAGTGCTTCGGTATCGACTGCCCCGCCTGATACGGCGTTGACAACGATATTTTTACGCGCAAGCTCTACAGCCAGATAGCGTGTCAATGCTTCCAGGGCCGCCTTGGAAACCCCTACGGTTGTATAATTCTCCAAGTATCGAATGGAGCCTAGTGAACTGATGCTGACAATTTTACCGCCGCCATTCCTCTCCATCAGTTTCGCCGCTTCCTGGGCACAGAACAATAACGCTTTACTATTGATGTTCATCGTCCAATCCCAATGTGACTCCTCAAGTTCCATCGCCGGTCGCAGCACACCTGAAGCTGCGTTGTTAACGAAGATATCGAGCCTTCCGAATTCCGCGTCGATTTGTTCGAACATTGCTTTAATTTTGCTGACATCTCCGACATTGGCCTTGACGACAAGGACTTTCCTGCCAAGAGCTTCGATTTCCTCTGCTGTTTCATGGGCTGCCTTTTTGCTGCGGGCATAATTGACGACAATGTCATACCCTTCTTTTGCGAGCCTGATGGCTGCCGCTTTCCCGATCCCCCGGCTGCTGCCGGTAATAAGTGCAACTTTTTGTGTCATGTAAAAATCCCTTTCTATAAGTTCTTGCTTAGAAAAGCGCAAACGCCTTGGTCAGCCCCGACAAAGAAGCGCTTTTTGCTTCTGCCGGCGGAGTTGAAGTTTCGGAGTTTCTAGGAGGCGAAACTAGACAAGCGACTCGAGGGGCTAGGCGGTGGAGCTAGACAATAAGCCGAACCTTAATTTTGTTTCATTTTAGCCTGTTCAGGTATATATGACAATAAGGATATGCTACTTGTTCCTGTTTTTGGATTCTGTGATAAAAAACTCCCGTACGGAAAACACTATTCTTTAGATTGATACTCTTGCGAAAGGATGATTCCTGATGTATGTAGGCCGAGACATGACTGAATTATCGATGATGTCCAAAGCTGATTGGAAGGATAGCGAGCTCGCTTTTTTCCATCATTCTCTCCAGCAAATGGTCCCTTACCTGAATGCCGAAGGACAGACAATCCATAGGGAAATCGTTGAAGAAATCGAAAGCCGGGGCGGTTTGAACCGCGGTGAAGCTGATTACACTCATGGAACAAAGATCAGTTACGATTAAATAAGAAGGCTGCTAACCCAGTGGTTAGTCAGCCTTTTTATAGTCGAGATACTTCTTTAGCATTTTTTGGTATGGTACTGGAAAGGCAAACTCTGAAATTTCCTTTTCAGTAACCAATTTCAGCTGCGGCGTCTCGGGGATTTCTCCTGTAAATTGTCCGCTGAACACCTGTATGTTCCATACTAAATGCGAAAATACATGGTCAATTTTGCCTATGGAATCACCTATCTTTGGTGTTATGTCATAGTTCTCTTCAAAATGCTCAGCCAGCTGATCTCTTTGTCTCTGGAAATCAAGGCTCAGTTCAACAGTCGGGAACTCCCACAAGTTCGCAAGCAAGCCGGTTCCAGGTCTTTTCCGGATTAGGATTCTTCCACCCTCATCTTTAAAAATCCCGGCAGCAAGCTGTACATTTTTCTGCTTTTTCTTCTTGGTTTTTACCGGCAATTCATTTTGCACTCCTTGATGAAATGCCTCGCAGTGTTCCCTGACCGGGCAAAGCAGGCAGGAAGGAGAGGTCGGGGTGCAAATTAGGGCTCCAAGCTCCATTAATGCCTGATTGAAGTACGAAGGATTTTCGTGGGAGATCAACTCCCTGACCCCTGCTTCAAAGATTTTACGGGTTGCCGGCCTGGCAATATCCTCCCGAATCAACAATATACGCGATAATACCCTCATGACATTTCCATCTACTGCTGGCTCAGGTTTTCCATAGGCAATACTGAGGATTGCTCCGGCAGTGTACGGACCAACGCCTTTTAATGCAGAGATTTCTGCTGGTGAATCTGGAACTCTCCCACCATATCTTTCATTAACTTCTTTAACAGCGGATTGCAAATTACGAACTCGGGAATAATAACCGAGTCCTTCCCATGCTTTGAGGACTTTTTCTTCATCAGCGTCAGCTAGCGCTTCTATCGTTGGAAAATTTTCCAAAAATCGATTAAAATAAGGGATGACAGTATCTACTCTAGTTTGTTGGAGCATGATTTCTGAAACCCACACTTTGTAAGGATCCTGGTCCTTTCTCCATGGCAGTTCTCGCTGCTCACTTACAAACCATCCTATCAAGTCATCCTGAAAGGATTTTATATCCATTTTATCTATACATTTCTTGATGTCAGTTGCCACTTTCGTTCCTCCAGGTGTTAAACTTTCCGGAAATTTGGGAATATAATATTAACGCTTCTGCTTGATCGCCATGAAGCCCATCCGTTCCAATCCGCCCGGGACAAAGTCCTCGAGGATGCCGAACACCGAATGGTTCCGGGATAGCCGCATTTTTTTCAATGCATGGTAATGGGCTTCAGTCGGGACATAGAATGATTCAATAAATATATTCTGCTCATCCGACTGGCTGCACGAAAACATGTCAGCTTCAAAATCAGGGAGCATAGTTGAGATTTTATTGATTGTTTCACGGTATTGGCTGAGCAGATTTTGCTTTACTTCATACTGGACGATCATCTGAATCAATTTAGTCAGCTCCTTTATGTGTTTCGTAAAGGGACTGATTGATACAGCCCTTTAAAAGTAAACTATTATTTGTATTGTGACAAGGACTTTTACCTGCCAACCGTTGGTTATGAAAAACAGGAATCTTTTAAAAAGGAGGATGTTCCCATGGATACTGGAACCCATGTTGTGATGGGATTCGCTCTTGGCGGGTTAGCCACTCTTGATCCTGCTGTAAGCGGAAGCACCGCCACTGCATCAAGTGTTTTAATTGCTACACTTGTCGGCTCGCAAATCCCAGATATCGATACTGTTTTAAAGTTGAGGAATAATGCTGTCTATATACGGAACCACCGCGGCATTACCCATTCGATTCCAGCAGTCCTGCTGTGGCCGCTGCTTATTTCTGGGACAATCCACTTTTTCTACCCAGAAGCAAACTTGCTGCACTTATGGATTTGGACATTTATTGCCGTTTTCCTTCATGTTTTTGTCGACATTTTCAATGCCTATGGGACACAGGCATTGCGGCCTTTTTCGTCGAAATGGGTCGCCCTGGGGGTAATCAATACATTTGACCCGATTATTTTTGCGCTTCATGTCGTCGGTTTGTTCCTTTGGGCATTTGGATATCACCCTGGATATACTTTTATAACGATCTATGCAATCCTGGTGCTCTACTATATTTATCGCTTTGTCATGAAGCATCGTATCAAACGCGCAGTTGAAAATATTGTTCCGGATGCTACAGAAATCATCATCGCCCCAACAATGAAATTCAACCATTGGCGAGTGGCTGTGATGAATAAGCACCAGTTCTTTGTCGGACGCGGCCACAAGCATCATGTTAGGATACTCGATCAATTCAATCGTGTACCTGTCCCGGAAACTGCGGTCTTGGAAGCAGCAAAAAAAGACAAGAACTTGTCAGCGTTCCTGTCTTTCTCACCAGTCTACCGCTGGGAATGCGATGAATATGATGACTATTACGAAGTCCGGTTCATTGACCTGCGCTACCGCAGCAACGGTCATTATCCATTCGTTGCTGTCGTAAATCTCAGCAAGGAACTGGAAATCCTCAGCTCGTATACTGGATGGATTTACAGTGAAGAAAAACTGAGAAAGAAATTGGAGTTCCTTCCAGGAGAAGGATAATTGATCATCGGGTGATTTATCACCCGATTTTTTTTGTGTTTGATTACTACTTGGAAGAATCCGAATTTAGGGGTCTTTTTCGAGGAGAACGGGACCCTTATGATGGTGCACCGCCATACATAAGGGTATCTATCGAAGAGAACGGACCCTTATGTGAGTGCAAGGCCCTACATAAATGTAAAAGCTACTATATCCTCAAAAAAAATCCCCGTGAAAACGGGGATTCTCTTTTACTCAGCATTCAATAAATGCTTATACTTCGGATTCCTGGCAACAAATTCATGAAGCTGTCCGCCGTAATTTTCAATCCATTGGCGCACTACCTTTTCGGTCATTTCGCTGCCCATATATTCATGTCCGGCTTTTGCATAGGTTGACTCGAAGTCTCCCCATAAAAGCTCTACCCATGTCAATGCCTGTTCATAAGTGATGCCATTGTTCTTTTCCTGAAGCAGGTTTGCCAGCTTCTCATGAGTTTCTTGCAATCGTGATCACCCTTTGCCAATTTTTAATGTAGTTATGAATGATTGTATTTATCAAATACTATAAATGCGTGCAGCTTTTTTGGCATACACGTAATTTTACCCGTCACGGAGGGCACTATGCGAAATAAAGTAACCAACTTCCCAAACCAGAACAACAATAAGCTTGAGGGCGAACCCCGGGCAAAAGCAGAATATGCTTCAAGAAGAGCAGATGGTACCATCAATACCCATCCGCAGGAGCGGATGTACGCATCATCTCACCGTGAAGATGACACTTCAGCTGTCATAAAAGACCATTAAGAAGCTTTTACCTGAAAGAGTCCTTGGGGCAAAACCAGATATTTAAATCTGGTTTTGCTCCAATTTCAATAAAAGGGAAATTGGCAGAGCCTCTTCTCTTCCGTCACCATTTAGACGCGCGCCCCAGGCAAATACTCCATTCATATAATCAATTTTGAAATAGGTTCCTGGGTCCCCATCGATCCCATAAGTTTCACCCGGCTTGAAATCATCCGGGTTCAGCATGTATGATTTGGCCATGGCGATTTTTCGTTCATATACGGCAAGCTCACTGACCATCCCCATTTGTTCTGCTTTCCTAGCCTTGTCACGGAGACTGGCAATTTCCTGATTTAATTCATATTCAGATAACTCGCTGTATCTTTTTTCTCTGCCCATTTATATTCACTCCTGGATCATTTTGGTTTTAGTTTTTTTCCATTGCTTGTTTTAGCCATCTCGAAGCAAGCTACTATTATCACTCAAGCATTTAAGTTATAACTAAATTATAGCATGTTATTTTAAGGAGGCTATCATGAAAGCAATCATTGTGACTGGTGCCGGTACCGGCCTTGGGAAGGAGCTAGCGCTTCTTTTGGCCAAGCAAGGTTACCATTTGATCCTAACAGGAAGAACTGAAGATACGCTAAAAAAAATACAAAACCAGATTCAACAAACAGGTGGAAGTGCAACAGACCTTGTGCTTGACCTCCGAAATCTGGAGGATATCAAGGAAAAAGCTTTATTGATCAGCAAAAAATATGAGATTTACGGACTCGTCAACAATGCAGGTCTCGGTTATTTCGGTCCATTCTCAGAAATCTCTGATAAAGAAATTGAAGAGATGTTCCAGACTAACGTCTTCGGTACCATCCAGATGACGAAAGCCATCCTCCCTTACCTAGAGTTGAATAATGATGGTTTGGTCGTTAACATCGTTTCTACCGCCGGCCTGCGCGGGAAGAAGAATGAAGCGGTCTACTGCTCCAGCAAATTCGCAGTAAGAGGATTCACAGAAAGTTTGCAGAAAGAATATGAAGGATCAGGAATCCGCTTTGTTGCTGCTTATATGGGAGGAATGAATACTCCTTTCTGGGAAGAAAGCGATCATGTTGCTGACCCATCAAGACTTCGTTCTCCTGCTGAAGTGGCGAAAATCATCATCGAAAATCTTGATAAAGACGAAATTGTTATAGAATCCAAAAAATCATGACCATTGTCATGATTTTTTTATTCCTCATTTTCTTTTTCAGAAATGAATTCATCAATCATTTCCATTGGAAACCCTTTACGGTACAACGCCATTTTCAGCTTTTGCCTATATTCCCGTTCTGCCAGTTTATTGTATTTGTTGTGTAGCTTCTCCCCCTGGAGCCTTAATGCATCCATCTCATCGTCTTCTTCTTTCTCCACTTGTGTTTCATCCAGGGCAGCCCGGATGATCGCGAAGGAATACCCTTTGCGCTGAAGCATCTGCTCTATCTTCTGTTTAAGGATTCTTGAAGAATCCTTCTTATTCTTTTGTGCATATTTATCGCTAAGCTTAATCGCTTTTTCCAACTGTTCATCGAACGAAACCTCTTCTACTGCCTTAGAGACCAAATCGGGAGATATCCCTTTATTCTTTAATTCCATTTTAATAACCTCGGCTCCCTTGTCCGTCGTATTGAGCTGGGTTCGGACAAATGCATTGGCAAACTCCTCGTCATTCAGGAATTTGTATTCATATAATTTATGGATTGCTTCTTTTATGACTGGATCAGCGATTTCTTTTTTCACCAGATAGTCACGCACTTCGGCTTCAGACCTCATGCGGTGAGCTAAATAATTGATTGCCGTATTATAGGCTTTGCGGATGTCATCCTGGAAAAGCATCTCTGTTACGGAAAAGTCATCGAGCTCCATCCCTTTTTTCAAGTTGTGCTTAATCAACACATCTTCATCAACGCTGAAGGCATACTCTTCCCCTCTGCCGCTGTCGGTAAAAATGCTGTATCGTTCCTTATTATGTTTTTGTGCAGAAATCTTTGTAATCACTGGCATGTGATTTTCACCTCTAATGAAACTTTAACACATTCAAAGGAGGTTTATCATATTAAAAGAAGTACTATAGTAACAAGAGTATTTTTATGAGGAGGATCTTGATGAAAATTGCGATTACCGGAGGCACCGGACTTGTCGGTCAAGCGTTAAGCAGTCATTTGATACAGGCGGGTCACCAAGTGTATATATTAACTCGGAATTCAAGTGAATCACACAGCAGCAACCCAAAATATGTTCAATGGCTCAACCCTGGAGACAAGCCTGAAAAAGAGCTTGAGGGCATTGATGCTATCGTCAATCTTGCTGGCGCGACAATCAATAGCAAATGGACGGATGAGTATAAAAAGAAAATAATTGATAGCCGGCTACAGGCAACTGCTGAGGTAAAGAGGATAATTGAAGAACTGCACACAAAGCCTTCTGTTTTAGTCAATGCAAGTGCGGTTGGCTTTTATGGCACATCATTAAGCAAGGAGTTTACCGAACAATCAAATAAGGGGACTGACTTCCTTGCCGACACTGTACATCACTGGGAAGCCTCAGCCTCCGAGGTTCAAGACAAGGGAGTTCGACCTGTACTTTCTCGTTTTGGTGTCATCCTTGATAAAACTGCCGGTGCTTTGCCTCGAATGGTCCTCCCTTATAATTTTTTTGCTGGAGGAAAGATTGGCTCGGGCAAGCAATGGCTATCATGGATCCATATAGAGGATGTTGTACGCGGGATTATTTTCGTCATCGAGAATACTAATGTGAATGGTCCTGTTAATTTCACAGCTCCCTCCCCTGTTACGATGGAGCAGTTCGGAGAAACTTTATCAAAAGTTCTTAATCGCCCTCATTGGATGCCAGTGCCTTCATTTGCGCTAAAAATACTGCTGGGCGAAATGAGCATTCTTGTACTGGAAGGGCAGCGTGCAATGCCAGAAAAACTGATTCATGCAGGTTTTACATTTAAGTATCCTGAACTGGAAAATGCACTCAAAGAAATTTTCGGTAAGTAATGCTGTTAAATCCCTTTCAACAAGGAAATACTGGTAAAGTAAATCATTTTGAAAGGATGGATAACCAATGGATAAAAAGAAACGGGATAAGACCAAAAGCAATTTATCAAGCATGCAGGAAGTTACATACAGCCATGAATTCAAGAAGGCAGACAGAGCAGCAGGCTATACAAATGGAAAGAGATAATAAGCATTAAGCACCCCTTTATTGCGAAATATAAAAGTACGGAAATGCTTCTTATTCCGTACTTTTATCCTGAAAGGGGTTTTTTCGAATGGGTCGTTCTCATGGACATAAAACACGTGACCGAAATAAAGCTTCGCTTCCTCAGGTTCCTAAGAATATGAAGTCTGATGGAATCGACGTGGAATTCAACCGGGAGCTTGCTGATCAGGCTGATCTTGAAGCGCTTGCTCGATCAAGGGCTGCGGATGGACGTGCAAAAAAACACCGAAAATAACCATAATATAAGAGAAAGCAGAATCCATCCAGGATTCTGCTTTCTCTTTTAAGGGGAAGGGGAATAGGAATCAACAGTTAGCTTCGGGAATTATATTGTGAATTTTTTCACTAACTTTTGATATCTTTACTATACTCTCTCTATTCAAGTTAGACAATGACTTTCACCATTTGTTCAAAATAATTATTTCCACCAGTTATCAACATCCATGTGGATAGTGTGAACAACTCTGCAAATCACTTACTATTATTGGGTTTTTAATCACCCAATTTTTTTTAGTGTTTTCTGTGGATAATGTGTATAAGTCTGTGGAGTACTCGAAAAATAGTGTTTTTTCCTGTTGATAAGTATGGTGATAAATATTCGCTATTAATTTTACCCTCCATCTGCAGTCCGCAAACCATTATTCACTATGATACGTTTAAATAATTGCGATGAATAAAACAAATACTATTTCTAATTCGAAGAGATTTTCTATAAACGGAGGGATTCCTGATGACAAGAAGGAATAAAATACTTGTACCAGAAGCAAGGAAAGCACTGGACGATTTAAAAGCACAGGTCGCCGGTACGATAAAAGCAGAGGATGCAAAATTCGAAACAGCAAGAGAAGTTGGCGTTCCCCTAAACAAGGGCTATAATGGCAATCTCTCTACAAGGGAAGCAGGAAAAGTTGGAGGCAGACTCGGCGGAAATATGGTTCGCGAGCTCGTTAAAATGGCTCAGGAAAATCTGCGTAAACAGTAAGGATTTCAACTTTTTGTAAAAACGATTGACAGCTGCTGGAAAATATCATATAATGATAAAGCTTCGCCAAAAAGAAGTAACTTGAATCACAACTATAATTATGTAAACAATTAATGGCGTTCTGCTTTTTATTTTTAGGTATCAACTTATTCACACTGGATCGGCTTCGGAGCCGTAAGGATACAAGAGAGGTAGGGCTTGTGTCGTTTAGGTTTAAAAATGGTCAAGTGGAAATTGTACCGCGGCAAAGTTTATAATGGATGATTTTTTATACATCTTGTGGAGTAGCAAGTTACTTAAAAGCGAACCGGATTCCGGTTCGCTTTTTCTAATGCGCTAACATTTTAGATTGCATTATTCATTTGAGTTTGTTCAGTATAATCAGATGGCTCCTGCTTGTATGCCGGCAGGATTAGAGTCACTTCTGTCCCAACTTCTATTTCGCTCTTGTACGAAATCGAACCGCCCATAGCCTCAATGATTTTGATTGAAACCGATGTTCCAAGTCCCGTACCTTTATTTTTGGTTGTGTAAAATAATGTACCAATTCTGGAGATTTGCGCACTATCCATTCCCTTTCCCGTATCTGAAATCACAATATATGATTCATTCCCGGCCGAGACCTGACTGATGTTGACTTCCCCGCCCTCATCCGTAGCCTCGACCCCGTTCTTTATAATATTCACAAGAGCTTGTTTCAGCTGGTTCCTGTCTGTTTTTACATAGATTCCCCACTCCAACTGGACATTCACCTGGACGCCTTCTTTTGCAGCAAACGCCTCTAAAAGCAATGTGACTTCAGTAATGATTTCTGCCAGCTCGGCATCTTCCAATTTTTCAAATTGAGGCTTGGCAAAATTCAGATAATCATTAATGATGGATTCTGCCCTGCCGAGTTCAGTCAGGACGAGACTCAAATAGTAATAATTATCCCCTTTTTCTTGCTTATGCATCATCTGCAAGAATCCTTTTACCACTGTTAAAGGGTTCCGGATTTCGTGAGCAATGGATGCAGCTAGTTCACCCAGTGTATTCAGTTTTTCAGCGCGCAGGATCTCTTTTCTCATTAAATCCTTCTCGATCAAGGACTCATTCAGAATCGCTGCGACCCATACGGCAAAAACCTGGATTGCCCCAAAAATCGCTACATTCATCATAATTTGATTTGTGTCTTCAGCTGTTGCGTCATTAATGAAAATATTTGCCACGAGAATCAGCAGCATTGAAAGTGAAGGCCATAACCCTACAAGGACTGCTGTCCTAATTCTCTTTTTTGCATCGAAGGTCCAAAATTTCTTGATAAACAAGAATGGAATTAGCGCTGCCAGAAAACCACTCGCATATCCGAGCAAAAGATCCCCGCCCATAAATGTCCTTGTTGCCAGGTAGGAGACCAGGACCATAACACCCGCTATCGGGCCTCCATATAAAAAGGCAAGCACCATTGGTACGTAGCGAAGATCCCAGTACAAACCGCCTTCCTCAAATGAAAACATGAGAGACAGAAACACAGCAATGCTTTGGAGCCCCCCGCATAAGTAAGGAGATTTCCCGATGCTTTTATTATCAAAAAGAACACTGTGTATAAAGATTGGCAGCAAGATAATAAGGACGTTTAAAAGAAGTTTCTCGGCAAGCATTTCAATTTCTCCATTCGAAGAGGGTTTGGATAAAGCCGGATTGATACTGTCACACCAGATAGCTTTATCGTATTAGGAATACGACAAACTTTTCCTGAATCCTCTATTGCCCGGGAAATTTGTCGTATTTTATAAGAATAGCGCAAGCGCCTTGGTCAGCCCTAACAAATGTTGGCCACCTAAGAAGCCACAATGTGTCCAACGAAGGGCTAAAGCAAATAAAAAAGGAAACCCGGAGGCTCCCTAATAATTCATTAACATCTTTTTTTCCAGCTGGCTCGTGTAAAGACTATGATAAAACCCTTTTTGCTCCAGCAATTCATCATGGCTGCCCTTTTCAATGATCTGACCATCTTCAATGACGATAATCTGGTCTGCGCTTTTAATCGTATTCAACCGGTGGGCGATGATGAAGCTTGTTCTTCCCTTCAGCAGGTGCTGCAGGGCTTCCTGTATTTTAAGCTCTGTTATCGTATCAATACTGCTTGTTGCTTCATCAAGAATTAAGATTGACGGATCAGCGAGGATTGCCCTTGCGATGGACAAGAGCTGCTTTTGTCCCTGGCTGATGCCGGCATCATCCTGGCTCAACACGGTATCATATCCTTCCGGCAAGCGTTGGATAAAGGAATGGGCATTCGCTGCCTTTGCAGCATGCTCTACTTCCTCGTCAGTTGCGTTCAGTCTGCCGTAACGGATGTTTTCTCTTATGCTGCCCTGGAAAAGGAATGAATCCTGAAGGACAAATCCCATTTGTGTCCGCAAGCTTTCACGGGTGATTTTTTTGCTGTCATATCCATCGATTAAAATCTTACCTTTATCCGGTTCATAAAAGCGCGAAATTAAGTTGATGATCGTGGACTTGCCGGCTCCTGTCGGTCCAACCAAAGCAACACTCTGGCCTGGTTCAGCAATGAAATTCAATTCAGATACGGTATCTCCGCCTTTTTCATATGAAAAAGATACATCCTTGAACTCAACCTTTCCATTGATATTCTGAAGGGAGCCAGCTTCTTTCTCATCGACCGCCTCTTCTTCTGTATCGATGATATCAAAAACCCTGTCAGCTCCTGCAACTGCAGAAAGTAATGTATTAAACTGGTTCGACAGGTCGTTCAGAGGTCTCGTGAATTGCCTGGAGTACTCAGTAAAAATGACGATTGTCCCAATCGATACATACCCTTTAATAGCAAAGTAACCGCCAACTGCCGCCACAATGGTGAAGCTCAGGTTATTGAGCATATTCATCAATTTTGGAATAAATCCAGTAAAGGTCTGTGCCCAATAACCGGACTCTTTCAACTTCTTATTTTTAATGCGGAATTCTTCAATAACTTTCGATTCCTGCGAGAAGGATTTAATGATCTTCTGGCCAGAAATCGTTTCTTCAATATACCCATTCATTTCGCCAAGCCGGCGCTGCTGTTCTTTGTACAGCCTCCCTGTCCGGCTCGTAATCCACTTCATCCCCATGAACATCAGCGGCACAATGATCATCGTGACAAGCGTGAGCAGCGGGCTCAGCCAGATCATGACAGCAAGGGTTCCCACCAGTGTAAGCACGCTTGAAAAAATCTGAATGACCGAAGAATTCAGCGTTGCACTGACATTCTCAATATCATTGGTTACCCTGCTCATTAATTCGCCATGCTGCCGTTTGTTGAAGAAATCAATCGAAAGCTTATGGAAGTGTGAGAAAAGCTGTTTCCTCATTGTATATACAGTTTTCTGAGCAATTCCGATCATCCAGTAGCTCTGGAACCATAATGTTAAAGAGTGCAGCCCATATACAACGCCAAGACCGACTAACAGCCAGATGAATCCATCAGTGGACTCTGTCGCAAAATACTCATCAATTCCCCAGCCAATCAGGAATGGACCCAAAAGGCCCAGAGCGGAACTAGCCACAACCATTAATAGTACAAGGATCAGCAGGCTCCGCTGGTCTGCTAGGTATGACCAGATTCTTTTAACCGTGGGCACAATTCCCCGTGGGGAATTACTCTTTTGCTCAGCCTTGCTCTGCTTTTTTAACACCCTGCCTTCACCTCCCCGAATTGTGACTCGTAAATAGCCTGATAAAGGGGAGAATGCTTCAGCAGATACTCATGGTCTCCAGATCCAATTAAGCATCCATCCTCAAGCAGCAGGATTTTATCGGCTTCCTTAGCTGTGCTGATCTTTTGGGTGATGATGACTGTTGTACATTTGTATTGGCTGATCGAATCAAGCAGCCTTGCTTCTGTTTTCAAATCAAGCGCACTTGTACTGTCATCGAGCAACAGGATTCGCGGATTTTTGATTAAAGCCCGGGCAATGGATAGTCGCTGTTTCTGTCCGCCCGACAGATTGACGCCTTTTTGCCCCAGGAGTGTATTATATCGTTCAGGAAGTTTTTCAATCGTTTCATGAATCTGGGCATCAGATGCAGCCTTAACCATTTCCTCATCGGTGGCATTCTCTTTGCCCCATGCAAGATTTTCCTTGATGGAACCAGTGAACAGCATAGCCTCCTGGGGAACGTAGCCAATCCCCTCTCTAAGGCTTTTAAGTTTAAAGTCTTTGATTCTCCGGCCGTCGATCCGGATTTCCCCACTTGTTACATCATATAACCGGGGGATAAGCTGGAACATTGATGTCTTTCCGGCACCAGTAGCCCCCAATACAGCCACTGTTTCGCCGGCGGCAATGGAGAACGATAGATTCTGAAGTATTGGGATATTGGTATTCGGAAACTGGAAGGAAACTTTGTCAAATTCAATTTCCCCTTGGGAGATCCCATACTTTTTGCTGCTATCTATTGTATCTTCCAGATCGATTTCCTCATTCAGTACATCTGTCACACGTTCAGCAGATGCTCTGGCACGGGAAAAGACCATGATAATCCATGAAAACATCGAAAAAGCAGTGGTGATTCTGGCTGCATAATTGACAATCGCAACCACTTCACCGACCGAAACACTTCCAAGCTCGACTTCGATTTTTCCAAACCAAAGGACAGCAATTACACTCAGGTTCATGAATAGCAGCAGGACAGGTATTGTTACTTCGGTAACCCTTAAAGCGAACACCGTTTTATCCTTAAGGTTATTGTTCGCACTTTCAAATCTTGTTCCTTCATAGCCACCTCTGGCAAAAGCTTTGATCAGCCTCATGCCGACAAGATTTTCCCTCATGACACCGTTCACTTTGTCGAGGCGTTTTTGTACACTTTTAAATAAGCCTGCCGCCTTGGTCATGATCCATATCAGGAAAATCAAAAGTGGCGGAATAATGATGACAAATGCAAGCGACAATTTCACATTGACGAGCATGGCCATAATGATTCCCCCGATGACCAGCAGCGGAGCGCGCAAAGCAATTCTCAGGCTCATAAAGAATGTATTTTGCAGCTGTGTCACATCATTGGTGATCCTTGTAATCAAAGAAGATGACGGAAAGCTGCTGAAGTTCGTGAATGAAAATGCCTGGACCTTGGCGAACAGCTTCTCGCGCAAATCATAGCCAAAGCTTTGGCCGGCATGGGCAGCGATAAATGAATTCGTGATTCCAGATGCAAATGCAAGGAATGAAATCCCGAGCATGATTCCGCCTAATTTGATGACAGTATCCAGATCCTTGGCGACAATTCCTTCATCAATGATCTTAGCCATCAGCAGCGGCTGCACCAGTTCAACCGCCAGTTCTACGAGCATCAAGCTCAGTGCAGCCGCAATCGGGATGCGATATGGTTTTACAAATGAAAATATACTCATGAAGATGAGACCCCCGTTGAAACAATCTTGATTATTTCGGCTTACGAATTTTATATCTACTATCATACCTCTTTTGGTGAATTTTTTGAATTGAAAGAGAATAATTTATTTTGCCCATCAAGTTTTATTTTTGACGTCATTCTTTATTTTACAACGAAAAAAGCAGCATCGCATATAACGGCGATGCTGCTTTACATTCTTTAAGAGTTTTGAACCAGATGATCCTTCAACTGATCTCTAAGTGCGCGTTTCAGGAATTTACCGACCGATGTCTTCGGGATTTCCTCCATGAATACAACATCATCCGGAAGCCACCACTTGGCGAACTGCGGGGCGATAAATTCTAGTATTTCCTGCTTATCTACCTTGCCTCTATATTGTTCCTTCAGAACGACACAAGCAATCGGACGTTCCTGCCATTGCTGGTGCGGAACGGCAACGACACTCGCCTCGAAAACAGCCTCGTGAGCCATAAGGGCATTCTCGAGATCGACCGATGAAATCCATTCGCCGCCGCTCTTGATTAAATCTTTCGTACGGTCGACTAGCTTGATGACTCCTTCTTCATCAATCGTGGCTACATCGCCTGTGTAAAGCCAGCCATCACGGAATGCATCTGCCGAACGCTCATCCTTGTAATATTCGTCGGCAATCCAGGGTCCTCGCAGCAATAATTCTCCCATTTCCTCGCCATCCCACTTCACTTCTCCGTTCCCGCCGATGACCTTCATTTCCAGGCCTGGTACGAGGAGTCCTTGCTTGGATCGGATGTCTAAAATTTCATCTTCGTCCAATCCGACCTGGTAGCTTTTCAGACGTGAGACCGTTGCCAGCGGAGTGGTCTCTGTCATGCCGTATGCATGCAGGAATGGAATTTTGTATTTTGTTTCGAATGCTTTAATCATGCCGCGCGGCGCAGCAGAACCACCACAGACAATTGATCTCAATGAAGATGTATCATAACTGCCATTTTCAAGTTCATTCAGCAAGCCAAGCCAAATTGTCGGCACTCCTGCAGTGAAGGTGACTTTTTCCTGCTCAATAAAATCCGCAAGCAGCTTTGGAGTGAACAGCGGTCCAGGCAGTACCTGGGTCGAGCCAAACCATGTCGCAGCGAATGGCAGACCCCAGGCATTGGCATGGAACATCGGGACCACAGGCAATACGACATCGGTTTCTGACAACGCAGCAGTGTCGGCCAATCCAAACGCGAAACTGTGGAGGACGATGCCTCTGTGTGAATAAACAACGCCCTTAGGATTGCCAGTAGTTGCAGAAGTGTAGCACATCCCCGCTGGATCATTTTCATCGATATCTTTCACGAATTCAAATTCCGGACTAGCCTCGCGAAGAAGTTCCTCATAAGAATAGACTGGCTCCAATGTTGTTTCCGGCAGTTCGTCTTTGTCGGTCATGATGATGTATGCCTCTACCGTTTTAAATTGATCCTTGCTGCGCTCAATCAGCGGCACCAAGTCTTCATCGACAAGCAACACCTTATCTTCTGCATGATTGATAATGTAAGAGACATGTTCAGGTGACAGGCGGATGTTGATTGTATGGAGAACTGCCCCCATGCCTGGAGCGGCGAAATAGACTTCAAGATGACGATGGTGATTCCAGGCAAATGTACCAACCCGGTCTCCCTTTTCCACACCAAGCTTTTCAAGTGCGCTGGCAAGCCTGCGGGTCCGTTCGCCAATCTCCTTGTAAGTGAATCGGTGAATACCTGAAAGTGTCCGAGACACCACCTGCTTTTTCGGGAAAAACTTTTCTGCTCTCTCCAATAGCGATCCAACTGTCAATGGAACATTCATCATACCGACATTTCCCCTTCCACTCTTTAAAATATAAATACTGTGAACCTACTAATTACTGCTTTTTAAACTAAGCCACTCTTGCAAAACCTCTTCTGTTTGTCCCCCTTTTTTTGGAGGAGTTGCTTGGTGCTGTGACGGCAAATCTGCATGCATTTTAATTTGACCTTCTGGCATGACAAATTTCTTTTCACTCCAATATGGATATTGAGCAAGCTCTCCCGCTTCAAGTACTGGTGTAAGGCAGCAGTCTACGGTCCTGCCAAACTCCGCCCAGTCTGAGAGCGACTTGCTTTTAAACAAATCAACAAGCTCAAGATAAACAGGATTGGTGTTTTCAGGTCTGGAATAATGTGCGGACAGCCACTCCTCCCGGCCGACAGCCTGACAAAAATTGTTCCAGAACTTCGGTTCCAGCGCCCCGAGGCTGACATAGCGGGCATCCTTTGTTGCATACAGCCCATACCCGATGACGGTACCGTTCAGTACAGAGACACCATTAGGATAGCCTGTTTCTTTTTCAATCAGAACATGGTTTGCCATCAATGATGCCATACTGTCAGCAAGGGAAATGCAGTGATAGCTGCCTTCACCTGTTTTCCCCCGGGCTACAAGTGCGGCCAGGATTCGCTCACTAGCCGCCATGCCCCCGATATAGTCTGAAAACGTATGGGTTGGATGAACCGGTTTCCCTGAGCTGTCCTTCATCTGAGCCAAAGCGCCACTCAAGCTCATATAATTCAGGTCATGGCTTCCCAGATTGCTCATCTCACCATTCATGCCGTATCCCGTCACCGAGCAATAAACGATTCCAGGATTGACCTTTTTTACCGCCTCATAACTCAGACCGAGTTTTTCCATGACTCCTGGCCTGAAACTCTCAACAACCACATCTGCCCTGGCCAGCAAGTCAAGTGCCAGCATCTTTCCTTCTGTCTGCTTCAGATTAATCACAATACTCTTCTTGCCTCGGTTATGGGCGTTGAATACATAACCTTCGCCTGTGTTCCTTGCCGGATCTCCCTCGGGCGCTTCGACTTTGACAACCTCGGCCCCGAGTTCAGCCAGCCTCAGCGTCGCAAAAGGACCCGGGATATAATTTGTGAAGTCTGCTACTTTAATGCCGTCTAACATGATAAAAAACCCTTTCCATTACGTCGGCTGCCCATTTGAAAACAATTCTTCCATTTGCTTACGCAGCATAAATTTTTGGATCTTGCCACTCGCATTCCTAGGGAGTGCCTCCACAAAGAGGTATTTACGCGGACGTTTGTAATTTGCCAGGCTGTCGCTGTTTTTGCACCATTCATCCAATTCCTCTTCTGTTACCTGCGGATCTTTTTTCACGACAAAAGCCGTTACACTTTCGCCCCAGCGATCATCAGGCTGACCGACAATCGCGACATCAAGGACCCCTTCATGGGCATGGAGAACATCTTCAACCTCACGAGGATAGATGTTTTCACCGCCGCTGATGATCATGTCATCCACCCTGTCTTTCACCCATAGATAACCCTCTTCATCCAGATAGCCAATATCGCCTGAATGGTACCAGCCTTTATACATCGCTTTTTCAGAAGCCTCTTCACGGTTGAAGTAGCCAGTCATCATGCATGGGCCCTGGACGATGATTTCTCCGCTTTCGCCTGGTGGCAAGATATCGTCGGGATCGGATGGGCCATCCTCGTTGGGACGGACAATCCTGATTTCATGGTTAAGACATGCCTGGCCTGCAGCTCCAGCTTTTGTCAGCTGGTCATCCTCAGACAGGAAGGTGATAGCAGGGCCCATTTCCGTCATTCCATACGCCTGGACGAGCTTGATTCCCAGCTTGTCATGGCAGGCGCGGACAAGTGAAGGCGCCATTGGGGCAGCTCCGTACAGACCCAGCTTCAGGCTTTCGATATTATAGTCTGATAGATTTTCCTGCAAAAGCATATTCCACATCGTTGGCGCTGCAAAGAACTTCGTGATTTTTTCCGAATCAATCAGCTCAAGTACCTTCTTTGGCGCGAATTGATGGAGGATGACATTGCTGCCGCCCACATGGATTCTAGGCAGGAACGCACAATGGAGCTCGGCACAGTGGAACATTGGCGCAGTCACGAGGCCAACATCATTCGCACCCAGTTTGGTTGAACCGACAACGATCAGGCTTTGCTCGACCATATTGCGGTGCTTATGCATAACACCTTTTGGCCTGCCGGTTGTCCCGCTTGTATACATAATCGCGTAAAGGTCGTTTTCGTCTACCTCGATTTCAACAGGCCGGATTTCTGCTGCTTCCACTTTTTCATGGTAGCTCTGGGCATATTCCGGTGTATCAGCATCGATGTACCAGAAAGCGATATGCGGGAATCGCTTTTCAATGCCAGCAATGACAGACTCCACCGCCTTTTCAAAAAGAACGACCTTCGGCGCGGCATCGCTCAGGATAAAAGCAACCTCCTCGCCCATCAGCCGGAAATTGATTGGATTGAAAACCGCTCCGATTTTCGCACAGGCGAAAAACGCAGTACCCAACTCCTCAGTATTGAAAGTGAACGTAGAAACTCTGTCTCCCTTCTTCACTCCTTCAGCAAGGAGCGCGTTGGCAAGCCTGTTCACTTCATCATTCCATTCACTATAAGTAAAGCGGACATTTTTGCGCACATCATAGAGGGCTTCCTTGTTCGGGAATTTCATTACCGTCAGGTCAAAAATCTTGCCGATCGTCGTGCTCATTTGCATTCCTCCTATTAAATGTCGAGTTTATGCTTTACTGAGGTGTTGTGTATAGCAGACATACTTGTTTCTTCCGCTTGTGAATCTGCGGGTCCCAAGGGTGCTTATTGGTGACCTGTTTTTCTCTTTTCTGCTGTTTTTGGGCACCAATAGACCTTATTGGTGGCCTGTTTTTCTTTTTTCTGCTGTTTTTGGACACCAATAGCTCTTATTGGTGGATGTAGACTAGAAAGCGG
>NZ_JAGGQU010000047.1 GCF_018613155.1 Bacillus sp. ISL-55 | reverse complement strand
GCTATCCGGGGTATAGTTCAGGCTCTCCCTAATAACTTAGTTTTTTCTTTTTTGAACGACCATGATCTTTTCACCAGTTCCTGCCTCTTTTAACCCTTTTACTGCCTGGTATGGCACGTAGCCGCTTACTTCTTCAAATTCTTTGAAAAGTGTTTTCTCATGGGCTTTTCCTGGTACGATTTCTTTAAAACGTCTGTAAGCCTTAAGCAATGCATCCCGGTCGATTCCTTTTTCATATGCTTTTTCAATACATTCATAAAAGTGGATGACATCAACAATTTCATCTGTGGACCATGTGTAATCAATTGGATATTGGTATTCCATTATTTCACCTGCTTTTTGTGCAATGACAGGAGCATCTGCTCCAATGCATTCCTTGTATGTTAATCGATTTTACCTTTATTTAATTTAGAGCGCAAGGATATCGCAGGTTCAGCTTCCCCATTTGATTCTAATTTCTTCTGCTTCGTTGATCATTCTGGCAAATAGCTCAGCTACTGTAGGAGAATCCTTGATTAATCCCATCACCTGGCCTGCCCAGCCGAACCCGCTTTCATCATCGCCTTCATAGATATACTTGCGGTTTGCTGTTCCGCTGATCAGCTCTTTTAATTCTTCATAACCTCCGCCTTGTTTCTCAATTTCGAGGATTTTTTGCGTCAATGGGTTGGCAATCGCTCTTGCTGGCATCCCCAGGGATCTTTTTATTACAGTAGTATCATTTTCGGTACCTTCAACAAGCTTTTGCTTATACAGCTCATTCGCATGGACACATTCTTGAGTAGCAATAAAGCGGGTGCCCATTTCTATGCCCTGAGCCCCAAGACTTAATGCCGCCATTAGACCCCGGCCATCTCCAATCCCTCCTGAGGCGATTACAGGGATGTTAACTGCATCAACAACGGATGGAATAAGCACCATCGTTCCGATATCGCTCTTTCCCAGATGCCCGCCACCTTCCTGGCCGACAACCATGACTGCGTCTGCTCCCAACTCCTCTGCTTTCTGAGCCTGCCTTTTCGCAGCCACAAGAACAAGCTTTTTAACATTTGTTCCTTTTAACTGTTCAAAGATGGGTGCCGGGTTTCCCCCCGTCATTGAGATAACAGGAACATCTTCTTCTATAGCTACATCAAGAAAATGTGAAAATGGCCTGCCATGCTGCCCAATCGCAAAATTGACTCCAAACGGCTTGTCAGTCAGCTTTCTCACTTTATGAATTTCATTCCTTAAAGCATCAGGATCTGGAAGGGACATTGCTGTTATCTGACCTAATCCCCCAGCATTCGATACAGCTGCGGCCAATTCTGAATAAGCCAGATAAGCAAGACCTCCCTGGACAATTGGATATTGGATGCCTAATAGGTTCGTTACATCAGTATTCCAGTTCATACTCTCTCTCCCTCTCAGTCTTGGTACGATATAACTTCTATTTTCACAGCTGTTTTTCCTGTTTTTAAATTTATTGGTTCAGGACTTCCTTGATATTCTGAAATTCTTTGCAAACACCTTGATTAGTGCTATAATGCATGTGTTTTATTTTTTTAAAAGCAAAACCTATTCATAACCCTATAAATAAGGAAATCCAATAAAATAAAGAGGTGTGATCATCAATTGTCACAAAAAGAGACACCGTTGTTTACCAGCCTATTAAAACACGCAAAAAATAATCCGATTCAGTTCCATATTCCCGGTCATAAAAAAGGAAGCGGGATTGACCCGGAGTTCAGAGAATTCATTGGTGATAATGCACTTTCTATCGATTTGATTAATATCGGGCCTCTTGATGATCTGCATTCTCCTAAAGGCATCATCAAACAGGCTCAGGAGCTGGCCGCTGAAGCATTCGGTGCTGACCATACTTTCTTTTCAGTACAGGGAACAAGCGGCGCTATCATGACCATGATCATGACAGTCTGTGGACCTGGAGATAAGATCATCGTACCGAGAAACGTGCATAAATCGATTATGTCCGCTATCGTTTTTTCCGGTGCGATTCCAATCTTCATCCACCCTGAAATAGATAAGAAGCTCGGAATTTCACACGGAATTTCAACTGATTCAGTTGAAAAGGCGCTTGAACAACATCCTGATGCAAAAGGTCTGCTTGTGATCAACCCGACCTATTTCGGCTTTGCAGCTGACCTGAAAAAAATTGTTGAGATAGCCCATTCTTACGATGTCCCGGTTCTAGTGGATGAAGCTCATGGCGTCCATATTCACTTCCATGAAGACCTGCCGCTCTCAGCTATGCAAGCAGGTGCGGACATGGCAGCAACCAGCGTCCATAAGCTAGGCGGATCAATGACACAAAGCTCGATTCTGAATGTAAAAGAAGGGTTGGTATCGTCAAAGCGCGTTCAATCCATCATCAGCATGCTGACGACTACCTCTACTTCTTACCTCTTGCTCGCATCCCTGGATACGGCGAGAAGAAGGCTTGCCATTGAAGGAAGAGAAATCATTGACACCACGATTAAATTAGCACAGTGGATCCGGGAACAGGTTAATGGCATTGAGCACCTTTACTGTCCGGGAGAAGACTTGCTTGGTACGAACGCTACTTACGACTTTGATCCAACCAAAGTACTCATCAGCATAAAAGATCTAAATATTACAGGGTATGAGGTCGAAAAATGGCTTCGGGAAAAGTACAATATTGAAGTTGAACTTTCAGACTTGTACAATATTCTTTGCATCATTACCCCTGGAGACACTCAAAAAGAAGCTGATATTCTGGTCCAGGCATTACGTGAACTTTCAAAAGAATTCCACTATCTTGCTGAAAAAGTGCATGCAGAAGTAATGCTTCCTGACATTCCATTATTAGCGTTGACACCTCGCGATGCGTTCTACGCAGATACCGAAGTGGTGCCTGTAGAGGAATCGGAAGGACGGATCATTGCCGAATTCGTTATGGTATATCCACCTGGAATTCCAATTTTCATCCCGGGAGAAATCATCACCGAAGAAAACCTTAAATATATCAAGACCAATATGGAAGCCGGACTTCCAGTACAAGGCCCAGAAGATGATGAACTTAAATCATTCAGGGTAATCAAGGAACACAAAGCGATCAGATAATAAATGAGGAAGCACCTTGTTCAGCTCCGTTAAACGAAGGAGCTAAACTAAAAAAAGAAGGGCATGCAGCATGCATGCCCTTTTGTCTATTCTTATCTTTCCTCTGCACCTTCATGGTCGCAGCAGTTGCATTTTTTTGAATATAACACCGTTACTTTCTCATCTTCGAAATGGTCAATTGTAGAATTGCAAGTTTGACAAACGATTGTGCCCATCTTTTCAAACTCCTTTTCATTTTGAATTTTGAAAGCGCTTTATCAGCCTCTAAATATATAATAATATAACACTATTAAGAATTCAAGCCTAAATTGTATAACACTTTTATTTTTTATTATGTGCATTTTGTTATATGTACCCTAAATATATGTGATACTAATAATTAGTATGACATTTTTTAGCCAAAATAAAGGCTTGATTATTTTATCCTCAATCCATGACAAACTAAAAACAGGCCTACTTGGCCTGCTCTTCTCCCCTGCTTATTCATATTGAGTCTGGAACGGGGCTGTCGGCAATTCTTCATTGAAAAATAATGCAAGGTCCTCAGCCTGCCGGACTTCTGTAATATGGAATGCTTTCTGTAAGTATTCTACGTCTTCAATGTCCTTAGGGTCGAGGAGTGCTGAACGCCCCGTCTGCATGCAAACTACAAGAGGTTTCCCGAAAAACATATTGGTATACACAATCCCAAAGTCATAACGAGTATCATAAGTAGTGAACCCCACAAACCTGACGTGAACCTTTTCGTGCTCATCATAAAGCTTATCGAATAGTTCCATATGCCTCCTCCTTTTTAATTAAATATTTAGAATATTATTATAATTTATTTTTGACAAAAAGGCAAGTGCCTAGGAAGCTAAAAAGCTGCAATTCTATTGTCAACGGTTTTTCAGGAGTGATAAAATGATGGAGAATAGATAGGAAAAGGGGATTGGACGATGTCTAGTAATGCGTATATAAAACTTGTTCCATCATCATCTCAGCAAGCCATTTCCACCGAAGAACTGAAGGATTTATTTAATTACTATAAGGAAATAACCGCTAAAACAGGCGACCAGGTTGATTGGAATTATGAACATTCCGCATTCCCTTATGATTTGAAGGAAAAAGAGGATGGGAAAGGCACATGGTTCTATCTGCAATCTTCCCAGGACCGTTATAATGCAATCTTGATTGGTGTTGATAAAGAAAACGTTGTCGACGAAAACGGGACAGAACGTGAGCAATCATACATACAAATTACCTTGCCGCCGACAGCAACTGCTGGGGATAAGGGAAAAGCAAATGAATTCAGTAAATTTATTGGTAAAAAATTACAGGGAGAGCTCCATTTATTCAACGGAAGAGTCATGTACTTCTATCCACGGAAATAAATCGGATTAAAACCCAAAAGGGGTTCGGAATGAGATCATTCCGAACCCCTTTTGGAGACAAACTGAAAATGCTGCTATTGAGCAGCATTTTCTTTGTTTGCTGGTGTTTCAATCTGAGTTGGATCAACGACCTTATACCCTTTATTTTGCAGGCCTTTTACGATATCACCAAGGGCCTCGCTTGTCCACTTCCGGTCATGCATCAGCAAATTTGCGCCATTCAGGAGCAATGGTGTATTAACCATAATATCCGCAAGAGCTTCCTTTGATTGATAATCCTTTTCCCAGTCATATCCGTAGGTCCAATTCATAAGCAGCATTTTTTCATCAGCAGCTACCTGCTTGCTATAATCCGTATTCATTCCAAACGGAGCCCTGAAAAATTGCGGCCTTTCGCCAATGAGTTCCTCGACCCTGTCATTAAGGTCTACAATTTCCTTCCTTTGTTGTTCCTCTGGTAAATCTCTCAACGATTTATGGTTATATGTATGGTTCCCAATCGGAAAGCCCATTTGATGAATCTGTTTCAGGACTTCCCCTTCTTCAGGAGTGTCAAGGAAATGGCCATTTACAAAAAAGATGGCTTTTACATTCAAATCCTTTAACGTTTTAGCCATCTCGAGGGCATTTTTGTCTGGCGCATCGTCAATTGTCAATAAAACTATTTGTTCATCAGGGTTAGCGATATTTTGAATAGAAAAATTGCTCTTCATTTCATACTGAGGTGCAGCTTGTATTACTTCTTCGGTCTGTGAAACGTCTTCAGAAGTGCCTTCAGCTGCTACTGTACCTTCTGTTTCTGTCTTTTCCACTGCGGCTTTTTCTTCTTTTTGGACTTGTTCTTCTTTTTCGGTTGTACCGGCTGACTTCTGCGCTTCTTCTGCGGCTCCGCATCCAGCCAAAATAATCGAAGCTGAAATTGCTAATAAAAATGTTCTTTTCAAGACTTTCCCCTCCTGCTAGTAACTCATTGCTGCCAGAGCTGATGGATTAGCTGTTTTTCACTGTTCGGTATTATCAGGGATCTAGATAGAAGAAATAAAAGACATTGTCATATGAAACGATACATAAATGGCAAGGCTCAAGACCGTTATGAAAAAGGTTTTTCTTGCCGATTTCACTATATTATTGCCTATTATTATTGCTAAATAGAAAAACACCAAGAACATAATACCATTATAAATCGGATGATCGTGTTTGGATAGCCATTCTATTAAGGTATAGCCACTCCAGATCATTAATTGAAGCAGCATTGCTGTATACACCTTCAAAACCTCCACCACCATGTCTAAATATCTTTTTCCCAAGCCACTTTAAGATAAACATCCAGATCTTTTTACTAGTATATGTCCGGTTGGTGTGGATATTTTTCATTTATGTAACAATTCAATAACATTCCATTCTTTTGGAAATTGCTGTGATAGAATATGGACAACCAGTTACCCGTGTGAAACAATAATCCGAAAAAAGTGAGGCAAAGATAAATGAAAAGTTTGTCTTTTGTTTTTGTCGCTACGTTCCTATTTCTTACGGCTTCATGCAACCCAGTCAACGATTCAGATCAATTGGAGCTAAATAAAGATATAAAACAAATCGTTTTCTTTTCCGATGATGAGAACTATAAACAAGAAGCATCCTATTATGATGCTATTATTGAATTAAAGAAAGAATATCCTGCCGAATTCGATAAGATTGTTGTCATTTCCGCAGCAAACGCCAATAGATACTATGATCTATTCAAGGTAAAAAAGTTCCCGGCAATTCTGGTCGTCCATCAGGATCAAGTACTTGCCAATGTGAATGGCAATGTAACTAAGGATCAGATTATCGAACCTCTATCAGCTGTCCTGAATAATGAATAATGCTCTTGTTTCGAGTTTATTGCCAGTTAATTAAAGTCCCCTAAGCCCTTCAAAATGCTGCTGATAGTAAGTGCGAAAACAGCAAAAAAAAAATCCTTTCCATCGTATCTGGAAAGGATTTTTTTATGTTTATTTTACGATATGAATCGGATTCCCAAGTGCTACTTCTGCAGCTTCCATGGTAATCTCACCTAGAGTCGGGTGAGCATGGATTGTCATTGCGAGGTCTTCAGCAGTCATACCTGCTTCAATAGCTAGACCAAGCTCTGCGATCATGTCAGAAGCATTCGGACCAGCGATTTGAGCACCGATGACAATGTCATCTTCTTTACGAGTGATCAGCTTCAAGAAGCCGTCTGTCTGATTAAGGGAAAGCGCACGGCCATTTGCAGCAAATGGGAATTTAGATGCCGTAATATTGATGCCTGCATCTTTCGCTTCCTTTTCAGAATAACCTACTGATGCTAATTCTGGATCAGAGAATACAACTGCCGGGATTGCCAGGTAGTCGATCTCTGAAGGATGTCCAGCGATTGCTTCAGCAGCAATTTTACCCTCATAAGATGCTTTGTGTGCAAGTGGCGGTCCTTCGACAATGTCACCAATCGCATAGATGTTGCTTACACTTGTGCGGCACTGTTTGTCGATTTTGATAACACCACGGTCAGACATCTCGATGCCAACTTGCTCAAGTCCTAGTTCGTCAGTGTTAGGCTTTCTTCCTACCATGACAAACACGTAGTCTGCTTCGATCTTCTTCTCTTCTCCGTTTGCTTCATACGCAACTGTTACGCCAGTCTCAGTTTCCTCAACACCCTTTGCAAGTGCCTTAGTGATGATTTCTGCACCCTTCTTTTTCAGGTTGCGTTTTACTAGAGCTGACATTTGCTTTTCGAATCCATTAAGGATTTCGTCTGCGCCTTCAAGAATCGTCACCTTAGTGCCAAAGCTTGCGTATGCTCCGCCTAGCTCAGTTCCAATGTAGCCACCGCCAATAACGACGATGCTCTCTGGAAGCTCCTGAAGATTAAGTGCTCCAGTTGAATCCAGGACACGCTTAGAGTATTTGAAAGCTGGAATCTCGATTGGACGAGATCCTGTAGCGATGATCGCATTTTTGAAAGTATATGTCTGGGCTGAATTTTCATCCATTACACGGATTGTATTCGAATCGACGAAATATGCTTCACCACTTACGATATCGATTTTGTTGCCCTTCAATAGACCTTCGACTCCGCCAGTTAGTTTTTTGACTACTCCAGCTTTAAATTCCTGAACTTTAGAGAAATCAAGCGTTACGTTTTCCGCTTTGATTCCCATGTCTTCAGAATGCTTAGCGTTTTCGAATCTGTGGCCTGCAGAAATTAAAGCTTTCGAAGGAATACATCCTACGTTCAGGCACACGCCGCCAAGTGTTGCTTTTTCTACGATTGTTACTTTTTGGCCCAGCTGGGCAGCGCGAATCGCTGCCACATATCCGCCGGGGCCGGCACCAATGACAAGAGTATCAGTTTCGATTGGAAAATCTCCTACTACCATTTATTACCCCTCCATTAACAATAGTTCTGGATCGTTCAATAGGCGCTTAATGTGATTCAAAGCGTGCTGTGCAGTAGCGCCGTCAATCATACGGTGATCGAAGCTTAGGGAAAGCGCTAGTACAGGAGCAGCCACAATCTCTCCATCCTTGACCACTGGCTTTTCTGCAATACGGCCGATTCCAAGGATCGCAACTTCTGGATGGTTGATAACTGGTGTGAACCATTGTCCGCCAGCAGATCCGATGTTAGTGATTGTGCAAGAAGCACCTTTCATTTCATCTGGAGCAAGCTTGCCGTCACGAGCTTTTCCAGCAAGTTCATTGATCTCATTAGAGATAGTGAATACAGATTTGCGGTCAGCGTCCTTCACGACTGGAACAAGCAATCCTTTATCAGTGTCTGCTGCAATACCGATATTGTAATAGTGCTTGTGAACGATTTCGCTTGTCGCATCATCTAATGATGTGTTTAAAGCTGGATATTCACGCAATGCACTTGTTAATGCTTTTACCACATAAGGAAGGAATGTAAGCTTGATTCCTTTTTCTGCAGCCACTTCTTTGAACTGTTTGCGATGCGCGACAAGCTTTGCTACATCAACTTCGTCCATTAATGTAACGTGTGGAGCTGTATGCTTGGAATTAACCATTGCCTTAGCAATCGCTTTTCTGATTCCGCTCATCTTTTCGCGTGTCTCAGGGTATTGTCCTTCTGGGATAGCCTGAGCCGCTGCAGCTTTTGGTGCTTCCTCAGCTTGTGCTGCCTGTGCTTGATCTGCTTGCGGTGCAGGTGCAGCTGCTGCAGCAGCGCCTCCGTTTAGGAAGCTGTCGATATCATCCTTCACGATGCGGCCATTCTTTCCTGAGCCAGCAACCTGACGAATATCAACACCTTTTTCACGTGCATATTTACGGACTGATGGCATAGCGACGATGCGGCGGTTAGGGTCAACCTCTGCTTGTGGTGCAGCTGCTGCGCCAGCACCAGTTTGACCTGCAGGAGCAAATGTATCTGCCGCTTCTTTTTCAATTTTTTGTCCAGCTTCTAATGTAGACTGAACCTGAGCTTCCGTCTTTTCCTGTTTTGGCTGTTCAGCAGGTGCATCTTCGTCTTCACCTTTAAACTTAAGGTGCTCATAGCCTGGAGCATCGAACGTTACAAGAACCTGTCCTACTGTTGCTACTGTTCCTTCTTCTACTAATACTTCTTCGACTGTACCAGCGACAGGTGAAGGAATTTCTACAACTGCTTTGTCATTCTGTACTTCGCAAAGTACATCGTCTTCCTGAACTTTATCGCCTGGTTTTACGAACCATTTGACGATTTCACCTTCGTGAATACCTTCACCGATGTCTGGCAGCTTAAATTGGAATGCCAATGGAATTCACCCTCCTAAGTTTTTTCAAACCTTTATAATTTCAGTGTTTAATTAGAATGTAAGTACTTTTTTAGCCGTTGCAATTACATCTTTGTAGTTAGGCAGCCAAACAGATTCTGCTTGAGAGAATGCGAAAACTGTATCTGGAGCTGTTACACGCAGCACAGGTGCCTCAAGGCTAAGGATTGCACGATCATTGATTTCTGCAACAATCTGTCCAGCCATACCAGCCTGTTTTTGTGCTTCCTGAACGACAATCGCTCTTCCGGTTTTTTCAACAGAAGCGATGATTGTCTCAATATCGAAAGGCATTACTGTTCTTAAGTCGATTACTTCTACAGAGTAACCTTCTTTTTCAAGCTCTTCAGCTGCCTTTAGTGATTCATGAACCATTGCACCATAAGTGATAATTGAAAGGTCTTTTCCTTCACGCTTAACATCTGCTTTTCCTAGTGGAATTGTGTATTCTTCTTCAGGAACTTCCTGACGGAAAGAACGGTACAGCTTCATGTGCTCAAGGAAAATGACTGGGTCGTTATCACGGATAGATGAAATCAACAATCCTTTTGCATCATATGGAGTTGATGGGATCACGACTTTTAGGCCAGGCTGCTGTGCAACCATTCCTTCAAGGCTGTCAGCGTGCATCTCTGGAGTATGTACGCCACCGCCAAATGGTGAACGGATTGTTACCGGCGAGCTGTAGCGGCCGCCTGAGCGGTAACGCATACGCGCCATTTGCCCTGCAATAGAATCCATAACTTCGAAAACAAAGCCGAAGAACTGGATTTCAGGAACAGGACGGTAACCTTGAAGCGCAAGTCCGATCGCCAAACCGCCAATTCCGGATTCTGCTAGTGGTGTATCAAATACACGATCTTCTCCAAATTCATTTTGAAGGCCTTCAGTCGCACGGAATACACCGCCGTTAACGCCTACGTCTTCCCCGAATACAAGTACGTTTGGATCGTTCTTCATCTCTACGCGAAGAGCGTCTGTAATTGCTTGAATCATTGTCATTTGAGCCATGGCTTACTTCGACTCCTTCTCTTTATATATTTCATATTGTTCTTTTAAGTAGTCTGGCATTTCTTCATACATGATTTCCATAAGGTCAGTTACTTTCTGCTTAGGAGTATCATCCGCTTCTTTAATAGCGTTTTTGATTTCTTCTTTTGCTTGTTCGATTGTTTCGTTTTCCATATCTTCAGTCCATAGGTTTTTCTTTTCCAGGAACTTACGGAAACGTACTAATGGATCTTTCTTTTCCCATTCATTGTCCAGATCAGATGTACGGTATCGAGTTGGATCATCACCAGCCATTGTATGTGGACCGTAACGGTAAGTCATTGTTTCGATCAATGTAGGACCTTCTCCGTTTACAGCGCGCTTACGTGCTTCAAGAGTAACCGCGTAAACTGCAAGCGGGTCCATTCCGTCAACCTGGATACCAGGGATACCAGCAGCAACAGCTTTTTGAGCAATTGTCTGTGCAGCAGTCTGCTTTTCAACTGGAGTAGAAATCGCGAAACGGTTGTTTTGAACGAAGAAGATTGCTGGCGCTTTGTACGCACCTGCAAAGTTGATTCCTTCGTAGAAATCACCTTGAGATGAACCGCCATCACCTGTGTAAGTTACGGCAACTGCTTTTGATCCACGTTTCTTCATTCCAAGAGCAACACCAGCTGCCTGGATGTATTGTGCACCAATGATGATTTGTGGTGAAATGACATTTACACCTTCAGGTATTTGATTACCCTTGAAGTGGCCGCGTGAGAATAAGAACGCTTGTGTTAGCGGAAGTCCATGCCAGATCATTTGAGGAACATCGCGATATCCTGGAAGAATAAAGTCTTCTTTCTCAAGTGCAAATTGTGAAGCAAGCTGGGAAGCTTCCTGTCCTGCTGTAGGAGCATAGAATCCTAGGCGTCCCTGGCGGTTCAATGAAATTGAACGCTGGTCCAGAATCCTTGTATAAACCATACGCTTCATTAATTCTTGTAATTGCTCGTCTGAAAGCTCAGGCATTGCCGCTTCATTTACGACTTCGCCCTCTTCATTCAAAATCTGGAACATTTCAAATTGGCTTTCAACATTTTCGAGCTGCTTCACTGCATCAAAATTGTTATTTTTTGTTTTAGATGCCATCAGAGCCACCTCTTCCTTTCATACTTCATGAATTTTAATTGAATATACAAAAATAGGTTACCCAATATCAGGATAAACTTCCCCGGGTTTCTAAATACATGTCAGAGCAGAATTGTTTTCTAGGCTGACCAATAATGAATCAAGCAGTTTTTTCATCAACTTTTGCTTGGAACACCACTTGAACACACCATTCTATAGTTTTCCACAGATTTACTGTAAAAAAACTTTTATTTCACCATTCCTATGCAAAAAATGCTGTATTAGTGAAAAATGAAATTGAATTAATACAATCCGCTCATTCGTTTTTTAGTTTACAACACGAAAATAAGTCCGTCAAATACTATGTTTCATCTTTTTTAATTTTATTCACCATCGGTATGTTATTATCTCAAAAAACTAACTGTATTACTGTTAATCAGTTACTGTACTATAATAAATTACTTCTGATTCAAACTGTATTAGTCATGTGGTGTTGGGGGTAAATGGCTTATAATCTCAGTTGCAGCCATTCCATACGCAGGTCCCGTCCTTAATCTGCAATGCACCTCCTCATCAAGTACAAAACAAAAAGCCGCTAATAAAAAGCGGCTTTACATTTCCCTTATTACTTTTCCTTATCCGTGCTAACTTCTATTCCAGCTTTTTTGTAAAAATCCATTTTTTCTTGGTTATACTGGTCAGTCTTTTCATTGAACTCTTGATTGTTATTCAAGACAATTTCATATACTTCATTCACTTTATTGATTTGTTCTTCGAGTTTCTCAAAGCTTAATTCTTTATCCTTAAGCATTTCATAAAGCTCTTTGTCATATTGAAGTCCTTGTTTGTAGTTTTCATATAACTTATCATGAATTTCATATCTTTCTTTCATAGTCGACTGCAGTTCAGTTGCCTGTTTTTTCAGGTTTGAATCATCTATTTCGTCGATGATTTGGTCTACATTGCCAAACTCTTTTTCAGATTCATCTATACTTTCTTTTTCTTTATCAATATGTTCTGCACGTTTGTCAGCTATAGCCAATGCCTCGTCTGCCAGCTTAACAATCTTGTCATATTCTTTCATTCCCAGTGAAATGATTTGCTCGTAAATTTCCTTTTCCTTCTTCTCCAACTCTACAAGCGGATCCTGCTGATCCTCAAACCCTTTTTCAATCGAGACGACCTTCTCAAGCGCTTCAAACATTTTTTCCTCTGGTGATTGCTTGTCCAAACACCCAGCTAGACTTAAAACTCCAGCCATCATTATAATAGCTAAACTTATTTTTTTGATTATGGACAAAATAATAACCTCCTCATTGATACCAATTTTACTATAGCGATTGCGACGTGATTTGACAATAGATATGAAATTTTGCGGGAATAATTGTTCATCCTGGAAGTGGTAACTGCTTGTCCTTACCCTTAAATATATTCACTCCTCAGTGTGTTTATGCTCTGGGCTTAAGCCTACACTTTATATTTTCTTGTGCATAGGCTATAGCAATCGACCGATTTACGGGCGAGAAAAATACAATTGAGGAGGTTTCCTAATGTACGGTTACGGATATGGATGTGGTTATCCCGTGGCAGGAGCAGGATATGGCAATGGATTCGCTTTGATTGTCGTGTTGTTCATCCTGCTGATCATTGTTGGCTGCGCCTGCTGGAAGTTTTAATTAGAAAAGCGTAAACGGCTTGGTCAGCCCGACAAGCGCTTCCGCCTAAATCGCCAGTCCTGTGGCTGGCGGGTAAGGCTTCTGAGGGCCTAGCAATGAAGCAGGCACTGGAGATAAGTACTAATCTTAGTGCTCAATGCTTTTCTTATGCAGTTAGATAAGAGGGAGGGCAAGTCCCTCTCTCTTTTAACATTTCTAGTTAACTTTTTACTGTTCATTTGTTAGACTAAACATTATTACATACTAGAGGTGAAGTAAATGTTGACGATGAATGATATCGTCCGTGATGGACATCCCGTGCTCCGAAAAGTCGCGGAAGAGGTTCCTATGCCTCCTTCACAGGAAGATAAGGCAATGCTTGAAAGCCTGATTGAATATGTTAAAAACAGCCAGGACCCTGAAGTTGCCCAAAAACATGGTCTCCGTCCCGGAATCGGTCTTGCCGCACCACAAATAAATGTATCGAAAAGAATGATTGCTGTTCACGTAACAGATGAAAAAGAGAATGTATTAAGCCATGCCCTCTTCAACCCAAAAATCATCAGCCATTCGGTGGAACGCTCCTACCTTTCAGCCGGTGAAGGCTGCCTGTCAGTTGATGAGTCGATTCCTGGATATGTGCCTAGATATGCAAGAATAACCGTAAAAGGGACAGACCTTGAAGGAAACGAAATCAAACTTCGCCTGAAAGGCCTGCCAGCGATTGTATTCCAGCATGAAATCGATCATTTAAATGGCATCATGTTTTACGACCACATTAATAAACTAGATCCATACGCCGAAGTTCCTGATGCAAAGCCAGTGGAAAGATAAAAGCCGAATCCTGAGTGATTCGGCTTTTTTATGGCTTGAATTATTTCTATTAAATAAAGGCCAAAGCCTTTTAGGAGTCTAGTTGTGACAATTTCCAGATTCACCATGTAAATCTGTCTGAATTACGGTCTTATTTTGACAGCTTTTTGCTTGGTGGGTCCAAACCTGTCAGAATAACGGCCTTTTCTTGACAACTTTTCTCTTGGTGGGTTCAAACCTATCAGAATTACGGCTTTTTCTTGACAGCTTTTCGCTTGGTTGGTCCAAACCTGTCAGAATAAATGCTTTTTCTTGACAGCTTTTTGCTTGGTGAGTCCAAACCTGTCAGAATAAATGCTTTTTCTTGACAGCTTTTTGCTTGGTGGGCTCGAACCTGTCAGAATAACAGCCTTTTCTTGACAGCTTTTCGCTTGATGGGCTGGAACCTGTCAGAATTACGGCCTTTTCTTGACAGCTTTTCGCTTGGTGGGTCCAAACCTGTCAGAATTACGGCCTTTTCTTGACAGCTTTTCGCTTGGTGGGCTCAAACCTGTCAGAATAACAGCCTTTTCTTGACAGCTTTTCGCTTGGTGGGCTCAAACCTGTCAGAATAACAGCCTTTTCTTGACAGCTTTTCCGTTTTCCCTTTTCATCTTGTCATAATAACTAAAGCACACCAATACATCATCAGACACCTGACATCGAACCTGTTTCACTTACTCTCGAATTTCTCTGGTCTAAATCAACTTCAGTTCTTTCAATCCATGCCAGATACCGTCGTCATCTACATCTCGGGTTACTTTATTCGCCAGTCCCTTCAATTCTGGAACGGCATTCCCCATGGCTACCCCAGTGCCAACTGCCTTTAGCATTTCAAGGTCATTGAGTCCGTCACCAAAAGCGTATACATCTTCCGGCTTAAAGCCTAATCGCTCCACCATTTTCTTTATACCTTCCGCCTTCGATCCTCCAGCAGGGAGAATATCCACTGAAAATGGATGCCACCTGATAAATGTAAATTCCGGATAAGTTTCCCGGTAATACTCTTCCTGCCCTTCTTCACAGAACAAGAGTGTTTGATAGAGCTCTCGGTCTACATAAAACCGGTCATCATGTTCTGGATGGGCGAACTTTAGGCCTCCAAGGCTTGTTTCAATGTAGTTGTGGTGCTTTACTGAGGACTTCATCGTCTTGTGGTTCATAAATACGACTGGATGTCCCTTCCCAGAAGCCTCTTGGTATATTTCTTCAATCTTTTTACTGTTCAAAGGATTTTGGTAGATTGCCTCTCCTTCAAATACAACATATTGTCCGTTAAAACTAACAAATGAATCGATCTCCAGCTCTTTTCTAAGACTTTCGAACATGAATGGAGCTCGTCCAGTAGCAATAGCCACGAAAACTCCATTTTCCTTCAATGTTTCAATCGCCTCTTTAGCTGAGGCCGGCAAATTTTTATCATGGTCCAGCAATGTACCATCAATATCAAAAAATACAATTTTACTCATGATCTTCTCCTTTGATGCTTTTCTTGAAAGTATTTTCTTATTTTTTCCCAATGGCCCTTTTCATAATATTTTTTGAAAACAAAAAGAAACCAACATTTTGATTTATATACAGTAATCACGGTAGTCTATCAAATTCACTGGTGCGTGTACAGAAATAAGAAATGATAAACTGTGTCAAAACAATGACAATTTATGACATCCCATCAATAACCATGAAAAATTTTGCTATTTCATCATATAATATAAACAAAAAGATAGGAATTTGAAAAATAATCTTTGCTAAACTTTTCCTTGTTTACTTTACTTTGGACAAGGATAGTTTAAAATAAGAACTAAGGAGATGATCCACTATGTTAAAGAAGCTAAGAAAGAAGCTTTTAAAACAGTGGAAAGATTTGCTTCGAAAAAAAACAATCGCTTAACTTTTTGAGCCCTTCAAACTTGCGAAGGGCTCCTTCCTTATTGTAAATTGGTTAATAGCGGAAAACATGGCAGGATGGATCATAACAATGGTAACATTGTTAATTTTTATATATGGCTGATTTCGAATAGTGTTTTGACAGAATTATGCTTTACCTGCTTATTTGAGTTCGTCTACCTTTAGATTTTCAGACTCGGTATCGCATAAACCTGCGAAACATTCAACGAAAATTGCCTATAAAATAGAAAATGTAAATTTAAGGAGAGAGATTTTTAATGATTTTTAAAGTATACTTCCAGGAATCAAACAAGCAAGTACCAGTTCGCGAGAAAACGCAAACCATTTATGTAAAAGGTGACTCTGAAAGAGATGTACGGACAAAAGTTGCTGACCGTCAATATAATATTGAATATGTCGAGGCAGTTGAGGGTAACTATTTCGAGTATGAGAAGCAAAAAGAAGACTTTGAAGTATTGGAGATCGAATAATTTATGAAATTCGTTAAAAATGACCAAACAGCCGTTTTCGCGCTCGGTGGATTAGGCGAAATCGGTAAGAATACGTACGGTGTGCAGTTCCAGGATGAAATCGTCCTGATTGATGCTGGCATAAAATTCCCAGAGGACGAATTGCTGGGCATCGATTATGTAATTCCTGACTATTCCTACTTAGTTAAAAATGAAGACAAAATCAAGGGCCTTTTTATTACCCATGGCCATGAAGACCATATCGGCGGCATTCCTTATCTTTTGCGTGAGATCAATGTACCAATCTATGGCGGAAAGCTTGCACTTGGCCTGATCAGAAACAAACTTGAAGAACATGGTCTGTTGCGAAAAGCAAAGCTGATTGAAATCAAAGAAGACGATGTCATCAAGTTCCGTAAGACATCAGTCACTTTCTTCAGGACTACACACAGTATCCCTGATTCATATGGCATTGTCGTGAAAACTCCTCCTGGCCAAGTCGTCCACACTGGCGATTTTAAGTTTGATTTTACACCTGTAGGCGAACCAGCGAATTTGACTAAGATGGCTGAAATCGGCAAGGAAGGTGTCCTTTGCCTGCTTTCGGACAGCACGAACGCCGAGGTTCCTCATTTCACAATGTCTGAGCGCCGTGTTGGCGAAAGTATTCATGATATTTTCCGAAAAGTGGATGGGCGGATCATCTTCGCTACTTTCGCTTCCAATATCCATCGATTGCAGCAGGTTGTAGAAGCAGCAGTTGCTAATGGCAGGAAAGTTGCCGTTTTCGGGCGCAGCATGGAATCTGCTATTAATATCGGACAAGAACTAGGCTATATCACTGCGCCAAAGGATACATTCATTGAGGCGCAGCAAATCAACAGGCTCCCTGCTAACCAGGTTACAATCCTTTGTACTGGAAGCCAGGGCGAGCCAATGGCTGCTTTATCAAGGATTGCGAATGGTACACACCGCCAAATCCAAATTCAGCCTGGAGATACTGTTGTATTCTCGTCTTCACCAATTCCAGGTAACACCATCAGTGTTAACAGGACCATCAACATGCTTTCCCGCGCAGGTGCTGATGTTATACACGGCTCTTTGAATGACATTCATACTTCAGGTCATGGTGGCCAGGAAGAACAGAAATTGATGCTTCGCCTGATCAAACCAAAATACTTCATGCCAATCCATGGTGAGTACCGCATGCAGAAGATGCATTCGAAACTCGCTACTGATTGTGGAGTTCCAGAAGAGAACTGCTTCATTATGGATAACGGTGAAGTACTTGCTCTTGGCGATAATGAAGTCAGCGTCGCAGGCAAAATTCCTTCCGGCAATGTTTACATTGATGGAAGCGGGGTTGGCGATATCGGAAACATCGTTCTTCGCGACCGCCGAATCCTTTCCGAGGAAGGCCTTGTCGTTGTTGTGGTAAGCATCAATATGAAGGAATTCAAAATTGCAGCAGGTCCAGACCTGATTTCACGTGGATTTGTCTACATGAGAGAGTCCGGTGACTTGATCAATGATGCCCAGAGCCTAATCAATAAGCATTTGAATAAAGTGATGGAAAGAAAAACGACTCAGTGGTCAGAAATTAAAAATGAAATCACTGATACTCTTGCACCTTTCCTTTATGAAAAAACAAAACGTCGTCCAATGATCCTGCCGATCATCATGGAAGTTTAAGCAAAAACCGTTGCGAATGTCGCAACGGTTTTTTTGTTAGCTATTTGAATCAATATTGCTGTTTTGTTTTGTACCTGCCTTCCTTCGAATAAAGAATATGATAACGGCAACAATTACTCCTACTATTAAAAGGATTGGTAGGTTTCCAATCAGGAATACAACGATTCCAGAACCTGCTGCCAGCAAGATGTTAATATTATCAGCAAACTGCTTTTTTATTTTCTGCCAGGTGTTCAGGCTGTCATTATCTATTTTTGGAACTGCCACTTCGTTTTCTTGCAGAGTGATAGTTACAGTCGAAAGTGCAGTCTGGTTTTCGAGGAACTTCTTTCTGCCCGCTATTTGTTCAATCTGTTCCTGGACATCTGCTAAGTCGGATGAAATCTTTAAAAGATCCTCAGTTTTTTGCGCTTGCTTCATGAAGTCAAGCAGCCTTGCTTCAACGGCCTTCTTTGATTTCAGCCGAGATTCCAGGTCAACGTACTCCTCTGTAACGTCCTGCCCGCTTACGTGGCGATTATTCACTTGTACTGAAAGTCCCTCAGCATCGTTCAGGAACGCATTAAAATGCTCCTGGGGAATCCTGAACGTCATCGTACCGCTTTGCTGTTCGCCATCATAACGATTTGAATTGGACTGTACAATATATCCATTATACGATTGCGCTTTCTGTTCCAGAGCATTGCGCGCTTTTTCGAAGTTGTCCACTCTTATATCCATTTCCGCATTAAAGATGACCATCCGCTGAGCAGCCACTTCATCTGTCCCTTGACTGGCTTGGCCCTCTGCTTTCGATTTCTCTCCAGCATCTGCAACTTGTTTTTCATCTTCCGAAAAACCAATATCCTGACTCACATTTTCCATGTCAGATGCAGAATTCATATCACCTTCAGAACTCATCTTACTATTCTCTTCTGACATCCCCCCACTGCATCCGGCAAGTAGCAAAACAAACACAAGACCCATAAAAGACATCTTCTTTAACAATGAAAAGCCCCCTTGAAACACTTCTATTTATGAATATGACGGTAACTCTGTTAAAAAGTTACAATTCACCTAAGAAATTGGACCCGTCCCATCTCGGGCACATGTTCTCCTATCTGTTCATAACGACAAAGAATGCTTCCAATTTTAATCAAAAAAAAAGCCTTCACAATGAAGGCTTTCTACATTTACACTGCATCTAGCATATTGAATTGTGCTTTGACAAGGTCATGATATTCTCCTTCAAGCTCCATAAGTTGAGCATGATTGCCTCGCTCGATGATCATACCATTTTCCAGTACGAAGATATTATCCGCTTCCCTGATTGTCGACAGTCTGTGAGCAATGATGATTGCCGTTCTGCCTTTCAGCAGGGTTTTCAATGCCTTTTGAATTTTCATTTCCGTTTCTGTGTCGATGCTTGCCGTCGCTTCATCCATGATCAAGATTCTTGGATTCGCTAGCAATGCCCTGGCGAATGAAAGGAGCTGTCTTTCACCAACCGAAAGGATATTACCCCTCTCTTCCACTTCCGTTTTATATCCATTCGGCAGCTTCTGGATGAACTCGGACGCCCCTACCGCTTCCGCTGCAGCTCTTACTTCTTCCTCTGTTGCATCCGGCCTGCCGAACAGAATATTATCGTAAATCGTCCCAGAAAAAATAAACGTATCCTGTAACACACTACTGATATGCTTCCTGAGACTGCCAATTGAAACTTCCTTTAGGTCATGACCATCAATCAATACCCTTCCAGAGGTTGCATCATAAAACCGGCTGATCAAATTGGCAATTGTCGTCTTCCCGGACCCCGTATGGCCTACGAGAGCAACGGTCTGTCCCGCCTTCATTTCGAGGCTGATCCCCTTAAGCGCTGTTCGCTTATCATCGTATGAAAAGACCACTTTTTCAAATTTAATTTCACCGCGCATATCTTCAAGTTCAACCGGATAATCTGCCTCAGAAACAATTGGCTTTTCATCAAGAAATTCAAATATACGTTCCGATGAAGCCATCCCCATCAATAACTGGTTATATACCTGGCCCAATCTTGAGATTGGTTCCCAAAACATACCGAGATAGAAGGCAAATGAGACGAATACACCAATTGTAATTGTTCCATTTTGGATTAAACTCGCTCCATACCAAATCAGGACAGCTGTTCCAAGCGCGTTGGTCAGTTCAACCATCGGACGGAACATCGCATTTTTCTGTGAAGCAGATTTCCAGCTTTGGAAGGTCTCATCGTTGACTCCGTCAAAAAACGCCATGTTTTCCTTTTCCTGAGTAAAAGATTGTGTAACCCTGATTCCCTGGATACTTTCATTCAGGTGGGAGTTTAACTTTGATTGTTTCATGCGGACATCCTGCCAGGAACGTCTGATATTTTTTCTCAACTTTGTTGAAATCAAGAACATGATCGGTAAAATAACCATGATTGCCAGTGTAAGCTGCGGACTTAACGAGAACAGAATAAAGAAAATACCTACCAGCAGTACGATGTCCATCAATAAGTTGATGACACCGTTAGTGAACAACTCCTGGAGAGAATTGATATCATTCATGATCCGCACAAGAATGGATCCAGCTGAACGCTGGTCAAAAAAGCGATGGGAGAGATTTTGCACATGTGTGAATAAGTGTTTGCGCAAATCATATATCACATTTTGGCCCAATTGGTTCATCCAGCGGATCCTGAAAATATTCGCTATATAGGAAGCCAAATATAGCCCTGCGATTAGAGCGACCAGCCACAACAGCATAGTTGCATCCTTGTTTTTAACAGCTCTGTCAAGCGTGTAAATTCCGATCAAAATTGGAATAACCAGCCTTACCGCTGTCGTGATTAATACCATAGCAATGGAAAGCGGGACGAGATTCTTCTTGTATGGCAGCATATAACCGAAAAGCCTTGACATCTGCTTCCAGTTAAAAGGCTTATCTATAACCTGGTCAGTAGAATAATGAAACCTTTTCAAAACTTGAGAGTTTCTTTTCTTACTCAAAACCTTCCCCCCTGTACTTTGTAAATAAGCGATGAACAAAATGACGGACAGATATCAATCTTTTTGAGTTTTATCTCAGCCAGTTTGCGATACCTTTTCACGATCTTTGAATTGAATATCATAAATCTTTTGATATGTTCCGCCATTCTTAATCAGTTGTTCATGTGTCCCTCGCTCAGCAATTGATCCATTTTCAAGCACAAGGATTTCGTCTGCATGCTTAAGGGAAGAAATACGGTGTGCGATGATAAACGTCGTCCGCCCCTTCATGACTTCCAGTAATGCTTGTTGAATCTTGAACTCTGTTTCCATATCTACTGCACTTGTGGCATCATCAAGTATTAAAATACTTGGATTGACACAAATCGCCCTTGCAATCGCGATTCTTTGCTTTTGGCCACCTGAGAGCCCCATACCTCGTTCTCCCAAAATCGTATCGTATCCATCCGGAAGCTCCATAATGAAACTATGTGCCTGGGCACGTTTTGCTGCAGCAATGATTTCCTCCATTGTAGCGTCAGGATTGCCATAAGAAATATTGGCTTTGATCGAAGATGAAAACAGAAAAGATTCCTGAAGGACAATCCCTATATTGCTGCGAAGTGAACGGAGAGAATAATCCTTGATATCCAGGCCATCAACGAGAACCTGGCCAGCGACTGGCTCGTAAAACCTTGTCATCAGCTGGGTAATGCTTGTTTTTCCTGAACCTGTCGAACCAATCAGTCCAATTGTCTGACCCGGACGTGCTTTAAACGTTATATTGTATAAAGCTTCGTTTTCGTCATCTCCATACCTGAGTGTTACATCATTGAATTCTACATCACCAGAAAGCTTTTCTACTTTCAATGCCCCACGCTTCTCTTCAATCTCCTCATCAGCCTCAAGTATTTCTAACAATCTTTCACCCGAAGCTTTTGATTGGGAAAATAGATTCACCACGAAACCGAGGTTCATGATTGGCCACATGATGTACCAAACGAGGCTGTAAAATGCCACCAGCTCTCCTGGGAGCAAAGAATCATTCATAACAAGGAATCCGCCATATCCTAAAAGCAGGACAACACTCAAATTTCCCAGGAACTCCATTAACGGAAAATACTTAGCCCAAATTTCCGAAGTGAATAAGTATTGATCTTTATAATTTCCATTCGAAGCATTGAATCTGCCAATCTCATAGTCTTCGCGAGAAAGTGATTTTACCGTGTTAATTCCGCTAATATTCTCCTGGACTTTTGTATTCAGTTTCCCAAACGATTTTCTGATGCCCCTGAACGCCGGATGGACTGCTCTGTCAAACTTATATACAACTACTGCAAGGAAAGGCAGTGTGGCAAGTGTCACAAAAGTCAATGAAATAGAATAATAGAACATAACAGAAAAACTTATTCCGATTAAGAGAACAAAACGAATCAACTCAGAGAAGCCAAAGCTTAGGAAAAAGCGGAAGCCTTCCACATCCGCGGTAAGCCTTGACATCAAATCCCCTGTCTTCGCATTGTCGTAATACCGGAACGAAAGGAACTGGAGCTTTTCATAAAGAGAATTTCTCAGCTTATAGACAGAGTGAATCCCGAACAGGTCCCCTGTATATTGATAAATGTAAGTACAGATTCCTTTCACGACCATCGATCCGACAAACCCGGCAGCCAGGAGCGGAATCAGGTCATACCGTCCTCCAATGACAGCTTCATCAATTGTAAGCTGCAGAATCATCGGATAAACTACGGTAATCGCTGTTACAATCAACATAAATAATATTGACCATATAAAATAATTTCTAAAAGGCCAATAATATTCTTTTAATTTTTTGAATGTCTCCATTCATTTCCCCCCTTTGGAAAATTAGAGATTCTTTTTTGGCTAGAATGCTTTTGTTTATTTTCCGAATAGCGGCTTGTAATAGTCAATACTTTACAAAAACCTTAACAAAAGCTAACAAAAAGAAAATGCACGTATACATTAATATATCGAGTTTCGAAATATATTTCCAGTACTTTGTTAGAATTTTTTTATTTTTTTGTATATGTGAATTATCTGATATTAATGACTAAACAGGAGTTCCAATGGTTCTGGATGCAAGAATCAATGGTGAGCAAGAAAAAAGTCCGTTAGAATTACTCTAACGGACAAAAAGGTGATTTTTATTATGAAATGTGTCCGTTAGAGGGGCTCTATCGGACAAACTCGCGGTCTTCCTGAAGAAATGTGTCCGTTAGCTACAGATTCTCCCTTTTATTCTTCCTTTTCCATTTCTTCGAGTACTCTGTCCACGCGCTTTTCTAGCATTTTCAGTCCGCTGCCTCCAGCCTGAAAATGCCTTAATAGACCGTTTCTGTCAAAAAGATAGTAAGCAGGGACGTACTGGTTTTCAAAGGCTGCTGTCAATTTATGTTCACCATCAATGAAGGTGGGATGTGAAATCTGATGTTCTGCTGCTACTTGTTTGATTTCTTCCATATTCATGTCTTTATCAGATCTTGGCATATGGACAGACATTACATTCAATCTATCTTTATAATTTTCACGAAGTTCATTCACCGATGGCATCGCTACCTTGCATAGATGGCAGCTGATCGACCAAAAATGAATCAATGTCGGCTTTTCACCAACCAGCTGTTCCCTGGTAAACTCGCCGTTTAACCATTCAGTAGCTCCAGATATCTCAGGCATAGGCTGACGCAATCTCATATCGAACACCTCTTTTTTGATATATCTATTTAACTGACACTTTAAAGCCGGGTTTGACAAATCATCAGTTTAGTTGCTTTTATACTCAATATACTTTGTCAGCAAGTTAATAGCTGTCCCGATGGCGTCCTCATTCGGATCCAGTCTGGCATGATGAAGTCCATGGTCCGAATTAACACCGAGCCAGAACATGAAGCCAGGAATCTGTTTGAGCATATAACCAAAGTCCTCTCCAGTCATTGCTTCTTTACAAACAATCACGTCGATATTTTCACTTTCCTCAGCAAAGGCGATAAATTCACGTGCCAATTCTTCATGATTATAAACTTGATGATACATGGCTCCATAGTCAATTGAAGTCTTGCATTGATAGCCTACTTCGATACCTTTTACGAGTGCTTCAATCCTTTCCTTCACTCTAGCCATAGATTCTACAGACAGTGTGCGGATTGTACCTTCAAGCCTCGCAGTTTCAGCGATGATATTTTGCACTGTGCCGCCGGTGATTTTGCCGATAGTTACAACAGCACTGTCAAGTGGATCAACATTCCTGGAAACAACAGACTGAAGCTGGTTCACAAGAGCACATGCTGCCACGACCATATCATTAGTCTGGTGCGGATAAGCAGCATGCCCGCCCTTCCCCGCAAGGTCAATGAACAGTTCGGAAGTATTGGCAAAAAGCAGACCTTCCCTAGTTGCTATCGTGCCAACCGGATATTCGGGTGCAATATGCAAAGCTATAATCATATCAGGCTTCCATTCCTGCATGATCTCAGTATTAAGCATCGGCTCAGCCCCACCCGGTCCTTCTTCGGCAGGCTGGAAAATGAACAGCAAATTGTCATCAATTGGATGAGCAACAAAGTAGGATATCAGCCCAAGGGCTATGGACATGTGGAAGTCATGCCCGCATGCATGCATTTGCCCTTCATGAAGGGATTTGAATTCCAAACCGGTTGCTTCTGAAATCGGAAGACCATCGATATCAGCTCTGTAACCAATCGTCTTCTTTGGATTTCTTCCTTTGATCCTTACAAAGATTCCAGTCTTCCATGTCTTAATTTCCAAGGAGTCCTGAGAGAGACTGCTTAAAAAATTAAGGAGATACGCCTGAGTTTTGAATTCCTTGAAACCCAGCTCAGGAATTTGATGCAAATCTCTTCTAATTTTTACGAAAGTAGTAGTATCCATAGAGTTCTCTCCCCTTATAAAAGAAAGCGCGGACCATTTATCCACGCTTTCTTGCTTCCTATTAAAGCTGGCGAAGCTCCTGCTTGATTTCAGTTTTTGATTTCGTTTTTTCATCGATTTCCTTGATGACGCGTGCCGGTGTTCCAGCTACAACCGTATAAGGAGGAACATCGTCGATAACTATTGCGCCTGCAGCAACAACTGCACCCTTGCCCACTGTTACGCCCTCAAGGACAACAGCATTGGCTCCGATTACTACATCATCTTCAACTATGACTGGCTTCGCTGAAGGTGGCTCGATCACACCAGCAAGCACAGTACCTGCACCAATGTGGCAGTTCTTGCCGACTGTTGCACGGCCGCCGAGTACAACGTTCATATCGATCATAGTACCTTCGCCTACAACAGCGCCGATATTAATTGAAGCACCCATCATAATAACGGCATTATCACCGATTTCCACCTGGTCCCTGATGATCGCACCTGGTTCAATACGAGCTTTGATATTCTTCATGTCCAGCAATGGAATAGCTGAATTTCTGCGGTCGTTTTCAACGACATAATCTTCAACCTTTGCCTGATTTGCTTCGATTGCCGGATTGATTTCAGACCACTCTCCGAATACTACACCAGTGTTGCCAGTAATGAACGTCTTGGAATTCTCGCCAAAGTCGATCCCTTCCAGGTCGCCTTTAATATATACCTTTACCGGTGTGGCTTTTTTGCTATTTTGAATAAACGAAATAATTTCATTAGCATCCATCATTTTCATAAATTATTCCTCCAATTATGTATGTATTCTCAGCCTATTCCCATTAACAAGTTGCTCTTACACAGAATTAATGTGATAAAGCAACAGCGCGAAAACAGCCTTTTCTAAAAATTACTTTAACAAACAAAAGTTTTTAAAACAAGAAAAACTATTTATCTGTTTTCTTGGACTCAACAATATGTTCTTTGACGATATCAATGAAGGCTTGGACCTGCTTTAACCGGAAGGCTGATTCATAGCCAAGAAGCCAGGTGTCCCTTCCCAATGGTTGATTGTTTTCGTCGTGCAGCGGGACTTTGAAAATGTCCTTCTCCGCCCCATTAAGTGTTATTGCGGGAAGGATTGCGTAGCCAATGCCGTTAAAAGTCATTTGTTTACAGGTTTCAATCTGGTCTACAATAATTGTCCTTTTTGGCGCAGTCTGGAATTGCCTTAACCACCAATCCTGGATTTCCTGGTAGTAATTTGAATCACTTTTGAATTGGATAAACGGACGGTCTGTTTCCAATACTTGTTCAGGACTCGTAATTTCCGTGTCCACCAAATACAGACTGTCCTTGAATAAATGGATTTTGACACCCTTCCAGTCTGGTGTGCCCCTGATGATTCCAATGTGCACCTGATCTTCATAAAGTGCCTTTGAAATTTCACTGCTCCACCCAGTAACAAGCGAAATTTTTGCCTGAGGGTAACGGTTTACATATTTCTTCAGTACCTGCGGCAGCCAATTTTGACCAACAATCGAAGCTACAGCTATTTTAAGGGTTCCATACACCTCTGAATTTAATGCATGGATTGATTCCCTGGCCTTTTCCTCTCTGGCAATTGTCTCATTGACGAATTGGATGACGATCTCTCCCGCAGGAGTTAAAGTCAGCCCTTTTTGAGACCGGAGGAAAAGCTTAGTACCCCAATCCTTCTCAAGCGATTGGAGTCGCTGTGACAAAGCTGGCTGTGATACGAATAATCTCTCCGCGGCCTTCCTCATATTCATTTCCTGTGCAAGCACAGATAACAGGTGAAACTCTGAAATAGATGACATAACTGAACCTCTTGATAAGATTTTCTTATATTATAAATGAACTTTTTACATTTACAGAGAAAACTGCAGATCACTCTGCAGTTTTCTCTTTTTTAGGCAGGAATAAGATGAACAGTAAACTGACAATAGCAAAAATAAATACAACAATGTAAACCGAATGAAGGGCATTTGTCAGCGCATCCTGAAGGATTGTCTTCAATCCTTCAGGGAGCTTCATCCGTTCTGATTCATTGAGCAGAACATTGGCTGTATCGATCGTCAGATCCTGATCTTCTGCTCCATTCTTTTTCATGTAGCTCAAGATGCTGCTATTAAGAACTCCACCCAGCAAGGCAGCTCCCACTGTATTGCCAAGGTTTCTCATGAACATATTGGCTGCCGTTGCGATGCCTCTTTGCTGCCAGGCAACTGTACTTTGGATGAAAACAATGAATGCCGTACTAGTAAGACCCATCCCCACTCCAACGAAAAACGACCCTGCCGCAGCCCATAATGGACCTGCTTCAGGCTTTAGGGTGACAAACAGGATACTGCCAAAAATCAATGCTGCACCACCAAATAGAGAAGTCTTGCGATAGCCTATACTCAAGAGCAGGCGACCGCTAACCGCCGCTGCAATTGGCCAACCAATTGACATGGCCGTCAAGGTGAAGCCAGCTACAATCGGCGACCTCTCCATGACCCCCTGTACAAAGGCAGGCAAAAAGCTTGAAATACCAATCAGCATGACACCAGTTGTCAAGGAGGTCATATTCGCAATGAATATAGACCGTTCACGCCAAATATTAAATGGCATCATCGGCTCTTCTGCCCTTCTCTCTTGAATAATAAAGAGGATCAAGGTCAGAACACTCAAGCCGATCAGGCCGATCGTTTGTGGGGATGTCCAGGCCCAATTTGCTCCCGCTTCGACCAGGACAATCATCAGTGAACTTATCGCCACAGTAAGGAGCACTGCTCCAGGATAATCAATCTTATGTTTCTTTTTCTCAATATCTTCATGAAGATAAAGCCAGAGACCAGCGATGGCAAGGATACCGAGTGGGACATTGATCCAGAAAACATATCTCCAGCTGGCATATTCCACTAGCAAGCCTCCAAGCGCCGGTCCCGAAACTGCTGAAATTCCCCATACACTGGAAAGATACCCTTGTATCTTCGCCCTTTCTTCCCTTGAATAGATATCCCCTACAATTGTGGTTGCAATCGGCATGACCGCACCGGCTCCAAAACCCTGGATGAACCTGTATAAAATTAGCATCTCCATCGTTTCGGCGGTTCCGGAAAGAATCGAACCAATCAAGAAAATGATAATCCCAAATGTTAAAATTGGTTTCCTGCCGAATAAATCGGATAATTTTCCATAGATAAGAACAGTAACTGCATTCATAAGCAAGTACGCAGAGAAAACCCAGCTATATAACGCAAAACCGCCCAGATCGCCGACGATTGCCGGCATTGCCGTAGAAACGATTGTGCCTTCAACAGCACCCATGAACATGGCAAGCATGACAGTTGCCAGTACAAAAGGGCGTTTTGTTTCCTTCTTGTTCATTTTTTGTTCAGCTTGTCCCATTTACACACCTCTTAAAGAAAAGCGCAAGCGCCTTGCTCAGCCCAGACAAGTACTGAAGCTGGCGAGTATTTAAAGTAAAGTTATTATTTCTTAAAAAGTAAAAAATTCAGCTCCCGTATCCGGGAGCTGCCTTATGGTCTATTTCTTATTATACCTTTTAACTTGCTTGCTTAATTTCAACAATACGGTCCGTCTTGTCAGAATACCTTCAAAAATTCCTGAATCATCTTCTATACAGAGAAAAGGGTGATCTACAAGAAGGTCTAAGGAGGATTGAAGAGTTGAGTGGATGTTGATTCTTGGTATTTTCGAATTCATAGCTTCTTCGACTCGTTTTTTCTCAAGCTGCTCAAACTCGATTCTCTCCAGGCCGAGAATTGAATCCATTATAATAGGTGTACTGATTAAACCCATCAGTCGATAATGAGGGTCAAGGACAGGAATCGCAGTATACCCACTCTTGGTTAAAACAAGAAGAGCATGCTCAAGGCTATTGCCGACTTGGACATGGGCTACGCGTTCAGAAGGTATCATCACGTCTCTAATTGACACTTCTAAAAACTCACCGCTGTAAAGACTAATCATGGCGAAAACTCCCTAATATGGATTTCTTTCCATTACATTTTATCACAAAACGAATGGAGGCGCTTTTATTTAGTTTACCTCAAGAAAAAGAGGATATTAAATACAGAATTCAAAACAAAAAAGGACCACAGATGGGTCCCATTGTTATTGAAGATTACAGATTATTGAATAAGATCAAAAATCTCGATTGTAATCATATCAATGTTGTCGAATTGATATTTCTTCGGCTTTTCTTTGTCAGTGTATACTTCCAATTCGTATGTTTCCGTTTTTGGATGATATGTAACCTGGCATTTGCGCTCTCCATTAACTTCAAAAAAGCGTTGAGCAGGTTCTCCTCCATTGGACTGCTCCTGCAGATTCTTTAAACGAGTGACTATTCCCTGAAGCTGTGACATTATGCTTCCTCTCCTTTCAAAACAAAAACCAATAACTTATAAATAGATTTTGCAATTGGCCTATTTATATCCATGTAAAATGATTTCAGAATTTTCTATACACAATTCTTTACATGTCAATATTAACAGAATAAAATAATGTCAGACGATGTACAAGTAAAAGCTTTGAAAAGGAGTGATTTTTTGAAAAAACCATTGAAACTATCCGCAAATGTCTTTCTGATTGATGATTTTGATTTAAATATGGCGGAACGCACAGGTACATATGTTTTGACCGAAGAAAAGGTGACGCTTATTGAAACATCCGCAAGTCCCTCCATTCCCTATATCCTTGAAGGCTTGCAAGCACTAGGTGTAACTCCAGCCGATATCTCCTACATAATTGTGACACATATACACCTAGACCATGCAGGGGGAGCAGGATTGATGCTCCAGCATTGCCCTAATGCTAAAGTAATCGTTCATCCAAAGGGCGCCAGGCATCTAGCTGACCCTTCAAGATTGATAATGGGAGCAAAGGCTGTATATGGTGAAAAGTTTTCGCAGCTATTTGACCCGATCGTTGAGATTCCCAAAGAGCGCCTGGTGGTGAAAGGCGACGGCGACACTCTAAAAATAAGTGAGACACTGACACTTGAATTTTTAGATACGCCAGGCCATGCAAACCACCACTTCAGTATCTATCACCCGCTAACAAACGGGATTTTCTCTGGTGACACCGCCGGGATTTTTTATCCGCAGCTTGATCGCGAAGGCATAGAATTTTACCTGCCTACGACCTCACCCAACCAGTTTGATCCGGAAAAAATGCTTCATTCCATAAGCCGTTTTAAGGACCTCGGGCTAGAGCGAATTTATTTTGGACATTATGGCATGTCAGAAAAACCATCTGAAGCTTTCAGGCAAGTGGAGAGTTGGCTTGAAATTTTCGTTACAGAAGCAAAACAGGCAGTTCAAGAGGAAAAGCATCCAGAAAAACAAGTTGAGTACATTACACAGAAACTTTATGATAAAATTAAAACTCACTTAACCCAGCTGGGACTGTCAGATCAGCATCCGATATACGAACTGCTATATCTCGATGTAAATGTCAGCGCCATGGGGCTGGCTCATTATTTAAACAAGAATCCTGGAGGAACCCATTAACATGACCGAAATCATTGTTTACACCCAGAACGATTGCCCTCCCTGTAAAATCATTAAAATGTTCCTAAATGAATTCGGTTTTGCCTATACTGAAAAAAATATCAACCAAGATGAACAATGCAGGAAAGAACTTACTGAAATCTACAACTCCTATTCCACACCTACGATCGTGATTGAGGAAGAAATCATCACAGGCTTTGACCTTGAGAAGTTGAAAAAGGTCTTGGATATACAAGAATAAAAATTAAGCGTGAAATCTATTATCAGATTTCACGCTTAATAATTTCTATAATAAACCGAATAACAATGTCCTGCTCTCATTTTTGAAGATTACTCCTAACTCCATGAACGTCTTCAGCGTTGAGAAATTCGGTCCAAACACCAATTTTTCGATCGTCGGCTTTTCTTCGTTCTCAGTGTTTGCAGCCTGATCCTGCTCCTTCGCTTTTTCCGGATAGGCTTTATTGATTACTCCCTGTGGAACCTCATCATACAAGTAATCTGCTACCTTCCATTTACCAGTCTCTTTAACGAGCTTCAAGCCTTCATAATGATCTTTATAGCCTACAGGTCCTTCCGTGTTGCCAGGGAAAAACTCGATGACATAAATTTCATTCTCCATTTCGACGACTTTTGTTTTTTCTGAAAAGGCATAAAACGGAATATAATATAGAGCGAAGTCTGTTCCGTAAGTCTGGTAATCATTTTCCTGTCCAACCACATTCTCTTCTATGAATCGGGACTTATAGTCCTCTGTAAAATAAGGATCCAGTACTTCTTCAATTTCCTCCATACTCCGGCTTTTTTCACTTAAGGTTACCTGTGAATCAAACGCCTTACCGAGGAATGCGAAAACTTCTTCTCTGCCATCCAAATCTGAATTTGCAAATGCGTTGGCGGGAACCATAAATAATAAAAACGATAAAATCAAAAATAATAGCTTGAATTGCTTGTCCATTTTCTCCCCCTCCTCCGTGATGACTAGTAAATACAATTTTACCAACATTTACCCTATTTGATTACGAAATTCATTCGTAAAATAACATCAGCATCTGACAGAAAAATCTGTTTCACACTATCAATTTACCCTCATATGACTCGAACTAACGCATATGTCAAAAAAATTGTAGTTTTATCAGGTGACATTTCATTTTAACCAAAAAAATAACCCCCATTTGGAGGTTAATACCCTGTTCCAGTAGTCACTGCAAAATAAACGACGAACAACAGGGCAATGGAGAGAACAATTATATATGTCAAAAAAATCGGGTTGCGGATATAAGCGTGTTCCTGGACAGCACCAGGAATCTGGGAATCCAGATTGCCTTGAGCCCTTTTCTGTCCCTTTCCGAAAGTCCAGGTATAGAAAAGGCCAGCAACCAGTATCCCTGCACCTGCCAGTAAAAGCATGGTCGTATATATGCTCAATTAATCTCCCCCTTATAGAAGGCTGTATATATAAATTGTGCATATTCCGTTTTACTATGCTCTTTTCGGCTTGTTAAAATAACCCTTCACGTTGATTAAGAAAGGAAGCGCTCAAATCAACAAATAAAAACTCTGTTTCATTTAAAGGCAGTGAAAACGTCCGAATGACGTCCCCCGTTTCAATGTCACTGTAGCGGTCTGACAGGATTCCTTTTTTTCCTGTCCTCATTCTAATGATATTCTCGAGGAAGTAAGGCCTCCAACTCCAGTTCTTACCCTCGTATTTTGGCTGCAGCAGCCACTGATCTCCTGTTTTATAAAGGTTTGGCGATAGCTGGAAACCATCTTCGTCACATATATACATCCGGAAGGCAATTCCATCAAGGCTGTCTCCAAGGGACATGAGGAACTCGCTTGGATTTGGCCATTTTTTATGGCGGTTTATCAGATCCTGGAACTTTGTATGCAACTCGATTCTCAAATCAAAAAAAGCATGAAGCCTTTTCTTCTCGGATAGAATAAACCCATGAATTTCAGCCTTTAATTTTTCCCTGAGAATATCTTTTTTAACTAATTCCCTTTGAGGTTTAATCAGATAAAACCCTTGATATAACCTGCCTCCGTTCTTCCAGGCAAACTGCAGCTGGTAAGGGGTTTCGATGTTTTCAAACAATAGGGTTGCGCCAATCTTGCGCGCGAGAATTGATAAAGAATGGAGGACATCGAGATAAGCAGGACCAGAGTTATTGGACCTAAGAGAGGACATATCAACTTTTAGGATTTCAGGTTCAATCCCTGCAATGCGCTCAAAATAGCCGCTTTCATTTCCAACTTTATCCATAGCTATTTTAATCCCAAAGGTTTTGTAATAGTTGATTAGATGCTGTATATGACCTTGTTCGTTGGAGACGGAAATTTCAAGTACAATTTGCTCAGGTTTGATCCCCTTTTCCTGGTAAGAAAGAATCAATTGCAAAAATCCTTCTCCATCATCCATCATTAGTAAACCTGCATCCCTGTTTACAAACCATAAAAGCTCCTGCTCCACGGTGTGAGAGGCAACTTCCATCGCTTTGTTAAAAACAACATTTTCAACTTCGAGCCGATACTCTTCCGGGATGGAATCATCCTGAAAAAAAGACCCGAGACTTATATCATCTTTTCCGTCAATATACCGGCCCAAAACTTCATACCCTATGATTTTATGCTCATCCGCATTAAAAATCGGCTGAAAAAAAGGAACGACATGTTCAAGGTTGGTTAAGATATCCAGAGCGTCCAATTAAAACGGAAACCTCCCTTCAAAATGCAACTGCTTGAGAAATTACAACCCACTAATGTGATATGAATGATTTTACCATAATATGAGTATTCCCTCAGTTACACTGTTTCCATTTTCCTCATGTCATAAAATCATCTTTTAAACCAAAAATAAATATAGGCTTATGGAAGGATGATGACATGAAAACGTGGCATTTCATCGGCATTCTTCTTCCATTGCTTGGATGCAGCCACGGCTCGCCCGCCGAAAATGAAACACAAATGCAGAAAACCTTGAATGAACCAATCATCTCGAATGAAAATCCTGAGCCAATTCAGGATATTGCGGTCCCAAACCCTATTCAAAATCAAGAAAAACAAGAGCAACAACAAAAAAGTAAAGCGTTAATGAATGTACCCTTGATCAAACAAAATCCGGAGTTGAAATACGGTTGTGAAGTAACCAGCCTGGCGATGATGCTGAAATATGCCGGAGCTGATACAGATAAAATGAAGCTTTTCAATGAGATAAAGAAAGATAATGATCCTCTAAAGAGATCAGCTAACGGTGATATTTTGAGCTGGGGGAATCCTGCGGAAGGTTTTGTTGGAGATATGACCGGAAAGCAGGCAGGTTACGCGGTCTTCGATAAACCAATGGTTGATTTAATTAATCGGTATTTACCAGGCAGAGCCGTCAATTTGACAGGCAAAGATTTTAGCGAAGTACTTGAGCATGTATCCGATGGCTATCCAGCAGTTGTTTGGACTACCGGTGATTATCGGCTGCCAGATCGGTGGGAATCCTGGAACCATGGCAATGAGGTCATCAAAACGCCACTAGACCTTCACGCAGTAGTCCTGGTCGGGTTCAATGAAACATCGGTCTATCTGAACGACCCCCTATCTGGCAGAAAGCAAGTGTCAGTAAACAAAGATCGCTTTATTGCATCATGGAAAGCGATGCAATCAAGAGCAGTCAGTTACCGTTAAAATATGGGATAAGGCTGGAATTAATTCCGGCCTTGTCTTTTTTATAGGATCTTTTCTAATGAATTGCCCGGAGGAAAGCCGATTCAGGCGGAAAGCATGGGAACAATAACAGTGACTTTTAATTTTCTCTCCTCTTTTTTTCAAGTGACCTGTGAAGCTTTACAAGCGAATGGACGATCGTCCTTTTTTTATTAAAACCTTTCGCGACAGCACTCTCGCCATTAAAGACAGCTACTGAATTCCCCCATGTTCCTAAACGATTAAAACCATATACAAAAACCTTTATATGTCCATTTTTTGCGGGAATAAATATCATTTCCATCCTATTATCATAATCATCCATCAACAACACCTCGAATACATTTACCTATTAAGGACCTGTCATATTTCCTTCCTCTTCCCTTCTAGAATTAATTAAAAACATCATGAATCAGGCCCTTCCCTAAAATGGCACTTCTAATTTCCTTGTTTGTTTGCTAGTATAGTAGAGAAAATTCGGGAATAGGTTGGTATTTTTCATGTCTGAACAAATCACTCGGAGGACTTTTATAAAAAGGGCAGTCGGAACCTTGTTGACTGCTGCAGGACTCGGCACAGGGAGCTATTTTTATGCCCGTGAAGTTGAACCCCGCATGCTTGATATTACCCGGCATACTATTAAAAATGCCGCGTTGCCATCCGGGTTTGATGGAGTCAGGGTCATTCAGTTCAGCGATACCCATATTGGATTCCAGTATACAATGGAACAGCTGAATCAATTGATTACCAAGATCAATAACCAGAAGCCTGACCTGATTGTTTTTACTGGGGATTTACTTGACGATCCCCGACACTTCACTGAAAAAAACAAGCTTATTTCCATTTTGAGCAGCCTGGATGCCCCGTTAGGAAAGTTTGCGGTGTATGGTAACCATGACCATGGGGGATACGGGTCAGATCTATATAAACAAATAATGGATCAATCAGGATTCACATTATTATTGAACACCTCAGCTAACATTAAGCTTCTCGATGGCAGTTCAATATGGATTGCCGGAATTGATGATGCTATGCTCGGTAAACCGGATCTGAACGCGTCCATGGCCAAAATACCTGCAAACTCATATACAATCCTCTTATCCCATGCTCCAGACAAGGCAGAAGAAGCTGCACAACATCCAATCCAAATGCAGATGAGCGGACATAGCCATGGAGGACAAATCCAGATTCCTTTCTACGGGCCATTGGTTACCCCGCCTTTTGCCGAAAAATATGTGGAGGGTTTTTATACTATTGGCCCCAACGACGGTCTGACTCTATATGTGAACCGCGGTCTTGGAACGACCAGGCTCCCGTTCAGGTTTTTGTCCCAGCCTGAACTTGCGATTTTCACATTGAAAAGTGAAAAAACAAGCAGCTGATCAGCTGCTTGTTTTTTGTTTCAGGATAAACTTTTCCTCAGCTTCCTGTGCTTTTAATGGTCTTGCAAAAAAGAAACCCTGCGCTTTTTCACAATCGGCATTTGTCAGGAAATCAACCTGGCTCTGCTCCTCGACACCCTCGGCAATCACTTCCATTCCAAGGCTGTTGCCCAAGTGGATGATCGTTGTTATGATTGCGGCATCCTTGCCGTTATACTTTATATCTCTTATAAAACTTTGGTCAATTTTCAATACATCGATCGGAAACTGTTTCAAATAACTAAGCGACGAATACCCAGTTCCAAAATCATCAACCGAAATTTTGATTCCCAAATCCTTCAACCGCTTAAGAATTGGGATCGTCTCCTTTGTATCCTGCATTGCTCCCTCGGTAATTTCGATTTCAAGAAGAGATGGCTCAATATTGTACTTCTCTATCGAACTCTTGATGATCCGCACTAAATCCAGCTGCATGAATTGCTTAGGAGATATATTGATAGCAATCCTGATTGGCTTTCCCGCCTTCTCCGTCCATTCCTTGACTTGCCGGCATGCCCGGTCGATTACCCAGTTTCCAATAGGTATAATCAAACCTGTGTCCTCTGCAAGAGGGATGAATTCAGCTGGTGAAATAAAGCCGAATTCACTGTTGTTCCAGCGCAGCAATGCTTCGAAGCTTGATATTTCATTGGTAAGCAGATTGATCTGCGGCTGATAATAGAGTTCAAGTTCGTCCCGTTCGATAGCTTTTCGCAAATGAGCCTCGAGCGCTATGATATTTACCCCGGTAGACTGCATGTCTGAGCGATAAAATTGAAAATGGGCCTTTCCTTTTTCTTTTACGCTATATAAAGCTTCATCGGCATGTTTAATCAGTGTTTCAGCATCCTTCCCGTCATTCGGGAAAAGACTGATTCCAATACTCGGTGTAATATAGTACTCTTGGGAATTAAAATAAAAAGATTCATTGAATCTGCATAATACTTTCTGCGCAAATTCCCCAGCAGCTTTTCTGCCTGTTCTTTCTAGTACGATGATAAATTCATCGCCGCCCTGTCTGTAAACAGTACAGTTTTCTTTTTGGATGTCAATCAATCGATCGGCAACTTGCTTCAAAATCTGGTCACCAACAAAATGTCCAAGTGTATCATTCAAATACTTGAAACGATCTATATCCAGAAACAGAAGGGCAAATTCGGTCTTTTGCTTTTTTTTATTTTTGACAAGACTATCCAGTTGATCAAGGAGGGCGCGCCTGTTGCGCAATCCAGTCAGCTGGTCATGAAATGCCATGTATTTAATCAGTTCTGTGCTTTTTGCCTGCTCGGAAAGATCTCTGATTATGATATACATGCCCTTAATTTCAGAATGAATCACGATCGGAATTGTCTTTAAATGGACCGTCAGGAATTTTCCTTTTCGGTGCATGAACCGACAATCGAGGGATTCCTTTGAATTACCCATTTTCGTATCGGATAACACTTCCTTAAAGGGATGCAGGTCACTTTCACATATTAAGCTCGTGATTCTCTTCGATTTAAGCTGTTTGACCGTATAGCCTGTCAATAATTGAGCGGCCGGATTGACATCAAGGATCTTCCCCTTTAAATCAATTGAAAAAACAGCATCCAGATTATGGTCAATAAGCGAACGATATCGTTGTTCGCTATCAATCAATCTATTTTTTTCTTTAAAATTCTCTGTTATATCCCTGGTTACGGCTACAACATATTTTACTTCTCCGTCTTCATCCTTGATGGGAGTCAAAAGCGTCTCTCCAAGAACCTGATTGTCGTTATCCATGTCTACTTCATCATGGAAAACGACTTCCACGCCCTCTTTTACTGCCTTAATATATTGTGTTTTTAACGGATTCAGATGGTTTAGAGATAGGACCTCATCCATCGTCCTGCCGATATCACTAACAGTCATCCCTGCATGGTGAAGACCATTCTCATTGGCGAATAAATAACGGAATTGGTAACCCGGTTCGATCTGCATGATAAAAACAAGATCTTTTACATGTTTAAAGATGATATCTAAAATCATCTGTTCTATTTTTGTCGAAGCAGAAATGCCTCTTCTTTTAGTTATTCTTGATTGCTTCATCTGATTCATCAAACCATCCTCATTCCAGAAGTACAATAGTACCTGGTCCATGATTGCGAACTAGTTTTATATTCCTATTTTACTCTTTAAAATAAGGAAAAACGATACTATTTTTTAAAAATTTACAATCTTTCGCTAAAAAACGACAAAAGATTCTCGAAAGGTGCCCTCTCCAATCATCCAGCATAGACTGCATTAGAGGAGGAGATTCCATGTATCACATTGTTAAAAGAGGAGAAACGCTAGCGGTGATTGCCGCTAATTATCGCAGGACGCTTCAACAACTCCTTGCGGCCAATCCCGGTATCACGAATCCCGCACTAATCTATCCTGGACAGCGAATTGCAATTCCGGGACTTCCAGACCCAGCTTCTATTCCTTATTCGATTTCCGTTTCACTGGGCAACAAAAGGCTTTCACTTTTCCGTTCAGGCACGCTGATAAAATCCTACCCCGTTGGCATCGGAAAAATGCTGACGCAAACTCCGGTTGGCGAATATGTGATTGTGAACAGAGAACCTAATCCCGGCGGCCCATACGGCTCCATGTGGTTGTCGTTATCAAAACTTGGGTATGGTATTCATGGAACAAATAATCCTGCTTCGATTAGCAAAGCCGTTTCGAAAGGATGTATACGGATGCATAACAAAGATGTTCTTGAGCTGGCTCGGCAAGTTCCAAATGGAACTAGAGTCAGAATCACCCGATAGTTCTCTATTAAACGCTGTTTTCGTAAAGATTGTTGTTAAGATCCTAAAGCCGATTTTAACGTAATAAAAAGCCATTTTGCAGGTCGGCACTAAGTTTGAATGCTCTTTTCTCATAAAAAGAGTCAACTTTACGAAAAAAACAGATCTTGAAATCCTATTTGTATTCAATAGCAACAAAGTTTGAGAAAAGAGCACTCTTAAATGGCTTCTATTTCTCAATCAGCCAAATAAAGGGTATAATAAAAATAGTAAAAAAAGACATGCTTAACAAAAATGAAAGGAGCCTAACCCATTGAATAATGAAAGGAACAAGATCCCCTCACTCCGTCCAACGATTGAGAACCTCTCACAAGCAATCTTCACTGTGAATCGTCATGCCAAGACTGCTCCCAATCCAAAGTATTTATATCAGTTAAAACATGATGCGATTAAAAAAATGCTGCGTGAAGGCAAAGCAAAAAAAACAGGACTCCATTTTTCAAACAACCCGAGAAACAGCCAGCAGCAATCAGACGTACTAGTGGTTTGCGGTGATTACACATTCCATATCCCGCCGACCAAACAGGATTTCGAGCACCTTCCCCACTTAGGTAAGCTGGATCAGTCAGTGAGGAACCCGAAGGCCACCATTTCCTTGACTACAGCGAAAAGGTTATTGTCAGCCTACACAGGGTTGAAAGAATCCACCGAAACAGCCGGAGCAGGCAAGACAAGGAAATATGCGAAACCTGTATTCAAGAAGCTTGGAGAACGGTACCCTTAACCGACAAGTGCTGGATCCGGACATTGACCTTTTTTCATAAGAGAAAGCTGAAAACCAGCTTTCTCTTTTTGATTATAAAATCAATTCATCTATTTTAAGAACTAATTCACTTATCTCCGGCTTGCTGATCTGGGCATCTGCTCCGACGACACTACCCTTATGGCGCAATTCATTCGTGATTAATGATGAAAAAATGATAACAGGAAGTTTTTCCAGAACCGGATGTTCTTTTATCCTTTTTGTCAGGTGATGTCCATCCATTTGCGGCATTTCTATGTCTGTGATCACAAGCTGTACTGCCTCTGAAAAATCATCAGCATTCTCTGCCAGGTGTTCAAGATATGTAATGGCATCTTGTCCATTCTCAAAAAATTCAAGGTATTGGAATCCAGCTTCACTCAAAGTATCATGAAGCATTTTTCTTAACATCGCAGAGTCTTCTGCAATCACAATTTTCTTCAATGATCGCTCCCTCGGACCAAGTTTCTTGACATCGCTGACCTTGATTCCAGAATCAGGATTGATTTCAAGAAGGATTTTCTCAAAGTCCAGGAAAAGCACCATTTCTCCGCCTAACTTGATTACTCCGATTATTTGGCTCTCCTGTCCCTGATACATTTCTGACGGCTTCTCTATTTGAGCCCAGGAAATGCGGTGAATTTGCGAAACGGTATGGACATGGAAGACTGTCTTCATCTGATTGAATTCGGCGACAATCAACTTGTCCTGCTGTGGATTTGTTGACTCCTTTAGGCCCAGCGCAGCAGCGACATTGATGACCGGCAGCACTTCTCCCCTAAGTTCCATGATTCCCTCCACAAATGGATGGGCGTTCGGAATTGCCACTACAGGTACAGGATTGAGGATTTCTTTAACTTTCATGACATTTATCGCAAATTTATTCTGGCCAATGCCGAACTCGACAATTTCCAGTTCATTCGTGCCTGATTCTAATAAAATACTGCTATCATTCATATTGTTCTTCCTTCTCTATATAAAATTAGTACTATATACCTCTTATCGGCACGACTATTTAAACTGTTTAGTCAAAGACTTGAGAAACAAGGTGCTTGAAACGAAAAAATGTTCTATTGTCACAAAAACGGCAAGATTACTTTATACAAACCAGGTTTTGAGATTAAATAAAAAGCAAACCGAAAGCTCGGTTTGCCCTCTGAATCAATTCACTAATGTCCTGCCTAATGCTGCATCTACTTGCTTTTGATGATGAAGGTCGTGCTGGATAAAATCGACCAGATATGCGCCAACCGTCATGTGGTGATCGGAAATTTTAAATGACACAGCCAACTTGTCATTGTCCATTGCTTCAAGCATCTTATGGAATTCTCCTCGAACAGTAAGAAGGCCACTGAGAATCTCTTCTTTTGTGGTACTTTCTGCGTATTCGCGTGCTCGTTCGTTGACACTTTGAAAATCAGGGTAGGAAGGCAATTCAGCTCCTTCAATGAAATAAGGGAACCTTTCCTTTAATGAGTATTGATCCCAGAAAAGCAGATGCGACACAACCGCAGCAACCGACCATTTTCCATCCCCTAAAGGCTTATTCCATTCAGCCTCTGACAGGCCCTTGAGCGAATGGATCCATCCATTAAATTCTTTATAATGTTGTCTTATCTCTTCCAAATTCACTTGAATCTCTCCTTTTAGTTATTACTTAAAAATAATATTCGCCGCTCAATCTAAATAACCTTTTTGACCGTAATGACGAATTTTACATCTTTCTCATTCATCATGGTAAAATAGTGATATTCAATCGGAGGGATGAAAGACGTGGAACATTTAATTAACAATAGGGTGAAAAATATAGAAATCTCAGGAATCAGGAAATTCTTTAATATGGTTGCAGATGTGAAAGACATGGTTTCCTTGACCATAGGCCAGCCTGACTTTCCGACACCTGGACATGTCAAAGAAGCTGGCAAGAAAGCGATAGATGATAACATCACTACATATACCCATAACGCTGGACTAATCCAGCTAAGGGAGGCAGCGGCGGACTTTTACCGTAAAAAATATAATGTCGATTATTCAGCAGAACATGAAGCAATTATTACTGCAGGAGCAAGTGAAGCCATTGATATAACTTTCAGGACCATTCTTGAAGAAGGATGTGAAGTCATCATCCCGGGACCTGTTTACCCAGGGTATGAACCAATTATCAAACTTTGCGGTGCCATACCGGTCTATGCGGATATCAGGAATACACAATTCAGGATGACTGCCGAGTTGATTGATAGCCTGATCACCGACAAAACAAGGTGTATCGTCCTCCCATATCCGTCAAATCCGACCGGGGTCAGCTTGAATGAAGAGGAACTGAAAGAAATCGCACAGCTGCTAAAAGACAGGGAAATCTTTGTCCTGGCAGATGAAATCTACAGTGAGCTTGTTTATGAACAGCAGCATGTTTCAATTGCCCAGTTCATGAAAGAAAAAACCATTGTGATCAATGGACTATCCAAATCCCACTCGATGACCGGCTGGCGAATAGGCATGCTATTTGCGCCTGAATATCTTGCAAAACACATTCTGAAAGTGCATCAATATAATGTGACATGTGCGACTTCGATTTCACAAATGGCTGCTTTAGAGGCATTGACAGCCGGGGTGGATGACGCATTGCCAATGAAGCAGGAGTATGCTTCAAGGCGAGATTATGTATTCAACAGGCTTCAATCTATGGGTCTTAATGTAATCAAGCCTGATGGCGCGTTTTACTTTTTTGTCAAAATTCCGGCATCCAATATTTCATCATTTGATTTTTGTATGGAATTGGTCAATGAAGCGAAGCTGGCAGTGGTTCCCGGGAGTGCATTCTCTGAATTAGGAGAAGGGTATTTCAGACTTTCCTACGCGTACTCAATGGATACGCTAAAAGAAGGGCTGCATCGTTTGGAAAGTTATTTGCGGAAGTAAAGTGGAAAGCCGTTCCTAAATCGGCAGGAACGGCTTTTCATTATGCCTTGTATTTCCCGTTATTCTTAGAAGCTTTCTCTTTTTTCGCCTTGTCCTTATGGATCTTATTGGTTGCAGCACTGCCAATTTCATGTGAAAACTCAGAATCAATTACAGCAGAGTCAAAACCCTTTTTGTTCTTTTGCTGCGTGTCGTTCTTTTTCGTCCTTTTAGCCATAATAATCCCCTCCTTTAGGTTTTAGTATCTTTACCTGAGGAGGGGACTATGACTAGAAAATATTATGATTGTTTCCAGTACTTATATAGTGCCTGTGTACCGCTGTTTTCTTCGCCTTTTTCCGCGATTTGCTCATATAGCGACAACGCCAAAGAAAGTCCTGGCACTTGCATGTCCATACGCTTCGCTTCATCCAGGGCGATTTTCATATCCTTGATAAAGTGCTTGATGTAAAACCCCGGCTCGAAATTGCCGTCAATTATTCTTGGTGCCAGATTGGAAAGCGACCAGCTGCCTGCTGCTCCGGTCGATATGCTTTTCAAAACGGTTTCTGGGTCAAGGCCAGATTTTTCAGCATAGATAATCGCTTCACATACACCAATCATATTGGAAGCAATCGCAATTTGGTTGCACATCTTTGTGTGCTGACCTGCACCAGCCTGCCCCTGATAAACAATATTAGTGCCCAGGATATTTAGCAAGGGCTCTACCTGAAGAAAAGCCTCATCATCGCCACCCGCCATGACAGCAAGCCTTGCTTCACGGGCACCGATGTCCCCGCCGGAAACTGGCGCATCAATTGCATGAATTCCCTTCTCTTTTGCCTTTTCATGTATTTCTTTTGCAAGGGAAGGAGTCGAGGTTGTCATATCAATTAAATAACTTCCTGGCTTGGCATGGTCAATCAGACCGTTCTCCCCCAAATAAACTTCTTTTACGTCTGATGGATAGCCAACAATCGTAAAAACAACATCTGCCTTCTGTGCTACATCACGCGGCGATTCGGACCATACCGCTCCTTTTTCAAGCAGGTCAGCAGCCTTTTCCTTTGTTCTGGTATATACGGCGAGCTGATAACCCGCATCAAGCAGATGGCCTGCCATGCTTTTCCCCATAACTCCTGTACCAATAAAGCCGATTACCGTATCTTCTTTAGAAAGCATATGTACTCCTTCTTCCCTTTTTAAATTTTAGTTATATTTTAACATTAGACAGAACAAAAAGCGCAAGCGC
>NZ_JAGGQU010000046.1 GCF_018613155.1 Bacillus sp. ISL-55 | reverse complement strand
GCACCCATGCTGGGCGCACACTAAAAAAGAGACAAGCCGCTAAGCTTGCCTCTCCACACAGAAAACATCCGTTTTTTATTTTATGGTTATGTATAAGGCCTGCTGGCAGGCCAGGTGTTCGGTTACAAAAAAACGCTCATTAAAGAGCGTGCTGTTCATTTAGAATTCGATAAGACCTAAACTTACCTGAAGGGCTTCATCCACTTTTTCCATCATTTCGTCATCGAGATGGGTAATTTTATCGGTTAGGCGCTGTTTGTCAATTGTGCGTATTTGCTCCAATAAGATGACCGAATCTCGTTCAAAACCGTACCGCTTCGCATCTATTTCTACATGAGTGGGAAGCTTGGCTTTTTGGATCTGTGCTGTGATCGCTGCGATAATGACTGTGGGACTAAACCGATTCCCGATGTCGTTTTGGATGACCAGGACAGGGCGCACTCCGCCTTGCTCTGAACCAACAACTGGGGATAGGTCCGCAAAATAGACGTCACCACGTTTGACAATCAAAGGATTATCCTCCGCTGACTAGACGTTCAACTGTGTGTTCTGCCTCGTATTCTGCTTGAAATGCTTCAGATGCAATGGTCAGATTAATTTTGGCCATTTCCATATAGCCACGTCTCATGGATTCACGAATTTGTCTCTTTTTCTTCTCACGCAAGAACATTTTTGTTGCCTGATAAATAAATTCGCTGCGGTTTACGTTCTCTTGCTTAACAAATCCATCTAGTTCACTTAAAAGATGCTGCGGTAACTTTACCAAGATCTCCGTTGTCGCGCTGGATTCAGACACAAACATACACCTCCACCATCATCACTACATACCATTATTAAGTTCGTTATCTCTCTACCATTTCTAATCTTATCACTATTTATGCAAGATGCAAAGATAAATCCGCAATTCTTCTGTATTATCCGCCAGAAAAATAGTGTTTTATTCAGGTTTTTAGCCAAATTGAACAGGTTTGTTAATAATTGGAATTGTTTATAAAAGCGAATTGTTTAAATCGACTACTTTGCCGTCCTGCCTGTACAGCCGCGGGACTCTGGAAGAGATGATACATGGGACCTCATAGTTGATGGTTTCTAGCTTGCTGGCAATCTCATTGATAGAGATTGTCTCATCTCCCTGGCTGCCAATCAGGGTAGCGATTGTGCCGACAGGAACTTCATTCGGAAGCTTCACCATGCATTGGTCCATGCAAATACGCCCTATGATGGGGGATCTTTTGCCATCGACCAGTACTTCCTGGCCCTGAAGTCTGCGTATCCATCCATCAGCATACCCAATCGGAAGTGTTCCTACCCAAATTTCTTCTGGTGCTTCATAGGTTGCGCCGTAGCTGACCTTTTCTCCTTTTTCCAGTTTCTTTACGTGCACAAGCCTCGAATGGAGCGTGAATGCCTCCTGCAAATCCACCGGTAACTCGGGGGCAATCTCCATCGAGGGCGCTAGTCCATACATGGCGATTCCTACTCTTACAGCGTTAAATTGTGCATCTGCGTGCATCAGGGCTGCGGCACTATTGCTGCTGTGTACGACCGGCGGCTGCTTTTCCATTGAGCCCAGCATTTCCCTGAACAAGGCAAGCTGCTTGTTAAAATACGCATCATTCAGTTCATCAGCTGTCGCGTAGTGGGTGTAAATCCCATGAAGCTGTAATCTCGCATCTTCTTCACTCAGTCTCTCTACTGCCTTCAATTCCTCAATTGACCGAATTCCGATCCGGCCCATTCCGGTATCTATTTTTATATGCAGCATAAGGGTTGAATCCTTTTTCAACACATCCTGCGCTTTTTCCAGCCATTCCTCCTGGAAAACGGTCAGAATGATCCCTTCTTCAGCGGCGATATTCACATCCTCTGGTCTGCTTGCACCAAGTACAAGAATCGGGGCAGTAATCCGCTTTTTCCTTAACGCAAGCGCCTCATCCATGAACGCCACCGCAAGCATTGATGCTCCCGCTTCCAACGCCGCCTCTGCCACTTGGGAATCTCCGTGGCCATAGGCATTAGCCTTCACAACTGCAATAAATTCAACATCTTCAGGCAGATGACCCTTGACCTCTTTCACATTCATTTTGACTCGATCCAGGTCAACTTCCGCCCATGTATCACGGTAAAAAAATCCTTGCTCCTCCAACGAAAACTCCACTTCCTTCAACCCGAACGTTATTTATATTGTTTTATTATCAAACCGAAAGAACTCAATGTCAAATGGATAATATTTATGGATTTTGGATCAGGAAGTATGCGGAGGAGGAACGCGGGTTGAACTTCAACACTCTTTATTCCGAAAATAAGCAGATTTATTCCTTAACAACGTAAAAATAGATTCTTCTCCTTTAAACTCGCATTATATTCCTTACATATTTCTTACCTCACAAAAAAACAGGCCCAGGTTACACTGAGCCTGCATTCGGAAGCTTATTTTTCCATATCAGCCAGGACCGATTTAGCTACCATTTCCAATTCCTCTGGTGATAGATCTGTTGAAGCCAGCATATAATCGACTCCGAGGTGCGTCCATGACACCGAGGTTTCGTTCATGGCACCGATTGTGAATCCGAGGTCGACAGGTTTTCCAGTCATGTTGATCGCAGAGGACATCGCAGGCATGGCGTCTGCTTTTTCCTGGATCAGCGTGAATGATTTTTCGCCGTCATATGTGAGCACCACACGCTTTCCGTTCTCTGTCGTGATTTCTTTTTCATCAATCAATGTCACTCCAGGGATTTCAGCGACTGGATATTTCACAGTGAATTCCTTGTCTTCACCTTCTGCCATAACCGGAACATCAAGCTGTGCACCTGTCATGTTTTTCTTCATATCAAACGCATCTTTGTCAAAGCTTGCGTCGAATTTTACATCTGAGAATTCAACTGTTACCAGTGAATTCCGGTCTGGGTCCATCACCTTGACGCTGACTGGCGCCAGGTTCTTTTTGTTCAGCTTGATTTCCTGGATCGGAAGCATTTTGTTGTTCTGATATCTTGTTTTCGTTTCGAACACATAATGTTCCTTCGTCGCCGAGAATTTCGCTTGCTTATCCTCGAGAATATCCATGATTAAAGATTCGTAAAGGTACGCCTGGCTGCTGTTTTTCGGCCAGTCACTCTGGAATTTGAAGCTTTTGTTAAGGGCAGGCGTCAAAACAAATACTCCTTCTTCATTCCTGAGGATCATCTGGCTCTGGTCCTTCTGGGCATTCTTTAGGTTCACACGGTAAAATGACGGATCTTTATGCCAAATCTCCACATCGTACACTTGCGGCTCGGTACCCATTTGCAATGTCATCTTTGCCTTAGCCTTGTAGCTCTTCAGATCTTCAAGCGTTCCATCCAACTCCTTAACCACAGATTCCTGTGATTTTGTACCGCAGGCAGCCAGAGCAAAAATAACCATGAGCCCGGCGAGAAGCAGCAATAACCTTTTCTTCATTCTTCCAACCCCTTTTAGTCTCATTTAAACGTGTAAAGGGAAAGAAAGGACAGGAATAAGACACTGGCTGCAAAATTGCTTGAGTAGTCTTCGTGCAGCCTTGTTCTCGCCGCCCTAGCCTTGTCTCCCTTACTGCATTATGAATATATGAGACAACCTGGGCGAATATGCCCCCGGGATTGACAAGCATTTTAAAATTTTTGATTTACCCTTGCTTAATTTTTAAAAAACATAAGTGCACAAGCATTTAAATTTTTTCAATGACCACCTGCGCAATCGCATATTGTTCACTGTGTGAAATGGAGAGGTGGACTCCCTCCATATAAGGCTTTGTGACAAGAGGACGGCCGTGCGGGTCGGATTCAATCTCGATATCCATGAAGGACAATTCCTTGCCGATGCCAGTCCCTTTCGCTTTTGAAAAAGCCTCCTTTGCCGCCCAGCGACCGGCAAGAAATTCAATTCCTCTCCGTTCATTATATTGCCTGTAAACTTCCCTTTCTTTTTCCGTTAAAACCCGCTCTGGAAAACGCGGCTGCGATTCCACCAGCTTGCGAATCCGGCCAATTTCCACGATATCGATTCCCGTTCCGATAATCATTTTTCCAGCTCCCTTCTAAAAAAGATGAATGCCGCATAGAAAATAGTGTACAACTTTCGCCGATTAAGGCTATCCTTTAAATTAGGACTTTTACGCATAACGCACTCTTTATTTACAAATATCCGTTTCTCACGATAATGAGGACCGAGGAGGTTTCCATGTTTACAAGAACTGAAAGCTTGCGCGACTTCATCCGGCTTTACCCGGTTATTTCAATCATCATTACCATCCATATCTTATTATACTTGCTGACGGCATTGCCAATTTTCCCGAGTAAATACCTGTTTGGGCTTTTAGCGGGTGTGAATTTGTACGTTGTGAATGGTGAGTACTGGAGGGTAGTCTCACCGATCTTCATGCATGCGGGTTTTACGCATATGCTGTTCAACAGCTTTTCACTCGTCCTGTTCGCCCCGGCACTCGAACAGCTGCTTGGGAAAACGAAATTCATCCTGCTTTATCTCTTTACAGGCATCGCCGCAAACATCGCCACACTGATCCTCGAGCCGCTGACTTACACACATGTCGGCTCAAGCGGCGCGATCTTCGGACTGTTCGGTTTCTATATTTCTATCATTATGTTCCGAAAAGCCATGATGTCGCGTGAAAACTCCCAGACAATCATGACCATCGCCATCATCGCCGTGATCATGACATTCGTCCAGTCGAACATCAATATTACCGCCCATATTTTTGGTATGCTTGCCGGTTTCCTGACAGGTGCCGCGATTTACCGAAGATAAGTTAATGTAAAAAGCGCCTCAGGGGCGCTTTTTTATTGTAGAAGGTTAAAATTTAAGATTTTCTTGCTCTACTGTTTCATGTGAGTACCAATGATACATCATGTCGACATGCTTTCTCTCAAGGTCAATGACTTTGCCGCCAGCGCCGCCGTGCCCCGACTTGACAATTGCCTCGACGGTGGCCAGATTCTTTTTCCGCTGGAAATAGCTTTCTTTGACGCTGAAGGACTGGACTTTATTTTTCCTCATATACACTGTGTTCTTGACAATATTGCGGTATCGAAAGGTCAGCATTCCCTGGTCAAGGCTCCAGCCAGCATCCTTATAATTAAGGTAGGACCATAATGCCGATATTGGCAGCAAAATCAGCGCAGCGTAGCCCCATGGCTTCAAAAACCAGATAGCCACAATGATGATCGGCAGCGTGAACAGCCAGCTCTTCAATAAATATCTGCTGTATGCCCGTACGGGTGCAGGCGATATATTGACACGGAAGTGATATTCCGTCAAATGAGGTTCAAGCAGGACGGGAATTTTTCTTTTTTTCACGATCGGCAGGACAAGCACCTTGGAACTTTCCTGATCCAGTGCCGAGCCCCCGGCACTCTCTACATAGGCCGAGGCATAGCCTAGCGGCTGCCTGATAAGGTTCTCGCTGATGCGGACTGCCTGGATTCGGTTAAGCGGAATTGTAAACTGGCGTTTTTCCAGCAATCCACGGGTAATGACAAGATCATTATCCACTTTTCTCACGGTAAAATTAGCGTATTTCAGCATCGTGCCAAACAGCGCGATCATCCATGCAAGCAGGAACCCGAGAAAGACCACGACACTGATAAAAACAACACCATTTTGGACAAAATGCTCGACCCCATCAAAAATCTGCTCATAAGGAATGAATTCTTCAAATTGGAAAACGAACGCAAACACCGCGGAAATGACAACACCGACTCCGCCTGATGTTGTAGCAAGCATCAATAACTCTGAAACCGATATTCTATATAGAAGGTCATCGGATGATTCTGGCTCTTCTTCCCCTTGGAGGATTTGTCCCGACTTTTTGATAGAAACCAGATAGTCGTGGATTGCTTGGGCATCCTGCTTTGTGATTGCCGTGAGTACCGCTTCTCCATCCTGCAGCCCCATCCCGCCGGAGCCGGCTGTCTCTACCTTCACCTTCACAAGGCCGAACAGCCGCTGTAAAATCCCTTCTGACAAATCCAGGCTTTGGATTCGGTCAAATGGAATATAGCGCTTTTTCCTGACGATCAATCCGTATTCAATTCGCAATTCACCTTGCTCGATGCGGTATGTAAATCTGTACCATGATAAAACACCATAAACTAACACCAGCACGACAACGCCAATCGACCCAAAGAAGTAAAACAGATCCCAATCCGTTCCCCTGCTCCCGAAAACAACGAAAATGAGGAAAGGAATAATCATTTCCTTCAGCTGGCGCAGCGCATTGACGACAGCAGCAATCGGATGCAGCCTTTTCGGATCAGACATCTTCATCCGCCACCCTCGCAAGTCTTGAAATGGAAATCCTCAAGTTTTCGGCTTCCTCCATATCAAGCGCAGGTATTTCATGGATGGTTGCAGCTGTCGAAACCGTCACTGTCGATAATCGGTATTTCCGCAGCAAAGGCCCCTGCTGTGTATCAACATGCTGGACTCGGATCATCGGAATAAGCGTCCTTTTAATGATAAATACACCGTATTGAAGCTCAATTTCCTGCTCTCTCACTTCGTAGCGCCAGCGTTTCCAGCGCAAGGTCGGCAGCAACAAGATAAATAAATAGCTATATACAACAGCCACAGCTATAGCTGCAGCGATAATCCATTTTGGAAAATCAAAAATAAGCGTAATGGCGATCAGACCGCCCGCTAATACCCATACCACAAGGGAATGAAGGGTTGCGGCAATTTTCCATACAGTCAATGCCTGCTCGGAAATCCGCTTTTGCGGCTCAGAAATCGTCATAAAGTCTCCTCCCATTTTTCCAATTAATAGCACCTTCCTAAGTATACAACAACAATACATATGTATGGCACTATATTGGGAGGAAAATGAGGTATTCTGATTATTTTAAGAGGAAGCTGCTGCCGTCAATGGCTTCTACTTCAGGCATTTGCTTTAGATCCTCAACCAGCTTGAATAGGGCAAGATCCTTCTTTTTCGCTTCAATCATGCAGTGGATTTCCGGGACAGAACCTTTAATTCCGTTAAGAAAATCCTTGAACATCTCAGCATCGACATATTCAGCGTGCGCCCGAAACTCTTTTTCCGATCGAGGGCTCGAAATATGCATTTTCACCGGCAGCTTCGAGTGTTCCCATGTCCCAACGATCCGCCCCCATTGCTCCTGCCAGTTAATGTCCTCATGATGGGCCAGGTGATGGTGATAATCGAATACAAGCGGGATTGCAAGCTTTTCGCAAAGGTAAAGCGTATCGTGGAGCGTGAACGATGTATCATCATTTTCAAGCATGATCATGTCTTGCAGCCTTGTTGAAACCAGTCCCCAGTTATGGATGAATTGCTCAAGCGCTTTTTCCCGATCTTCGTAGACTCCGCCGACATGGAGGACACATCGATGCTCAGGGTCGATCTCCATCCCCTTCAATAATGCATGATGCATCGCAAGCGTCTTGATCGAATTATTCAGTGTTTCAGTTTTCGGTGTATTCAGCAGGACAAAGTGATCCGGGTGAAAATCAACACGCATCGGATTCTCCTGTAAAAAATCCGCTATTTCCTTTAATGGTTCTTTTAACGCGCGCATATACTTCCAGTCGGAAAGCTCTTCATGATTGGCAAGAGGTATGAGCCTCGAGCTCAGCCGGAAAAAGTGAATCTCGTTCGCCTTGCTATGCCTTAATAGACGCAGACAGTTTTCAAGGTTGGACACTGCAATTCTTTCCAGTTTATTGATGGCCGCGTCCCTGTCTTTGATTCCCTGGAATTGCTTGAAAGTCATCGTCTGTGACGGAGAAGCATTCTTCAGTTCCTCGCTCATCGCTACAAACCCTAGCCTGACGATCGTCATTTCAGCCACCCCCATTTTTTAATGGTAGTATGCCCAATTTTAAAGGTGGGGATGGGTAAAATCACCGCTTATATGAGGGTGGTCGAAATGATGTGGAATGTGGTTGAATTATCTTGGAAAGTGGTCGATAAAACGCTGAAAGTGGTCGATATATTTTAAAATGTGGTCGATATATCTTGAAATGTGGTCGAAATCTCAGCAAGAGGTTCATGCAATAGGTGGTTAAGCAGGATATTTCCGATAAATCAACTTAATTTATAAGATCATTCAGTTAAAAGGTACACATTTTCAAATAAAAAACCCCCGGTTTAGTTAAAAAACGGGGGGTTTGGTGTTTTATTTTAGCGTGGTGATCTTGATTTGAAGCTGCCGCCTTCTCTGCCGCCGCCACCTGTGCGTTTTGTTCCAGAGCGTGGCTTGTAAGGCTTTTTATTGCGTCCATCGCTGCCTCTGTTATCGTATCTTCTGCGGTCTCCTTGAGGCTTTTTGTTTCTGTTTGGAAGAGGCTTTTCCTCAGTAAGCTTAACAGGAGTTGTATCAGGTTCTTTAGTCAGCATTTTCAATACAGAAGCAACGACTGTTTGAGCATCATGATTTTTCAATAGCTCATCTGCAGCCTGGCGGTAGTATTGAAGGTTATTTGACTCGATTGTTTGTGTAATCTTATCAACAACTGCTCTTTGCTGACCTTCAAGTGCTTGGTCCAAGGTTGGAGCAGTCATTTTTTCCATGCGGCGTTTTGTCGTTTTTTCCACTACATGAAGGTAAGAAGTCTCTCTCTGTGTGACAAACGTGATCGCCATACCCTCTTTACCTGCACGGCCCGTACGACCGATACGGTGTACATAGCTTTCAGGGTCCTGCGGGATGTCGAAGTTGTATACGTGCGTTACACCGGAAATATCAAGTCCACGAGCTGCCACGTCTGTTGCAACTAGAACGTCGATTGAACCTTCCTTGAACTTTCTTAAAACAGACATACGCTTCGCCTGCGTAAGGTCTCCGTGGATTCCTTCAGCAGTATAGCCGCGCAGGTTCAAGGCTTCAGCAAGCTCATCAACACGGCGCTTCGTGCGTCCGAAGATGATTGCTAATTCTGGAGATTGGATATCAAGAAGTCGTGTAAGAACATCGAACTTGTTCTTCTCCTGTACTTCAACATAGTATTGCTCGATCAAAGGAACTGTCATTTCCTTCGCTTTGACCCGAACAACTTCCGGATCCTTCATGAAGCGCTCAGCGATCTTGCGGATCGGCCCTGGCATTGTTGCCGAGAACAATAATGTCTGGCGTTCGCTAGGGATTTTTGCAAGGATTGCTTCGATATCTTCGATGAAGCCCATGTTCAGCATTTCATCTGCTTCGTCAAGGATTACAGTTTCGACCGTATCAAGACGGATCGTCTTTCTGTTGATGTGGTCAAGAAGTCGTCCTGGCGTTCCAACGATGATATGAGGCCCTTTTTTCAATGCACGGATCTGGCGATTGATATCCTGGCCACCGTAGATTGCAAGAACGCCCAATCTCTTGCCAGCACCGATTTTGTATAATTCCTCGGAAACCTGGATTGCCAATTCACGAGTTGGCGCGATGATGATTCCCTGGATGTTATGGTTTTCTTTCTTAATTTTTTCCACTAGAGGAATACCAAAAGCAGCAGTCTTACCAGTACCTGTCTGCGCCTGGCCAATCACGTCTTTATTTTCAAGGCTGATTGGAATCGTTTCTGCTTGAATTGGAGTTGCTTCCTCAAAACCCATATTCTTTACAGCTTTTAATGTTGCGGGGCTAATGCCCATGTCTTGAAACATTGTCAACTTTGCTCATTCTCCTTTATGTTTACATTTATCCCGCACCGGTTACAACCGACACTTCGTTTATTTTAAGTGGCTGTTTAAGGATCCAAACCATTTCTGATTCTGGTTAGTTTATTGTACCTTTACGGCAAAATAGGTGTTAGTACCTTGTGTTTTAAGCAGGGCTGAATCAGCAGTTACAACACGCTGAAGCACAGAACCTGAAATATTAGCAAAAAAAGACATCTCCAACACGGGAGTATGTCCGCTTAAAGGATTTTCTCAGTTAGACACTCAATATTCATGATACCATCTTTAGGAAGGAAAAGCAATTTTTGAGGAATTGCTTCAGCTTCTGATTTCTTCTCTCGGTTTAGAGGTCAAAAAATCATATACCTCGTCAAATAAGTGTTCTTTTTCATCACAGTGACAGATCAGATGTTTGGAGTTCTTATAAAAAATCAGCCGTTTTTCTTCAGCGCCAATATTTTCATATAAGTAATGGGCGCTTTTCGGGGGGACGATGCCGTCACTCTCGCCTTGCGCGATCAATGTAGGCACCTTCACATCGTTGAGAATAGGCTTGATTTTGCTCACAAGCCTGCGAAACTGCAAGGTAGCGGTCATGGGTGTTTCTTTGATTTTCCGTGTATAACGCCTGAATAACTCGTTTTCTTTAAGATTCCCTTTTAACGTGTCCCTCATCATTTCCTTGATGTCAGAAGCAAGCTGTTTCGGATTCACATAGTAAGCAGCCGCACTGAGAAGGACAAGCTTGTCAACCCGATAATTCGAGGCGAGATAGCTGGCAATCAGCCCGCCCATCGAAAATCCGACAACATACACGGTGTCACACTCTTTCAATAACGCCTTCAGCTCGTTTTCGGCATGGTTAAGCCACTCATCATGCTTGATTCCCTTCAATCTGAGCTCATCGCCATGGCCAGGAAGGGTAGGAACAACTATTTTCCAATCGGTTCTTTCTTTCAGCGACTGGGCAAGTGGTTCCACTTCGAACGGCGACCCGGTAAAACCATGTATTAGCAGACAACCTATCATAACCCATCACCCATTAGTTTTTCTCGTATTTAATCTTTCCCCATTTTAGAACATTTAACCCGGAAATTCCTTGATCATGCCTTTTGTCATAATATCGTTAATTGCAACAAGATGCCCTTGCTTGCAGGACATCTTGTTGGCGGACTTTTATTGCTGCAATGCGTGGACGACTTCTTCGAGCGCCATGCCACGTGAACCTTTTACAAGCACGATTGTTTCATCTGTTACGTATTTCTTCAGTTCATTGCTCAGCTGTTGCTTATCCCGGAAGGAAAATGCTCTGTCGTCGCCAAGAACTTCTTTTGCCCCTTTGGTGATGCCTTCGCTCAACTTCCCAAAGGTGAATACATAATCAATTTTTTCCGCATCGATGGAAGCGCCAAGCTTGTAGTGATACTCTTCCTCAAGGGGCCCCAGCTCAAGCATGTCACCGAGCACAAGGATTTTACGATTGTAGCCTGAAAGGCCGGCAACAAGGTCGATTGCAGCCTTCATGGATGTCGGACTCGCATTGTAGGCATCATTGATAATTTTTTCACCATTAGCGCCTTCGGAGAGCTCCATTCTCATATTCGTCAGCTTCAAGCTAGCGAAGCCTTCATTCATTTTTGCAAAAGGAACGCCCAGGAACTCTGCTGCAAGCATCGCCGCAAGCGCATTCAGGATATTATGGTTGCCGAGTACCGGCAGATAGAAGGTTTCATCACCAACGTTAGTCCTGAATTTGTTACCATTTTCGATCGACTCAATATTGATCGGATAAAGATCATTTTCTCGGCTCGCCCCGAAGGTTTTTAGTTCACCATTCCCCGTATAATCCTTCAGCCTTTCCTGCAAAAGCGGCTCGTCTCCATGGAATATGATCCGTCCGTTCTCCTGAAGGCCATCGATGATTTCAAGCTTTGCATCAGCAATCGCTTCCCTTGAACCGAGGTCAAGTAGATGAGATTCACCGATATTCGTGATGATCACAGCATCTGGCCGGCCCATTTTTGTTAAAAATTCAATCTCACCTTTGCTGCTCATGCCCATTTCAAGCACGGCAACCTCTGTATCTTCACTCAGGCGAAGAAGCGTCAGCGGAAGACCCAGGTGGTTATTGAAGTTCCCTTCGGTCTTTTGCACTTTGTATTTTTGCGCCAGCAGATTTGCTGTCATATCTTTCGTTGTCGTTTTCCCGTTGCTGCCTGTAATACCGACAACCTTGATATCCAGCGAGTTGCGGTAGACTCTTGCCAGCTCCTGTAAGGCAATGGTGGTGTCTTCCACGACGATGATCGGCAAATCCTCCGGAGGATTCGGAACATCTTTTTGCCATAGTGCTGCTGAAGCTCCGCCATTCTGAATGACATCAGCGACGAAATTATGTCCATCTGTCCTTGCACCTTTAAAAGGAACAAACAGATTTCCTGCTTCTATTTTACGAGTGTCGATTGAAACGCCCTTGACGATTACATCAGCAAATTTGCTGACATCATTCAAGGCACCAGCCATTTGGGCGATCTCTGATAATGGTTTTTGAATCATTTTTATTTCCTCCCATGAAAAGAGAACACGGCCGCCGCCGTGTCTCCCTGGTTGATTTATCGGTTAAAATGTAAATTTGATCTTCTGCTTTTCAGAGTGGCGTTCGATTCCAAGATTCACTAGCTTTTCAATTAGCTGCGGGTATTCGACACCAGTATGCTTCCACAATAGCGGGAACATGCTGAATGGCGTGAAGCCAGGCATTGTGTTCACTTCATTGATCAGCAGCTGGCCATCCTTTGTCAGGAAGAAATCTGCCCGGACAAGTCCAGAACAATCCAGCGCCTTAAACGCAGTGATTGCCATTTCTTTCAAATCAGCATATTGCTGCTCAGTGATTTCAGCAGGGATGATCATCGCTGTATCGCCATCTTCATACTTCGCTTTGTAATCATAGAAATCTTTTTTAGGAACAATTTCACCAACGACGGAGCATTCCGGTTCATCGTTTCCAAGTACGCCGATTTCGATTTCACGGGCAACGACACCCTGTTCAATGATGATTTTACGGTCGAATTGGAAGGCCTCTTTGAACGCTTCCTCTAGCTCCTGCTTGTTGGAAGCCTTGCTGATCCCTACGCTGGACCCAAGGTTTGCAGGTTTTACAAAACAAGGATATCCCAGTCTTTCTTCAACTTGGATGTATACTTTTTCACTATCCTTTTCCCATTCGCTTCTTAGAGCGGACACATAGTCCACCTGAGGAAGTCCCGCCTGCGCGAAAACATTTTTCATGATGATCTTATCCATGCCTGCAGCAGAAGCAAGAACACCATTGCCGACATAAGGCAGGTTCAACAATTCCAGCAAGCCTTGAACCGTTCCATCCTCCCCGTTCGGTCCGTGGAGCAATGGGAAGATGACATCAAGAGTCTGCCCGGATTCTGCACCGCCCGCCTGGAATAATGCCGGTGTAAATGAAGGAGTCGGCAGGTTTGAGTTATCGGAAAACTCAAGTGCTTTTACATTCTCTGCAGGAGCATTGAGCTCGGGACCCTTGACCCATTCTCCCTCCTCCGTTATGTATATAGGATAAATCTCGAATTTTTCAAAATCCAATGCTTTCGTCACAGCCAAAGCTGTCTGCATTGATACTTTATGTTCAGCCGATTTGCCGCCGTAGAGCAGCCCGATTCTTGTCTTCATAAAAATAGACCTCCAATGAAATTCAATCCGTTTATTATTTTACCACTTTATTTTTTAATTAAGGAATTGTTATCAATTTTTAATATTTGCTCTCCAGCTATACTATTTCCTGTTTTAACAGCATGAAACCTGTCAGAGAGTTAAAAGTTTACATCTGCTGAATAATTTCCCTTTCAAAGTCACTTATAGGCAATCAACCAGATTCAGCGCCTAAATTACCATATGAACTGATTTATAATTCTGTGAATGAGTGAAGCTGTTTTTAAATGGCCATTCAATCAACTGCCATATGAACTGATTTACAAAACTGCGCATGAGTGAAACTGCTTTTAAAAGGCCATTCAAAGCCATATCGGATTAGAAACCGAAAAAAGCAGTCAGATCATTAAAATGATCTGACTGCTGATTATAGTTAGCTAGCTTATTTCACAATGAGAACAGGTGCTTTTACACGCTTTGCGACTTTGTGGCTGACGCTGCCAAGAACCATTTCCTGCAGGCCATTCAAGCCCCTGCTGCCGAGGACGACAACATCAAATTGATTTTTGTTGGCATAGTCGACAATTGCCGGTCCTGGTTCACCGAGCAATTTCTCAAACCTAAAGTTCAAGCCTGCTTCTTCAAGCATGTTTGTTACCGGCTGGAGGCGGATTTTTCTTTTCTCCTCGACTACTGTTCGATCTGTATTGTGAAGGACGTCTTCCTTGGAAGTCTGTCCATCAACAACATAAACTACTGTTATTTCACTATCACCGGTAAGTTTCGCTAATTCTACTGCTTTTTTTGCCGCGCGCACTGAATGGTCAGATCCATCAGAAGCTAACAAGATTCTATTAAACATCTTATTCCCCCTACATTAATTTCCATTATCTAATATATAAAGAAAGCACGCTGATTCGTCAACGCGCTTTCTGAAAATAATTATTACATTTTAGTGTCCGGAGAGCTTTGCGCCTTCCTGTTTGTGGACAGCTAGCTTGTCAATCAAATGAGAACTTGGAGCATTCAATCCGTGCAAACGGACCACTGTGCCATTCTCCCTCAATTTGATGACAATCTTATCGATTGCCGCAACGGCTGAATCATCCCAGACATGGGCATGTGTCAGGTCGATTACGACTTCTTTTGCTGTTTCTTTTAAATCAAATGCTTCGATTAAGTCAGTAACAGATGCGAAGAATACCTGTCCAGTTACAAAATATGTGCGGCGGTCAGCTGCAACATCAAATGTTGAAGTGATTTTCACCTTTGAAATTTTCGCTACGAAGAAAATTGCACTTAAGATGATACCAGCAAATACACCTTTAGAAAGGTCATGGGTAACTACTGTTGTGACAGTTGTGACAACCATTACGATTGAATCTGTAACCGGGGTTTTGGCCATTCCTTTAATGGAAGACCAGTCAAACGTTCCAATTGCCACCATGAACATGACGCCAACTAGGGCAGCCATTGGTATCTGTACAACGACATTTCCCAGAACAAGGATCAGGAACATCAGGAACACACCCGCTACTAAAGCAGACAATCTTCCTCGGCCGCCAGATTTAACGTTGATAACGGATTGTCCGATCATTGCGCAGCCAGCCATGCCGCCGAAGAATCCGGCAACGATGTTCGCAATCCCCTGGCCGCGGCTTTCTTTATTTTTATCACTATTAGAATCAGTCATATCATCGACAATTTGAGCCGTCAGCAAAGATTCAAGCAGGCCGACAACAGCCAAAGCCAATGAGTATGGGAAAATAATTTTTAGTGTTTCAAGGTTGAGCGGAATATCCGGGATCAGGAACATCGGCAATGCAGATGTCAGTGTACCCATATCACCAACCGTCTTAACACCACTGTTGGTCATGATTGCAACTAATGTAATAACAATAATTGCTACAAGTGGTGACGGAACTGCTTTCGTAACACGCGGCAAAAGATAAATGATCGCAAGTGCACCCGCCACCATTGTATACATTACCCATGTTGCGTCTACAAACTGCTCCAGCTGTGCCATGAAAATCAAAATCGCAAGTGCGTTTACGAAGCCAATCATAACGGAACGCGGAATGAACTTCATGAACCTCGCTAATTTAAACACACCAAACAGAATCTGCAGGACTCCTGTCAAAATCGTAGCTGCCAATAAATATTGTAAACCATGGTCTGCAACAAGCGTCACCATCAGAAGCGCCATCGCACCGGTCGCTGCTGAAATCATGCCAGGACGGCCGCCGACAATCGCGATTGTCACAGCAATCGCAAATGAAGCGTAAAGTCCTACCATTGGGTCAACGCCAGCAATAATCGAAAAGGCAATCGCTTCAGGAATCAAAGCAAGCGCAACGACGATTCCCGCAAGGACATCTCCTTTGACGTTGCCAAACCATTGTTCTTTAATTGTACTAGTATTCAAATAAACACCCCTTAATATTTTTGGTGGCTTCCTACTCTCAAGCAAGCCGGGTCCGATAAAAACAGGATTTATCATAACACATTTACAAAAACGAGCAACCGCCATTGTAAGCGCTATTAATTTGGTATTCCTTCAAATATCGACTGATATCTCTGTTTTTCATATATGTATGGTAAAAACCTTAAAATGTAAAAATGTATTTCCACCCTTTCTTCCTGCAAGCTTTTTAATGCTAGATTTTGATATGATGGTCTGGGAGGTTTTTACATGAAGACATCAGGACTATCAGCACCATTCAAAACTAATTTTTATTACGGCTGGGTTATCGTATTTATTGCCGGTCTTGGCGTGTTTTTTTCAGGTCCAGGGCAAACATACTCGGTATCTGTCTTTATAGACTCTTACATAAAAGATTTCGGCTGGAGCCGTTCGCATGTATCGGCGGTTTATTCACTTGCAACACTTGCTGCAGGGATTTGCATGTTCTTTGTCGGTCGCTTCGTTGATAAATGGGGACAACGAAAAATGTCAGTTATTGTTGGCATTGGGCTGGCGCTGGCCAGCTTCTGGAACAGTATGGTTGTTAACACAGCGATGCTGTTCATCGGCTTTTTCCTGATCAGGATTCTCGGTCAGGGTTCAATGACGTTGATCCCAAATACCTTGGTCCCTCAGTGGTTCATAACGAAACGCGGAAAAGCGATGAGCTTCATGGCAATCGGCGGCTTTGCCAGCTCTGCTGTATTTCCCCCATTGAATGCCTGGCTTGTTGCCAACTGGGGCTGGAGCTTCTCATGGATGCTTTGGGGAATCCTGCTTCTCGTGGTCTTCGTGCCATTGGCTTATTTTTTGATCAGGAACAAGCCTGAGGACATCGGTGAGCATCCTGATGGAATCAAGCCTGATTGGATAAATAATACGACTGAATCTAACAGAATCACCAAGCCTATTGAAGAGGTGAACTGGACGGTCCAGGAAGCGAGCAAAACACGCGCATACTGGCTTTTGCTTTTTTGCGTGGGTATTCCGTCTCTCGTCAACACCGGACTGACGTTTCACCTAATATCTATTTTTAAGTCGAATGGGATTTCACCAGGAATAGCCGCTCTTGTATTAAGCTTGATGGCTTTGATTGGTTTCCCCGTCACATTGATAGCAGGCCCTCTCCTCGACCGGGTAAAAGTGCAGTATGTGCTTGCAGGCATTTTCGCAGGGGAGATCCTTTTCATTCTCATTTTGCTGGCAGCTGACAAACCCGCCATCGCAATCGCTTTCGGGGTATTCTGGGGAATCAGCGGAGGATTTGAGCGAATAACACTAAACTACGTCTGGCCGAGCTTTTTCGGACGAAAATCGCTTGGCAGTATCAAAGGTTCAGCAATGACCGTCACTGTGCTCGGTTCAGCGTTAGGGCCATTGCCATTCGGACTCGCCTACGATTATTTCGGCGGTTATGAGGAAATTCTCCTGATGACCATCATCCTTCCGATTTTAGGCATCACTGCATCATTACTTGCAAATAAACCAGTGAAGGAAGCTGCTTAGATTTGTTTTGAGCTTGACCCAGGATTGTGTATAGGAGAAAGTGCTTCTATAGAACGTTTCTGAGGGTTTCAACCTCATTCGGGCTTATAGAATTTTTCTATAGGACCTTTTTGAGGGTTTCAACCTCATTCGGGCTTATAGAACTTTTCTATAGGACCTTTTCGTGGGTTTTAACCTCATTTGGTCTTATAGAATCTTTCTATAAGACCTTTTCGTGGGTTTTAACCTCATTCGGGCTTATAGAACTTTTCTATAGGACCTTTCTGTGGGTTTTCACCTCATTCGGGCTTATAGAACTTTTCTATAGGACCTTTTCGTGGGTTTTAACCTCTTTTGGGCTTATAGATTCTTTCTATAGGACCTTTTCGTGGATTTTTACCTCATTCGGGCTTATAGAACTTTTCTATAGGTCCTTTTCGAGAATTTTAACCTCTTTGGGCTTATAGAACTTTTCTATAGGACCTTTTCGTGGATTTCAACCTCTTTTGGGCTTATAGAATTTTTCTATAGGACCTTTTAGAGAATTTTAACCTCTTTTGGGCTTATAGAACTTTTCTATAGGACCTTTTCGTGGATTTCAACCTCTTTTGGGCTTATAGAACTTTTCTATAGGACCTTTTCGAGAATTTTAACCTCATTCGGGCTTATAGAATCTTTCTATAGGTCCTTTTCGTGGGTTTTAACCTCAATCGGGCTTATAGAATCTTTCTATAGAGACCTTTTCAGCGATTCCTGCCTCATTTAAGCTTACATGGAAACTTTTCTTTAGTTTCAGCTCCACCCGGGCTTAATGACATCAATTACAAAACAAAGTCCTGCAGCTCATTAAGCTGCAGGACTTTGTTTTACCCAATCGGGGTACAGATTTCTATGTAGTGCCCATCCGGATCGGCGGCATAGGCGACGACCTGGCCCCATGGTTTTTCGGTTGGCTCGAGCAGGATTGGGACTCCAGCGGCTCGCAGTTTTTCTACTGCGCCCGGGACGTCCTCTGTTACAAATCCGAGCTCGAAGGTTTGTTCTTTCCTGACTTCATCTGGAATCGGCAGATTAGTAATCTCGCGGCCGCTTTCCCTTGTATTCATCGATAGCACGGTATTGCCGGTTTCGTACTCAATATAAGTGCCAAATTCATTTCGAAGGTTAAGGCCAAGCAGCTCACCGTAAAAATGCTTTGTTTTTTCCAGATCAGCCACATATAAAATCACATAACCCATTTTCAATTCCATCATCATCACCTCTAAAACAAGAATTCGAGACTCAATGATGCAATTCCTTCATTTAATGCTTGAATGCAGCTTTACTGGCTCTGTACTTCAATATCGCTTCCTTCGTACAGGTATAAATTCCTTCACTGATCAGCTTGCCGAGCGGGGTGGCTGTGCCTGCATAGGCAATCGGCTCCCCCTGCTGAGTTGCGGCGATGCATATGCTGTCTGTCGAAATGCCAGCTGACTGTCCAGAAATGCGAGCCCCGCTTCCCTCAAGCTCATTCAAAACGCTTATTTTCGCTTCTGCTGCGGTCATTGCGCTCTGGATAAAAGCTTCCTCTGAAATCCTGCCATTAATGAACAGCCATGTATTGATATTCCGGGGTCTGTCACGCTGGGTATTCCCGGCAGAGACAATGATGAAAATGGAAAGGCCGTCAGCAGCAAAGAGGCGGTATGATGCTGTCTCTGCAGGAACAGCTGTCATCATCCCAACCGTCTCGCTAGGCAGAAAGCCATTTTCCTGCAAGTACTCTGCCATTTCCGCCTTATGGTCGCTGCAGTCATATTCCATCAGAACAACCCGGTGTACGAACGAACTGTGCCAGCCAATCCCGGCACCGGTGATTCCGGAAGACATCGTCCTCAATTTCACCGGTGACTGCAGGACAATCCTGTCTTGTCCTAACTCGAGAAATCTGCCGTCTAGTATAAAATTAACCTCATGACCACCATCCGCTTCGGGAACCAGCAGCATTTGCGGCTTGGCAATTTCCGGATGCGGATGGTTTTTGATCTGGGTTTTATATACCTTTTTAATTCGTTCTTCCTTTAAAACCTCAGCAGGAGTGTCAACTATCAAGACTTCCCCGTTTTCCATCAACAGCAGCCTGTCACAATATAATGAAGCCAAATTCAAGTCATGAAAAATCGAGACCACCGTCAATTCCTCTTCCGCTGCCCACTTTTTCAGCAAGTCGAGCAGTTCCTTTTGAAAGCTGAGGTCAAGGTGATTCGTCGGCTCATCAAGAAGGAGGATCCTGGGCTGTTGAGCCAGCGCCTGCGCGAGAAATACCCGCTGCTTTTCACCGCCGGATAATTCCACGATCGATTTATCCTGGAGGCGAGTTATTCCTGTCTGTTCCATCACCTTCTGGACAATCTGTTCATCCTCATCACACCAGCTATTGAACCAGCCTTTCTGGTGTGCATAGCGCCCGAGTGAAACGGTTTCTTTTACCGAATAAGGAAAGGCCTGTTCTCCGTGCTGAGGCAGGACGGCCATCATCCTTGCAAGATGCTTTGGCGAGTATTGTGTCAACGGACGCCCATCCACGTCGATAGAGCCTTCTCTAAAATCTAGAGCTCCGCTGATCATTTTTAAAAGCGTTGTTTTTCCGCTGCCATTGGGGCCTAGGATTCCAAACAATTCCCCCTTGCAAACGTCAAAGGAGATTCCCTTCAACACCTCTCCGCCTGCATATCCGCCTTTCAAACTCTTGACTGTAATCATCGGCCAGCACTTCTTTCCTTACGATTTCTCATTAAAATCCATGCAAAAACCGGAGCTCCGATCAAGGCTGTGATCACGCCAATCGGCAATTCTGATGGCGCGATGATTGTCCTCGATACAAGGTCGGCAAGAATCAGGAAGCCGCTGCCAATCAAAACGGATAGCGGCAGTAAATGACGATGGTCCGGCCCCCAGACGGTCCTTGTCAGATGCGGGATGACGAGGCCGACGAAGCCGATCGTCCCTGAAACCGCAACTGCTGAACCTGTCAAAAGAGAACCAGACAATAAGATCAGCAGCTTGCGGCGCTCGACATTGACACCAAGGTGCTGCGCCCGTTCCTCACCGAAGGACATTGCATTTAACTCCCTGGTATTAGCAAGCAAAATCACCAAACCAATAATAAAGAAAGGAAGTATTATTTTGATGTATTCCCAGCCGCGCATCGACACGCTGCCAAGCAGCCAGCCAATGATTTGCCGCAGTTCCTCGCCGGACAGGGCAATCATCAATGAAATGAATGACCCAAGAAATGAACTTAAAATGATTCCCGTCAATATAATCGTCTCTACCCTGAGCAGCCTGTCGACTCTCCGGGCAAAAAACAGCACAAATAACACGGTTGCGAATGCGAACAGAATACTCAGCACCGGCAAGGTGAATGCACCAACCAGAGGCAATGAGAGTCCAAAAAACAGTGTGATGACCGCTCCGATCGAAGCTCCTGATGATATCCCCAGTGTATAAGGGTCTGCCAGAGGGTTGCGGAGCAGTCCCTGGAACGCGGCACCGGCAATGGCAAGCGAGGCGCCGACGAGTCCTGCCAGCAAAACGCGAGGCAGCCTGATGTCCATGACTATGCTTTCATGCATCGAATCGATTCCCTGTCCCTGAAAGCGGAAAACCTCAGCACCAATGATTTCAATAATAGCGGGTACAGGGATGGAAACCGTTCCGATCGATATGCCCAACAGCATCGAAATGATTAAAAATGCTGTTGAAACGATATATGCAAATCCTTTTTTATTTAAAAACATCCGGATAAATGGCTTTTGCAAGCTCCTCTGCTCCTTCAGCGAGCCTTGGGCCAGAACGGGTTACGAGGTCAGAGTGGACATCGAATACCTGCTGGTCGTTGACCGCTTTTACATTATTCCAGCCTGCTCGGGCAAGAACCTGTTCGATCGGCTTTTCTGTGTAATAACCATAGGTTGTCACAATAACATCGGGATTACGCTCGACGATTGCTTCCGGATCAACCTTCGGCCAGCCATCCATATCGCCGGCTGCATTCTTGGCACCAATTAACTCAAGCATTTCATTAATGAAAGTATTTTTGCCGGCTGTGTAGATTTCCGGTGCAGGAGAGACCTCGACAAATACTGACTTCTGCTCTTCTGGTTTAATTGCCTCTGCTTTTTTCTTCAATTCTGCAAAACTGTTTTTCATTGAGTCTACAAGCTCATCTGCCTTTTCCGGCTCGCCGATTGCCTGGCCAATCATTTCAATTGATTGGTACACTTCTTCAAATGACTGCGCATCGTTCACAACCACAACAGCAATTCCTGCGTCCTTCAATTGCTGAAGACCTTCTTTTACAGTGTCGGCAGTTGATCCTGGAGCAAGAACAAGGTCTGGTTTCAGTGAAATCATTTTCTCAATATTGAATTCCATCCCGCCGATTTTTTCCTTCGACATTGCTTCTTCTGGATAATTGTCGAAATCCGTGACACCGACAATCGCATCACCGCTATCGAGCGCGTAAACGATCTCGGTATTGCTCGGAATAAGAGAGATGATCTTTTCTGGCTTTTCTTCAATGACTACTTCTTCATCAAGCGCATCTTTTACAGTGACGGGGAAACCCGGCTTTTGCTCCTGTGCAGTTTTTTCGCCTTCATTCTTTTCAGGCTGTGCTTCAGTACCACAGCCAACCAGGATCATGGCAGCTGCCATCATCAACAATAATATTTTTTTCATTTGCTTCTCCTCCAATTTTTTGATCAGCTTCGTTAAATCAGGCTGTTAAAACCAGCATTGGCCTTCAACAAAGCTATTAATAAAATAAAAAACATCTCCACCTGAAGGGGAGATGTCCGAGTAAGCAAATGTACTTTATCATAAAAAGACATAGAGCCTGTCGGCACCTCCCTATCCTCGTAGGTTTGCTGGTGCAATGGACAGGCAGGTCTCCTGGCTCATGGTCAATGCTCGCTGCGCCTTCCCATACATTTGTACAGTGGCATGTTGCAGCTTGCTCCCATTTACAGTGGCGGGACCGCGTTGGATTTTCACCAACTTCCCTATTAAGTCTTGTTTAAAAAGACACCTGTTCATTTCGATATGTAATTTTCCGCTAAATCCCATTATACACGTTTTGCCAAAAATTGCTCCAAAAAATTTTTTTCGACTTTTATTGGGCAAGCAGACTCCATTCTTTTACTTTTTTATCAAAGACAAGCCTGCCATCTGGATTGCTGCGGCTTGCTTCTTTATATTCATCATGCATGTCATCCATGTTGGCAAAATCTCCGATAATCCAAATCGGTATTTCAATTCTGTTGCGGTTTTGCTGGATGTTTTTCAGCGAAAAAACCGCCCCTTCTTTTAATGCTGGCGTCAACGATTTCAGGATCTCCTTGCTGACGGCTGGGTAGGACTTCTTTTTCCTGATGCCGAGCAGTGTTTTTTCCGGTTTCATTTCCCCGAGCTTGCCAGAAAGGACCGTTCCGAGCATCCGGAAAAAATCATTGAAGTTGCGGTAATATATTTTGTTGAACCAGCCATCCTCATGGGAAAGGTAAACAAATCGATTATCGAGCTGGTTATAAAACGGCTGCTTCAGATGATGCTTGATATGGCCTAGATAAAGAAGCTCGGCAATCTCCTGGGCCGTCAGCACATTCAGTGCTTCCACTTCCTCAAAATCAATCCAGCAAAAATCCCCATATGCATGGACGTTTGCGGCGACCAACTTTTCGACGCTGTCTTCAGGTACATATTCAAATAAGGTATGTCTATTGAACTCACCATCCTCATAGCGATGCTTCAACAGCAGCAGATGGTTAAGAGAATCTGACAAGACCCGCGCAAATTCATGGAATTCCATACCATGCGAGAGCACGTACTGATCCCGCTCGTTCAAATGGACATATAGTAAATCCCTGCTATAAGGATGGTTCTTTTTCAAAAGCACAACCTCCCGGAAAATTCTCAGCTGCATGATTGCCAGCGACACTCTTGCTCCGTACAATTAACACTTCTTCCATTCTAACAAAAACACATGAAAATATCTTATTCTTACTCTTCAAAAACATAATTATTATCGCACTAACATGTTAAAAGAATCCCTATCATATAGAAACTATTCTCCCTTTTCATTCGTCTATTAATTGCATCGGAAAATGTTACCTGAGAAGGGATTGTAAGGATAATTCAACTCTGCTAGCATAATATTGTAAAAACGGATTGAGACAGGGTGTAGCAAATGGAAAAGCCTAATAAAAAATTTGACCGGTTTGATTGGACATTGACGCTCTTTTTATTCTTGTTCTTTCTGACAAGCTGCCTTGCGATATACAGCGCTCAGAGAACAGGCCAGTATGTTGGACAGAACTTTTTATACAAACAAATCTTTTGGTACGTCGTTGGGTCGGGGATCATCGGTGTCGTCATGATGTTCGACAGCGAACAGTACCGCAAGCTCAGCTGGTATTTGTACGGCTTCGGAGTCTTCCTGCTCATCTTCCTGTTTTTAGCTCCCTCCAGCATAGCCGAGGAAAGGAATGGTGCAAAAAGCTGGTTTTTCATCGAGCCGTTCGGTTCCATCCAGCCTTCTGAATTCATGAAAGTCTTTCTGATTCTTGCCCTTAGCAGCACGATCTATGCCCACCATAAAAAACATTCACGAAAGACACTTCAAACTGACTTCCTGCTTTTCATCAAGCTTGGCTTCATCACTGCCTTGCCACTTGGAATGATCATGCTGCAGCCAGACCTGGGAACCTCTCTCGTCGTGCTTGCAATTTTCACAGGAATCATCCTTGTTTCAGGTATCACCTGGAAAATCATCCTGCCGCTTTATGGCGGAGGTGCGGCACTTGGGGCAGGCATATTGTATCTCGTGATCTGGAAGCCGGAAATCCTTAAAGAATACCTCGGGGTAAAGACGTATCAGTTCGGGCGCATTTATGCTTGGCTTGACCCTGACAGCTACCCCGAATATGGATACCATCTATTAAAATCGCTCAGTGCAATTGGATCAGGAATGCTGACGGGAAAAGGCTTGAACGGCAGTGAAGTCTACATTCCCGAAAGTCATACGGACTTCATCTTCAGTGTGATTGGCGAGGAATTTGGCTTTGCGGGCGGCAGTTTTGTCATCGGCCTTTACTTCCTGCTAATCTACCATTTGACAAAAACCGCACTGGATACGAATGACCCATTCAATACCTACATCAGCGCGGGTGTCATCAGCATGATCACCTTTCACGTCTTCCAGAATATCGGGATGACGATCCAGCTGCTGCCGATTACCGGGATTCCGCTGCCATTCATCAGTTACGGCGGCAGCTCGCTTATGGGCAATATGCTCGCAATCGGTTTGATTTACGGTATCCGGTTCCATCATAAAACATATATGTTTGCCTCGAATGACAGGAGTTTTGATATATGAAGATAGTAAGCCATTACCGTGAGAATAAGGCTTTGAGAAAAAGCTTCATGCAGCTGGCACTTGATGTTTTCGGGATTGATTTTGAAAGCTGGCATGAACATGGATATTGGGGAGAGCGATACATCCCATTCTCCTATGCAGATGGCGACAAGATCGTTGCCAATGTATCGGTAAACGAACTCGACTTTATTATTGAAGGAAAAAGCTATAAAGCACTGCAGATCGGCACCGTCATGACCCATCCGCAGTATCGGAACAAAGGCCTGTCAGCAAGCCTGATGAACCATGTTTTGAACGTATATCAGGGAAAGTATGATTTTATGTACCTGTTCGCCAATGACAGTGTGCTCGACTTTTATCCGAAATTCGGGTTTGAACAAGTTGAAGAACATCAATACGCGACGAAAGTTTTGATCGGGACAGATCCGCTGCCATTAAGGAAACTGAGGATTCCTGAGGATCTTGAGATGATTGAAAGATCCGTCTATACCAGAGTTCCGGTTTCCAACACCTTTGCGACTGCCAATTCCGCCGGGATTACGATGTACCATATTCTTAATGTATTTACCGACCACCTATACTGCCATGCAGAAGCAGATTCTATTTTGATTTTCACGAGAGAAAACAGGACCGTCCACCTGTATGATGTAATCAGCACCGCAACTGTAAACATGAAGGACATTATTTCATCCTTTGGAGACACAGATATAATTAAATTCCACTTCACACCCGACCAAGGTGATTTCTTATTTCAACATGAGCCTTTTAAGAGAGATGGGGCATTTTTTGTTAAAAAGAGAACCGGACTTGAGATCCCTCCCTTCATTATGCACCCTGTTACATCTGAGGCATAAATAGAAAAAAGGCTGAGCAGTCAGCCTTTTTCCTTTGCCCGTTTTGTCTTTATTTTGCTGATAGACATTGTAAAAAAGTAGACGATGAACATTCCCATGATCACCAGGCCGGTTTTATTCAGGTCAAAAAGCTTCAGGACAGCTCCTGCCAGCGTGACAAGATACAGGACCCCAAGCAGCGCGTTCATTTCCTTGTTTTCAAAATAGGAAGTCATTCTTGCGCCAAACTGGGAGCCTACCAGTGCACCGGCTATTAGCATAAGACCAATAAAGTAATTGATATCCGTATTGATTGCGTAGGAGACAAACCCTACTGAGACAATGAGCAGCACCGCAAATAGACTCGTTCCGACTGCCTTTTTCGGATTGAAGCCCAGCGATGTGATGATCAGCGGCACGATGATGAACCCGCCTCCCACGCCTAGCGTTGCCGAGACAAAGCCGCCGAAAAAGCCAAAAGCCAACAGTTTTGGCAGCGAAAAATCGGCAGGTGCAGAGGTCTCTTCGTCTTTCTTCCTGCCCTGGCGAACCATTTTTATCGCAAAATAAGCAAGCAGCACAATATAGAGGAATGGAATGACAATATTATCCCAGCCCCTAGCCTCCAGGGAATACACCATCGGCCGTGCCAACTGTGTCGCGGCAATTCCGCTCAAACCCATGATCAGCCCCTCTTTCCAGAGGATATTTTTCATGCGAATATGTGCGGTAATCCCCGAAATCGATGTACCCACCGTGAAAAATAAGCTGGTTGTGATTGCCTCAAGCGGCGAAAAGCCGATCAGCAGTAATATAGGCGTCAGGATAAAACCTCCGCCCACCCCGAAAAAGCCGGACAAAACACTGATCAAGCCGCCCAGCAGCAAATAGAGTATATATTCCATAGACAACCCTCTCTTTTTATCGAGTTCCTTAATAGAGTACCACTTTTAGCCTAAAAATTAATAATCGCTGACTTATCTTTTACCTGCGGCTGATTATAACCCGCCCGAGTAACGCATTACTGAAATAGTTGGCTCTCGCAGAATTAAACATGGTATACTTTTTACTAGGCTCATTTTGCGGCCTTCCTATAACAACTTAAAGGAGATACTGTTTCATGTCTGAATGGATACATGCGTTTGAAGAATGGCTGCTTGAATTTGGTTCCTGGGGACTATTCTTCGTGTCTTTCCTGGAATCTTCCTTTTTCCCGATTCCGCCTGATGTCTTGATGATCCCAATGGGTATTGCCAATCCTGACAAGGCACTCTGGTATGCCTTCATTACAACAGCAGGTTCTGTAATCGGTGCCCTGCTTGGCTGGTACATTGGTAAAAAAGTTGGCCGACCAATTCTGCGCTATTTTATAAAAGAAGAAAAAATCGCCCTAGTAGAAGGGTACTTCAATAAGTACGGCGCGATGGCGATTTTAATAGCTGGATTCACTCCAATCCCATACAAAGTGTTCACGATTTTTTCCGGAATCTCCAATGTGAAGATTCCAACATTAATCATCTGGTCCATCATTGGACGAGGCCTGCGCTTCTTCCTTGAAGCAGCGATCATCGTTGCTCTAGGTGACAAAGCAATGCCATTCATTGAAGAAAACTTCGCGATGCTCACGATCATTTTAGGAGTTGTCGTGATTGTCGGATACCTGATTTACGCGTATTTAAAAAGATCAAAGAAAGCATAACCGGGCGATTGCCCGGTTTTTTTTATTAAATGCCCCTCTCAAATCAATCGCTAATAATTGAAGACATCATTAAAATACCAGCAACAATCCCTTTACTCTCTCTTTTAATATCGATTTTCCAAAACATCTCTTCCTCATAAGACAAGATTCTCTGCTTTGTTTACACAGACAATATTTGGGTAGATTAAAGTATGCTTGCTAGCTAACTAAGTACTTTTTTCACAGGTTGATGCTGCACTAGTTCTAGTTCTTATCCATACACATCCGCAGCTCGCTTTGAAAGTCCAATTTAAATAAGGAGTGAGAGGTTTGAACAATAATTTTTATAATGGCTGGGACAGCATTCTTGGCAAACTCCCAAATGTGCTGATTGCGCTTGCAGTCCTGCTCGTCGGATGGCTTGTTGCAAAATTGATAGAAAAAGCAGTTTACAAGGGGCTTCAAAAGACAAGTCTTGATAACAAGCTTTTTTCGAATGTGAACAATAAAAAGTACTCAGCTGAAAAAATCATCAGCAAAATTGTCTATATTTTAATTCTAGTATTTGTCTTCATCATGTTCCTGAATATTTTAGATTTATATGTTTTAACGGAGCCGCTCGTCGGAATGTTCTCTACGATTGCCGCAGCGATTCCTAATATCCTGAAAGCAGGATTGATTCTATTATTTGCCTGGCTGATTGCTTCAGGCTTGAAATTCCTGATCCAGAAGGGCGGCAAGACGCTAGGTGTCCATGAAAAATTAAGCAAGTACAAGCTTACGGACGACAATTCTCAGACGACGAGTGCAGTTGATAAAGTCGCGAACATCGTTTTCTATCTTGTCTTGCTGATGGCATTGCCGGCCGTATTGTCCGCACTGAACCTGCATGGCGTTTCAGAGCCTTTCGAAAACATGATCGCAGGGATCCTTTCCTTCATTCCTAAACTTTTTGCAGCAGCGCTGATTCTTTTAGTCGGTTACTTTGTTGCTAAAATTGTTCGTGATATCCTGACGAACTTTTTACAGAGCATTGGCACTGAAACCTTAGTCCAGCGTTTCGGGCTTTCCCGCTTATTTGAAGGCACTAGCCTTTCACGCGTGATCGGCACTGTTGCTTTCGTCTTGATATTAATCCCGACTGTCATCGCCGCTCTCGAGCGACTTGATGTCGATGGAATATCTGAACCAGCCATCGCAATGTTGAATGACATCCTGACGATGATTCCAAATATCGTCGTGGCCATCATTCTTGTCATGATCGGCCTATGGCTTGGTAAATGGCTGAAGAAATTCACTGCTGATTTATTAAGAAGAATTGGTTTCGACTCCTATTTTAAAGGAGTAATTGTAGGTGGCGCAGCAAAGCGTCCTAACTCATTAAGCTTATCGGAAATTGTCGGCTATATCGTCCAGGTCATCGTCGTCCTGCTATTTGTAGCTGAAGCATTGAATGTAGTAAACCTTGATTTCTTCGTCGACCTGGCACGAGGCGTCATTGCTTATCTGCCTCATGTGATTGCAGCGATTGTTATCCTTGGTGTCGGCCTATGGCTCGGCGGCCTTGCAAAGAAAGTACTCAGCAGCATCCTGCAAGGGGACTCTTCAAATGTGCTGGCAACTGTCGCAAAATATGCGATCATCACCATTGCGGTCTTCATGGCACTTGACCAGCTTGGAGTAGCACCAGCAATCGTGAACGCGGCGTTCATCCTGACACTTGGAGGGCTGGCGCTCGCATTCGGCTTGGCATTCGGTCTGGGCGGCAAGAACTTCGCATCGAAATACCTGACCAAGTTCGATGAAAAAATCGAAAAAACCAGCATTGACCAAGCGGCGGTTCAACAGCAGAAAATGAAAAAAAACAGCCCTACCAACCCGAATCCGGCAACACCGCCAAACTTGAATAACCTGAACCAGAACCCTGGAACTGGTCCAAACCTGAACAATCCGAACCAGAACCCTGGAACTGGTCCAAACTTGAACAATCCGAACCAAAACAGAAACCATAATCCTATGGATCCGCATAACCACGACAATCCGTTCAATCCATAATAGAATAAAACACAGCTGCCAATCACGGCAGCTGTGTTTTGTTTTATGTATTTAGCTAAAATTATCAATGAAAAAAACTACGAGAAACACGATGAAGGCATAAAAACTAAGATGCAGAATCACAGTAGTGAAAAAATCCTTCAGTTTATCAAATGAAAAAGGTTCACTCTTCCTTGTCCTTGCTCTCATAGCCAGCCTGTCCCCCTCTAGTAAAACTATCCATTAAGTCCATTTTTTTCTTTTCATAATCATAGCATAATCTGGTGACTTTGTGATTCCCTTTTATGAAATATAGCTGACAGTTAACTATAAAATGGACCGAAAACTTATCAGGCCGACTAAAGGCAAGAGGAGGTTGTTTCAGAGTCCCAGACAAAAAAAGAAAAACCCTCAAAATAGAGGGTCATCATCTCTGGCCGTAACTTTCAAATTTCCTGAACAGAACTGCCATTTCTTCTTCAGTAAGTTCTGTTGGCTCGCCAATCGCTTTCGCCTGATAATAAATCTGAGCGCTGAACTCGATTTCCTCAGCGACTGTAAATGCTGTTTCGATGTTATGGGCACCGGCAATCATACCGTGGTTCGCCAACAGCACAGCTCTTCTATCCACCATGCCTTCAAATGCCTTTTCGGCAAGCTCCTTCGTTCCAAATGTGGCATAGGGAGCGCACCTTACATTCGGACCGGCAAACGCCACCAAATAAGTGATCGGCGGAATGTCCCAGCCAAGTGTGGCTATCGTTTTTGCATAGGGCGAGTGGGTGTGGACAAGCGCGTTTAAATCTTCGCGGCGCTGGTAAAAAATCAAATGCATGTCAAGCTCACTCGACGGCTTTTTCTCGCCATCGACGATTTCGCCATCCAAATTAATGATGACAACATCCTCAGGCTTGGTTTCGAAATAATCGATTCCGCTCGGACTGATGGCAACCAGCTGCTTCTCTCGATTGAAAATGCTGATATTTCCACCTGTTCCTTTTGTCAGGCCGCTAGAAATGATTTTCTTGCCGTATTCTACGACTTTCATCCGTTCTTCCAGAAGCAACATACGATGCGCCTCTCTTTCTCTAAAAATCTAGATAGGGAACGTCCTATTATCGCATATTATGGCTTGAAGCTGAATCCTTTAATACTTTTAAAAATTGTTCGCCCGTTTTGAAGCCGCCTGATTCCAAGATGAACTGCTTCGCTGCAGACAGGCAGATTCTCTCTGCTGTTACACGCTGCTTTTCGTCTGCAATTGTCGTCAAATCCTTGACCTTCGCCAGGCCGGCAATACGGCGGATCATCTCCATACCGGTTACCGATGCCGTATCCTTAAGAACAGAATCCAAGTACCAGCGGTCGAAGCCCTGCTCCTTTGCCATGACCTCCGTGACATTTTCATTCCAGCTTGCCAGGAATTTTTCAGCAAAAAGGTTTACCGTATCTTCAATCGTCTCCTCAAGCCAGGAAACATACTTCTCATCAGCATTAATTACATGTGCGCGTGACCATGCAAACATCAGGTTCGCAACCACGTTGCCAACGTCATAACCCATCGGCCCGTAAAACGCGAATTCAGGATCGATCACTTTTGTCGAATCATCTTTTACGAAAACAGAACCCGAATGCAAATCCCCATGCACAAGCGCCTGAGCATTGGTCATGAAAGCAAACTTAAGCTTCGCAGCCTCAAAGCGGAGTTGATCATCTCCGTATATATTCTCTTCAATCCACTCTTTGTTGGGTGGGAACAAGTCATTTCGGCTGTTATGGTCAGTGAAAGGTTCAGAGTATACAAGGTCCTCCGAAATTTCGCACAATTCAGGGTTGATATAATCCTGGACAAGCGCTTTTTTCGCTTTATGCTCCATGACCACATCCGAAGTGAGCAGAAGCGTATTGACCATGAAAGTCGTCATGTCATCGGCAAGCTTTGGAAAAATACGGCCTTCATTAAGCGCTGTACGGAGGATAGTATGATCAGAAAGATCCTCCATCACGCAGCAATTCATCACATCATCAAACAGATAGACATCCGGGACCAAACCTGGTGCCAGTTCACCTTGAAGCTTCAGCACATTGGATTCAATCCTGATCCGGTTTGTGGAAAGCTTGAACTCATCGGAAATCCTCGCAGTATCACCAGCCTGTTTAACAATCAATGACTTTCCCGATTGCTCATCAATCACCCGGAAGACATAATTCAAATTGCCATCCCCAATTTCAGTGCAGCTCAATTCAGCATCTTTATCAAAGAAAGCGGTCTTTTCTTTTACATATAAAATGACCTCATCAGCATTCATTAAAAAGTAAGTATTAAAATCAGCCATGCTTCTCTTCCCCTTTCCCGCAAAAACAATTATAGGAATCTTTTAAAAATTATTATAGCTTAAGATTGTATTTCGACGCACTAAAAAATACTTCCAAACTAGAAAAGCGGAGGCGACTGCTTAACTCCGACAAGCGCTGCCCGCCTATAACGCCACGTCCTGTGGCTGGCGGGTCTAGCACATCGTGTGCCTCGGAGTGCCTGACAGTGAAGTCGCTCTTTGACTTCATTGGCAGGACCGAAATTGAAATGTATAGCCGACTGTCCAGAAACGAAGAAACTGGAGACTCCGACAAAGAAGCGCTTTTTGCTTCTGCCGGCGGAGTTGAAGTTTCGGCGTTTCTAGGAGGCAACACTAGACAAGCGTCTCGAGGAGTTAGGAGCCGCAGCTAGACAACCAGAAAAGCGAAGGCGACTGCTTAACTCCGACAAATTTCTCGTAAACTTATGAACCTATACAAAAAGAGAAGACCGTCATATCTGCCTTCTCTTTCATTTACAATCTCGTTTTCTGGCTTCCGTCTGTACAGTAGGTTCTCTATCGGACACTTTTCCACGCGTAAGCCTTCCGTTTGGCCGATAGAGCCCTTCTATCGGACATTTTCTCGCGCGTTCGTCTTCTGTTTGGCCGATAGAGCCTTTCTATCGGACACTTTCCACCGCGTTCGTCTTCTGTTTGGCCGATAGAGCCTTTCTATCGGACACTTTTCCCCGCGTTCACCTTCCGTTTGGCCGATAGAGCCCTTCTATCGGACACTTTTCCGCGCGTTCGCCTTCTGTTTGGCCGATAGAGCCCCTCTATCGGACATTTTCCCGCGCGTTCGCCTTCTGTTTGGCCGATAGAGCCCCTCTATCGGACATTTTCCCACGCGTTCGCCTTCCGTTTGGCCGATAGAGCCCTCCGCCTATCAGAAAAGTATTCCATTACTCACATGGCAGGAGAATCGTGAATGTGGTGCCTTTTCCTTCTGCACTATCTACATTGATTCTGCCTTTCATTCTTTGAATAATATCAAAGGAAATCATCATGCCGAGGCCTGTTCCTTTTTCCTTCGTGGAGTAATAAGGATGGCCAAGTCTGTTGAGCTGCTCTTTGTTCATCCCGACGCCTTCATCCCGGAACTGGATTCTTACGTTATTCTTGTCGACCTTGGCGATGATGTAGATGCTTCCGCCGGAAGGCATAGCTTCAATTCCATTTTTTAAAATATTGATAAAAACCTGTCTGATTTCATGAGCATCACCTTTGATGCAAAGATTCTTATCGATCGCCTCCACCAATTCCGTATTGGCGAGATGAGAATAGGATCTCATGAAATCAATCGTTTCTGTTAAAAGTTCACTCAAATCAATTTTCGCCATGCTCCCTGTATTTGGTTTTGCCAGCGAGAGGAAATTATCAATGATGGTCTGGGTGCGATCCAGCTCCTGAAGGGATATTGTGATGAAGAGATTCTGGTTATCATTCAAATTACGTTCTCCCTGGAGCACCTGCATGAAGCCTCTGATCGTGGTCATCGGATTGCGGATTTCATGGGCAACCGAGGCTGCGAGCTGGCTGATTGCTGAAAATTTCTCAGCTTTGTGAAGCTCATGCATCAGTTTTAGCTGCAGGTTGGTGATTTCAATAATATAAATAGTTACCGAGAGCGCAGCGAAAGAGACGAGTGAAAATACAAGCAAATAAAGGTAGTCCTCCGCTTTGCCGGCGTTGATCATTGCCGCAAGTCTTGTCGTTGTGATCATGCCGTACACAAAAAGGCCGAGCGCAATTTTTCTGGTAACAGTTGTGTTCTTATATAATTTTTCAACTGAAAAAAATAAAATTAATATGACAATATAATTGACAGCCGTGACCGGGAGCTTGTCCATCCCCACAAATCCCTGCAATAACAACAGGACAGCCACAAGCAAAAAGCTATCGGTCCTGCTTAGATAAAAAAAGGCAATGAAGACTGGAATCAGCTTCAAGTCGAATTCCATGCCACCATGGAATCTTACAGGCAACGCCATTGTCATTAATAGCGCTGCTAAAATGGCCATTTTAAAGACTTGTTTCTTATATACCGGGCGCTTCTGCATCCATAGAAAGTTATACATGAAGCCGAGCGATAATATAATTGAAAAATGCAGGATCAAATCTTTTATAAACTCTACCATTGTATCCCCCAGGATTCTCCAGAATATGAATATATGCCTACACCATTATTATCTACTCCCATTATGGATACTTCAATGGAAAATTCAGATATTTTTGATAAAATTGCATGATTATGTCTATTACAAAGGATTGCTGTCGTATTCCTGAAGTTTATTGCTGGTCTCAAATATTTGAAGGGAACTAAAGGGGTCGATATATTGTGGATATAACCAACAAAGTTTATAATCCGAAAACTTTTTTCACAGTGTCTGTAATACTTATGCTATAATAAGAACAACCATTGCTTTACCGCATTAAACCCCACTCAATTGGAGTGGGGTTTTTTTAATATTCAAATATATATATGAACATAAAAAAACAAGCTCTGATGACTCAGAGCTTGTTTGTATGGGCTAATCCGTTATTATAGTTTTGTAACGTTAGCTGCTTGTGGTCCACGAGCACCTTGCTCAACGTCGAAAGAAACTTCTTGGCCTTCTTCAAGAGTCTTGAAGCCTTCGCCTTGGATAGCTGAGAAGTGTACGAATACGTCTTCTCCACCTTCGCGCTCGATGAATCCGAAACCTTTTTCTGCGTTAAACCATTTTACTTTACCGTTTTCCATTTTTGTTGCCTCCTAGTGTGATATCCACACAATTTGTTACTATTCTTGTCTCAGTGATATCCAGGCGAATCAAGCAGTGCATGTTCTTTCCTTGCATACCGAACAAAAATAATTCTTCCTAAGAATAACAGAATTGATAAGATAGTGCAAGCATTTAGGAATTTTCTAAAAACAGGGTTTTATAAAAAATCATTCAAAAGTCCATAATGGATTAATAAAAGTGGATCAGAAAATGTGGTATAATTAAAAGAACATGAAAGGGCGTGGCTAATTGAAAAGCGCAAGCAACATTTATAAAACAGGTCAATCGGTCAATATCAAGGAAACCGGCGAAACAGTGACAATCATGAAGTCCCAATACGTAAAAAACATGAAAAGATATTCATACACTGTGAAGGAATACCCAAGCACATTTTATTTCGAGGAAGAACTAGAGAGTAATTAATGCCCCCACTAAAAAGCGTGCCACAGCTGAGCACGCTTTTTTTGTTTCTATTTTACTTTGTGAGGCCAAAGGCTGTATCTTCCCAGCTTGACCATAATCGCTGGTACTAGAATTGTACGAATCAGGAATGTATCAATCAAGACGCCGATCGCGACGGTGAACCCGAACATGAACAGCTCCATGATTGGCTGGGTGATCAGGACGGCGAATGTTGCGGCAAGAATGACTCCTGCTGATGAAATGACTCCACCTGTATGGGATAAGCCGAGACTGATCGCCTCTTTAATCGGTTGTTTCCTTGCTTCCTCTTTTATCCTCGAAATGAGCATGATGTTATAGTCCACACCAAGTGCCACCAGGAAGATGTACGTGTATAACGGAATCCGGTAACTGATTTCGGAATAGCCGAAGAACTGGTCAAAGATGAATGATCCGGCTCCCAGCGCTGTAAAATAAGACAGGATGATTGTTGCCATCATATAGATGGGAGCGATCATGGATTTTGTCTGCACACCAAGCAGGACCATGATGACAACGGTCGTTAACAGGACGACCACCCAAGTATCGCGGTCATTCACTTCGCGGACTTCCGCCTGCTTAGCGGTTTCACCAGCATAGTAGAAGTTTGCTCCTTCAAGGCCAGCACCTTTCTTCAGCTCTCCTTCCTGAATACGGATTTCATTCAACTGATCGAATGTCTTTTGGTCATAAGGATTGCCGGCAAAAACGATCTCCAGCTTTGCTGCATTTTTATCTTTGGAAAAATAAGAATCAGCATGCAGGGCGAAATCAGGATTCACCTGTTCAACCCCTGCCATATCAAGGAGCTCACCCCTTAAGGCTTGCAGTTCTTCTTTTACGATTTCACTGTCACCTTCAACGATCAGGGTTGTCGGTGCCAGCTCACCCGGCGAGAAGTTCTTCTCCAGGATCTCATATCCCTGCCTTGACTGGATGTCATCAGGAAATGATTTGATAAGATTGAATGAATATGTGATATTGACCGTATTCAAGGCAATTGCCACAAGAGGAATGAGCACGAAGACCCCACTCTTCACTGGATTTTTTACAACGATATCTCACAGTCTGGACCAGATGCCCGCTTTAGCAGGTGCCTGGTCGTCCACTTTCGGAAGAGACGGCCAGAACGCCTTCCTGCCAAATAGCACATAAAGAGCCGGCAGCAACGTCAACCCGCCAAGGAGAATCAATACTAATGCAATCGAGAAAACAGGCGCAAAGTTGCGATATGGCTCAAAAATGGCAGCGAACAACACAAGCATGGCCGCGAGTACGGTCCCGCCGCTGAAGAGAATCGGTTCAGTGACTTCCTCCATCGCCCGCTTCATTGCTGTGAATTTGTTTCCCGCTTTTTTTAGCTCTTCTTTAAAACGCGCCACGATGAAAAGCGAATAATCGGTCAGTGCCGCAAATAACAGGATCGACATAATCGAGGTCGATTGTGTCTCGATTTCCATCCCGGCAGAACCTAATATCCCAATACTTTTATTGACCACTTCATAAACAAGTCCTGCTCCCAATAGCGGGACCAGCGCCAACAGCGGCGAACGGTAAATCAGAATCAACAGGATAAAGATCAATCCGACTGTGCCCAGCAAAAGCACGATATCCGCCCGGGCGAATATGCCGATCATATCGGCGACAATCCCCGCTGGACCGGTGATGGCCAGCTTAACCTCCTCCTGCCCTTTCAACTCTTTTTTGGCAAGCTGCCCTATCTTTTTAATAGTGTCATTGATTGTGCTGCGTTCGAGATTTTCATTCAGTGATACTGGCAAAATAAGTGTCGTATGGTTTTCTGATAAAAAAGATGCTTTTGCCTGCGGCGTCATCTGATGAAACGGCACTACCGCCTTGACACCCTCTAACTCCGCCTCCGTCAGCTTTTTGCTGACCTGGTCAATGATCGCAAAATCATTCCCGGTGAATTCTCCCTTTTTATTAAAAACGAGCAGTGCGGGAATCCCCTCGTCATCCGGAAAATGCTCATTGATTTTCTCATCTGCTTTCAGTGAAACGGAATCTTCAGGAAGCCCGGACTCATTGATGCTTGTCGCATAATCACTCGCACTTGGAGCAAGCCAGCCTAGCAACAATGCTGCCAGGACCCAAATGGCCACGATTCCTTTCGAGCCTTTTTGGCTGCCCGAAAAAGCCGTTAATTTCCTTGCCCACTTCATTCTTCCCTCTCCCCCTCTTTAACTTCTTTCGATAAGGCTACAATCTTTCGAAATCAGCCTTCGATAAAGAATGTCGACACCAGGAAGAGGATAAAGCTGACAAGCAATGTCACCCCTCCACCAATATAAAGGATGAGTGAAAAAGCCTCTGGTAAATCAAACGGCTTCAGGTTATGGACCCACATACCTGCTGTCAATCCTGTCGTGCCAATGATCGCTGTCCATGTGTGCCACGAAGCCAATTTTTTCGACGTGATCGTGAATACCTCATAATAAACTGCCCAGGCAAACAACGTTAGCCACCCGACAACCAGGATATGGGCATGGATCGGACGGAACGCATACGAACCCGCACCCGCCATATGAGCCCCAAGCACCGCCCCGACTACTGAAAACACTGCTGAAAATCGAAGCAGTGCCAAATTTTTACCCTTCATTAAAAATCCCCCTCTATAAAAAAACCTTCTGTTTACTTACGATTCTCATTATAAGAATCGAAAGTGAACAGAAGGTGAACTGGATATTACAAATGGGGCGGTGCTTTAGGCAGGAGCACAACGAATTCAGAACCTTTGCCTGGCTCGCTGTTTACAGTGATGGTTCCATGGTGCAGCTTTATAATCCTGTCTACAATAGACAGGCCCAGGCCGGTGCCCTCAATTTCCTTTGATCTCGATGGATCAGCACGGTAAAAACGGTCAAATATCCGCTCGACCTCATCCGGGGACATCCCGATTCCGGTGTCCTTAAAGATGATTTTTACCAGGTCGTTTTCTTCATGAAGGGTGATTTCGATCTCTCCGTTTTCCTTATTGTATTTGATCGCATTTGACAAAAGATTCTCCCAGGCATTATGAAGAAGGTTTCCATCGCCATGGAAGATGACGTCAGGCAAATGAAAGGAGAGGGCAATCCCCTTCTCATTCAGCTGCCATACATATTTTTGGATGAGTTCCTTCATTTGGGTGCCTAAATTGAAAGCAGCCGGCTTGAAGATAAACTCTTCTTTTTCCAGGGATGTCAGTAACAGCAGCTGCTTTGTCAGTAGTGACAGCCGATTCGTTTCCTGTTGGATCACATGGATATAATGGGCCTTTTCTTCCTGCTTCAAATCCTCTTTGCCCAGCAGCTGGGTGTAGCCCTGGATATTTAGTAACGGAGATTGGAAGTCATGCGATACATTTGAGACGAATTCTCTCCTCATCTGATCAAGCTGGCTGAGCCTCAAACTCATTTCCTCAAAGCTTCTGGCCAGGACACCGAGTTCATCCTTCCGGCTGATGTCCAGATTGATATCAAAATTCCCCGTCTGGATCTTTTTTGTTGCGGATGTCAGCTTTGTGATCGGTTTTACAAGATACTTTGAAGCTATCAGTACAAGAAGGACACTAATAATGAACATAATCAAAATCATCCAGCCCATCAGCACATGGACTTCACTGAACAAAAGCTTAATGTCAGGCCGGATGAATAGTGCATATCGATCATTATTAAAGGTGAAGGGCACACCTACCGTATTTCGGAGCTCATTGGCGAAAAAGCCAGTGACGAACGTTTCCATCGGGTAGTCTCGCATACCGTGGTAGATTTCCCCACTCAATACCGAATCTATGGCTCTCTTCTGAAGGTTTGGGTTTTTGAAAGGTGCCCCAAAGTATTGTTCGTAGCCACTTACATTGACTGCGTAGATTTGGTAACCCATCGATGCGGCACTTTCGAGATAGTTTTCAAGCTCGATATTCTCCTGGCTCTCTATGTAACTTGAAAGATTCTCCGCAACATTGACATTCTTCTCGTCGTTCAATGGTTTCACCAGCTGATGATAGTAGGTATTGGCTATCAAAAATCCAAGCAGCGTGCTCGTCAGGATAATGGCTATGGTCGCTATCACAAATTTTGAATAGATGGATTTCATTTGCTTTGTACCTCGACCAAATAACCAACGCCGCGGATCGTCTTGATCGTGAAGTCCTCGGTCAGCTCGGAGAACCGGTCCCGAAGCCTTTTGACATGGACGTTCAGCGTACGTTCATCCCCTGAAAAATCAAGGCCCCAGATTTCCTCGATCAATTGATTCCTCGTAAACACCTGATTCGGCTTCGCTGCCATATAAGAGAGAAGCTCAAACTCCTTCAGAGGCAAAATCAGTGTCTTATCACCCACCTGGACCTCGAAGTTTTGCTGGTTGATCGTTACATTGCCGATGGTGATCAGCAGATTGCTCCGCTTCTGATAGCGCCGGAATAATGCGTTGATCCTGAAAATCAGCTCCTTTGGGTCGAATGGCTTTACGATATAGTCATCCGTGCCTGAAAGGAATCCCTGCTCCTTGTCCTCAATCTGCCCCTTCGCCGTCAGCATGATCACCGGGATATCATGCAGTTCCCGGATTTGCTTTGTCAGCTCATACCCGTCCATTCCGGGCATCATCACATCCACTACCGCCAAATCGATGACAGTTTCATTCACTATTTTCAAAGCCGCGGTACCATCCTGAGCCTGGTAAACAACATGGCCTGCTCCCTGAAGCTGGCTTTTTACCAAAAATAAGATATTAGGATCATCATCGACAATTAAGATTGCTGCCATTACTGTGTCTCCTTACTCAGTTCTAGTTATGTTTATTATAGCGATTCCTGCTTATTTCGCCTAACTACTTACTTTTTACCTATCAAACCCCGTTTTCACTTTTTAAAACTCTATCATTTTTACTTATTTCGAGGCTCGAAATTTGTCTAATAAATAGGCATCTTACTCTATTAAATGTTTTTTAAAAATTCAGTAACATGTATAGTGAATCTAGTTTATAGGAGGAATGACGATGAATTTGAAAAAGAAGGTTCTATTGGTTTCTTTATCAAGCATGATGGCTCTTGGCGCGGTGACTGCGGTGGCCCTGCCTACTGGTGCTGTCGGGAATGGACCGGGTGCCGGAAATGGATCCGTACAAACATCGATTTTGCATACATATGAAAGTTTAGTGGATTACCTGAAGACTCAGGATGCCAAACAGGAGGCAATGGAGCTGGAAGTGATCGGGCAGACCGTCAAAGGCCGTGATATTCATATGGCTAAGTATATTTCCAACCCGGATAATCCAACCATCCTGTTTTTAACGCAGCAGCATGGAAACGAGCAGCTGACAACTGAGGGTGCACTAGAATTCATCAAGCATTTAGGCACTGGTAAAACTAGTGATGTACTTGATAATGTGAACATCCTTGTCATTCCGATGCTGAATGCGGACGGAGCAATGGGCGATGTCGACTTCTCACTTGAAGATTACCACGCTGATGGCGACCGCCACCTTACCCGCTACAACGCAAACTACGTAGATTTAAATCGTGAGCACGCAAAGGCAACTAGCGAGATGGAACCAGAAGCACGCGCACTACACGAGAATGTTTTTGAAAAATATGAAATCGATTACATGATTGACCTTCATCACCAGGGCACGCTCAGCGAAACAGAAGGTGAACTTGTTTCTGGATCGATTCTCTACCCAACGAACCCTGACGTGAAGCCAGATGTGCTGGAAGGCTCCAAGAAGCTTGGTGCCGTCGTATACAATGCGCTTGAAGATACTGGCTGGGGCCATATCGGCAAATATAGCGGCGGGGAAGGTGCCAACATTGGACGTAACGGTGCGGCTGTCCGCTATGATATCTCGACTCTATTATTCGAAATGCGCGGCATGTCCGACCATTATTACGAGCCTTATGCTTTAGGCCAGAAGAGCAACGGCTACCTGATCAAGCAGACCATCACCACTTTGGATGCTACAGTAAGAGCGATTGCTGATGACTCTATCGAAACAATGGATACCAGCTTCTGGGATACCCTGCCTTACCAGACGAACAGACAGAGCGAAGAAGCAGACGAATAAGTCTTTTATCAGTGTGATCCGTGGCGGATCACACTGTTTTATTTTGCTGATTCTAAGGACCAGGCATTTATCGTATATAAGTGTCCTGGTGATTAATTAGAAAAACTGCCTTAAAATGTTCACTGGCTATTTAAACTCTTTTGCTTAAAAATGGAGGAGAAAGGATGTGGAGTATGATTTTAAAAGAACGGGTTAAATCAAATGAGTTAAAAATGCTGGACTGGTTAGCACCCCGGATGGAATTTACCGAGAAAGAGAAACAAAGGCACTTTAATCTCAGGAAAGGATTTGAAGGCGAAATCAAGTTTGATATATGGATGGAAAGCCTTGAAATTGAACATCTTACACTGAATGACCTGCTCCTGGAAGTAGGAGGCACAACCTTCCAGATTGATTCTCTGATCATCATTCAAGATGCAATCCTAGTTTTCGAGGTAAAGTACTATGAAGGTGACTACTACTACGAAGGTGAACGCCTCAAAAAAATCAATGGAAGTGAAATCAAAGATCCCCTGCTCCAATTAAAACGGAGTATCTCCCTGCTTCGACAACTATTTGAAAGCTTAGGCTTTCGCCTTGTGATTGGATCCTCCGTTGTCTTCATTAACCCTGAATTCACTCTATACCAGTCCCCTAAAGATGCACCTATTATTTTTCCAAGCCAGTTAAATCGTTATATGAAAAATCTAAACAAGAAACATTCCAAACTGACAAACCTTCATAAAAAAATTGCAGAGAAGCTTTTACAATTGCACCAAACCGACTCCCCTTATAAGCGAATTCCAAGTTACGAATATGATCAATTGGCGAAAGGGCTTATGTGTAAAGAGTGTCATCAGCTCATGGATAAAATTGAAAGGAAGGAATTCGTTTGCAGCCACTGTGGAACACATGAAAAGATTGATTCCGCGGTGATGCGAAGTATCGAGGAAATAAGGTTACTTTTTCCGGAGAGGAAGTTAACTACAGCTTTGATTTTTGATTGGTGTAAGGGAGTACTGCCTATCAAAGCAGTTAGAAGAGTGTTAAACAAAAATTTCAGACCGGTAGGAGACAGGCATACACGACATTACACATGATATTTTTCGTTTTTCTCTTTTTCCGTTCCCAGCTATATTTTGGGGTAATGCAGGAGCTTTCCTTTTACCCTTTTTCCTTCTCTGCGACGTTTTGGGGTAATGCAGGAGGTTTCCTTTTACCTTTTTTCCTTCTCTGCGAAGTTTTGGGGTAATGCAGAGGCTTTCCTTTTACCCTTTTTCCTTCTCTGCGACGTT
>NZ_JAGGQU010000045.1:9927-37669 GCF_018613155.1 Bacillus sp. ISL-55 | reverse complement strand
AAGCGCTGCCCGCCTATAACGCCACATCCTGTGGCTGACGGGTCTGCACGTCCTGTGCCTCAGAGGGCCGACCAGTGAAGTCGTTCTTTGACTTCATTGGGCGGACCGAAATAGAAATGTATAGCCGACTGTCCAGAAACGCAGAAACTGGAGACTTCGACAAAGAAGCGCTTTTTGCTTCTGCCGGCGGAGTTGAAGTTTCGGAGTTTCTAGGAGGCGACACTAGACAAGCGACTCGAGGGGCTAGGCGCTGGAGCTGGATTAAGAAAACCTCATACAGTTATCCACACCTAAATAAATTTTATACTTTCCTTAACAAAGAAAAAGGGCAATGGTGAACATTGCCTGTTTTACGAATTAAAAGCGCCCCGATTTCAATATAGAATAAATTATCCATAAAAACATTCCGAATGCAATGATAAACCCTAATTCAATTGCCGGTACGCTTGTCAGTATAGTATTATTGCCAAATGTAGCTCCCACAATCAGACCGAGAACAACAATACTGAAGGCAAGCAGTGTCAAACTGAAGGAAACCTGGTTGCTGATCCGGTCGAATTTATGAAGAATCCGATTGATTTCCGATAAGCTGATTTCAAATTTCAAATCGCCTTTGGAAGCTTGATCCAAAACATTTTCAACCTGATTCGGAATATTGTTGAACGTATCTGATAAGTCCTCGGCTTTATTCCAAAGCCTTTTGCCCATTTTAATCGGATCGTACCTCTCCCTCATAATCTGTTCACCATAAGGCTTGGCTAACTCGATCATATCCAGGCCTGGGTCTATTTCAGAGATGATTCCTTCAATCGTGATCAACGCTTTCCCCATCATTGTCATTTCCTTAGGCAGGATGATTCGATGTTCCTGTGCCGCAGCAAACAACTCCTTGACCGTCAAGCCTAGATTTAGTCCTTCTTTTGACGACCTTTTAACCGTTTTTCTGATTCCATCTACTCGGTCAAAAAAATGCTGTTCATCAATATCAGAAGGAACATAGGCCATCCTGAAGATAGACTTGACAATCTGGTGGGTGTCTTCCTGCATGATTCCCATCATCATTGATGCAGAGTCATATCTCAAGCTTGCTGACAGACGGCCTACCTGTCCAAAGTCTATGAAAATCAGCTGTTGAGTTTCTGGATTATAAAGGATATTACCAGGATGCGGATCACCGTGAAAAAAACCTTCTTTTAAAATTTGGGTTATGAATGCACTTACCAATAAATCAGCAATCCTTCTCTTTTCCTTATAATCAATAACAATAGTATTCAGTTCGTTGAGCTTGATACCTTCAACCTTTTCCATGGTGAGAATCTGTGGAGTTGAGTATTCAGGAAAGATAACCGGCACCTTTATCGATTCGCAATCTTCAAACTGCATTTGGACCATATCCGTATTCAGGGCTTCCTCTGTGTAATCCAGTTCCCTGCGGATTGATTCAGACAGCTCTTCGACCATATCAGTGATATTGTAATATTGTGCCCAGTCATATCGCTGCTCAATCAATCTCGCAATATCCCTTAAAATTTCAAGGTCTGTATGGACTGTATGCTTAATACCCGGTCGCTGGACCTTCACCATGATAGATTCCCCAGTTGACAGGACTGCTTCATGGACTTGTCCAATCGACGCTGCTGCCGTATAATCCTCATTAAAATAGGTGAAGACTTCCTCAACAGGCCTGCCAAACTCGTGGTGAAGCTTTTCTTTTATTTCATCAACAGGCACTGGGGGAACTTGATCCTGAAGCAGTTCCAGTTCTTTAACAATCTCTTCAGGAAGCATATCGCTCCTGATGCTGAGGAGTTGGCCAAGCTTTATGAAAGCGGGCCCTAATTCCTCCAGCATGCACCTTATACGGTAACCAGCTTCCTTTGTATTTCCATTTTTCACGTCTGCTGCAATCCGGTCTTTCAATGACAGGACATGGAACAGCCCCACCTCATCCAGTACATAGCCAAATCCATACTTTACAAATGATGAAGCTATTTCTCTGTATCTATTTAAACGTCTCAATCGGTCACTCAACATTCCATCACCCGCTGCTAATCAATATCTTTTGAAAATCCAGGCGGAATATTCTCCATCCTGTTTTCAACCTGGTCAATTTCTTTATTTAATCCGCTGTTTCGAAGTTGTGAAATTTCCTCCCGCAATAAAACAAGCTGTGCCTGCACAGTGTCTAATTCTTCCCTTGTGACAAAACCAAGCTCAGTCAGCTGGCTTCTCGCCATCTCCTTGAATTCCTTAATCCAATCCCCGCTCTTCGATTCACCCTTTTTGAAAAAGTCGTCAAAGATGGTGTCTGCTTCAGCCTGGGTCATATTCCCTTTCTCAACCAGCTTCATGATGGTTTCATCAACTTTTTCCTTACCGGCAACAGCTGCTCCCAGTCCAAGCAGGAAGCCGCTCCTTAGAAAATTATTCATCTATGATCCTCCTCTTATATCAGTCAATTTACTTATTAATACCCCAAAAAAGCGAGCAATCACCTTATTAAATAAAAAAAGCACCTGTTTCTATTGGAAAACAGATGCTTACTGGATAACATTCACTTTTCAGAATAAATACTACAATTGGGTAAACTTAAGGTAAGTTCACAGTTTGATAACATCCACTTTATCAAGGTAAGCCCAATTTTGCGGAGCTTTCAAACTAAGCTGCCAATAGGTTGCGCCATATAGCTGATATAAATCAATCAATCTGTACTTTTCAATATAGCTTCGGATGTCCTCAAACCAGACGATATGCTCTTCGGTACCTTTCCAATACCTGAACCACGGTGACCTGGCTGCGGTATCATACTGGATGATGGCACCAGTGGAAATAGCGAGATTTTGTGCGTCCAGCACGGAGAGTGCTCGAAATTGATTGGTCGAAACGACTTTGTCATGCCCGTAAAGCGGAAGACCGATTTGCAATTTTTCACTTGGAATCAATGTTAATGAATACCTTACAACCAGTGCTATCCACCATAAAGGAGAAACAGGATCAGGCGGACCTCCCGGGTATCCGTAATCAATAGTCATAACCGCAACAATGTCAGCAATCTCCCCTATCGTTTTATAATCATACGCTCCGATTATTGGATTTGTCGGGATATCTTCTGTCTTTGCATGGACATTTACATGTAAAATTAGATTTTCCATCGCTGCCTTCAGTTCACGGAGGAAAGTATTGAAATCTTCCCTCTGCGGCGGCGGAATAAATTCCAGGTCGACACTTATGCCACTATAGCCTCTTTGATTTGCTAAATTCACGAGACTGGCAACAAGGTTCCTTCGGTAAGCCGGAGAAGCCAGTACATTTCCTGCCAGTTCTTTGCTGAATCCAGATGCAGTGGTGTTTTGGATTAATAATAAGGGGACGATATTCAATTCTTGGCTTCTGCTGACAATTGGGCCATCATCGCCTATCACATAAGCATACCCTTCCTGTGTGAAGGAAAATGCCGCAACTGCAATGAAAGTTAGATGAGGTGCCATTTTTTCCAAATCTGCAAGGAAGGTTTGAGAGGCGCCAGGTACGATGAATCCAAGTGTAGAAAACCGCGGCTTAACAGGTGAAGGAATATTAATGTTCTGGCCAATATATAATCTGTTGGGGTCCAGTCCCGGATTTGCATTGACAATGCTGCTGACACTCGTCCTGAACTGTAAAGCAAGCCTCCATAATGTATCGCCAGCCTTGACTTGATAATAGCGAGTAATTGGCTCTTGATCTGGAATATAGAGTGCCAGCCCAGGAATGATTAAGCTAGTGGAAGGAAGTCCGTTGACATCGACAATACTTTGGATCGATACACCATATGTTCTGGCGATTGCCCAAAGGTTATCTCCTGACCTGACTACGTGGACAGCCATCTGATCACACCTTTTTATTTTTTCCTTCTATAATCATATGGCGATTGAGCGGTTATATACTAAAGACTGTTTTCGTAAAGATAATTGTTAAAATCCTACAGCCGATTTTAACGTAATATAAGTCCATTTTGCAGTTCTGAATAAAGTTTGCATGCCCTTTACTCATAAAAGAGTCAACTTTACCAAGAAAACTGGTCATAAAATCCTATTTGGTAGTCAAATAGCAACAAATTTTGAGAAAAGAGCCATACTAAAAGAATCAGGGCTTCCAAATGAAAGCCCCGCTTACAGCTGATTACTTCCAGCGATCTCTATTGTCCATCCTTTTTCTATTTCTCGCTGAAAAGCAGGAATCACAAATCTGGTAGGGCGAATCAACATGAATCCCTTTTCCGCAATGCCTGCACTTCTTCTTATAATTTTTCACTTCTGACTTTAAAAATTCGTGAACATCGTCGCTTAAGCCTGTACGAACCCTTTCCCAGTAAACAGCCTCAGTTTTTCTTCCAAGCTTATATAAAAACAACAAATGAAGGCCGATTGCTTTATAGGAAAGCTCCAATTCCTCCAATGATGCAGTTTTGACCGGCGGCTCTGGAAGTTCTGCATCAGCGACAATTGCTCTGATTGTTTCAAGCCATTGTTCAATAAGGGCAGGTTCTTTTGATGAAAAAGGCAGGTGAAGAAATCCATACAGCTCCATCATTGGCAGTCTCGCTTCAATTTCAGAATCCCTGATGTACTCATAAAGCTCTCTTTCTTCTGACAGCGGAGCTTTGTTCGTCCCTTTAGGGCTCTCGAACTTATCCCATAATTCAAAGAATACAGCTAGTGAGCGGTGGTATTTTTGGAACCTTTCAAAAATACCAGATGTTGGAGCAATGGAAAACGTCTCTACTGGATTGTCCTCTTTCTCAAGAAGCTTTGTCATCAGGCTAATATCAGAGGTGAACGCTACCCGGCCGACATTATAAATCCCTTTCCTGCCAGCACGTCCCGCTATTTGCTTGATCTCCTGGGAAGTAAGCCTTCTTCTCCTCGTACCATCGAATTTTTCATTTTCCAAAAAGACGATTCTTCTGATTGGCAAATTCAGACCCATGCCAATAGCATCGGTCGCCACTACCACATTTGTTTCTCCATTGATGAATCGGTCGATTTGCTTTTTCCTGGTTTCGGGCGGCATGCTTCCATAAATCATGCTTACCTGGCGGCCGTTGTTCTGAAGTTTCGATGCTTTCTCAAGCACCTGTTTTCGTGAGAAGCAAACAAGTGCATCGCCTTTCTTGGTATCCTTCAGGCTGAACTCTTTATTCTCGACCTGGAGAGGAATATCCCGAGTGTATTCATATATTTCCGCCACCCCATCATCCAGCAGGCCCAACATCATTTCCTTGATATTCTTGCTCCCGATGATGTGGACTTCCTCTGCATTTGCTTTTGTAATGGCTTTAAACCAGGAAAATCCTCTATCCTTATCAGCAATCATCTGTGATTCATCTATTACGACTACCTCATAAAATTCCTTTTCATGGAACATTTCTACTGTGCAGGATATATGGTTTGCGCCTTCCACAGGCTTTTCTTCCTCACCTGTTTTAAGCGAGCAAGGAACGCCCTCTGCATTTAGCTTTTCATAAACCTCAAGAGCCAGCAGACGAAGCGGAGCAAGATACAAACCAGTTCTTGCATCCTTCATTCTTTCCAGAGCGTGGTGGGTTTTCCCTGTATTTGTTTCACCTATGTGCAGAATATATCTAACATTTCTTCTCAGTGAAGGATTGTATTCCCTGCCGAATATGTCTTCAAGCATGCGAGCTTCTTCTTCCCTTTTCCGTTCAAGCTCGGCCAGCTCCTCTGCCTTTCTGCGTTCCCTCTCAGCAAGGTCTCTTTCATAGATCGCAAGATGCGCACGTTCTTCAAATTCTAATTCAGCAAGAGACAACAGGTCTGTTACATACTCTTCCTGAAGCTTGAAAAGAAAACCATCTAAATAAACATCAGCCAAGTCGTTAATGATTCTTTTTGTCTCAGCGACCGAAAGCTTGTCTGCAAAAACTTCCTCATATTCGCTAACGATTTGCTGGTCAAGATGTTTCATTACCTCCTCAGCCGCTATCATTGTAAAATACTTTAAAACACTGTTTTCAAAATGATACTGATAGGTCTCATATTCAAAATAAAACCTGCCCCAGCTAGCTGTTTGATGGATCTGTCCCGTCAATTCATCAAAAAAGTCAGCCATCGTCCTGTAATCATCAGGGTTGAAAGAGCCAATAACGGTCAATCTTTCTTCCAGCATGAATGTGTCGATATCCTTGTATTTCTGATTTTCATTTAAGATTGTCTTTAATTCCTTTGCCATCTCATGCCGGATTTTTAGATACGCCGACTCCTGGAATTCACTCAAAACCGAGTGTGCAACCTGGTAAATCCTTTCCTTTATGCCAGCCTTCTTCTCAAGCAGACGGTCTTCCTCAGCTTTTTTGAGGAACCTCTTTCTCGCACGATTATAATGTTCCTCCCAGTTGAGTTCATCGATTGCAGACTTGACCCATTCCCTTGTATTGAAGGGTTGATAGTCTCTCATTTCATTCCTGAAAAGCTTATTGATTAACTTCCGGTCAACACCTTCGACGACATATCCCCGCTCACTCAAAAAAGCCTTTTTATCACGTTTTGAAAAATCATTCGTAGACTTGGTCAGCCACACATTCAACCAGATCTGGCTGATATATGTGCTTCTTTTTTCTAAATACTCCTTGAATTCTGGGAGGGTTTCCAGTTCACCAAGGAAATTATCGATATCATCCATTATTTTACTTTTCGTGATCTCCACTGCCTGCTGATGGATTAATTCAATTTGTTTCATATCCGAACCCCTTAGATCTGTAAAATATAAGCTTTAAGTCAAGCGCCAAAAGAATTTCGGCCGAAAGCGGCAAAAGGTACAAAAAGAACCTAAATAAAAGGCCGCACAACGAGATGTGCGCGCCCTTCCATTTAGGATTCTTCTAAAAATCAGTGGAACGGCTTTATTATGCGTTCTTCACCTTTAACTTCTTCATGACTTTAGTTAGAACCTTTTTGTCGTCCTTTGTTACACTTTTAGGTTTAATCGGTGATACCGGCTTAATTTTATCGACGTTATCGACACTTAGGATTTCCAGATAAAACGGAGTGGTTTTCCGATTTCCCTTCAGATATCCCTTTAGGATTTTCATTTTTTCAGAGGTACCTGTGAAAGCACCTTGATAATCCCATTCTATTTCATTTTTATATCTTGAATCCATTTTTTCTTTTAAAGCAAATGCTTCAGATACTGCATCCTCCGGCGTCACAAAATAGGATTCCGTTCTCCTTAACCCCTTTTTTTTGCTGCCATCGCCCGCTTTTGCCTGATAAAGTTTTACTAACATTTCCCTCATCCTCTCTGGTTTGGTCTCACGCCTTCTCATGGTAAGTGGAAACACCAGAAGACCCGAGGAATTGCGTATATAGATAGTATACCCTTTTTTCCATCAGTTACCTATTAATAAGGAAATAAAAACAAAGGAGCGTGTTTCTGTACACGCTCCAATCATAGGTTATTTAGCAATAACAGCCTCTTTTTCATTGTTTCTCTCATGACGGATTGTCGCCTGTGCAGCAGCCAGTCTGGCAAGCGGAACACGGTATGGAGAACAACTTACGTAGTCAAGTCCTGCATTGTAGCAGAATTCGATCGAACTCTTTTCACCGCCGTGCTCACCACATATACCGGTCTTCAGTCCAGGCTTTGTCTTGCGGCCAAGTTCTACTCCTGTCTCGACCAACTTGCCCACACCCTCGCGATCAAGGACTGCAAACGGATTTTCAGGAAGGACCTTTTGTTCGATATACGCCTGAAGGAACTTTCCTTCAGCATCGTCTCGGCTGTATCCGAAAGTAGTCTGTGTCAAGTCATTCGTACCAAATGAGAAGAAGTCAGCTTCCTCGGCGATTTGGTCTGCAGTCAATGCAGCACGCGGTATCTCAATCATTGTACCCACTGTATATTCAAAATCCTTGCCTGTTTCTTCTTTAATACTCTGCGCAGCCACGTTTACCAGTTCACGCATTTCCTTTAACTCATTGACATGGCCGACTAACGGAATCATGATTTCAGGCTGTGCATCGATTCCCTTATCAGCCAAGTTCGCTACAGCATAGAAAATCGCTCTTGCCTGCATTTCATAGATTTCCGGATGAATCATGCCAAGTCGGCAGCCACGGTGACCAAGCATCGGATTGAATTCGTCCAATTGGCGTACCTTCTTAAGCAACGCTTCCTTTTCCTTAAGCTCTTTCGATTCTGGGTCAAGGATTTGCAATTTGGTGATCTCGACAATAAGTTCTTCTTTATCAGGCAAGAACTCATGTAAAGGTGGATCCAGCAAACGAATTGTTACAGGCAGCCCCTGCATCACTTCAAGAATCCCTTCAAAATCCCCCTGCTGCATCGGTAAAAGTTCATCAAGTGCTGCGTTTCGCTCATCGTATGTTTCAGCAAGAATCATTTTCTGGACGATTGGCACCCTTGCTGCGTCCATGAACATGTGTTCAGTTCGGCAAAGACCTATGCCGCCTGCTCCGAATTCAAGGGCCTTGGCAGAATCCTCAGGGTTGTCTGCGTTTGCACGGACTCCGATTTTGCGTTCTTCATCAGCCCAGGAAAGAAGCAGCTGGAACTCTTCTGAAAGCTCCGGTTCGATCATAGGGATTTCGCCAAGCATGATTTCACCGGTGCCACCGTCAATTGTAATGACATCACTATGTTTTACTACCACATCGCCAACACGGAACTGTTTTTCATGGAGATCAATTTTTATTGCTTCGCAGCCACATATACATGCTTTACCCATACCCCGCGCAACTACAGCAGCATGACTTGTCATTCCGCCCCGGCTCGTAACGACAGCCTGTGCGGCAATGATTCCATGGATATCATCTGGAGTTGTTTCTGGCCGGACAAGAATGACCTTTTGACCATCATTCGCAAGCAGTTCTGCCTCATCGGCATCAAATACTACTTTCCCGGTAGCGGCACCTGGTGAGGCAGGCAACCCTTTTGCCAGTTGATTGCGTTCAAAATCTTCATCAATTCGGCGGTGCAGAAGCTGATCCAATTGTTCTGGATCCACGCGAAGCAGAGCCGCCTTCTTATCAATGATTCCTTCCTTAACAAGTTCTGTGGCAATGCGGATGGCTGCTTGTGCAGTACGTTTCCCAGTACGAGTCTGAAGGATGAATAGCTCCCCGCGTTCTACTGTGAATTCAATATCCTGCATATCCTCATAATGCTGCTCAAGGCGATTGCAAGTTTCAACGAATTGCTGGTAAACAGCAGGCATTTCATCTTTCAAGGTTTGGATAGGCTGAGGAGTCCTGATGCCTGCCACGACATCTTCACCCTGTGCATTGATTAAGTACTCACCGTACAGTAGACTCTCCCCAGTGGAAGGGTCACGGGTAAATGCAACACCAGTTCCGGAATCATCACCCATATTGCCGAAAACCATACTCTGGATATTTACTGCTGTTCCCAGGTGTGAAGGGATTTTATTCAGACGGCGGTAAACAATCGCACGCTGGTTATTCCAGGAATCAAATACAGCGTTGATGGAAAGGAATAACTGTTCCTTTGGATCCTGTGGGAATGGCTTTCTAGTATGTTTTGTCACGATATTCTTATAACCTTCGATGACTTCCTTCCAGTCTTCTGCTGACATTTCAGGATCAGCTGAATAACCTTTTGCTTCTCTAGTTTCTTCAAGCAAGCGTTCGAAGAAGAACACATCGACATCCAGGACGACATCACTGAACATCTGGATAAATCGGCGGTATGAATCGTAAGCAAATCTCGGATTATTCGTAAGCTTTGCCATACCTTCAACTGTTTCGTCGTTCATTCCAAGATTCAGAATGGTATCCATCATTCCAGGCATCGAGAACACTGCACCAGATCGTACAGAGACTAACAGCGGGTTCTCAGGGTTACCGAGCTTCTTGCCTGTTTTCTCTTCAAGTTCTCCCAGCGCTTCGAGTACCTGCGCCTGTACTTCAGCTGGAATAGTCTTGTCAGCGTCATAATAGGCATTACATGCTTCAGTGGAAATCGTGAAACCAAAAGGTACCGGCAAGCCGATACGTGTCATTTCCGCGAGGTTCGCGCCTTTACCTCCCAGAATTTCTTTCATTCCGCTATTTCCTTCATTAAAAAGATAAACAAATTTAGACATCAGCCAAAACTCCTCTCACTTTTTAAAATATCCAGTATCAAACCTGCCGTTTCTTCGATCGCCTTATTGGAAACATTGATAACAGGGCAGCCAACACGTTTCATGATCTTCTCTGCATAATCCAGCTCTTCCAGGATTCGTTCATAGCTTGCATAATTTGCCCTGGCACCAAGTCCTAGCGCTTTTAGCCTTTCAGTCCTGATTTCGTTAAGTTTATCTGGCGAAATAATCAGACCGACACATTTGCTCCTCGGTATCTGGAATAATTCATCTGGCGGTTTTACCTCAGGAACGATTGGTACATTGGCAACCTTGTAACGCTTGTGTGCAAGGTACATCGATAATGGTGTTTTTGAAGTCCGTGAAACACCCACCAGTACGATATCCGCTCTTAAAATGCCGCGCGGGTCTCTGCCATCGTCATATTTGACGGCAAATTCAATCGCTTCAATCTTTCGAAAGTATTCATCATCCAGTTTTCGCATCATTCCCGGTCGGTGGTTTGGCTCCTTATTAAACTTCTTTTCAAAGGCATTCATCAGCGGATTCAGCAAATCAACCGCATATATCCCTTCCTCTTGAGCCCTTTTATCAAGATAAGCCTTAAGTGCTGGAACGACGATTGTATATGCAATAATTGAACGTCCTTGCTTCGCAACCAAGATAACATCTTCAATATCTTCCTCGTCCTCAACATAAGAATTTCTTCTGATTTCAACCTGGCCGCCGTTAAATTGGGTTGCCACAGCCTTTACTACAAATTCCGCCGTTTCCCCGACTGAATCGGATACCACATACACAACTTCCTTCATATCCAAATATGCTCACTTCCTAGACAGATTTTTGCTCTGCGATTTCTAGATATACCTTCGTAATGGTTGTTTTCGTTATTCGTCCGATGACTTCATATGAATCGGGTTTTTGCTTGAGTTCTCGGACGACAGGGAGAGAATCTATTCTGTTTGTTACAAGCTTTTTTGCAGCCTGGACCAGTGTTTCTTCAGGGTTCACGGTTATAATATTTGGCATCCTCGTCATGATGACGCTTACAGGCAGATCCTCCAGATTCTTGTTTCCGATTGCAGCCCTTAACAGGTCTTTCCTTGAAATGACTCCAGCCAGGCAACTTTCAGAATCAACAGCATACAGCGTCCCTACGTCTTCCAGGAACATCTGGACAATCGCATCATAAACAGAAGATGATTTTTGAACGACAATCGGATGGCCTTTATAGTCATTAACTTTAAGATTAAGAAATTCTGTCGGTTCAAACAGTCTCTCCTTATCCTTATTGAAAAAATAGCCGACTCTTGGCCTTGCTTCGAGGCTGCCCGCCATCGTCAGGATCGCTAAGTCCGGACGGAGAGTTGCCCGTGTCAGCTTCAGCTTTTCAGCAATCTGTTCACCAGTTATCGGGCCATCCTCCTTGACAATTTGAACGATTTCTTCCTGCCGTTTTGTTAGTTTAATAGAACTCACCACCAACGTACCCCCAATAATTAATATGTAACATTATCAAGGATTTTTTTAATGTGTTATCCTTATTAATTTATAGTATATAACATTTAGTTAAAAATCAAAAGAAAAGGTTTTGATAATTCTTTGAATATATTAAAACAGCTGGATTTCATGGTGTTGAACAGGGTTATTTTTCGTTAAATATGTCATACTGTTCCTTAAAATTAAAGGTTATTTGAATTAACAGACCGTTTTTGGACTGCTATTTGGGGAAGTGGCGGAAAAATTTGTTCGAGCCGGGTGATACTTCAGACAGCTTTGGAGCAAATCCAGGTAAAGCGGTCTGAACCTGGGGCTACTTCGGACAGCTTTGAAGGAAATCGGAGAAAAGCTGTCTGAACCTGGGGCTACTTCGGACAGCTTTGAAGGAATTCTATGTAAAGCTGTCCGAACCTGGGGCTACTTCGGACAGCTTTGGAGCAAATCCAGATAAAGCTGTCTGAACCTGGGGCTACTTCGGACAGCTTTGGAGCAAATCCAGGTTAAGCTGTCAGAACCTGGAGCTACTTCGGACAGCTTTGGAGCAAATCCAGATAAAGCTGTCTGAACCTGGGGCTACTTCGGACAGCTTTGGAGCAAATCTAGGGAAAGCTGTCTGAACCTGGGGCTACTTCGGACAGCTTTGAAGGAATTCTATGTAAAGTTGTCCGAACCCGGAGCTACTTCGGACAGCTTTGAAGGAAATCAGCCAAAAGCTGTCTGAACTTGGAGTTACTTCGGACAGCTCTGGAGCAAATCTAGGTAAAGCTGTCTGAACCCAGGGCTACTTCGGACAGCTTTGGAGCAAATCCAGGTAAAGCTGTCTGAACCTGGGGCTACTTCGGACAGCTTTGGAGCAAATCTAGGTAAAGCTGTCTGAACCTGGGGCTACTTCGGACAGCTTTGGAGCAAATCTAGGTAAAGCTGTCTGAACCTGGGACTACTACGGACAGCTTTGGAGCAAATCTAGGTAAAGTTGTCCGAACCCGGAGCTACTTCGGACAGCTTTGAAGGAAATCAGCCAAAAGCTGTCTGAACTTGGAGCTACTTCGGACAGCTTTGGAGCAAATCCAGGTAAAGCTGTCCGAACCCGGAGCTACTTCTGACAACTTCAAAGCAATTCAGCCAAAAGCTGTCCGAACCATAGCTGTAAAAAAAATCCCCTCAATTTTTCGAGGGGATAGAGTCGATTTATAAATCTAGTTCTAGCGTTACAGGGCAGTGATCACTGCCCATGACAAAGCATTCTGCTCCTGCTTCTTTGATTGCAGATGCCAATTTTTCTGAAACAATGAAATAATCGATACGCCACCCAATGTTCTTTTCTCTTACTTTATTCATGTAAGACCACCAGGTGAAGACATCCTTAGCCTCAGGATGCAGGTGGCGGAAGGAATCAACGAAACCGCCGTCGAGGAGTTCTGTCATCTTCCCCCGTTCCTCATCGGTGAATCCGGAATTGCCGCGGTTTGGTTTTGGATTTTTCAAATCGATCTCATTATGAGCGACATTCAAATCACCGCAAAGGATTACAGGCTTAGTCTTGTCTAATTCAAGCAAGTACTCTCTGAGCTTGTCTTCCCAGGATAGGCGATAGCCAAGTCGCGCCAGATCACGCTGGGAGTTTGGAGTATAGACGTTAACGAGATAAAATCCTTCAAACTCTACAGTGATTGCCCTCCCCTCATGATCGTGTTCTGCCGAGCCGATGCCATACTTTACTGATAGAGGCTGTTGTTTCGAAAAAATAGCTGTTCCGGAATAGCCTTTCTTTTCTGCGTAATTCCAGAATTGATGATAACCTTCCAGTTCAAGGCTGATCTGGCCTTCCTGCAGCTTCGTTTCCTGTATACAAAAAAGGTCTGCGTCCGCTTCTTTAAAGAAATCTAAAAAACCTTTACGAGCACACGCCCTTATTCCATTCACATTCCATGATACTAATTTCATAATTCCTTATTCTCCTTGATGTATTTTCATATTCTTCTATTCTAGCAGTCTTCAATCAGCGATTCTAATATGGCGATTCCCTTTTGGATTTCTGCAACCGGAGCATTCGCAAACGAAAGCCTGAAGTGCTGCATTTTTTTTGTTGAATATATCCGTCCGGGGTTAATCAACACACCATTCGCGAGAGCTTTCCTGTACAAATCGGGCAACGAGATTTCCGGATTCATTTTTACCCATATGAAAAATCCGCCAGCAGGCATGTCCCATTCAGCAAAATGGCTCAAATGTTTTTCCAGTGCTCCCAAAGCGGCATTTCTTCGTACCTTTAATTCTTGCCTCACCTTCAATAAATGTTTCTCATACATTCCGCTGGATAACCATTCTGCGGCGACACGCTGTGATAAAGAGCTGGAACCGTAGACGGTCTGCATTTTCAGGTCAGCCAGCCGGTCAATGACCGCTTCCGGACCGGCAACCCATCCGATTCTCAGTCCAGGATTCAGGCTTTTCGACAGGCTGCCAAGATATAAAACATTTCCGTGCCTGTCATGCGATTTAATGGGAGAAGGCGGAGGAGAGTCTAGCCATAGATCACCGTAAACATCATCCTCAATGATTGGAAGCTGAGCACTCTCAGCGAGTTTGAGCAGCTGCTGCCTTCGTTTTTCTCCCATAAGAGTTCCTGTGGGATTATGGAAATTCGGATGGCAGTATAACACTGATTTTTTACTGTGATGCGCTGCCTCTATCATCTCAGGGATGATGCCTTCCTTGTCCATCGGGATGCCATGGAGTTTCATGCCTGCAGACTGGAAGGTGGATAAAGAATATAAATAAGATGGGCTCTCGAGGAAAACTGTTGACTCACTTTCTAATAACCCAATTGAAATAAGGTGCAAAGCCTGTAAAGCACCAGAAACGACTAAAATAGCTGAAGCCTGGACCATGATCCCTTTTTGATTAAGGTATTTAGCAATTGCTTCCCGCAATAGTGGATTTCCTTTTGGATCTTCATAGCCGAACGGCTCCAGTTCTTGTCCAACCTTAGTTAAAACTGACCTCATTTCTTCCAATGGGAATAAATCCTTCGATAGTTCTCCTTTACTCAGCTGAATCAACTTCTCATCGGACTCCGCCAGATTGATTGTCTGTACTGTCGACAGGCTTGCCTGATGGGTGCCCAGTCCCACTTGTTCATTCCAATTTATCGGTGGTGCGGACCGCATAAGTGTCCAGGTATTGTTAATGACTACCGTTCCCATTCCCAGTTTACCTTCAACCAGCCCATCTGCGGCTAATTCATCCAGCGCTGTTACGATTGTGCTTCTGTTCACACCGAATTGCTTTGCAAGGTCCCGCTGACTTGGGAGCCTGCTGCCAACAGGCCAAATCCCGTTTGTAATCTGCTCTTTAATATAATCGATTATTACTTTGTATTTAGGCGATTTCATGACCATGCTCCATTCAAAATTGGTTGGTTTTAATAAACTCTTATTGGTTGGATACATTTTACCAAGACCCAGGTATATTTGAAAGATAAAACAGACTATAGGGGGAAATTGGATGGTATCTAGCAGAGGTGGTTTACATGAACATTAGAATAGGGACTTCACACTTGCTTGTTATTTTATTATGGGGATCGGCTTTTGCAGGTATTAGGCATGGCCTCGAAGGATATTCACCTGAGCATTTGTCCTTTTTAAGGCTCTTGATCGGATCATTGGCTCTTGTTTGCTACGCAGCAATAATAAAAATGAAGCTTCCGGAATTGAAAGATTGGCCTGTGATATTCTTGTTCGGATTTCTGGGTTTCGCAGTCTATCAAACGGCGCTTAGTTTTGGTGAACTAACTGTGAGCGCGGGTGCTGCCAGCCTGCTTGTTTCAACTTCACCCGTTTTTATTGGATTATTAGGGAGCGTGTTCTTTCAGGAGCGGACCGGGAAATGGTATTGGTCTGGGGCCACCATCAGTATGGCAGGAATTTTCTTGATTTCTTTTGGTGCTGGCGGGGGTTTTGAGCTTGGTATTGGCATCATTCTTATCCTAATTGCTTCATTATCTGAATCACTTTACTTTGTCTTTCAAAAGAATTTTTTAGATAAATATGGTGCCCTCCCTTTCACGGCCTACACGATTTGGGCCGCCACCATTATCATGGCTTTCTTTTCTCCTGGAATTGTATCTCAGATTGCTGAAGCCCCGTTAGGAGCAACGATGAGCGCGATTTACCTTGGCCTATTCCCAACGGTGATTGCTTACTTTGCTATAGCCTATATTACAGCCAAATCCGGCGCCTCCGAAGCGGCAAGTTCCTTGTACCTTACACCTGCTGCTTCTTTCCTGATCGCCTGGATATGGTTGGGAGAAGTACCGGCGACCCTGACAGTAGCAGGTGGGGTGCTAACCCTTATAGGAGTTTCTCTGACCTATATCAAAGGGAGGAAAGAAGTGGCGGAATACCTTTAAATATCAAAGGATAGCTGCTCCGTTTCCCCTTCTTCTTTTCTCCTGCCGGGCTTTCCCTTTTTCTGTATGCCCTGGTTTTGAAGCCTGGCATTTTTATACGCCTTTTTCACATCGACCATTGGTGCTTCATAGCCCAGTTGATAAAAAGCAGGGGAAACCCACGGTTCATGAATGTATTCGTCCGGAAGCTTGCTTAACTCAGGGATATATCGGCGGATGAACGTGCCATCTGGATCAAGCTGCCTGCCGACTTTAACTGGGTCGATGATCTTCATCTTCCCTTTCATTCCCGCATGTTGCTGGAAATAGAATTCATGCACAACTGGTTCTTAGTCTAAAAACAACTCTGCCAGGGCAGCGGATAGCTGTTGCTCATCCAACAATAAAGTATTAGCCATAAAAGACGTTACCATCGCTCGCAATGAAAAGTTCATCCATCCCGTTTTATCCAGACTCCTCATGGCTGCATCGATAATCGGGATTCCCGTCCTGCCCTGAAGCCAGCGCTGGAACCAACCTTCATTCCATTCCCTTTTGATTTTGTTTACATCTCCCACTTCCTGCTGTTGTATTTTCATACTGCAAATTTTGAGCCTGGCAGCAAGCTTGGATAAAAAATCTTCAAGCTGTATTTTATCTCCATCCAGCTCACATGCTTCCAATTTTTCGCCTGTTTTCTGATAAATAGTCCTGACCGATATGTTCCCCCAAGTTATATAAGCAGAAAGTCTTGAGGATGAAAACGAAGATGGGAGCGGCTTTTGCTGGTTTTCGATGTAGTTTGCAAATCTCCCCTCGAGGAAAGAATCCAGCGTTTCAATTGCCTTCATTTCTCCCCCTTGCTGGCCAAAGCGGATTTTATTTCCCTTTACTCTGTAATTCTGAAGTTTTTTAAAATCAGTGAAAAGAAAATCCGGTGTATTTGACGGTACATCAATCTTATTTGGAACTTGGGCTACCGATTCTTTTAAATAAGAATTTAAACGAGTATTAAAATGCTTTCCTGAGATATTTTCAAGTTCCAGTCCATAGGAAAAAAGAAGCTGCTGATTTTGTTCTGTCCATTTTTTAACTTTATCCATCAACATGCTATCATTGTGCGTAAATAAATTTATATATTCATAGGTATCCAGCAATTTGTCCAGAACTGTCTCGATCTCACCGATTGCAAGAAAGAGATTCCCTCCCTTTCCCGCAATTCCCTTCGACAGCTCTTCGAGACTTTCAACAACAAATTGAAAATGGCGAGCAGAAAGCGGTGTATCCTTCCAGTGTGAAGGCACAACTACATACACCGGTAAAACCTCTCCCGCCCTGGCTGCTTCGGTCAGAGGCTGATGATCGGAACTGCGCAAATCATTATTGAATAAGATGATATTCATTCAAATCACTCCGCTATCTACACTTTTGCATGGCATATAAAAATCCTTATTATCCTCTTAAAATAAGGAAACGAGAGTTAAAACTACTAAATGTGCGAATTGTTAGGAATTCTAATTTTTAAGCAAGACTAATTTAATATTTCCCTTAAAAGAATACCGAACATGATACCGATGAACATAGACGTCAAGGTACCAAGGAGAAAGTATTCCGCCCAGTCACGATCGTCCATTTGTTTAAAACGGGCGATGGATTTCGCGGTAACAATAAAGGCGATTGCCGGATACGAACTGTAGTATGTAAGTAAAATAACCAGAAGACGCTCGATATAGCCAATCAGCTTCCCGCGTGACATATCGTGTTTGTTGAAGACCATATAGCTGTATTGCTCGGACAGTCCTCTTTCACCGTTACTTTTTTGCGGATACGCCGGCTCCTTCAGCTCATTTTTAAAAGTATATTTCCCTTCAAAGGTTAACAGCTGCCCAGGCAGAGAACCAAGAAGGATGCGTATTATATGTCCGCTGACCGTTGTTCCCAATATTAAAATAATCACAATGACAAGGATCGTACTATAAGCGTCTAAATGCCGCCCTTCCTCGAACAGAAGCTGTATAAATCCATCAACATTGGAGACAAGCGATCTTTGAAAAAACAACTGCAACGCCATCAACAGCATGAAAAGATGCAGCAGCTGGTCCAATATAAAAAACCATAGTTTATTTAAATTTTCGCGTGCCGTAAATTGATCCACAATTTTAATCTTCACCAGGTCAATGATTAGGTGGGTACCTGTTATGAATAGAACTGGCCAGACGATAGTCGTTACTGGGGCATTCTCCTGATAAAATAAGAGCCATCCTGCCGTGAGTACAGCTGTGTTTACAAGAAAATGATGAGCTATATGCTTTTTAAGATTTTTCGGCTTATCCTGCACCATTTGATCAGTCTGAAGGTAAAAATCGGCTAGTAAATGTGCAATAATTAAACTCAATAAAAGCATGCCTGCTCCTTTCACCAGAATCTAGAAGCTGAAAATATCCTGCACCTGGCTTTTAATAGTTGTTCTAATGCTTTCTTCAAGAGTCTTCGTGTGGTTATTTCCCATTTCCGGGAACTCCTTCGCCTGACAGGCATCCAAAAAACTTACGATATTACGGAAACTACGAAAGATCTGCTCGCAATGTCCCTTTTTAAAATGGCTGTAGACCGTAGGAGCTGAGCGATCGAGAAGCTGAGCTACAGCATTTTGCTTGCCGTAGATGAGATAAAGCGAGCACACTAGCCGCTGCACATCCGTTTGCTCTTTTCTCAGTACATGCTGCAGCATGAGCATGCTATTTATTAATGTCTGCGAACTGGGCTCAACATCATTAATTTGAAAATGGAATGATTCCCTGTCCTTCTGTTTTTTCAGATGGTCATTGGCTTTTCTAGCCTGCTTCACCAATGGATGGATCCACTTTTCAATATCAATTTCCGCAACTTTCTTATCCAGGCTGCCATAGGAGAGCCCAAAATAAGGCGGGGTTTTTTCATATTTCCAAAGCAAACTTACATAAAAGGCTGTAATAAAAGCAGATGAATATCCCTCGGACAGAAGAATAACTTCATCCCCAGAACGGTGTTTAACCTGAACTGAACCGCTATTTCCATACCAATCTCTAATATATCTCTCAAGCTGCGCTATATAATTGCTCAGCTCCTCGCCGTAATCTGCAGAAGAAGACTTCGTTACATCCATTATGAATACAGAAACTGGCACCATTGCCATTCCACCCAACATTTATAATTTGATTAACTAAGCTAATTTTATATAAATTAGATAGTATAGTCAAATTTATTCAATGTTAGACTTTATAATTAAATTTTTTTATACAGTTAACCTCTTCTACATCCTAACAAGAGCGTATGTTCGGTTCAATGGGTAAAAAAGTACAAAAAAAAGAGCCCTCAGGCTCTTCTTGAGAAGTTCTTATTCTTCGGTAATAACGACCTTTTCCATAACGTCCCCGTTGCGCATTGCTTTAGCTGCTTCCAAGTTAGAAGTAACTTTTCCGAATACTGTGTGCACGCCATTAAGGTGTGGCTGTGATTCATGTACGATGAAGAACTGGCTTCCGCCTGTATCTTTTCCAGCGTGTGCCATCGAAAGTGAACCCGGTACGTGCTTATGAGGGTTTCCTTCTGTTTCACACTTGATTGTGTAACCTGGACCACCAGTACCTGTTCCGTGAGGGCATCCTCCCTGAGAAACAAAACCAGGAATAACGCGGTGGAAAGTCAAACCGTTATAGAAGCCTTCGTTTGCAAGCTTCTCAAAGTTCGCAACTGTACCAGGAGCCTCGTTTGGGTATAGTTCGATTTCGATTTTCTCACCATTTTGCATTTGTATGTATCCTTTTTTAGCCATGTAAATCATCTCCTTGTGGTAAAATCATTGTTATCATACCACTATTCCAAAAAAAAATAAAAGTATCCACCTTCAAATTGTATTTTTCCAACTTGGTTGTGTTAAAATATAACTGCCTCTGCCGGACATTCGCTTGTTGCGGGACACTTAACCACTGTACGGACGGCAGGGGCCCTGCTTAGGCAGGATGATAATACAAATAATCAAACCTTGCCTTAGGGTAAGGTTTTTATTTTAATTACTGGGCTGCTGTTTTTTTTAAAATCAAAGTTTCATATACCCGGTATTTAAACCAATACTTTTAGTAGATTAATAGTGTTAATATCAATCAACCTAAGGAGAAATTATGCTAAATCTCATAGATTTCAAACACAAGAAATGGATTGCGGCAATATCTTATGCATTATTCATCCTATACATCATCATTGCCGTAATTTTGCTGTTCCTTAGCCCATACAGGCAGGCTGCATATGAAATCAATTCTGCAGGCACCAATCCATATAACATCATCCCGTTTAAAACAATCAAAGACTACATTAAGGCTTCTTCGCACATCAATCAAAGTATCTGGATGTCCAATTTATTCGGGAATGTTCTTGCCTTTTTCCCTTTAGGAATTTTCCTTCCCTGGTTGTTTAAAAGGTTCATGGGGTTTTGGCGAACGATCAGTTCTGTCTTTCTGGCGACTACCTCGGTAGAGATCCTCCAGTTTGTGACCAGGGTTGGCAGTTTTGACATTGATGATATTATTCTCAACACAATAGGCGGTGCAATTGGGTATCTGTTAATCAAAATTTTTTATCTACTAATATTGAAAGGGAAAACAAGTGGACATTAGAATGTTAAAAGACGGCGAACAGCCACCCTGGAACCTGCTCCTCCTGGCTGATCCTTCTCAATATTTGGTTTCACAATATTTAGATAAAGGTTTGTGCTATGTCGTAGAATCAGAAAACGAAGTTACAATCGGAGTAATCGTACTGGTTCCAGTCAGTAATCATATCATCGAAATTATGAACCTGGCAGTCGATGAAACTCACCAAGGCAAAGGTATCGGCAACCTCCTGCTCAAGCATGGAATTCGGACTGCAGCAGAAAAAGGTTATACTACGGTTGAAATCGGTACAGGGAATTCGAGCATTAACCAACTGGCTCTTTACCAAAAAGTTGGCTTCAGAATCACTGGAGTAGATCATGACTTTTTTATCAGGAATTATGAAGAACCCATTTTCGAACATGGCATCCAGTGCAGAGATATGATCCGATTATCGATGCACTTGTCAGAGTAAGAAAAGAGCGAAAAGCATCCTTATGAGTGGCGAGAACGAGACATAAGGATGCTTTTCTCTCATATATGTACCCTTACAGGAAGCGAGGGCACGGCATAAGGGTACATTTAGCCTTAAAGTGAATTATGAACGTTCTTCCTCCCTCAGGTCCTTTTCAATTCTTCCTTCAAAAGCGGGAGTTCTTTGTAAATCCCCACTACTTCATCCATCTTCATCCTCACTAGCCCGCTTGAGGATGGAGCAACGAAATCAATGGTACCATCCACGACAGGTTCATCTTGTTTTCCCCATGGAATATCTTTTTTGCCGCTGTATTGCTGGTAAACGCCTTTACCAACGAAACAAGCGATTTTCGGACTGAATTTCTCGATTTTTTTTCTTAACTGAAGTTTCCCTTGCTGGTATTCTTCTTTTGTAATCTCATCCGCTGCTTTAGTCGGACGCGCAACTATGTTCGTCATCCCGTAGCCTAAATCCAGCAGCTGATAATCCTCTGAAGAATCATACTTTCTTGGCGTGATACCTGCTTCAAAAAGAATCTTCCAAAATCTATTGTTTGGGTTAGCGTAATGATGTCCCGTTTCTGATGACCGGATGCTGGGATTGAAACCGACAAAAATAACGTCCAGATTCTCCTGTAAATGATCAGTAATCGGCTTCACATTCTCAACTCCTCTCAAATGTTGCCTTTCTCTATCTCCACTCACCAAAATCGGCCTGGCAGCTCATTATTCTTGCTTATATTCTTGAAAATTCTTAAGTGGAACAAAAACTCGTCATAAAACATGGTTTCGGCACTTTCAAATGAATATGCGTCCGAAAAGTGATCCAATAGTTCGGTATCAATATTGTCTTCAAGACCGCTCAGCCACATTTTATAGCCATGTTGTTCATAAATCTCTGATAGACCTGCCCAATCGAACATATCTTGCAAATCCTTTTCACCCATTCTATCACCCCTTCAGTTCTCACCTCCATTTTTCCATACTTCTACACACCTTATACAACGGCCCATTCATATATCCATAGGCATCTCGGGATACAGAGTTTCATTCTCTAAAATAAGCCAGGTTTATTCAACCTGGCTTTCCTGAACTCTGAATTTTGCTTCTGCAACACGTACCGGGTGTGTATAGACATTCAGGGAACGATGTCTGATAAAGCCGATCGTCGTGATGCCCAACTCGTCCGCAAGCTTAAGGGCAAGCTCAGTAGGAGCAGATTTGGACAGTACAATCGGGCAGCCAATTTTGGCAACCTTCAATAAAATTTCTGAAGAAATCCGTCCACTGAAAACAATTATTTTATCATGAATCAGGATATCATTCTTCAAGCAATAACCATAAATTTTATCCAGGGCATTATGGCGACCGATATCCATCCTCGACACAACCGGGCCGAACAAATTGCAAAGAGAAGCATTATGGACTCCCCCTGTATTTTGAAAAAGTTCAGCGGAATCCTGCATTTCCTCCATAAGCCTGAAACAATCCTCTACTTCAATTTCTGTCTCCACTTTATGCAGTTTTTTTGCGGTCATTGCGTCTGTGGCAAACACAAATCCCGATCTGCTTGCTCCACAGCATGAGGTCAGGTGACGCTTCCCTTGCAAATTCTTATACACAGGATTTACCCTGGATGTTTTCACATGAACAAATCCTTCTTTTTCCTGGATCCATATATCCTCTATATCTGTATACCTCCGGATGATTCCCTCTGAAGCCAGATACCCAATTACCATTTCTTCAATGTAATCTGGAGTGCAGATCATTGTAACAAACTCCTGGCCATTCACTTTAATGGTGACAGTATATTCCGTTACGATGCTGTCTTCCAATCTTTCGGCCTGGCCTTCTCCAAAACGAAGGATCTCCCTTTTAACTTCGACTGGTTTCAAAGCAGCCATCCTCTCTGATTGAAGTTTTGCTTTACAGTAATTTACTTTTATCCAAAAAGCCGAATAATCAAACTTAAAAAGCATGCAGCAAGCTGATGCTTGCTGCATGCCTAGTAGACTACTTTTCCTCCAGGGTACCATCCTGGCTCTGGTGGATATCCTGATTTTCCGGTAATTGAGTGGTTCTTTCAAGCCCCTCCGTATCTTCACCCATCCCTTTAAGGAATTCAAAGAGCAAAGATAACGCGCGGTTTATTTCCGGATCTTTCAAAGAACGGACTATATCAAAATATCCAAGCTTGTCCCCATCCTCGCTATCAGTATATTCTGCTACTCTCGCAATACCAGAATTCAATTTTAACAGCAAAGGTTCAAGCTGTTGGACATTGATTGTACCGAGAACACCAACCATCAGCAAAAGGTTCTTGATTGTATTGGTAGCTTCAGGTTTGTCCGCTGCCTTCACAAGAACATTCAGCACCTTATCCCCTTCACTGAACAAACCGTCCAAAAGCGTCAGCACCCCGCGCTGGTTCATATGCTTCAGTATGTCCATCGACTGTAAGATCGCATCCTTGTTATCAAGCAAGGCAGTCTCGATTTCATCCAGATCCCTTTTTCGTTTTTGTTCCTCTGTCAGTTGAATATGCTTGATGTTAGTGATTGCTTTAGCCATGCTGGGTCCGCTCCTTTTTCACATGATCTCCAGGAAATTTATAATCCGGACGTGCCCATTTTTTCTCGACCTGGACGCCTATTTGCGGCTGTGGATTGCCGTATCGGAAATTATTCCTTGGTAATGGATTGACTCCTTCAAGTTGGAGTATTTCCATTTTGGCCTTCGTCTCTTTATAGGCTGGAGTATCCGTATTTTTATCACCATAGCTGCTTGTCAGGAGATTGATGGCAGCATCGCCCTGGTCATTCATAGGCAAATAGACTTCCTTTCCTTTCACTCTGTCGGTAACAACACACCTTACCTTGACATTGCCATACGGCGATGTCAGCCTGACGAGTGTTCCGTCCTTCAAGCCCCTTTCTTCTGCAAGCTCTGGTGAGACCTCAAGGAATGTTTCAGGTGTCTTAGAGGTGATTCCTTCTGACTTATAAGTTAAATTCCCTTCATGGAAATGCTCAAGCAAACGTCCATTATTGACATGGATATCATATTCCTCTCCATATTGAATCGGAATTGACCATTTTACCGGGTAGAGGCGCGCTTTACCATCAGGAAATGGGAAGCCATCCAAATACAATACAGGGCTGTCCGTTCCATCTGGCTGTACTGGCCATTGCAGGCTGTTGTACCCTTCCAGGCGTTCATAGGTAACTCCTGAGTAGATTGGCATGAGGCTTGCTGCCTCTGCCATGATTTCACCTGGGTGTTCGTAAGCCCAGCCTGCTCCGAGGCGGTTTGCGACTTGAATCAGAATCTGCCAATCAGGTTTCGAGTCACCGGCTGGATCGAATACCTGGTACAACCGCTGAATTCTGCGCTCAGTATTTGTGAACGTGCCCTCTTTTTCGAAGCTTGGGCTTGCTGGCAATACAACGTCTGCAAATTGTGCGGTCCTTGAGAAGAACACATCCTGTACTACAAAGAAGTCGAGCTTTTCATAGCCAGCCTGGACGTGATTGATATTGGAATCCACAAGTCCCATCTCTTCACCCTTGACATAAAGGGCTTTTAGAGTTCCGTTATGCATCCCTTCAACCATGTCATGGTTATTGATCCCCGGTTCAGCAGGCAGCTTGGTTCCCCATACCTGTTCAAACTTCGTGCGTGCCTTATCATCGGTTACCTTTTGGTATCCTGGCAGTGAGTCCGGGCTGCTGCCAAAATCGCCTGCGCCCTGGACATTGTTATGGCCACGCAGCGGATATGCACCCGTTCCTGGACGGCCGTAATTTCCAGTAATCAGCAATAGGTTTGAAATCGCTGTACTAGTGTCGCTCCCGCCGATATGCTGTGTAACTCCCATTGCCCATAATGCACAAACACTTTTTGCTTTATGAATGCTCTCTGCAATCTCGATCAGTGTAGCTTTAGAAAGGCCTGTAGTTTTTTCTGCATATTCCAAAGTGAAACCTTCAAGACTATCGACGTATTCTGAAAGTCCATTGACTTTATTGTTCAGGAATTCTTCATCCGCCCAGCCCTGGTCGATAATATATTTTGTCACAGCTGAAATCCAGACCAGGTCACTGCCCGCCTTAGGACGAATAAACAAATCTGCTCGGTCAGCCATTTCGTGTTCACGCAGATCAGCAACAATAACCTTTTGCCCATTTAGCTTTTGGGCCCGTTTCACCCTTGTTGCCAGGACAGGATGAGCCTCTGCTGTATTGGAACCAACGATAATGACTAAATCAGCCATCGCGATATCTGTAATGGATCCCGCATCTCCCCCATGGCCAACAGTCCTGAACAAACCTACAGTAGCGGGCGTTTGGCAATACCTTGAGCAATTATCGATGTTATTCGTTCCAATCACCGATCTTGCCAGCTTCTGCATCAAATAAGATTCTTCATTCGTACATTTCGATGATGTTATAAAGCCTAGTGAATCAGGTCCATGCTCATTTTTGATTTCTGTGAATTTACTGGAGATTAGATTCAATGCCTCATCCCATTCTGCTTCTCTAAAGCTGTCACCTTCACGAATCAGCGGCTTTGTCAATCGCTCTTCACTGTTAACGAAATCCCATCCGAATTTACCTTTTATGCATGTAGAAATTCCGTTTGCTGGTGCTTCAACCTGTGGCTCTACTTTCAGGATTTCACGGCCCTTTGTCCATACATCAAAACTGCAGCCCACTCCGCAGTATGTGCAGACAGTCTTTGTCTTCTTGATTCTTGATTCACGCATCGCAGCTTCCATATCAGAAATCGCCAAGATGGAACCGTAACCTGTCTCGACATTTTTGGTGATCTCAATCATTGGCCTTAATGTGTCTTTGGCGATTCCTGTTAAAAAGCCTGCTTCACCTTCCATTCCTTTTTCCATCATCGCGTTACACGGGCATACCGTTGAACAATGACCACAAGAAACACATGAAGATTCATTGATGGGTACATCATTGTCCCAAATAACACGAGGCCGATCACGTTCCCAGTCGATTCTCAGCGTCTCGGTTACCTGGACATCCTGGCAGGCTTCAACACATCTCCCGCATAAAATACATTGATCGGGATCATAACGGTAAAAAGGGTTTGATTCATCTTTTTCATAAGGTTTTTGATCAAACGGGATGCTCTGGTGATTTATTTTCATTTCTTTTACTGTGTTATGTACCTCACACATCCCATTATTGTAGTCACAGACAGTACAGTATAGTTCATGGTTAAAAAGGATCTTGTCCATCGCCATTGTTTGTGCCTTCTTAACATCTGGGGCAACAGTGTCGATGGTATCTCCATCTTTCATAATCGTCGAACACGACCTGACCATTTCTCCATTCACTTCTACGATACAAGTATCACACGTCTCGATTGGTCCAAGGCTAGGGTGGTAGCACACACTTGGCACTTCAATCGAACTATCGGAAAGGTATTGAAGGATTGTTTGATTTTCTTTTGCCGCCACCTCGGCACCGTTGATTGTTACATTTATTTTGCCAGACAAGACCTCATCTTCCTTTCTGAATAGAAATTGCTCTCTTTCTCACTACCCAAACCAGGAATGATGTTAACCTTTTCAGTAGAGTTTTTCGAAAAAAAGAAATAGAGACTTGCTGTTCCCTAATTACGCTCCTCCTGCACAATAACGAACAAAAAGCCCTTCCTGAATCAGGTAAAGGCTTTGTTTACGTCTTCTATAAAAAGCGGCAGGCATCATTGCCCATTTCTTCAGAGGAAAGAATATACAGGGAATTACCACTATGCGATTTTTCTTTAGAAAAACCAAAGTTTTCTAACTCATCATATTTACCATTCACGATGATTGCTGAAGTGAAAAGCAATGCCTGCAGATGGAATAGTGATACATCAATCATATCTGTCAGTGAATCGCCGGGCCTGATGTCTGCCAGTACAGCAACCCTCCCGCGAATCCCTAAGTTTTCATAAGCATATTCAATACTATCCGCCATGGTGTGAGAAATGGCTGCAGCAGTAGTAATGATGTCATTCCAATTTTCATCAAATACATAAGCATGCCAGGGAGATTGGTTTGACGCAGTTAGAAACTCAATTTTAAGAAATTGCTGGTCATTATCAAAGTGGTAAACCGATTTCAGTGCATCCATAGTTACCCTCCATTAGTAAAGTAGAAATAGTTTCCCTCTGTAAGCAAAAGTTAATGAATTTGTTTTGCATGATTTAAAATCGTTAGCAAATACTTACAACGAAGTTACCCGAAGCATGAATTTTGTTGAAAAGGGAAAAAGGTAATAAACAATCATTAATCAGTTGTAAGGAGGATGTAAAAATGGAGAAAAAGCAAAATAATCATAAAAATGCAAATGAGGAAAATGAACAGCAGCACAGCATGGTATGCAACGATCAATTATTTTTTCAGGAATTAAGAATAGCAGCTGAAGAAGCAGAGCGCGACCATATCGATACAGATCAAAGTAAGGCATAAGAACAAAAAGCGCAAGCGCCTCGTTCAGCCCCGACAAGCGCTGGAGAGCCGCCCAATGAAGTCGTTCTTTGACTTCAATGGGCGGATCGAAATAGAAATGTATAGCCAACTGCCCAGAAACGCAGAAACTGGAGACTCCG